>NZ_FYDN01000001.1:0-796839 GCF_900187485.1 Pseudomonas sp. Irchel s3a12
CATCCCGAACTCAGCAGTGAAACGATGCATCGCCGATGGTAGTGTGGGGTTTCCCCATGTGAGAGTAGGTCATCGTCAAGATTAAATTCCGAAACCCCAATTGCGAAAGCAGTTGGGGTTTTGTTTTGCCCGCGGGAAAGTTTTCACAGGACAACGCTGTCCCAGCTGTCGCAAGAAATGGCCATTGGGGAAATTCCTTCTGAAATGACCGGGCAGTTTTTGGTATGGTGCAGCTCGTTTTTTTTAACGGACTGATGTCATGCCCACGGATCGGCACTCATTTATGTCAAAGAGTTGCTGTAGAAATGCCTGAACCCATCCCGATCAAAGACCACGAAAAAGAGACGCGCCTGGTCAACAAACGGTTGATCGCCTGCGCCTTGTTCGTTTTCGCCATCAGCTGCGCCCTTGTCGTGCGCCTGTACATCCTCCAGGTGGTGGAGTTCGACTACCATTCCACGATCTCCGAAAACAACCGCGTCCACGTATTGCCAATCCCGCCGACACGCGGCTTGATCTACGACCGCAACGGCGTCTTGCTCGCCGATAACCGCCCCAGTTTCAACCTGACCATCACCCGCGAGCGCGCCACCGACGTCAATCAAGAACTGGACGAGGTCATCAACCTCCTGCACTTGCCTGCAGAAGATCGTACAGTCTTCGATAAAGCCATGAAGCAGTCCCGTCACCCGTTTACGCCGGTGACGCTGTTCTATGAGCTGACGGAAGAGCAAATCGCTGTATTGGCCGTCAATGAGTTCCGCCTCCCGGGCCTCGATGTCGAACCCCAGTTCGTCCGGCATTACCCGCTCGGCGCGCATTTCGCCCACTCGATCGGCTACGTCGGGCGGATCAATGAAAAAGAGTCGAAGAGCCTCGACTCGGTCGAATATCGCGGTACGCAATCCATCGGCAAAACCGGCATCGAACGCTTCTACGAGGCGCAATTACACGGCCACGTCGGTTACGAAGAAGTGGAGACCAACGCTCAAGGTCGCGTACTCCGTGTGCTCAAACATACCGACCCGGTCCCGGGCCAGAACATCGTCCTGAGCCTCGATATCAAACTGCAGGAAGCCGCCGAAGCCGCTCTGGGTGATCGTCGTGGTTCAGTGGTAGCGCTCGATCCGTCGACGGGCGAGGTGTTGGCCATGGTTAGCAATCCGAGCTTCGATCCGAATTTATTCGTCACCGGTATCAGCTCCAAGGAATACTCGGCACTGCGAGATTCGATCGACAGGCCGCTGTTCAACCGTGTGCTGCGCGGGCTCTACGCACCGGGCTCGACGATCAAGCCAGAAGTGGCAATCGCCGGCCTCGACGCCGGCGTCGTAACACCGCAGACGCGCGTCTTTGACCCCGGTTATTACCAACTCCCGGACTTCGATCACAAGTACCGCAACTGGAACCACAGTGGCGACGGCTGGGTGGACATGGACGCGGCGATCATGCGTTCCAATGACACCTATTTCTACGACCTTGCGCACAAGCTCGGCATCGATCGCCTGCACGATTACATGGCAATGTTCGGCTTGGGTGAGAAGGTCTCGCTGGACATGTTTGAAGAGTCGCCCGGCCTGATGCCATCGCAAGCGTGGAAGCGCGCGACCCGCCGTCAGGCCTGGTTCCCGGGCGAAACGGTTATCCTTGGCATCGGCCAGGGCTACATGCAGGTCACGCCGCTGCAACTGGCTCAGGCCACGGCATTGATCGCCAACAAAGGTGTATGGAACCGGCCGCACCTGGCCAAGACCGTCGACGGTGTCGCTCCTGTCGACGAACATCCGATGCCGAACATCCTGCTCAAGGATCCGCGAGACTGGGAGCAGGTCAATCACGGTATGCAGATGGTAATGCACGATGCGCGAGGTATCGCGCGTGCGGCCGCGGCCGGTGCGCAATATCGCATCGCTGGCAAGAGTGGTACCGCGCAAGTGGTGGCGATCAAGCAGGGCGAGCGCTACAACCGCGAGAAAACCCTGGAGCGCCATCGTGATAACGCCTTGTTCGTCGGCTTCGCGCCGGCCGAGCATCCGAAGATTGCGATTTCGGTGATGATTGAGAACGGCGAGGCCGGTGGTCGTGTTGCCGGCCCTGTGGTGCGGCAGATCATGGACGCCTGGCTGCTTGATCAGGACGGCCATCTCAAGCCGCAATACGCTGCGCCGACGAAAGCGCCGGGTGACCCGCACGTTTAACCTTCAACAGTTCACAGTAGCGGCTCATGCAAGCTGAACCGCTACTGTGAACTGTCTTGCAAAGACTATTTGCAGCTGTAACCCTCGGGCATCGTGACGGTGTAGTTGCGCTGCACGCGATCCTCGAAGTTCAGGTTCTGCAAGCCTTGTTCCACCAGAAAGGCTTCAACCTTGGTGGATTGGCAGTCTTCGTTATAGGACGACGCGCGAAGCAGGTAGACCGGGCGCTTACTGACTTCGTCGCGGGCAGTGGCAACGAAGGTGCTGAGCGTGGTGTAACCGGTGCGCTCCGAGGTCCCTACCGGGCCATAGGTGGTGTTCGGTTTACTCGTACAGGTCAGTCGGTCGTCTTTTTTCTTGCTGGTCTTGCACACGGTAGAGGTGCTGGTCGGAACTTGCCCATAGTCGGTGGCGGTATAGCGGTAAGTCACTTGTCGACTGCCAATATCGAGGCTGACAGTCATTTTTATCGGCGCGTGGTTTTTCGGCAGACTGGCGTCGGTATAGACCTCCTGGAAACCCCTGTCTTTCAGCGCGTTAACCATGTCGCGAAGATAATAGCGGGCATTAAGAGCGTTTTCGTCGCTGCCACTCGCAGACGTCACCAGCACAGTCGCCTTTCGGTCAAAATGATAGTCCGGATCGGGTGTCGCATTTAGCGCTACGTCCATTTGCGTGGCGCAGCCGCTGATCAACGCTGTCAGTAAAAACAGCGCGCAAAGTAAAAACCGGGTCATGACAAAGCCGCCTTACAAACTAAGGATTGAATAAGAGTTAAACGGTGTGGACTGGCGACAATTAACTTGCACGCCTGCGCAAGGCTCAGTCTTTCTGGTATTCCAGCAAATCGCCTGGCTGGCAATCGAGTGCTGCGCAGAGCTTGTCCAGGGTGGCCATCTTCACGCCCTTGACCTTGCCATTCTTCAGTAATGACAGATTGGCCTCGGTGATGCCCAGCAGGCTGGCCAACTCTTTCGAGCGAATTTTTTGCGTGGCCATGACAACGTCAAGGCGGACGATAATGGTCATTGTGTTGTTCTATATGTATTGGCTTTGCTCATCGCTGAGTACTTTTGCATCGCGCATGATAATTGAAAACAAACAGAGCAATACGCCTTTGACAATCTCATAGGCAGAAGTGGAAGACAGGCCGATCGAGAACTGAAAAATACGATCCCCTGGCGGTAGATCAATAGACAGGGCCAAACCTTGCAAAGTCTCTACCAGTGGGTAGGCGGCCGGAGAAATGATGCAAAGAATCCCCACTCGCCATAGCACCTTGATGTTGCGCTCGGTCCAGGTTTCGCCGCGGGACAAGCGCAGGAAAAACAACCCTGTCAGCCAGAGCACGTAGGTCGAAAGCAGGACGGGCAGGAAATCCAAAACGACAAGCAGCGCAGTGACCAGTGGCGAGAGCCATGTATCGGGAGCAAGCAGGGCGCCTTCGACAAACGGGTCAAGTAATTGCGGCGAGTTTTCGGCGAAGGCGTAGAGCAGAGCTGCGAGCATTTCATCCGTTTGGAAGAACCAGATCGACGCGTTGCCACCGACCTCGGTCACCCCTAAGACCCAGACAAGAATCGCTGCCAGTAGTCCGACCCAATGCATGCGCTGCAGTGCCAATCCGTTGTTACGAGTACTCATGAAAAATCCTTGCGGTGTCATTGGGAATGACTAATTCTCGATGTAAAATTATCGAATGGCAATAATAAATTGTTCTTGTTTTGTGAAGGGCGTTGTTAGCATCGGACGCAGAGGCCATAGAATGAACCTCAGTTCAATCGATTTGCGGGGATTTCAATGTCGATAGACTCTCGAGTTCGAAGCAAGTCGAGAGCAGGGAGAGGCGCGACCCACGCGGTGAACGCTGATATCGATGACGGGTTCAGCGAATGATTGGAGCGGGGGGCATGCGCCACAAGCATGCTTCAGTCCCCGCTCTAACCGGTCTTACTTGATCTCGGTAATGAAGTTTTCCCGCGAGCGGCGAACCTTTTTCAAGTTGACCAACCAGTCTCCCTCAGTTGCTCTATGCCCTAGCGGCAGAATCACTACACCGCGCAAGTTGCGGGCCGTGAGTCCGAGGATTTCATCGATGGCTGCCGGGTCGAAACCTTCCATCGGTGTCGCGTCGACTTCTTCAAATGCCGCAGCGATCAGAGCCGAGCCAAGACTCTGCATTGGTCACTACGAGCAATTCAAAGGGCCGCAGTCCACTTGATGTCGGCGTTAGCCGTACCACCTCCAGAATGCGCTCGATTTTTTCATCGAACACCGTCCGGGAAGGGTCGTACTTTTTCGTTGCATAGCGCCATTTCAGCAGGTCTGTCAGTGTGCTCGTCATCAAATTCCGTAAAGGTGAAAGATGTTCTCCGCCCCCCACATTTGAAATGCGTTCCAATGTGGGAGCGAGCCTGCTCGCGAAGGATCCTCAAAGCCGCCGCAAAAAATCAGGCCCCAGGCACCGGGCAGCTCATGTCACCTTCTTCACACTTCAAATACTGTTTCAGCGACTCAACCCGCAGCTTGGTCACCCCTGTCAGACAACTGCTGTAAACCCATGGATAAACGCTCCCGCCAGTAACTCCCGACGATGAAAACTTGCACTCGGCATCCCGAAACCCGAGCCACGCCCGCTGCGCGCTGACCAACAGCTTCTTGCCATCCGGGTTGTCCTTCAAGCGCCCGATGATCTGTTGATACACGGTGTTCAACTCTTTGTCCGCCGCTTTGAAGTCTTGCCCGGCGCACTGATTCATCGTCGCTTGATCGCTGGCATTTGCACAGTCCACGGCGGCGTGGGCGAGGGGAGTGAACAGAAAGGGCGTGAGAGCCAGAAGCAGGCGTGGGGACATGGTCAAGTCTCGCTGTATCGAAGATAAGTGCCGAGCAGTGTAGCGGCTGCTTCGCACTTATTCAGGCAGGCGCATTCGGGAGGCGTCGAGCAAACGGTCGGCGATGGCCGCAATCTCTTCACCATCGTGCAGCCTTTCCAGCCAATGTGCAGGAATGCCCCGCACGCCGTAATAGGCGCCGGCCAACTGACCGGTGATCGCAGCGGTGGTATCGGCGTCATCCCCCAGGTTGGCCGCTCGCAAAATGGCCGCTTCGAAGCTGTCCGTCTGGTGAAAGCACCACAGCGCCGCTTCCAGGGACTGCACGCTGTAGCCATTGCCTCTGATGTCCGTCTCGGACAGAACGAGGTATTCGCCATGCGCAATGGCGGCGACCTTGGATTGCGAGAAGCTGGCGAAAGGCAACTGACGCAGTTCTGCTTTGCTTGCGCCTTCAAGCGCTCTGGCAATCAACCCGGCCAACAATTGGCAGCATTCGATGGCTTCAGGTGCTGCGTGGGTGGTTCGCGAACTGTCGGCGGCAAAGCTCTGGATTTTCCGGGCATCGGGAAAGTAGAACAGCACCACCGGCACCAGACGCATCAGCGAACCGTTGCCGGCGCTGCACGGGTCGGTCGAGCCGGCGAAGGGATCAGCGGTTTGTTGATACTGCGCGAGCGCCTGGCTGACGGTCATGCCGACATCGAAACATTCACCGGTCGAACTGAGGTAACCCCATTGCCACCAGTTGAGGTAGCGCCCCATCTGATCGGCAGCGTTGAATCCATTCTTGTTCAGCAGGCTTTCTGCCAGACAGAGGGCCATGGAAGTGTCATCGGTCCACTGCCCTGGCTTGAGGTGGAACGGGCCACCGCCGACCATATCGGTCAATGGTGGGAATGATCCCCGTGGTTTGAACTCAACCGTAG
Organism: Pseudomonas sp. Irchel s3a12; assembly: GCF_900187485.1. Taxonomy (NCBI): domain Bacteria; kingdom Pseudomonadati; phylum Pseudomonadota; class Gammaproteobacteria; order Pseudomonadales; family Pseudomonadaceae; genus Pseudomonas; species Pseudomonas sp. Irchel s3a12. The sequence goes on from NZ_FYDN01000001.1 coordinate 5,962, forward strand.
TACCGACAGCGTCGCCGCACGCAAGACCGAGCAGGGCTCCGCGGTAACGTTCAGCGAGGGATGGCGGCATGATTCGTCCTTGTAGATTCAAATTCGCTGGAGAAGGTAACAGTTTCGTTGGGCGGAGGGTGCCTGGATCCATCACAGCAACGGTCAAAAAGTGCAGCTTGATGTGTCTTTGCTGATGAATGACTGCACCGCCTTGATACAACTTCACATTGGACATGTGGTCATACAGGCCTAGTGTTCAAAACAGGAGGTGACGTATGAAACCAGTACCCAATAGTTTCGAACGCAAAATCACGCTCAAGGCGCCGCGTTCGCATGTCTGGCGTGCATTGGTCGATGCCGAGGCGTTTGGCCAGTGGTTTGGGGTGGCGCTGGAGGGCAGGCGTTTTATTGCCGGTGAATGGACGCAAGGGCAGGTCACGTATCCGGGTTATGAACACGTGTTGTGGAACGTGCTGATCGAGCGGGTCGAGCCGCAGCAGTTGTTTTCGTTTCGCTGGCATCCGTATGCGGTCAATCCGAAGATCGACTATTCACAGGAGCCGACTACGCTGGTCAGGTTCGAGCTGGAAGACTTCGAGAGCGGTACGTTGCTGAAAGTGTCCGAATCCGGCTTCGCGCACATTCCTGACATTCGCCAGAAAGAGGCGTATTACATGGACAGCCGTGGCTGGGAGGAGCAGTTGAGCCGGCTCGAACAGTTTCTTGCTGAGAGCGCCAAGGCCCGCGAGCGTGACGGTGGTTGAGACCTTCGAGTCTTGCCTGAACGACAGCGATAGCCGGCTATGTGCACGGTGGTGCTGGAAGCAGGCCTCAGGGCCGCTGAAAGTCGCTTAGATCGTGGCTTCCATGCTTTCTGCATGACACGGCTAAGGGTTTTCGGAAGGGTTGCTATGGCGAATGTCCTACACGCGCTGGTAGCTTTTACGACTATTGGCGATTGGATCCACCGCGTAATCTACACACATCAACTGAGACACAGGGAGTGTTTCAGGATCAAGGATGATCGACCATTTGCAAGGATCGCTGCCGACAGGGAGTCGATAATGGTCTTGGGAAAAACCCGCTTCGGCGGGTTTTTTTTCGCCTGTATGTAGGAGCTGCCGCAGGCTGCGATCTTTTGACTTTGGCTTTTAAAAGCAAGATCAAAAGATCGCAGCCTGCGGCAGCTCCTACTTTGGTTTGTGCGTTACGAGGCGATCAATTGGCGCAGGACGTAATGCAGAATCCCGCCCGACTTGAAGTACTCCACCTCATTCAACGTATCGATCCGGCACAACACCTCGATCTTCTCCTGGCGCCCGTCCTCACGGGTGATCAGCAGCGGCAGATTCATCCGCGGTATCAGCTCGACGCCGGTCAGACCCTGGATTTCAAAGGTTTCCTTGCCGGTGAGATTGAGGCTCTTGCGGTTCTGATCAAGCTTGAACTGCAGCGGCAATACGCCCATGCCCACCAGATTGGAACGGTGAATTCGCTCGAAGCTTTCCGCGATCACCGCTTTGACTCCCAGCAGATTGGTGCCTTTGGCCGCCCAGTCACGGCTGGACCCGGTGCCATATTCTTGCCCGGCAACCACCACCAGCGGCGTTCCCGAAGCCTGATACTTCATCGCCGCGTCGTAGATCGCCAGTTTTTCGCCGGTCGGAATGTAGATCGTGTTGCCACCTTCTTCACCGCCGAGCATTTCGTTGCGAATACGGATGTTGGCGAAGGTGCCGCGCATCATCACTTCATGATTGCCACGCCGTGAACCGTAAGAATTGAAGTCCCGTGGCTCCACGCCTTTTTCGCGCAAATAACGCCCGGCCGGGCTGTCGGCCTTGATGTTGCCGGCGGGGGAGATATGGTCGGTGGTCACCGAATCACCCAGCAGGGCCAGCACTCGTGCACCTTTGACATCCTTGATTTCAGGCAACGGGCCGGAAATGTCGTCGAAAAATGGCGGATGCTGGATGTAAGTCGAATCGTCCTGCCACACATACGTCGCCGCCTGCGGCACTTCGATGGCTTGCCACTGTTCATCACCGGCGAACACTTCGGCGTATTCCTTGTGGAACATTGCCGTACTGACCTGATTGACCGCGTCGGCGATCTCTTTGCTGGTCGGCCAGATATCGCGCAGGTACACCGGATTGCCTTGCTGATCTTCGCCCAGCGGTTCGCTGCTGATGTCGCTGCGCACGCTGCCGGCCAGGGCATAGGCGACCACCAGCGGCGGTGAGGCCAGCCAGTTGGTTTTCACCAATGGATGCACGCGGCCTTCGAAGTTGCGGTTGCCGGAGAGCACCGAAGCGACGGTGAGATCAGCTTTCTGGATGGCTTTCTCGATCGGTTCCGGCAGCGGCCCGGAGTTGCCGATGCAAGTGGTGCAGCCATAGCCGACCAGGGAAAAGCCGAGCTGATCTAGGTATTGCGTCAACCCCGCAGCCTTGTAGTAGTCGGTGACCACTTTCGAACCCGGTGCCAGCGAACTCTTCACCCAAGGTTTGCGGGTCAGGCCTTTCTCCACCGCTTTTTTCGCCAGGAGGCCGGCGGCCATCATCACGCTCGGGTTCGAGGTGTTGGTGCAGGACGTGATCGCGGCGATGACCACGGCGCCGTTTTTCAGGCGATAAGTGTGGCCTTCATATTCATATTCGGTTTCGCCGACCAGATCGGCATTGCCCACCGCGACGCCGCCACCGCCCTCACTTTCCAGACGTCCTTCTTCTTTACTGGTGGGTTTGAATTGCAGATCCATGAAGTCGCTGAACGCTTGTGCGACATTCGGTAGCGAAACGCGATCCTGCGGGCGTTTCGGCCCGGCGAGGCTGGCTTCGACGCTGCCCATGTCCAACGCCAGGCTGTCGGTGAACACCGGTTCCTGACCGGGTAGACGCCACAGGCCTTGAGCCTTGGTGTAGGCCTCGACCAGTTTCACCACTTCCGGTGGCCGGCCGGACAGGCGCAGGTATTCCAGCGTTACGTCGTCAACGGGGAAGAAGCCGCACGTCGCGCCATATTCCGGGGCCATGTTGGCGATGGTCGCGCGGTCGGCCAGCGGCAGGTCGGCGAGGCCGTCACCGTAGAACTCGACGAACTTGCCGACCACACCTTTCTTGCGCAGCATTTGCGTGACGGTCAGCACCAGGTCGGTAGCGGTGATGCCTTCCTTGAGCTTGCCGGTCAGTTTGAAACCGATCACTTCTGGAATCAGCATCGACACCGGTTGCCCGAGCATCGCCGCTTCCGCCTCAATCCCGCCGACGCCCCAGCCGAGCACGCCGAGACCATTGATCATGGTGGTGTGCGAGTCGGTGCCGACCAGCGTGTCGGGGAACGCGTAGGTGCGGCCGTCCTCATCCTTGGTCCACACCGTGCGGCCGAGGTATTCGAGGTTGACCTGGTGACAGATGCCGGTACCCGGCGGCACCACGCTGAAATTGTCGAAAGCGCTCTGGCCCCAACGCAGGAAGGCGTAACGTTCGCCATTGCGCTGCATTTCGATATCGACGTTCTGCTCGAACGCGCTGGCGGTGGCGAACTTGTCGACCATCACCGAGTGGTCGATCACCAGATCCACCGGCGACAACGGGTTGATTCGCTGCGGATCGCCACCGGCCTTGGCCATCGCCGCACGCATGGCGGCAAGGTCGACCACCGCGGGTACGCCGGTAAAGTCCTGCATCAATACCCGGGCAGGGCGGTACTGGATTTCGCGGTCGGAGCGGCGCTCCTTGAGCCAGGCGGCAAGCGCCTTGAGGTCGGCGCCGGTGACCGTTTTTTCATCTTCCCAGCGCAGCAGGTTTTCCAGCAGGACTTTCAGCGACATGGGCAGCTTGTCGAGGTCGCCCAAGCTTTTGGCGGCATCCGGCAAACTGAAATAGTGGTAGGTCTTGTCATCGATTTGCAGGGTTTTGAGCGTTTTCAGACTATCGAGGGACGGCATTACGATCACTCCTTTGAATCCGCACGGCTACGGATTGAGGGGACGAATAGAGCTTTAAACCTAGCCCTGTTTTAGGTAGCTGGCTAATAACTGGACTCTATGAGCGGAACCAAGGTTCCGACATCGGCTATCATGCGCCGGTTTTCGTGACAGGCTTTGCTTCAACGCAAGGCCTGAGCATCGCGCGGCGGCCGAATGATCGCCCGCTGCCCAGGAGTAAGAATGAACACCCTATTCATGCATTGCCGGCCAGGCTTCGAAGGCGAAGTCTGTTCGGAGATTTCCGACCTCGCCGCGCAACTCAACGTGGCCGGCTACGCCAAGGCCAAAGCGGCTACCGCCTGCGCCGAGTTTGTCTGCACCGAAGAAGACGGCGCCGAGCGCCTAATGCGCGGTCAGCGTTTCGCCGAATTGATCTTCCCGCGCCAATGGGCGCGTGGGGTTTTCATCGATTTGCCGGAAACCGACCGCATCAGCGTGATCCTTGCGCACATGGCCGAATTCCCGGTGTGCGGCAGCCTGTGGCTGGAAGTCGTCGACACCAACGACGGCAAGGAACTGTCGAATTTCTGCAAGAAATTCGAAGGCCCGCTGCGCAAGGCGCTGACCGGCGCCGGCAAACTGGTGGATGACGCCAGCAAACCGCGTCTGCTGCTGACCTTCAAGAGCGGTCGTGAAGTGTTTCTCGGCATGGCCGATGCCGGCAATTCGGCGATGTGGCCGATGGGCATTCCGCGTCTGAAGTTCCCGCGTGAAGCACCGAGCCGTTCGACGCTGAAGCTGGAAGAGGCCTGGCACCACTTTATCCCGCGTGATCAGTGGGAAGATCGCCTGCACAGCGACATGACCGGCGTTGACCTCGGCGCCGCGCCGGGCGGCTGGACCTGGCAACTGGTCAATCGCGGCATGCTGGTGACCGCGATCGACAACGGCCCGATGGCTGAAAGTCTGATGGATACCGGACTGGTTCAGCATTTGATGGCAGACGGTTTCACCTTCAAGCCCAAGCAACCGGTGGACTGGATGGTCTGCGACATCGTCGAGAAGCCGGCGCGCAATGCCGCGATGCTGGAAGAGTGGATCGGCGAAGGGCATTGCCGCGAGGCGGTGGTCAACCTGAAGTTGCCGATGAAGCAGCGTTACGCCGAAGTGAAGCGCTTGCTCGAACGCATTGCCGATGGTTTCAAGGCACGCGGGATCAAGGTCGATATCGGCTGCAAACAGCTGTATCACGACCGCGAAGAAGTGACCTGCCATTTGCGCCGTCACGACACCAAGAAAGCCAAATCCCGCTGATACACCGCAAAACCCCTGTAGGAGCTGCCGCAGGCTGCGATCTTTTGATCTTAAAAAGCAAAGATCGCAGCCTTCGACAGCTCCTACATAGGGTGTGGCGTAACGCCATAGATGACCGAATACCCGGCAATGCGCGACAATGCCGGCCAGTTTCAGGAGTGAATCATGAGTGAAATGATCGATACCCCGGTCGATGGCACCCTCGACGCCACCGGTCTCAATTGCCCGGAGCCGGTGATGATGCTGCACCAGCACATCCGTGACCTGGTGCCCGGCGGCCTGCTCAAAGTGATCGCCACCGACCCGTCGACCAAACGCGATATCCCCAAGTTCTGCGTGTTTCTCGACCATGAACTGGTGAGCCAGCACGAAGACGCCGGTACATATCTGTACTGGATCCGCAAAAAGTCCTGATCAAAGGCAAAAAAAAGACCTGCATCTGCAGGTCTTTTTTATGGGCGATCAACCCGCCGAGCGACTGATCCGAATACGCTTGCGCGCACTGCGCGTCAGGCGAATCGACAGCATCAACGCCGCACAGCTCAAGCCCACGATCAAACCCTGCCACAAACCGCTCGGGCCGCGTGGTTCGCCGAGCCAGTCGGTCAGACCGAGGGCATAGCCCACCGGCAAACCAATGCCCCAATAGGCGAACAGGGTCAGGATCATGGTCACGCGCGTGTCCTGATAGCCACGCAGCGCGCCGGCGGCGGTGACCTGGATCGCGTCGGAAAACTGGAACAGTGCCGAGTACACAATCAGCATCGCCGCGATGTGAATCACTGTCGGGTCAGCGGTGTAGATCGCCGCAATCGGCTCGCGCAGCAACAGCATCATGCTCGCCGACAGGCAGGCGTACGCCAGCGCGGTGCCCATGCCGACACCAGCGGCAAAACGCGCTTCGCGTGGTTCTTCGCGGCCCAGTGCCTGACCGACGCGCACGGTCACCGCCATGCCCAGCGAATACGGAATCATGAACACCAGCGAACTGACGTTGAGGGCAATCTGGTGCCCGGCCACCACGGTGGCGCCAAGACTGCCGATCAGCAGGGCGATCACGGCAAAAATGCTCGACTCGGCAAACACGGCGATACCGATAGGCAGACCAATCGCCAGCAGACGCTTGATCACTGTCCATTGTGGCCAGTCGAAACGGCTGAATATTTCGCTCGAACGATAGGCCGGTGCCCAGCGCTCATAACCGGCCAGCCCCAGCGCCATCACCCACATCACGATGGCCGTGGCCCAACCGCAACCGACGCCGCCCATCGCCGGCACACCGAAATGGCCATAGATGAAGATGTAGTTCAGCGGAATGTTCAGCGCTAGACCGCACAGGCCCAGCACCATGGCAGGACGCGTACGGCCGATGCCGTCACTGGTGCAGCGCAGCACGTGATAGAACGCCACTGCCGGCAGACCACTGGCGATGCCGTGCAGGTATTGCATGCACGGGCCGATCAGCTCTGGATCGACTTTCATCAGGTGCAGTACCGGCTCGGCGGCCACCAGCATCGCGGTGGCGATCAGTCCGACCACCAGCGCCAGCCACAGCGCCTGACGCACGAGCGGGCCGATTTCGCTGTGGGTGCCAGCACCGAAACGCTGGGCGACTTTCGGCGTGGTTGCCAGCAGAGTGCCGGTCATCAGCAGAAACACCGGCACCCAGATCGAGTTGCCCAGCGCCACCGCTGCCAGATCCTTTGGCCCGACGCGGCCAGCCATCACCGCGTCGACGAAGCCCATGGCCGTAGTCGCCAGTTGCGCGATGATGATCGGCAATGCCAGGGCGAGCAGGTTCTTGAACTCCAGGCGAATCCGCGCGGGGCGAGTGAGGGAGACGGCGACAGGTTGATCAGTTACAGAATTCACGGGAAAAACGTCCACAGCTGTTGATGCGCAAGGCGCCGCATTCTACGCCGCTGACGCCTTGGTCAGGAAAAATCCTCTGTTGCGGATTTGTAAGCGCAAAGCCCGCTGGCCCGGCGACCGATCTGCACCTAAACTGCCGATCCGCCTAAGGAGCCCGCCATGCTGATTGTTGCCGACGAAAATATCCCGCTGCTCGATGCCTTTTTTGCCGGTTTCGGCGAGATCCGCCGGGTGCCGGGCCGTTCCATCGACCGTGCGACGGTCGCGCAGGCCGACGTGTTACTCGTGCGCTCGGTGACCAACGTCAACCGCACGTTGCTTGAGGGCAGCAAGGTGCGCTTTGTCGGTACCTGCACGATCGGCACCGATCATCTGGATCTCGACTACTTCAATGAGGCCGGCATCACCTGGTCGAGTGCACCCGGCTGCAATGCCCGAGGCGTGGTCGATTATGTGCTGGGCAGTCTGATGACCCTCGCCGAAATCGAAGGTGTCGATCTCACTCAGCGGACTTATGGTGTCGTCGGCGCCGGTGAGGTGGGAGGGCGCCTGATCAAGGTTCTAAAAGAGTTGGGCTGGAATGTCAAAGTCTGCGATCCGCCGCGTCAGGCTGCCGAGGGCGGCGATTACGTGAGCCTTGAGCAAATCATTGAGCAGTGTGACGTAATCAGTCTGCACACACCGCTGACACGCAGCGGCGTTGGTGCGACTTGGCATCTGTTCGATCAGCAGCGTCTGCAGCAGCTCAAGCCCGGTGCATGGCTGATCAACGCGGCGCGTGGTCCGGTGGTGGATAACGCCGCGCTGCGCGAAGTGCTGCTGGAGCGTGAAGACCTGCAAGCCGTTCTTGATGTCTGGGAGGCCGAGCCTGAGGTTGATGTTGCATTGGCCGAACTTTGCGTACTGGCCACTCCGCACATTGCCGGTTACAGCCTTGATGGCAAACAGCGCGGAACGGCGCAGATCTATCAGGCTTACTGCCAATTCATCGGCCAGCCAGCAAGCATTCAACTCAGTGAGCTGCTACCGGCGCCGTGGTTGTCGCAAGTGACCTTGCATGGCGACAGCGATCCGGCCTGGGCGCTGGCGATGTTGTGTCGTGGCGTGTACGACCCGCGCCGCGATGATGCGGATTTTCGCCGCAGCCTCGTAGGTAATGTCGGCGAGCAGCGGGCGGCGTTCGATGTGTTGCGTAAACAGTATCCGGTGCGGCGCGAGATTGAAGGGCTGAAGGTGCGGATTGAAGGGGATTCGCCGGTGTTGGCGAAGATAGTCGCGGCACTGGGTGCGGTGACTGTCTAGAAACCGGGTTGGCCCCTTCGCGAGCAGGCTCGCTCCCACATGGATCTCGCACTCACTGACGATCTCCTGTGGGAGCGAGCCTGCTCGCGAAGGTCGCGCCAAAAGTCCCCGGATCTGCAGGCAGAAAAAACCCGGCCAAAGGGGCCGGGTCAGGAAGACGGTGGCTATATCACTCTTGTTCGGCAGGCTTGACCAATCGCTTCTCCAGCTCGCTGCAGGCTTGCTGGATCATCTCTTCAGTGATCGGTACTTCACGCCCATCCTTATCCAGTATCGAGCAACCCAGAGATTGGCCGGGCTTGGTGCGGATCACTTCAATCTTGTCATCGCTGCTGTGTTGCAAGGACATGGCCTGTCTCCTCATCAGGTTGTATACCCAGATTAAAGCCGCCACGTGACCAGGCTGTGACAGCGCCTTTCGATCCGTCATGAGCGGCCATTCCAGTCCAACAGAAATGACCGTTCGTCTCAACCTTGACGTTAGACCGATAGCAACTATGGCCTAGTCTTTGGGGGCATATTTAACCTGACTCATTGTGATTTACAGAGTTCCACCGCAAGAAGGTTTAGGCTAGCCCTTTCATCAACACGGATGTGTACCTGAATGACCCCGAAGCTTTCTTCACGACACCGTCGGGCCCTGCGTCTGACCAGTCGGTTTCTGGCCCCTTACCGCTGGCAAGTCATCGCTGCGCTGCTGGCATTGATCGTCACCGCCGCCGTCACGTTGTCGATGGGTCAGGGGATCAAACTGTTGGTCGACCGGGGCTTCATGACTCAGTCGCCGCATCAGCTCAACCAGAGCATCGGCATCTTCATGTTGATGGTGCTGGGTCTGGCGGTCGGTACGTTTGCCCGGTTCTACTGGGTGTCGTGGATCGGCGAGCGCTGCGTGGCCGACATCCGCCGGGAGGTGTTCAACCATCTGGTCTATCTCCATCCGGGCTTTTACGAGAACAACCGCAGTTCCGAGATCCAGTCGCGGCTGACTGCCGACACGACGCTGTTGCAATCGGTGATCGGCTCGTCGTTGTCGATGTTCCTGCGCAACCTGTTGATGGTCATCGGTGGCGTCATCCTGCTGTTCGTGACCAATGCGAAACTCACCAGCATTGTGGTGATCGCCTTGCCGTTCGTGGTTGCACCGATCCTGATATTCGGCCGGCGCGTGCGCAATCTGTCGCGGTTGAGCCAGGACCGGGTCGCCGATATCGGCAGCTATGTGTCGGAAACCCTCGGCCAGATCAAAACCGTGCAGGCCTACAACCACCAGGTTCAGGACGAGCGACGTTTTGCGACGACGGTCGAGGACGCATTCGACACCGCGCGCAAACGCATCTTTCAGCGTTCGTGGATGATCACCATGGTGATCGTGCTGGTGCTCGGCGCCGTGGCGGTGATGTTGTGGGTCGGAGGCATGGACGTAATCGCCGGGCGCATCACCGGGGGCGAACTGGCGGCGTTTGTCTTTTACAGCCTGATCGTCGGCAGTGCGATTGGCACGTTGAGTGAGGTGATCGGCGAACTGCAGCGCGCGGCCGGGGCCGCCGAACGTATCGCTGAACTGCTGGGTTCGGAAAACATCATCCAGCCGCCCGTTACCGGGCTGGTGACCTTGCCGGAGCGCGTGCGGGGTGAATTGCAATTGCAGGACGTGCGTTTTTCCTACCCTTCGCGTCCGGAAAGCTACGCCGTCAACGGTTTGAATCTGACCATTCGCGCTGGCGAGACACTAGCGCTGGTGGGGCCGTCCGGCGCTGGCAAGTCCACCGTGTACGACTTGCTGTTGCGTTTTTATGATCCGCTGGAAGGGCAGATCCTGATTGATGGCGTGCCTTTGACCAGCCTCGATCCGCTGGACCTGCGCCGTCACTTCGCCCTGGTATCACAATCGCCGGCGCTGTTTTTCGGTAGCGTTGAAGAGAATATTCGTTACGGCAATCCCGGGGCGACGCTGGAGCAGGTCAAGGACGCTGCGAAAATTGCTCATGCCCACGACTTCATCGAGAAAATGCCCAACGGTTACCAGACCCATCTCGGCGATGGAGGCCTCGGTCTTTCCGGTGGCCAGCGTCAGCGTCTGGCCATTGCCCGGGCGTTGCTGGTCGACGCACCGATCCTGCTGCTGGACGAAGCCACCAGCGCCCTTGATGCGCAGAGCGAACACCTGATTCAGGAAGCCCTGCCGAGCCTGATGCAAAACCGCACCACGCTGGTGATCGCGCATCGACTGGCCACGGTGAAAAACGCTGACCGGATTGCGGTAATGGATCAGGGCAAGCTTGTGGCCATTGGCACCCATCAGGAACTGATTGCCAGCAATCCGCTGTATGCGCGGTTGGCAGCGTTGCAGTTCAATGATGGCAAGAGCGCGTCAACGAATCCTGTCACCGATCCTGCCATTCACTAAATAGCCGCTCAGGTTGTGCCCATAAAAAATGCCCGTATCTCGCGATACGGGCATTTTTCGTTAGTTGGCGTCAGTCAGGTGATCACTGATCGTCGAAGTAGCGCTCATGCCAGTCCACCAGCGGCTGCGGCGAGTTGAGCTTCTGGCCGTAGATCACCGAGTACGACAGCACGTTCTGCACATACTGACGGGTTTCGTCGAACGGAATGCTTTCGACCCACACGTCGAAGCTCAGGTGATCGGCGCCGCGCAGCCATTGGCGCACGCGACCAGGACCTGCGTTGTAGGCGGCGGAGGCGAGGACGCGGTTGCCGTTGAACTGGCTGTGCACCTGGCTCAGATACGCGGCGCCGAGCTGGATGTTCTTGTCCGGGTCCAGCACTTGCTGCGGCGAGGCCAGCGGAATGCTGAATTTGCGCGCGGTTTCCTTGGCGGTGCCGGGCATCAATTGCATCAGGCCACTGGCGCCGACACCGGAGCGTGCGTCGTCCATGAACGCGCTTTCCTGGCGGGTAATGGCAAACACCCAGCTCGAATGCAGGCCACGTACCTTGGCTTCACGCACGAGCGTTTCGCGGTGGGCCATCGGGAAGCGGATATCCAGATCGTCCCAGTACTGCGCCTGACTGATGGTGCGGATCGCCGGGAAATACCATTTCAAGTCGTAAGCGAGTTTCGCCTGGGCAACCATTTCATCGCGATTGAAATGGCGGCTGACGTGATACCACTCGCGACGACCGTCGACGATTTGCCCACGGGCATGGAATTCCAGCGCGCGGCGTACGCCCGGCGTGTTGCGCACCTTGTTGATCAGCGCCTGGCTGAGGACCAATGGCTTGTTGTTCAGCGAGTACGGCGATTGCGAGCGGTCGGCGGCGAGGAAACCGTAGAAGTCACGTTCGCGCGCAAGGTTTTTGTACAGGGTCTGCGCTTCCGGGTTCTGCGGCTGGGCCAGTTCCAGACTACGCGCCTGCCAGTAGCGCCAGCGGTTGGTGGTGGCCAGATCCTGCGGCAGACGGCGGGTCAACTGATACGCATCGTCCCAGCGCGCCAGACGCAACAGCAAGCGCAGGCGCCATTCTGAAACGGTGTTGTCGCGCAGCTCCGGGTCGTACTTGGTCATCACGTCCAGCGCGCGGCTGTCGAAACGCCGAGCGAGGGTCAGGCCGATTTCCCGGGCAATCGCGACTTTTTCATCGCGGGAGAAATGCATGCTGCTGGCGTAACCGTCGAGCAACGCCATGGCCTTGTCCGGATCCTGACGGGCCAGTCGGCGCAAGCCGAGGCTGACCACGTCGGACATCGGTTCATCGGCCGGGGTGAAGCGCGAAGGCTGATTGAGCAACTCCGGTTTTTGCGCCACATCCACCAGCAAACGACCGCGCGGGGCGAGGGTGGTCAGGCCGTTGACCAGACTGTTGGCCAATGGATAGTTGCGGGCCTGAGCGGCAAGTTTGGTGCGCTCCCAGCGTTTCTGTTCAGTGAGCTGGCCATCGGCTGCCCAGATGCCGAACAGCGCGTCACACGCGGCGGGTTGGGATTTGCCAGTCAGCCAGAGCTTTTCAGCATTGGCGTACCCCTCGGCCTTATGGTTGCTGCTGATCTGGTACTGCGCATTCAGGCAGTCCAGTTCAGTGAAGTTGAGTTTCGGGTCGTAATACTTGACGAAGGTGGCCCAGTCGCCACGGTCGGCGAGCCAGCGCAACCAGCGCAATTTCATCCAGTTGGCCTGGGGCAGGTCACCGTGTTCGGCGAGGAACTTTTCGATTTCCGCGTTGCTCGCGGTTTTCAGCCGCGCGGTCAGTTCGTCGTAGGCCAGGTACGGTTCCAGCGGGTAATCGGCCAACGCCTGGCTGTAGCGAAAGTACGGGCCGGTATCACCCTTGGCCAGGGCGCGCTTGGCTTCATCGTAATACTGGCGTTGGGTGGACAGGTCCACCGCCTGGGCGGATTGAGCGGCAGCGGCGGTAAGTAGCAAACAGGACAAGACACTGAAAAGGCGACTGCGCATGAGACATCCGGGCAGAGAAATCATGACAAGTGCCGACCTCGGTCAGCACTGAATTGTCTGTAGCTTAGCCTTTTGCCAGCAAGCGGCGAAAGCTTTGCGGGCCTCGCAGCACAAGTTCGCAACAAATGTTGTGCAGAGTGCTTCGACAGACAAATTGCCGGCCTGCTGAAGCCCTAACTCAGGTAGAATGCGCGCCCGGTTTTTGGAGAAGCTCATGACCCTGCTCAAATTCAGCGATGTGTCCCTTGCGTTCGGCGCTATGCCGTTGTTGGACAAGGTGTCCTGGCAGATCGCCCGTGGTGAGCGGGTGTGCATCATCGGCCGCAACGGCACTGGCAAGTCCAGCATGATGAAACTGGTCAAGGGCGACCAGAAGCCCGATGAAGGCTCGGTGTGGCGTGCCCCCGGTCTGAAAATCGGCGAATTGCCGCAAGAATTGCCGGTGGCCGACGATCGGACGGTGTTCGACGTAGTCGCTGAAGGCCTTGATGGCGTGGGCGCGTTGCTCGCCGAATACCATCACCTTGCGCAGAACTGCGTCACTGAAGAAGACCTGAACAAGCTGATGCACGTTCAGCAAGACCTCGAAGCCCGTGATGGCTGGCGCTTGCAGACTCTGGTCGAGAGCACTTTGAGCCGTCTGCAACTGCCGGCCGACAAGACCCTCGCCCAGTTATCCGGCGGCTGGCGTCGTCGCGTGCTGCTGGCGCAGGCGCTGGTGTCCGAGCCGGATCTGCTGCTGCTCGACGAACCGACCAACCACCTGGACATCGGTGCGATTGCCTGGCTCGAAGAAGCCCTGAAAGATTTCCAGGGCGCCGTGCTGTTCATCACGCACGACCGTTCCTTCCTGCAAAACCTCGCCACGCGCATCCTCGAACTGGATCGCGGCGGCCTGATCGACTGGAACGGCGACTACGCCAGTTTCCTTGTGCACAAAGAAGCCGCGCTGGCCGCCGAAGAAACCGCCAACGCGCTGTTCGACAAGAAACTGGCCCAGGAAGAAGTCTGGATCCGCCAGGGCATCAAGGCTCGCCGCACCCGCAACGAGGGCCGCGTCCGCGCCCTGAAAGCTTTGCGCGTGGAGCGTAGCGAGCGTCGTGAGCGCACCGGCAAGGCCAACATTCAGCTGGACACTGCCGACAAGTCCGGCAAGCAGGTGATGGTCCTCGAGAACGTGAGTTTCGCTCACCCGGGCGGCCCGTTCCTGATCAAGGATTTCTCGATGGTGCTGACACGCGGCGACCGTATCGGTCTGCTCGGCGCCAACGGTACCGGCAAGACCACCCTGCTGAAACTCATGCTTAGCGGTCTGCAACCGACCAGCGGCAAAGTGGAAGAGGGCACGCGGATCGACGTGGCCTACTTCGACCAGTTGCGTCATCAACTGGATCTGGAAAAAACCGTGATCGACAACGTCGCCGAAGGTCGCGACTTCATCGATATCGACGGCCAGAGCCGTCACGTGCTGAGCTACCTCGGCGATTTCCTGTTCAGCCCACAGCGTGCCCGCACGCCGGTCAAGGCGCTGTCGGGTGGTGAGCGTGCGCGTCTGTTGCTGGCCAAACTGTTCAGCAAACCGGCGAACCTGCTGGTCCTCGACGAACCGACCAACGACCTCGACGTGGAAACTCTCGAGCTGCTCGAAGAAGTGCTGCTGACTTTCAACGGCACCGTGCTGATGGTCAGCCACGACCGGGCGTTCCTCGACAACGTGGTCACCAGCACGCTGGTCTTCGAAGGTGAAGGCAAGGTGCGTGAATACGTCGGCGGCTATCAGGACTGGATTCGTCAGGGCGGCTCGCCGCGGCTGTTGGGCGTGACTGAAAGCAAATCGGGCAAGGCTGACCTGAATTCGGCGGTAGTCACCGCTGAGCCTGCTGTGGTTGCTGCGCCTGCCGCTGCTGCCCCGGTTGCCAAGAAAAAGCTGAGCTACAAGCTGCAGCGCGAGCTGGAAGCGTTGCCGGGCGATATCGACGCCAAGGAACAGCAGATCGCCGCAGTGGAGGCCGAGATGGCTGAAGGCGGTTTCTATCAGCGTCCACCGGCTGAAACAGCCAAGGTGATTGCCTCGCTGGAGCAGTTGCAGGCTGAACTGGACGCGTTGATGGAGCGTTGGGCCGAGTTGGATGCCTGATTGATCCGGATGTGAAAAAGCCCGGCGTTCAGTGATGAACGCCGGGCTTTTCATATGCGGGTGGAGACCCAATGTGGGAGCGAGCCTGCTCGCGAATGCGGTGTGTCAGGCGGCATTAATGCTGAATGTGCCGACGCCTTCGCGAGCAGGCTCGCTCCCACAATGATCAGTGTTTCAACGTTTGACCAGGTGGACGGCGAGGACGTCGCATGGCGCGCCGTGCAGTACGTCGTTCGCGGTCGAGCCGAGCAACAGCGCCAGACCATGACGGCCATGGCTGCCGACCACGATCAGATCGCACGTGTTTTCCTTGGCGAAATGATGGATTTCCTGGCGTGGCTGGCCATAGGTCAGGTGGCAGTTGGCGCCCTCAAGCTCTGAGTATTTGGCTTTCAAACGCTCCAGGCGCTCCTTGGCCTGATCGAACTGCTGTTGTTGCAGTTGTGACAGATCCATCGGCACGTCGCCGCCGAAGGCCATGGCCATCGGCTCAACGATATGCACGAGCGAAAGCTTGGCGCCATTGCTCACCGATAGCTCGCGGGCGCGGTGAATCACAGGGTCGCACTCTTCGGTCAGATCTACGGCGACCAGAATGTGGTGGTAGGGCATGAGGTGCTCCTCGTGAGGTTTCAATATTGTTAAGTATGGCTGGTTTCAAGCGCATTGGTTCCAAAGTGACACAATGCGCTCACCAAGAATTGGGAATAGAGATATGACGGTCTGGTTGGTGGTGTCAATCCTGCTGGTGGTTTTGAGTCCGTTGGCGTGGTTGCGCCCATCGCGCGCGCAAAGCGGTCGCATCGCCTTGCGCATGGAGGCGCGGCGCATGGGTCTGGCCATGCAACTGGCGCCTCAGGAATGGCCGCACTGGCTGGCGCAAGAGCCGCCGAATCCGTGTGCGCAGTATCATCGGCCGCGTCGTGGCAAGTCGCCTGCCTGCTGGACTTACTGGCAAAAATCGCCGGGTGTGTGGGTCAATCAATGGCAGGAAGTTTGCGAAGATCGGGCGCTGCTCAATCATTTCGAAAAGTTGCCCGGCAACGTTTTCAAAGTCGAAGCAGACAAGCAGATGATCGCCTTGTACTGGGGCGAGAAGGGCGAAGCGTCGGTGTTGCAGGACATCGACACCACTCTGAAAGCACTGGCGTGACGCGCGGACTTTTCCCACTGCAACGGTGGGGAACGTCCGGCAGACGCGCAATAAAAAGCCCGACATGATTCATCGGGCAGGGTGGCCAGGCAGGCCGGAAACCTTTTTTGATGCTGACTTGGTCGGTACATCTCTCTGTAGTCCACCCAGCGTAGCCCTTTAAACTCGGGCTGCTGCGAATTAGGGCGACTTTTCTAACTATTGATTCTATGAATGGCTTCACATGCAGACGCGTGTTGCGGGTCTTCGTCTTACAGAAATGACCGCAAAGTCGCATTTCAACCCGTATTTTGGGCGATTGACAATTGTCGGAAATTCCGTGAAGGTGACGTACCCAAATCAAACGGGCGTATGAATTGAGCGTTTGTCTTACAGACTGCTCCTACAGAATCCCGACTATCGCGTTGGCGGGTGTGCCGGGTGGATTGGCGTTAGCATCGACGAAAAAGCGTCCTGCCGAGCCATTCGCCTGCGTCCGACGTGTACTGTTCAGCTTCCATATCGTGGAGATCAGTTGATGATTTACGAAGGTAAAGCCATCACGGTTAAAGCTCTTGAAAGTGGCATCGTCGAATTGAAATTCGACCTCAAGGGTGAGTCCGTCAACAAGTTCAACCGTCTAACCCTGAACGAACTGCGTCAGGCCGTAGACACCATCAAGGCAGATGCTTCGATCAAGGGCGTGATCGTCAGCAGTGGCAAGGACGTGTTCATCGTCGGCGCCGACATCACCGAATTTGTCGATAACTTCAAGCTGCCGGATGCCGAGCTGGTTGCTGGCAATCTCGAAGCCAACAAGATCTTCAGCGATTTCGAAGACCTCAACGTCCCAACCGTAGTGGCCATCAATGGCATCGCCCTGGGTGGTGGTCTGGAAATGTGCCTGGCGGCTGACTATCGCGTCATGTCGACCAAAGCCAAGATCGGCCTGCCGGAAGTCAAGCTGGGCATCTACCCAGGCTTCGGTGGCACCGTGCGTCTGCCGCGCTTGATCGGTGTCGATAACGCCATCGAGTGGATTGCCTCCGGTAAGGAAAACCGCCCTGAAGACGCCCTGAAAGTCAGTGCCGTCGACGCCGTGGTTGCTCCTGAAAAACTGCAGGAAGCTGCCCTTGAACTGATCAAGCGCGCCATCTCCGGCGAGTTCGATTTCAAGGCCAAGCGTCAGCCGAAACTTGAAAAACTCAAGCTGAACGCTATTGAACAGATGATGGCTTTCGAAACCGCCAAAGGTTTCGTCGCCGGTCAGGCTGGCCCGAACTACCCGGCGCCGGTTGAAGCGATCAAGACCATCCAGAAAGCCGCGAACTTCGGTCGTGACAAGGCGCTGGAAGTCGAAGCCGCCGGCTTCGTCAAACTGGCCAAGACCTCTGCCGCGCAGAGCTTGATCGGTCTGTTCCTGAACGATCAGGAGCTGAAGAAAAAGGCCAAGGCCTACGACGAAATCGCCAAAGACGTGAAGCAGGCCGCTGTACTCGGCGCCGGCATCATGGGTGGCGGTATCGCCTATCAGTCGGCCTCCAAAGGTACGCCGATCCTGATGAAGGACATCAACGAGCACGGTATCGAGCAGGGTCTGGCCGAAGCCGCCAAGCTGCTGGTTGGCCGCGTTGATAAAGGTCGCATGACCGCTGCGAAAATGGCTGAAGTGCTCAATGGCATTCGTCCGACCCTGTCCTACGGCGACTTCGGTCACGTGGATCTGGTTGTCGAAGCTGTCGTCGAGAACCCTAAGGTCAAGCAAGCCGTACTGGCTGAAGTCGAAGGTCAGGTCAAAGAGGACACCATCCTCGCGTCCAACACCTCGACCATTTCCATCAGCCTGCTGGCCAAGGCCCTCAAGCGTCCGGAAAACTTCGTCGGCATGCACTTCTTCAACCCGGTGCACATGATGCCGCTGGTGGAAGTGATCCGTGGCGAGAAGTCCAGCGAGCTGGCTGTTGCCACCACCGTTGCCTACGCCAAGAAAATGGGCAAGAACCCGATCGTCGTCAACGACTGCCCGGGCTTCCTGGTCAACCGCGTACTGTTCCCGTACTTCGGTGGTTTCGCCAAGCTGGTCAGCGCCGGTGTCGACTTCGTCCGTATCGACAAGGTCATGGAAAAATTCGGCTGGCCGATGGGCCCGGCGTACCTGATGGACGTGGTCGGCATCGACACCGGTCACCATGGTCGTGACGTGATGGCTGAAGGTTTCCCGGATCGCATGAAGGATGACCGTCGTTCGGCCATCGACGTGCTGTACGAAGCCAAGCGCCTGGGCCAGAAGAACGGCAAGGGCTTCTACGCCTACGAGGCCGACAAGAAAGGCAAGCAGAAGAAAGTCGCCGATCCATCGGTGCTGGAAGTGCTCAAGCCGATCGTTTACGAGCAGCGTGAAGTCACTGACGAAGACATCATCAACTGGATGATGATCCCGCTGTGCCTGGAAACCGTGCGTTGCCTGGAAGACGGCATCGTTGAAACCGCCGCCGAAGCCGACATGGGTCTGGTCTACGGTATCGGTTTCCCTCCATTCCGTGGCGGTGCACTGCGCTACATCGACTCGATCGGTGTTGCCGAGTTCGTTGCCCTGGCTGACCAGTACGCTGATTTGGGCGCGCTGTACCACCCGACCGCGAAGCTGCGCGAAATGGCCAAAAACGGCCAGAGCTTCTTCGGTTAAGCGCCCCCAACTAGAGTGAGAGTGAACTTATGAGCTTGAATCCTAGAGACGTCGTGATTGTCGACTTCGGTCGTACTCCGATGGGCCGCTCCAAGGGCGGCATGCACCGCAACACCCGCGCCGAAGACATGTCGGCGCACCTGATCAGCAAGTTGCTGGAACGCAACGCCAAGGTCGATCCTGCAGAAGTCGAGGACGTGATCTGGGGCTGCGTCAACCAGACCCTGGAGCAGGGCTGGAACATCGCGCGCATGGCTTCGCTGATGACCCAGATCCCGCACACCTCGGCCGGTCAGACTGTTAGCCGTCTGTGCGGCTCGTCGATGAGTGCGCTGCACACCGCTGCGCAAGCGATCATGACCGGCAACGGTGACGTGTTCGTGGTCGGCGGCGTTGAGCATATGGGCCACGTGAGCATGATGCACGGTGTCGATCCGAACCCGCACATGTCGCTGTACGCGGCGAAAGCCTCGGGCATGATGGGCCTGACCGCTGAAATGCTCGGCAAAATGCACGGCATCACTCGCGAACAACAGGACGCTTTCGGCGTGCGATCCCACCAGTTGGCCCACAAGGCCACCGTGGAAGGCAAGTTCAAAGACGAAATAATCCCGATGCAGGGCTATGACGAGAACGGTTTCCTGAAACTGTTCGACTACGACGAAACCATTCGTCCGGAAACCACCCTGGAAAGTCTGGCAGCCCTCAAGCCTGCCTTCAATCCAAAGGGCGGCACCGTGACTGCCGGTACTTCGTCGCAGATCACCGATGGTGCTTCGTGCATGATCGTGATGTCGGCGCAGCGTGCGCAGGACCTGGGTATCCAGCCAATGGCGGTTATCCGTTCGATGGCAGTGGCGGGTGTGGATCCGGCAATCATGGGCTATGGTCCAGTTCCGGCGACACAAAAAGCCCTGAAGCGTGCGGGCCTTGGCATCAACGATATCGACTTCTTCGAGCTCAACGAAGCTTTCGCCGCACAGGCCCTGCCAGTGCTGAAAGATCTGAAAGTACTCGACAAGATGAACGAGAAGGTTAACCTGCACGGCGGCGCGATCGCCCTGGGTCACCCGTTCGGTTGCTCCGGTGCCCGTATTTCCGGCACTTTGCTGAACGTGATGAAGCAGAATAGCGGCACCTTCGGGGTGGCCACTATGTGCATTGGTCTCGGCCAAGGCATCTCCACCGTCTTCGAACGCGTTTAAGCGTCTCGTCGATGGAAGCCGGGGCCAAGTGCCCCGGTTTTTGTTTTTGTGGATTTATTTTGTTTTTATTTTTGAAAAAATTTGAGTGAGGGCCGAAGCATGCCGATACAACCTGGGCTCTACCAACATTACAAAGGTCCGCAGTACCGCGTATTCAGTGTTGCGCGGCATTCCGAGACCGAAGAAGAAGTGGTCTTTTACCAAGCCCTGTATGGCGATTACGGCTTTTGGGTACGCCCTCTGAGCATGTTTCTCGAGTCAGTCGAGGTTGACGGCGAGCAGGTGCCACGCTTTGCTTTGGTGCAAGCCGAACCGAGCCTTTTTTCCAAGGCATAAGGCGAGTGCGCACAGAACCCTGTGCTTGACCTCACCTTGTATCAACTATATATAGCGGTGCCGCGTCAGGCGCCAACCGCCTTTCACTTCTAGAATTCAGGAATTTTCTGATCCATGGGCAAATCGCTGGTCATTGTGGAATCCCCGGCTAAGGCCAAGACCATCAACAAGTATCTGGGTAACCAATACGTGGTGAAGTCGAGTATCGGCCATATCCGAGACCTGCCCACCAGCGGTTCGGCTAGCGCCAGCAAAGAGCCAGCCGCCAAGCGCGGTAAGGCTGCTGCGGGCGAAGGTCCGGTGCTCTCGCCGAAAGAGAAAGCGCGCAAGCAGCTGGTCTCGCGTATGGGTGTCGATCCCGATCATGGCTGGAAAGCCCAGTACGAGATCCTCCCGGGTAAAGAGAAGGTCATCGAAGAGCTGCGCCGGCTCGCCAAAGATGCTGACACCATCTATCTCGCAACCGACTTGGATCGCGAGGGGGAAGCCATTGCCTGGCACCTGCGCGAAGCCATCGGTGGTGACGACAGCCGCTACAAGCGTGTGGTGTTCAACGAAATCACCAAGAAAGCGATTCAGGAAGCTTTCTCGGAACCGGGTGAGCTGGACATTGATCGTGTCAACGCTCAACAGGCGCGTCGCTTCCTCGACCGCGTTGTCGGTTACATGGTCTCGCCGCTGCTGTGGGCGAAGATCGCTCGTGGCTTGTCCGCCGGTCGCGTGCAATCGGTTGCCGTGAAGCTGGTGGTCGAGCGTGAACGTGAAATTCGCGCGTTCAACCCGGAAGAGTACTGGGAAGTGCATGCCGATCTCGGCACCACCAAAGGCTCCACCGTGCGTTTCGAAGTGGCTCGCGAAAAAGGCGAAGCGTTCAAGCCGCTCAACGAAGCTCAGGCCATGGCCGCGCTGGAGAAACTCAAATCTTCCAGCTACAGCATCGTCAAGCGCGAAGACAAACCGACCAGCAGCAAGCCGTCGGCGCCGTTCATCACATCGACCCTGCAGCAGGCTGCGAGCAACCGCCTGGGCTTCGGCGTGAAGAAAACCATGATGATGGCCCAGCGTCTTTACGAAGCCGGCTACATCACTTATATGCGTACCGACTCGACCAACCTCTCGGCTGATGCCGTGGCGATGGCGCGTACTTACATCGAAGACGAGTTCGGCAAGAAGTACCTGCCGGAAACGCCGAACGTCTACAGCAGCAAGGAAGGCGCACAAGAGGCTCACGAAGCGATTCGTCCTTCTGACGCCAACACCACGCCAAGCAAGCTGGCGGGTATGGAGCGTGACGCTGAGCGTCTCTACGAGCTGATCTGGCGCCAGTTCCTCGCTTGCCAGATGCTGCCGGCGCAATACCTGTCGACCACCGTCAGCGTAGGCGCTGGTGACTTCGAGCTGCGCGCCAAGGGTCGTATCCTCAAGTTTGACGGTTACACCCGTGTCATGCCGCAGATTGCCAAACCGGGTGATGACGACGTTCTGCCTGATATGGCGCAGGGCGACGTGATGAAGCTGATCAAGCTCGATCCATCGCAGCACTTCACCAAACCGCCGGCCCGCTACTCGGAAGCCAGTCTGGTTAAAGAAATGGAAAAGCGCGGTATCGGTCGTCCTTCGACTTACGCTGCGATCATTTCGACCATTCAGGATCGCGGTTACGTGACCCTGCACAACCGTCGTTTCTACTCGGAAAAGATGGGAGACATCGTCACCGAGCGTCTGTCGGAAAGCTTCTCGAACCTCATGGACTACGGCTTCACCGCAGGCATGGAAGAGAACCTCGATGACGTAGCGCAGGGCGAGCGCGACTGGAAAAACGTACTGGACGAGTTCTACGGCGACTTCAAAAAGAAACTCGAAGTAGCCGAAAACCCGGACAGCGGCATGCGTGCCAACCAGCCGGTCATGACCGACATTCCGTGCACGACTTGCGGTCGTCCGATGCAGATTCGTACCGCGTCGACAGGCGTTTTCCTCGGTTGTTCAGGCTACAGCCTGCCGCCGAAAGAACGCTGCAAGGCCACCGTCAACCTGGTGCCGGGCGATGAAATCGCTGCGGACGACGAGGGTGAGTCGGAATCGCTGGTACTGCGTGGCAAGCACCGCTGCCCGATCTGCAGCACGGCGATGGACGCTTACCTGCTGGACGAGAAGCGCAAGCTGCACATCTGCGGTAACAACCCGGATTGCGCCGGCTACGAAATCGAAGAAGGCAGCTATCGCATCAAGGGCTACGAAGGTCCGAGCCTGGAATGCGACAAGTGCGGCAGCGAGATGCAGCTAAAGACTGGCCGTTTCGGCAAGTTCTTCGGTTGCACCAACCCGACCTGCAAAAACACCCGCAAACTGCTGAAAAGCGGTGACGCGGCGCCGCCGAAGATGGATCCGGTGAAGATGCCTGAGCTGAAATGCGAAAAGGTCAACGACACCTACATCCTGCGCGACGGTGCTTCCGGCCTGTTCCTGGCGGCCAGTCAGTTCCCGAAAAACCGCGAGACCCGTGCTCCGCTGGTGATCGAGATTCTGCCGCACAAGGACGAGATCGATCCGAAGTACCACTTCCTCTGCGACGCTCCACAGAAAGATCCTGATGGTCTGCCGGCGGTGATTCGCTACAGCCGCAAGACCAAGGAGCAATACGTACAGACCGAAGTCGATGGCAAGCCTACCGGTTGGAAGGCGTACTTCGACGGCGGCAAGTGGACGGTTGAAGACAAGCGTACGAAGCCAAAAGCTGAGTAAGCCTTAGCCTGATACTGAAAGGCCGCATGAGAACTCTTGGGTTTTCATGCGGCCTTTTTGTTTTGTGCTTGCGGTGGGATCGGCTGATCCACGACACTGTCCGGCCTGTGTGAAGCAATTATTTCGTTGTGGAGAGCGCCGTCATGGCTCACGAACTCTATACCCGCACCAACCAGAAGATCTATTTCGCCGGACTGTCGCTCGAAGCTCTGGCTCGCGCCGAAGAGGGGCGAGCGATGAATTCGCTGGCGTTGATTCAGGCGGGGCGTGAATCGGCGTTGTTTCACCTTTACGGCGCCTTGCTCGGTCTCTGTCACGAGATCGCTGGTTTCTATCGTCTGCCGCAGGCCAATGCACCACGCGCCGAGATGCTGCTGACACGTGAGGTGCTGGAGTCGATCGCGATTCCCGAGTTGGCCGAGATGGTCGAACTCGCTGGCAACTCTGAAACCTGGCTGGCAAAACTGCTGGCAGCGCATTCGGCGCTGTTCCAGCCGCCACGGGTGCCACACAAGCCCAAAGGGGACGTGACTCAGCCGCTAATTCAGGCGATTAATCTGGATGAAGAAGAAGCGCCAGAAGAGTTGAGTCGAGAGGAGCTGGAGAGCTGGCGGCAGAACTTGAAAGGTCTGGCGATACGTTTCCGCGAAGGCTTGAACGAGTGCTGAGGGCGATTGACACGGTGGCAATCTGAAACATGCTGCTGGTCAAGATCCCGAGCGAAGCCTGAATGATGTCTATATAATCCCTGCCTTTCGTGGAGAACAGACCTTTATGCCAACGTCCTTTCTAGAAATTGTCGAGTTACCAGACGGCCGAATCGAACTGCGCAGGGCTGAGGACGAGGGTTCTCTGGTGACGCTGGATTTCTCCGACGATGCCAAGGCGTTCCTTCAAGGTCAGCATGTAGAAATTGCCAAGGCGATGCTAAGCGTCGGCGTGCAGATGGCCGGTCGTATGGTCGAAGGCGAGTTTGATAAGGAAGAGGGGCCGCGGGTTCTTCATTGATCCGCGCCTTTGCTTTTTAACGTTACCGCTTCAGATCGGCTTCTCTGTCCCTGGAGAAGCCCTGCGCTTCACACAGCGCGTAGTAGCAACCCTCAACCCAAACGAATATTCAGGCTCTGAGCTTCGCCCGTGCGTGCGGCGCTGATCAGTTGTTGCCGCGAGTGGTTGTTTAGCGGGTTGAGCCAGGTGACCACAGTGTGGCTGCGCCCCAACCGCAGAGCTTCGCACGCCAGTTGCTGGGCGCTTTGAGCGCCCCGTGGTTGAAGTAGCAGAATACGTTCGCGGTTCAGGCCGGCATCCCGCAGCCAGGTTTGAGTCAGGCTGGCAGGTGGCGCGATCAATGTCAGCCAGCGTGCGTCCTGATCTTCACTGAGTTCGCGAAGAATCGGGGCGAGCAGGTTCAGGCAGTTCCCGGCCGCACCACGCAGTGACAGCTCACTGAATACTTCGGGTTCGGCATTCCAGGGGCGTTCGACCACGTCTTTCAGGATCGGCGCCATCGGTTGCGCCAGAAACGCTTCGAATAAAGGCAGTTGTGTTTGCTGGGGGGTGTGTGGGAACTGCATAAAGCCTCCTTTAGCGGCGGATTACGCCGACACTCAAGCCTTCGATCACCAGTTCCTGATCTTTCAGGTCGACTTCGATAGGGGCGAACTCGGGGTTTTCGGCAATCAGCCAGACCTTGCTGCCTTCACGCTTGAAACGTTTGACCGTCACTTCGTCGCCGATACGGGCA
The DNA here is from genome assembly GCF_900187485.1 of Pseudomonas sp. Irchel s3a12. Lineage (NCBI taxonomy): Bacteria > Pseudomonadati > Pseudomonadota > Gammaproteobacteria > Pseudomonadales > Pseudomonadaceae > Pseudomonas > Pseudomonas sp. Irchel s3a12. The sequence goes on from NZ_FYDN01000001.1 coordinate 30,778, forward strand.
ACGACGACCTGGCCATTACGTGCTTCGCGGGTGGTGTGCACGGCAAGAAGGTCACCATCGAAAATGCCGATGTCCTTCATGCTCATGCCGTGTACGCGCAGCAGATAGTCGGCGCGCGGATGAAAGAAGGCCGGATTGATGTTGCAAGACTCTTCGATGTGCTGCTGAGCGAGGATTGGCGCGCCGGCAGCGACCCGGCCAATGATTGGCAGGGTAGAGTCGTCGGCCTTGGCTTCAAAGCCGGGAATGCGAATACCGCGAGAAGCGCCCGGTGTCATCTCGATGGCGCCTTTTCGGGCCAGAGCCTTGAGATGTTCTTCAGCCGCGTTCGGCGACTTGAAGCCCAGTTCCTGAGCGATTTCCGCACGGGTTGGCGGGTAGCCGTTGTCTTCGAGGCAGCGTTTGATAAAGGCCAGAATCTCGGCTTGGCGTGGCGTCAGCTTTAGCATATTGATCGCTCTGTCTTTTTATACAGTGACTGTGATTATATACAGTGAAGCGTCCTTGGCAATGCCCGTTTTTTTGCAGGCCGCCAGACGGTCGGTATTCGTGCTTATTAATGAGTTGGGCTTGTGTGGTTAAATAGCTGACCGACCATTCCCAAAACGAACCGGCAGGCTTGACAAGGCACAGGCTGAAACGTATGTTTCAAACAAGTGTTTGTCAGGCGGAGTAGCCATGGCCCAGTCGGAAACCGTTGAACGCATTCTTGATGCTGCCGAGCAGTTGTTCGCGGAGAAAGGTTTCGCCGAAACCTCATTGCGTTTGATCACCAGCAAGGCCGGCGTCAACCTGGCAGCGGTGAACTATCACTTCGGCTCGAAAAAAGCGCTGATTCAAGCGGTTTTCTCGCGCTTCCTCGGGCCGTTCTGCATCAGCCTCGATAAAGAGCTGGAGCGCCGTCAGGCCAAGCCTGAAAACAAGCCGACGCTTGAAGAGCTGCTCGAAATCCTCGTCGAGCAGGCCCTTGTGGTGCAACCACGCAGCGGCAATGACCTGTCGATCTTCATGCGCCTGCTCGGCCTCGCGTTCAGCCAGAGCCAGGGCCACTTGCGCCGTTATCTGGAAGACATGTACGGCAAGGTGTTCCGTCGCTACATGCTGCTGGTCAACGAAGCCGCGCCACGCATTCCGCCGATCGAGCTGTTCTGGCGCGTGCACTTCATGCTCGGCGCCGCGGCGTTCAGCATGTCTGGCATCAAGGCGTTGCGCGCAATTGCCGAGACCGATTTCGGCGTCAACACCTCCATTGAGCAAGTGATGCGCCTGATGGTGCCGTTCCTCGCTGCGGGCATGCGTGCCGAAACCGGCGTCACCGATGCGGCGATGGCTACCGCACAACTGCGCCCGCGCAGCAAATCAACGCCGGTCGCCGCCAAGGTTTAACCGCGCACGGGTGGGCGCGGCAGCTTGTATCCGCTAAGCTAGCCGCCCATGCCGACTCTCGTTCTGAACCCGAAATCCATACAAATTGCCAACCTGCCGAGCATTGCTCAGGGTAGCGATTTGCTGCGGATCGGGTTTTTCGTTTTCAAGGAATCTCTATGACTGCTGGCCTGCAAGGCTCGTTGATGGTGGACGTCGCCGGTACCTGGCTGACGGCCGAAGATCGCCAATTGTTGCGTCAGCCCGAAGTGGGCGGCCTGATCATTTTCGCGCGCAACATTGAGCATCCGCGTCAGGTGCGTGAGCTTAGCGCGGCCATTCGTGCAGTTCGTCCTGATCTGCTGCTGGCGGTGGATCAAGAGGGCGGTCGCGTGCAGCGCCTGCGTCAGGGCTTTGTGCGCCTGCCGGCCATGCGTGCCATCGCCGACAACCCGAACGCCGAATACCTCGCCGAGCAATGCGGCTGGATCATGGCCACCGAAGTGCTGGCGGTCGGTCTCGACCTGAGCTTCGCCCCGGTGCTCGATCTGGATTACCAGCGCAGCGCTGTTGTCGGCACCCGTTCATTTGAGGGCGATCCGGAGCGCGCCGCAGTGCTTGCCGGAGCGTTCATTCGCGGCATGAACAGCGCGGGCATGGCTGCTACCGGCAAGCATTTTCCTGGCCACGGCTGGGCCGAAGCCGATTCCCACGTGGCGATCCCGAACGACGAGCGCAGCCTGGACGAGATCCGCGCCAACGATCTCGTGCCCTTCGCCAGGCTCAGCAAACAACTGGCCGCTGTGATGCCGGCCCACGTTATCTACCCGCAAGTCGACTCGCAGCCTGCCGGCTTCTCCCGGCGCTGGTTGCAGGACATCCTGCGCGGCGAATTGCAGTTCGACGGCGTGATCTTCAGCGACGACCTGTCGATGGCCGGCGCCCACGTTGTTGGCGATGCCGCCAGCCGCATCGAAGCCGCACTGACTGCCGGTTGCGACATGGGGCTGGTGTGCAACGACCGCGCTGCTGCAGAGCTCGCCTTGAGCGCCGCACAACGCATGAAGGTCAAGCCATCGGCCCGAATCGCGCGCATGCGCGGTCAGGCCATTGCCAGCACCGAATATCGTCAGGATCCGCGCTGGCTCACCGCCATCGGCGCGCTCAAAGACGCTCAACTGATCGATTAAGGATTTTTCGCTATGACGGTTTACGCAATCATCGGTGGCACGGGCCTGACTCAACTCGAAGGTTTGACCATTCGCCAATCGCTGGCAGTGGACACACCCTACGGCGCGCCATCGGCCGACGTGCAGATTGGCGAGTACGCCGGCAAGGAAGTGCTGTTCCTCGCCCGTCACGGCCACCCGCATCGCTTTCCGCCGCACAAGGTCAACTACCGCGCCAACCTGTGGGCGTTGAAGCAGGCCGGTGCCGAAGCGATCATCGCGGTAAATGCGGTGGGCGGTATTCACCCGGCCATGGGCACCGGGCATTTCTGCGTGCCACACCAGATCGTCGACTACACCAGCGGCCGCGAACACACCTTTTTCGCCGATGATCTGGAGCACGTCACCCATATCGACTTCAGCTTCCCCTACAGCGAGCCGCTGCGTCAGCAATTGATTGCGGCGGTGGCTGCCGAAGGCTGCGAATACAGCGATCAAGGCGTGTATGCCTGCACTCAGGGCCCGCGTCTGGAAACCGTGGCGGAGATCGTGCGTCTGGAGCGCGATGGCTGTGGCATCGTCGGCATGACCGGCATGCCGGAAGCTGCACTGGCCCGCGAGCTGGATCTGGATTACGCCTGTCTGGCGCTGGTGGTTAACCCGGCAGCGGGAAAAACCACCGAAGTAATCACCATGGCCGAGATCGAGCAGGCCTTGCATGACGGCATGGGCAAGGTTAAGTCGGCGTTGGCGCGGGTGTTGGCCGGCTAAGGACTGCCCATGAGCATTATCATCGAACAGCTTAAGTCGTTGGCCTGGGCCCGGGCATTCACTAGCAACGCGCTGGCCAAGGCTCGGGCTTATGCCGCCGATGATCGGGTAGAGATCATCGAGATCGATGACAGAAAGATCGAGGCGTTCTGCGTCGGTTCGGAAGATCAGGCGTATGAACAAACCATTTACCTGTCCGAAGATCGGCTGGGTTCCGTCAACTTGCGTTGCCTGTGCACCTGTCCTGTCTCAATCGACTGCAAACACTGCGCTGCGGTGCTCTATCACCTGCAGGGCAGTGATCATGAAGCGTCCGAAAGTAACGCACAGACCCAGTTGGGGCGGGCGCTGGAACATTGGCTTTCGACCATTCCCGTGCCGGCCAAGCCCATCGAAGAAGGCGCGCAAACTGCAGGCACGCGCCTGTTTTACAAGCTCAAGCCGACGTCAGTGAGCGGCAAGTGGCTGCTCGATATTTTCAAGGTCTCCCAGCTCAAGAGCGGCGAGTTGCGCGAAGTCAAACCGATGTATTCGCTGGCGGAAATGCTCATGCGTCAGCCCGGCTACCTGTCCGAGCTGGATCTGCGCGTCGCCAGGCTGCTGGTTGCCATGCACTCCCATCACGCCTATTACAGCGGCTATCCGCTGGAAGGCAGCAGCGGCGCCGAACTGCTGGAAATGCTCCTGCGCACCTCGCGGCTGTTCCTCGATTTCGAGGATCTGCAACCGTTGATGTCTGGCGCGAAACGCATCGGCCAGTTCGCCTGGGCCGAGCAGGCCGACGGCGGGTTCCGCGCGCAGTGGAGCAGTGCCGAGGCTGCGCAGGAAACCGTGCTGGCGCTGGAGCCGCTTTATTACCTGGATCGTGAACAGCGGCAGATTGGCCCTCTGTTCAATGAACTGGATGAAAAACTGGCCAGTCATTTGACTCTGGCGCCGGACATTCCGGCGCGTCAGGCCATGCAGTTCAGTCATCGCATGAGTGCGGCAACGAGAATCCCGCCGCCACACCAACTGACCGAACGAATCATCGACGACGTACTACCGCAGCCGCAACTCACCCTCGTCAGCGGTCGGGAGCGCTCGCGCTGGGAATACGTTCTTGAGCACCGCGCCGCCCTGGTGTTTACCTACAACGGCCAGCCGACGGTGGATCGCAACCCGGAAGTAATGATCCTCAACGGTACCGAAACCCAGCGCATTCAACGCCAGCCTGCGGTGGAAAAGAAACTGCGTCAGATCCTGCAAAAGTTCGGCTTCAAGAAAGCCACCCGTAAGAGTTCGCTGGATCGTCCCGGCGAGATGTTCACGTTGCCGGATGATTCCGCCTGGCTCGGGTTTATGCACGAAGGGCTTGCCACGTTGCGCGCCTCGAACTGGGAAGTCGAGATGAGTCCCGGCTTTCATTTCAATGTGCAGCCAGTCGAGCATTGGTACGCCGAGGTCGAAGAAGAGGCTGGGCATCAGTGGTTTGATTTGCAGTTGGGTATCGTCGTCAATGGCCAGCGCTACAGTTTGCTACCGATCCTTCTGCACTTGTTGCGCACCCAGCCGCGCTTGCTTGACCCGGTCAATCTTGCACAACGCAGCGATGACGAAAAACTCCTGATCGAACTGAAGCCCAGCGGTTTTGGCGACCCATCGGGCGCCAAGGTCGCGCTGCCGCTGAGTCGGATCAAACCGCTGATGGCCACGCTGGGCGAGTTGTACCTGGGCGGTCATCAGGGCGATGCACTGCGCTTGAGTGTCCCGGACGCCGCGCGCTTGAGTATGCTTGATGGCGTACCGCTGGATTGGCAGGGTGGCGAGCGGCTGCGCACCTTTGCCAAGCGCCTGCAGGATGCCAGTCACACCCACGTTGCTGCGCCGGCCGGCCTTAACGCGCAACTGCGCCCGTATCAGCTCGAAGGTCTGAACTGGATGCAAACCCTGCGCGAGCTTGAAGTAGGCGGCATTCTGGGCGATGACATGGGGCTGGGCAAAACGCTGCAAACCTTGGCGCATCTGCTCACGGAAAAACACGCCGGACGCCTCGATTGCCCGGCACTGGCGGTGATGCCGACCAGCCTGATTCCCAATTGGCTCGACGAGGCCGAGCGTTTCACCCCACAGTTGAAAGTATTGGCGCTGCACGGCTCGGGGCGGCAAAAGGATTTCGCTGATCTGGCTGGATACGATCTGGTACTGACCACTTACGCTTTGCTGCCGAGGGATCTCGAGGTTCTACAGCCGCAGTTGTGGAGCGTGCTGATTCTCGACGAAGCGCAGAACATCAAGAACCCGCTCAGCAAAGCCGCGCAGGCCGCACGCGATTTGCAGGCCCGCCAGCGCTTGTGCCTGAGCGGCACGCCATTGGAAAACCACTTGGGCGAGCTTTGGTCGCAGTTTCATTTCCTCATGCCCGGTTGGCTCGGCGACAGCAAGTCCTTCAATCGCGATTACCGCACGCCAATCGAAAAGCACGGCAATGTTCAGCGTATGCAGCACCTGACAGCGCGCATCAAGCCGTTTTTACTGCGCCGCAAAAAGGATCAGGTGGCCACCGAACTGCCGCCGAAAACCGAAATCATCCATTGGGTGGATCTCAGCGACGGCCAGCGCGATGTCTATGAAACCGTTCGCGTGGCGATGGATAAAAAAGTGCGCGACGAAATTGCCCGCAGTGGCGTGGCGCGCAGTCAGATCATCATTCTGGATGCCTTGCTCAAGCTGCGGCAGGTCTGTTGCGACCTGCGCCTGATCAACATGCCGCTGACAGCGAAGGCGCTGCGCTCCGGCAGTGGCAAGTTGGTCAGCTTGATGGAGATGCTCGAAGAGTTGCTCGGCGAAGGTCGAAGAATCCTGCTGTTTTCGCAGTTCACCTCGATGCTCGCCTTGATCGAGGAAGAATTGCAGCAACGTGACATTGCCTATTCGCTGCTGACCGGGGACACCACGGATCGACGCACACCGGTGAAGGATTTTCAGGGCGGCAAGGTGCCGCTGTTTCTCATCAGTCTCAAAGCGGGTGGTACCGGTTTGAACCTGACCGCTGCGGACACGGTGATTCACTTCGACCCTTGGTGGAACCCGGCGGTGGAGAATCAGGCCACCGATCGTGCGTATCGAATCGGGCAAAACAACCCGGTGTTCGTTTACAAGCTGATTGCTCGTGGCACGGTAGAGGAAAAAATACAGGCGCTGCAGCAGGAGAAAGCGGCGTTGGCCGGAGCGGTGCTTGAGGGTGGGACGACAGGTGGCTGGAAACTGGAGCAGGGCGACATCGAGGCGCTGTTTGCACCGTTGCCTGTTGCCAAGGGCTGAGCCCTAAGTAATAGAGCAATATCTGATGGCCCCATCGCTGGCAAGCCAGCTCCCACAGGGTTGGGAGTCGTACACAAAACTGTGTTCCAACTCGGTACCTGTGGGAGCTGGCTTGCCAGCGATGGCTATCTAACAGGCGACGCAGATCTCAACGCTTGTCGAGCTTATCCGGCAACGGCGCAAACAACGCCTCAATATCATCACTCTGCAACTTCCAGTCCCCGGCCTTGCGCCCATCCAGCACGCCCGCTGCCAAGTCGGATTTTTCCTTTTGCAGGTGCTGAATCTTCTCTTCCACCGTGCCCCGGGCAATCATCTTGTAGACGAACACCGGTTTCTCCTGACCGATCCGATAGGCACGATCCGTCGCCTGATTCTCGGTGGCCGGGTTCCACCACGGGTCGTAATGAATCACCGTGTCGGCCTCGGTCAGGTTTAAACCGACGCCGCCGGCCTTCAGGCTGATCAGAAAAATCTGACGCTTGCCACTCTGGAATTCCTTCACCGGCGTGCGCCGATCCCGGGTCTGGCCGGTCAGCAGCGCGTAAGCGACATTACGTTTTTTCAGCTCGTCTTCGATCAAGGACAGCATCGAGGTGAACTGCGAAAACAGCAGAATCCGCCGGCCCTCCTCGAACAGCTCCTCGAGCATTTCCATCAGGCTGTCGAGCTTGCCCGAGGTACTGCCGCGAGCGGGCAGGGTGGCGTCATTGACCAGGCGCAGATCGCAGCAAACCTGACGCAACTTGAGCAGCGCCTCAAGAATGATGATCTGGCTGCGCGCCACGCCTTTGCGGGTGATCTCGTCGCGGACCTTCTTGTCCATCGCCAGGCGCATGGTTTCATATACATCGCGCTGCGCTTCGTTGAGATCGACCCAATGGATGATCTCGGTTTTCGGCGGCAACTCAGTCGCCACTTGTTCCTTGGTGCGGCGCAGCAGGAACGGTTTTATCCGACCGTTGAGGTGCTGAAGCCTGACTTCACTGCCGCGCTTTTCAATCGGCACGCGGTAATCGGCGTTGAAGCTTTTTACGTCGCCGAGCCAGCCCGGCAGCAAGAAGTGAAACAGCGACCACAGCTCGCCCAGGTGGTTTTCCAGCGGCGTGCCGCTGAGGCACAAGCGCTGACGCGCATTCAGTTCGCGCGCGGCTTGAGCGGCTTTGCTGTTCGGATTCTTGATGTACTGCGCTTCATCCAGCACCAACACATGCAGCGGCTGCTTGGCCAGACGTTCGACGTCTTTTGGCAGCAGGGCGTAGGTGGTGAGGATCAGGTCGAAGTCGGCCAGGTTATCGAAATGCTTTTTGCGAGTGGCGCCATACAGGGCAACCACTTTCAGTTGCGGCGTAAAGTGCGCCGCCTCATCGAGCCAGTTCGGAATCAGGCTGGTCGGCATCACGACCATGCACGGACGATCGAGGCGTCCGGCGATTTTCTCGCTGAGAATATGCGCCAGGGTCTGTAGGGTTTTACCCAGCCCCATGTCATCCGCAAGAATCCCGCCGACTTCCAGTTGCCGTAGCGACTGCATCCAGCTCAAGCCTTCGAGCTGATAAGGGCGCAACGTCGCATTCAAACCTTCCGGTGCTTCTGTGCTGAAATCACGAATATCACGCAGACGTTGGGCAAACGTGCGGATCTGTTCGCCGCCCTCCCACAGCAGCGGAAGGCCTTCCAGCGAATTGAGACGCGTGGCATCGGCCTTGCTCAGGCGCAGGGTGGTTTCGCCCGGCTCTTGTAAGTAAAACTCCCCGAGCGTCATCAGTACCGGCTTCAGCCGACCCAGCGGTAAGGCCACCTGCAACGGCCCGTGCTCGCTGTTGCGCTGCGGAATATTCACCAGAATCAGCTCGTCATCGCGGCGGCGCGCCAGGCGTTCCGGGTTGAGGATTTCCGCGTGCGAGCGCATCAGATTGAGCAAGATAGGCAACAGACTCAGGCGCTCACCATTGACGATGATCCCCAGTTCCAGATCAAACCAATCGCGTTCCGGCACCTGCTCGACGGTGGCGTACCAGTCATCAACGGCGGTCAGGTCAAAACCGAATTCCTCGTCGATCTGCAGTTCCCAGCCTTGGCTGCGCAGTTTCGGCAGGTCGTTGAGGGTGAACGTCAGCCAAGCGCTGTCATTGACCATTTCGTACAGCTCGCCAGCGCTCTCCGGCAGGGCTTTGCTCTGGCGGGTGGCGATGCGAAAGCCGAGGATGCGCAACTGTTCGCGGTACGACTGCTCGACATCCGGATGGCGTTTGACGCGCAGCGTCTGGCTTTCCTGGCGAATCAGGATGTCGCTGTTCTTTTGTCCGCTGACGTATTCATCCAGATAGCTGAACGACAACGCCGCGCGATGCTGAATGTAGCGCTGCATCTTGCCGTTGCGCGGTTCGAAGGCGCTGAACTCGACGCTGGCCAGCCATAGGCGCGGCATTGGCTGCACATTGTCGACCAGCACTTGCGGTGGCGCCTTCGGGCTGCGGTTTTCCAGCACGGCTTGCAGCTTTTCCAAGAGTTCGGCGTCTTTGGCGGCGGCAGGGTAATCGAGGGTTTCCTGCACTTTCAGGAGCACCGCTGCGCAGTGTTTGCAGTTGCTGCGAACCGGGCAGGTGCAGCTTGCATCGACCAGCAGCAAGGTGCTTTTGGCGGATTCGCGCAGCTGGATGGTCTGGCGGTAAACGTTACCGCCAGAGCCTTCGCAACTGGCGGTGATGGTCGCATCGCCGACCTGGGCGATGCGTACCCGGTTTTCCAGGGCATAGCGGCGGCCACGCTCCAGGCTCTGTTCCTTGAATCGGCTGACCCAGGAGGGTGCCAACGGTTTACTCAGGGGCGGGGACATAAGGACTTCGATCAGTCCGGAATCGCTTCAGGCGCTTCCCGTGGCGCTGGCGCGGTCAGGGAAGTGATCTTGATCAGCAAGGCCAGATGACCGTTGTCCAGGTAGTTGAGTTGGCCGTTCTTGGTGTGACTGTCCTGTTTCAGGCGCTCGCTGGCGGTGACCAGGCCATTGGCGTCGATCTGATTGACCCAGAAATCGGCGTTCACATCGGTGAAACGCCCCAGTTTCATTTCCAGCGTGCCCTCGATCGGGAATTGACCGAACTGCTCCTGACCGTCGCTGACCGCCACTTTTGCCGGTGCTTCGCCAAGGGTTTGCTGCCAGGCCTTGTGCATCAGCACGCTGTAGTCGCCGCTGGCGGTGAGTTTGCTGACGACGTCATTCAACGCCGGTGTGCGTTTGCTTTCGTCGCTCAAACGCTGGGCGCCAGCGGCCCAGTCTTCCGGCGCGGCGCGGCTGACGATTGCCGGCACGGCGTTCTGGCGCACCAGAATCATTTCGACCTGATACAGGTCATCGGCGAAAGCCGAAGGGGCTACCAAAGCAAGTAGCAAAGTCACTGAGCGGAACAGGCGCATTGGGCGTCCTTCAAACAGATTTCGGGAGGAGGCGCTCAAACAGCGCCTCTACAGTATTAAAGCGCTCTTCCGGACGTTCCATCGGTACCTGGAATTTGAACATCGTCGCGCCTTCGAATTTATAGCGTTTTGGCTGGCTCTGGATCAGCTTTATCAGCGTCATCGGGTCGACCGGGGTTTGCGCGGCGAACTCAATACGCCCACCTTGCGGGCCACCATCGACCTTCTTGATGCCCAATTGCTCGGCCTGCAACTTCAGCGCTGTGATGCGCACCAGATTCTTCGTCGGTTCCGGTAGCAGGCCGAAGCGGTCGATCATCTCGACTTGCAGATCTTTCAGGCCTTCCTCGTCGGTGGCCGAAGCGATGCGCTTGTACAGAATCAGACGCGCGTGAACGTCCGGCAGGTAGTCTTCCGGAATCAGCGCCGGCACCCGCAAGTTGACTTCCGGGCCACCGCCCAGCGGTTGATCAAGGTTCGGTTGCTCGCCCTTGCGGATCGATTTCACCGCGCGTTCCAGCATCTCCATGTACAGCGTGAAGCCCACGGCCTGAATCTGCCCGCTCTGGCCATCGCCGAGCAGTTCGCCGGCACCACGGATTTCCAAGTCGTTGGTCGCGAGCACGAAACCGGCGCCGAGATCCTGAGTATTGGCAATCGCTTCCAGACGCTTTTCCGCGTCCGAAGTGATTTGCTGGCGCGGCGGCGTCAGCAGGTAGGCGTAAGCCTGGTGGTGACTGCGGCCGACACGACCACGCAACTGGTGCAGTTGTGCCAGGCCGAACTTGTCGGCGCGCTCGATGATGATGGTATTGGCGCTCGGCACGTCGATGCCGGTCTCGATGATGGTCGAGGCGATCAGCACGTTGAAGCGCTTGTGATAGAAGTCGCTCATCACCTGTTCGAGTTCGCGCTCGCGCATCTGTCCGTGACCGATGCCGATGCGGGCTTCCGGCACCAGTTCGGCGAGATCGGCGGCGCACTTCTCGATGGTTTTCACATCGTTGTGCAGGTAGTAAACCTGGCCGCCGCGCAGCAGTTCACGGAGCAGGGCCTCTTTGACCGTGCTCTTGTTCTGCTCCATGACGAAAGTGCGCACCGACAGGCGTCGCGCTGGCGGCGTGGCGATGATCGACAAGTCGCGCATGCCCGACACCGCCATGTTCAGTGTGCGCGGAATCGGCGTGGCGGTCAGGGTAAGAATGTCGACTTCGCTGCGCAGGGCCTTGAGCTGTTCTTTCTGACGCACACCGAAACGGTGTTCTTCGTCGATGATCACCAGCCCGAGGTTTTTGATTTTCACATCGTCGGACAGCAGCTTGTGCGTACCAATGACGATGTCGATTTTGCCTTCGGCCAGATCAGCGATAGCCGCGTTCACTTCCTTGGCCGACTTGAAGCGGCTCATCACTTCGACGGTCACTGGCCAGTCGGCGAAGCGGTCGCGGAAGCTGTTGTAGTGCTGCTGGGCGAGCAGGGTGGTCGGCACCAGAATCGCCACCTGGCGACCGCCGTGCACGGCGATGAATGCCGCACGCATGGCCACTTCGGTCTTGCCGAAACCGACGTCGCCGCAGACCAGGCGATCCATTGGTTTCGGCGCGAGCATGTCTTCGCGCACGGCTTCAATGGTCGATTGCTGGTCCGGGGTTTCTTCGAACGGGAAACCGGCGCTGAACGTCGCGTAATCGGCTTTCGGGTCGGCGAATGCATAACCTTCGCGAGCGGCACGCCGGGCATAGATGTCGAGCAGTTCAGCGGCAACATCGCGCACCTGTTCGGCGGCTTTACGCTTGGCCTTCTGCCAGGTTTCCGAGCCGAGGCGGTGCAGCGGGGCCAGCGCATCGTCGCTGCCGGTGTAACGCGCGATCAAATGCAGGTTGGCTACGGGCACGTAAAGCTTGGCGTTCTCGGCGTATTCGAGGGTGAGGAATTCGGCGGCCTGATTGTCGATTTCGAGAATCGTCAGACCCAGATAGCGACCGACACCATGATCAATGTGCACCACCGGCGCGCCTTCGCGCAGCTCGGTGAGGTTTTTGATCACCGCATCGTTATTGCCGTCGGCACGCTTCTCGCGGCGGCGGCGTTGCATCACGCGTTGGCCGAACAGCGGACTTTCCGCGACCAGGGCCAGCGCCGGGTCATCGAGCATCAGGCCTTCATCGAGCGGGGCAATGGTGATCGCCAGACGATCCTTGCTCGCGACGAAGTCCGGCCAGCTGTCGACGGTTTTCGGTCGCAGCTTCAGGCGTTCAAGCAACTCCAGCAGGACTTCACGACGGCCGGCGGATTCGGCGGTGAACAGCACGCGTCCGGGGAATTCATCGAGAAATGCCGACAGTGCCGCCAGCGGTTGCGTGGCTTTGGCCTCGATTGCCAGATTCGGCAGGGCTTGCGCGGGGAAGCGCTCGCGGCCGACGCCGGTTTCCACGTCTTGTTGACTGGCGACCACACGTGGCCAGCTCTTCAAACGGGCGAAACAGTCTTCCACCGGCAGGAACAACTCTGCCGGCGGCAATAAAGGACGCGAAGGGTCGACGCGACGCTCTTCATAACGATTGCGCACGTCGTTCCAGAAGTTTTCCGCCGCTTGCTCGATGCCCGGCAGAGAGAACACCTGGGTGTCTTGCGGCAGGTAATCGAACAGGGTCGAGGTTTCGTCGAAGAACAGCGGCAGGTAGTACTCGATACCGGCCGGAGTGATGCCGCTGCTCAGATCCTGAAAGATCGGGCAGCGACGGAAGTCGACGTCGAAACGCTCGCGAAAGCGTGCCTTGAAACGGGTGACCGCGTCTTTCTGTAGCGGGAACTCACGGGCCGGCAGCAGCTTGACCGATTCGACCTTGTCGATGGAGCGCTGGTTTTCCGGGTCGAAGGTGCGCAGGGTTTCGATTTCGTCATCGAACAGGTCGATGCGATACGGCAACTTGCTGCCCATCGGAAACAGGTCGATCAACGCACCGCGCACGGTGAACTCGCCGTGCTCATAAACCGTATCGACGTAGCGATAGCCACTGGCTTCGAGTCGCGAACGCATCTGTTCAACATCGAGCTTCTGCCCGACATCCAGCACCAGGCTGCTGCCGAGCAGGAATTTGGTCGGCGCCAAACGGTGCAACGCTGTGGTGATCGGCACCACCAGCACGCCATGCGCCAGTTCCGGCAGCCTATATAAGCTGGCGATGCGCTGGGAAATGATGTCCTGGTGGGGCGAGAACAGGTCGTACGGCAGGGTTTCCCAGTCAGGGAAATGCAGAACGGGCAAATCCGGGGCGAAGAAACTCAGCTCCTGTTCCAGTCGTTCAGCACTCTGGCTGTCGGCGGTCAGTAGCAGGGTGAAGCGCTTGGCAGCGCTGGCAGCCTCGGCAATCGCCAGGCTGAGGGCAGCACCGGGCAGATTGCCCCAATGCTGTTTACCTGCCTCGGCAGGGAGTAGCGGTAGACGCAGAACGGGCACGGAAGGTTGAGCTCCAGGCTTTGCGACAAAGTCGGTAATTGTAGCGGCGTCCGGTGCCGCCTGTCAGTTGCAGACTACGTCTATCTTCGCTGTTTGGACGAAATGTAGTGGTAACCATAAAAACCAGCCGTTTTTTTGTGGTTATGTAGTGCCGAAAGTGGCTGGTGTTACGGAGGGTTACAGACATCGTCTAACAGTCGTCGAAAAATTGACTGCGCTGAAAGCCCCGGTTTTACTGGGCTTGAGAGAGGCGTAATTTTTTTGAACGGAATTTTGTTACCGATTTCGCGACAAGCGCACATTGCCACAAGAGGTTGTCGGCGGCATAATGTAGCCCCTTTTTTCTGCCCCTACATGTGGAAGGTTACCGTGACTCAGAAGCCCGACCAGTGTCTTGGTGAATGGATCGACCGTGAAGCACTCGCAGAAGCGATGATTCCGCTTATCGGTCAGCTCTACCGCAATAACAACGTGGTGAGCTCGATCTATGGCCGCAGCCTGATCAACCAGTCTGTCATCGCGATTCTCAAAGCTCACCGCTTTGCGCGCCACCGTTCTTCCGACGACAGCGAACTCTCCGTCCACGAAACATTCCCACTGCTCAAAGCCATGAGCGAGCTCAAGCTCGGCGCGGCTTCGGTAGACCTGGGCAAGTTGGCGTTCAAATTCCGTAACGAAGGCAATGGCCGCAGCGCCGAGCAATTCGTTCGTGAAGAAATGGCTGACGTGGTTGGCCAGCAAAACGCTTCCGCACGTAAAGGCACTGACGTTGTGCTGTACGGCTTCGGTCGTATCGGCCGTCTGCTGGCGCGCATCCTGATCGAAAAAACCGGTGGTGGCGACGGTCTGCGTCTGCGTGCCATCGTCGTGCGCAAAGGCGCCGACAACGACCTGACCAAGCGCGCCAGCCTGCTGCGTCGCGATTCGGTCCATGGTTCGTTCAACGGCACCATTACCATCGACGAAGAAAACAACACCATCACCGCCAACGGTAACCTGATCCAGGTGATCTACGCGAAGAACCCGACCGAGGTGGATTACACCCAGTACGGCATCAAAGATGCGCTGCTGGTGGACAACACCGGTGTATGGCGTGACGCCGATGGTCTGGGCCAGCACCTGCAATGCCCGGGTGTCGCCCGCGTTGTTCTCACCGCGCCTGGCAAAGGCAAGCTGAAGAACATCGTTCACGGCATCAACCACAACGAAATCACCGCTGACGACAAGATCGTGTCCGCCGCTTCCTGCACCACCAACGCCATCGTGCCGGTGCTGAAAGCTGTGAATGACAAGTTCGGCATCATCAACGGTCACGTCGAAACCGTTCACTCGTACACCAACGACCAGAACCTGATCGACAACTTCCACAAGGGCGATCGCCGTGGCCGTAGCGCCGCGCTGAACATGGTCATCACCGAGACCGGTGCTGCCACCGCTGCTGCCAAGGCCCTGCCTGAGCTGGCCGGCAAGCTGACCGGTAACGCGATCCGCGTTCCGACGCCAAACGTGTCGATGGCCATTCTCAACCTCAACCTTGAGAAAGCTGCCACCCGTGAAGAGATGAACGAGTACCTGCGCTACATGGCGCTGCACTCCGATCTGCACAAGCAAATCGACTTCGTCAACTCGCAGGAAGTGGTTTCGACTGACTTCGTGGGCTCGCGCCACGCCGGTGTGGTCGACGCTGAAGCGACCATCGTTCAGGACAACCGCGTTGTACTGTACGTGTGGTACGACAACGAGTTCGGCTACAGCTGCCAGGTGGTTCGCGTGATGGAAGACATGGCTGGTGTAAACCCGCCAGCGTTCCCGCGCTAAGCGATAGCTGCACATGAAAACGCCCCGACTTTGTTCGGGGCGTTTTTTTATGCCTGCAAAACTTCTATTGCCTTGGCCAGCCTCATCGCTGGCAAGCCAGCTCCCACAGGTTTACTGGTTAATTACACAATTGCATTAACACCTGAAACCCTGTGGGAGCTGGCTTGCCAGCGATGGCGTCCTGTCAGGCGCCGCCAGGGACGGCCGCTTGCGCGGTACGCAGTTCATGCTTATTGCCCCGGAACAACACCAGCGTCGCAATCAATCCCAACACCGCCGCACCACTCAGCCAGATCCCCGGCGCAGCCTTGTTGTCCAGCACATGAATCAGGTAAGTACACGCCGCCGGGGTAAACCCGCCGAACGTCGCGGTTGCCAGGCTGTAAGCCAGTGAGAAGCCGGTCGTACGCACTTCAACCGGCATGATCTCGGTCAGCGCCACCACCATCGCGCCGTTGTACGAACCGTAGAGGAACGACAGCCACAACTCGACAATCAGCAAATGGCTGAAGCTCGGGTTCGCCACCAGCCACGACAGCGCCGGGTAGGCGGTCAGGATCGCCAGAATCGTCGCCGCCAACAGTAAGGGTTTACGGCCGATCTTGTCAGACACCGAGCCCATCACCGGCAACCAGAAGAAGTTCGACAGGCCGATGCACACCGTCACCAGCAACGCGTCGAAATCCGACAGGTGCAGCTCAGCCTTGCCGAACGTCGGGGTGTACGCAGTGATCAGGTAGAACGACACCGTAGTCATCACCACCAGTGCCATGCCGGCGATGACGATGCCGAAGTTCTGACCGATCGAGCGGACAATTTCCCGCAGGGTTGGGCGATGTTTCCTGGCTTGGAACTCTGGCGTTTCCTCCAGCGAGCGGCGAATGACGAAGATTACCGGCACAATCATGCAGCCGATCAGGAACGGCACGCGCCAGCCCCAGTCACCCATTTGTTCCGGGCTCAGCCAGTGGTTGAGGCCGACGCCGAGCAGGCCGGCGAAAACCACCGCCGCTTGCTGACTCGCAGACTGCCAACTGACGAAGAAACCCTTGCGGCCTGGTGTGGCGATCTCTGCCAGATAGACAGATACGCCGCCCAGTTCTACGCCAGCGGAAAAGCCTTGCAGCAACCGACCGAACAGTACGAGCAGCGGTGCGGCGACGCCGAGGGTGGCGTAGCCCGGCACGCAGGCAATCAGCACCGTACCGGCAGCCATCAACGCCAGCGTGATGATCAGCCCTTGGCGACGGCCATGACGGTCAATGTAGGCGCCGAGGAAAATCGCCCCGAGCGGACGCATCAAGAAGCCGGCCCCAAAAGTGGCCAG
This sequence comes from Pseudomonas sp. Irchel s3a12, assembly GCF_900187485.1. NCBI lineage: Bacteria > Pseudomonadati > Pseudomonadota > Gammaproteobacteria > Pseudomonadales > Pseudomonadaceae > Pseudomonas > Pseudomonas sp. Irchel s3a12. The sequence continues at coordinate 47,408 of NZ_FYDN01000001.1, forward strand.
TGAAAGCATCAGCGAAGCGAAGGCGCTGTCGGTGGGGAAGAAGGTCTTGGCAATGGCTGTGGCGTAAAAGCCATAGACCATGAAGTCGAACATTTCGAGGAAGTTGCCGCTGACAACGCGAAAAATCGCTTTGCCTTTGCCCGTGGTGGAGGACATGTTCAGGTACTCGCTATTGGATTTTGTATAAAGATGTTGCAGATCCTTTAATTCATAATGGCCGTCGCGGTTTTACGGAGAGATGAATAATTGTTCACTAGACGGTTGCTGGGGCTTGTGATGCTGGCTGGCTTATTGGCTGGCTGCGGCAATGGCGATTCCATGGAAAGCCTTGGTGGGGCGACCATGGGCAGCACGTATTCAATCAAGTATGTGCGCCGCGCCGGCTTGCCCGAACCGAAGCAAGTTCGCGGTGAAGTGGAGGGGATCCTCGGCGAAGTCGATCGGCAGCTATCCACCTATCGCAACGATTCGGACATCGAGCGCTTCAACGCTTTACCCGCCAATAGCTGTCAGAAAATGCCTGCAGCGGTACTCGAATTGGTCCGCACGGGCGAACAACTGTCAGCGCAAAGCGAAGGCTCCTACGACCTGACTGTCGAACCGCTGATGAATCTCTGGGGGTTCGGCCCGCAGGGGCGCGAAGAGAAAGTCCCTGGCGCCGCCGCACTCGCCGAGGTGATGTCGCGCGTCGGTTATCAGCACTTGCGCATCAATGGCGAGCAGTTGTGCAAGGACGCCGCCGTCGAAGTCGATTTCAACAGCATCGCCGCCGGTTATGCCGTCGACACCATCGCGGCACGGCTCGATGCCATGGGCATCCACGATTACCTCGCTGAAGCCACGGGTGAGCTAAAGGCAAAGGGGCGAAAGCTTGACGGCTCATCGTGGCGCATCGCGCTGGAAGAACCTCGTGACGATCAACAGGTCGCCGAGCGCATCATCAATGTCGACGGCTACGGCGTTTCCACCTCCGGCGACTACCGCAACTATTTCCTGCAGAGCGGTCGGCGTTATTCCCACACCTTCGATGCGCGTACCGGTGCACCGGTCCTACACGATCTGGCGTCAGTCACGGTGATTCATCCTTCAGCGTTGATGGCCGATGGCCTATCGACGCTGTTGCTGATTCTCGGCCCTGAAAGGGCGTGGGACTATGCGGAAAAACATGACATTGGTGCATTCTTTGTGATTCGTGCCGATACAGGTTTTGTCGTTCGCACCAACAAGGCTTTCGAACGCCTCAGTGGCGCAAAAACTGACTGAGAACAATACGAAAGCTGGCGTTGTAGTGCAGGCAAAAGTAGCCTACGACGCGACCAAGGGTTAATGTGCGCGGCGTTGACGCTTCTATAGACTGTATCCGGGTTCTTGATTGACCCCCAATTGTTCCTTCGCGCCGCCGTTCGGCGTGATTTAGCCGCCGGTGCTGCTGGCACCGCGGCCTGTTCTGAGGAGTACGCATGGCTGTCTACAACTACGACGTGGTGGTGCTGGGTTCCGGCCCGGCGGGAGAAGGCGCGGCAATGAACGCCGCCAAAGCAGGGCGCAAGGTCGCGATGGTCGACAGCCGTCGCCAGGTCGGCGGCAACTGCACCCACCTCGGCACCATCCCGTCCAAGGCACTGCGTCACTCGGTGCGGCAGATCATGCAGTTCAACACTAATCCTATGTTCCGGGCGATCGGCGAGCCGCGCTGGTTCTCCTTCCCGGACGTGTTGAAAAGCGCCGAAAAGGTTATTTCCAAACAAGTCGCTTCGCGTACCGGCTACTACGCCCGTAATCGCGTCGACGTGTTCTTCGGCACCGGCAGCTTCGCCGACGAGCAAACCATCGAAGTGGTTTGCGCCAACGGTGTGGTCGAGAAACTGGTGGCCAAGCACATCATCATCGCCACCGGTTCGCGTCCTTATCGCCCGGCGGACATCGATTTCCACCATCCGCGTATCTACGATAGCGACACCATCCTCAGCCTCGGCCACACCCCGCGCAAACTGATCGTTTACGGCGCCGGCGTGATCGGTTGTGAATACGCGTCGATCTTCAGTGGTCTGGGTGTACTGGTCGAGCTGGTCGACAACCGTGGTCAGTTACTGAGCTTCCTCGACTCGGAAATCTCCCAGGCGTTGAGCTACCACTTCAGCAACAACAACATTACCGTGCGCCACAACGAAGATTACGATCGCGTTGAAGGCGTCGACAACGGCGTGATCCTGCACCTGAAGTCCGGCAAGAAGATCAAGGCCGACGCCTTGCTCTGGTGCAACGGTCGTACCGGCAACACCGATCAGCTCGGTCTGGAAAACATCGGCGTCAAGGTCAACAGCCGTGGCCAGATCGAAGTCGACGAGGCTTACCGCACCTGCGTGCCGAACATCTACGGTGCCGGTGACGTGATCGGCTGGCCGAGCCTGGCCAGTGCCGCCCACGACCAGGGTCGTTCGGCCGCTGGCAGCATCGTTGATAACGGTAGCTGGCGCTTTGTGAATGACGTGCCGACTGGCATCTACACCATTCCGGAGATCAGCTCGATCGGCAAGAACGAGCAGGAGCTGACCCAGGCCAAAGTGCCGTATGAAGTGGGCAAGGCGTTCTTCAAGAGCATGGCGCGTGCGCAGATCGCCGGCGAGCCGCAAGGCATGCTGAAGATCCTGTTCCACCGTGAAACCCTGGAAGTGCTGGGCGTTCACTGCTTCGGTTATCAGGCGTCGGAGATCGTTCACATCGGCCAGGCGATCATGAGCCAGCCGGGCGAGCTGAACACCCTGAAGTACTTCGTCAACACCACGTTCAACTACCCGACCATGGCCGAAGCCTATCGGGTAGCGGCGTACGACGGCCTCAACCGGCTTTTTTGACGGGCTCCGGCCGGTGGCCTGAGCCGGCCGGGGAGACCGATTTCAGCAATTCTCGAGGGTGGCAGTGGCCAAACCGGGAAAGTCTGTAATCAGGCTGTCAACGCCGAAGTCGGCGAGTCTGCGCATCAGCGCAGGCTCGTTGACGGTCCACACCGACACATGCAGCCCCTGACGCTGCGCCTTTTGCAGACGTTCCGGCGTGCACAGTGTCCAGTTCAGCGCGAGAATCTCACAGCCATAGCTGGCCGCGACCTTCAACGGGTCGAGCCAAGCGTATTCGGCCACCAATCCGCGCGACACGTCCGGCACCAGATCCAGCGCCGCTTTCAGCACTTCCCGCGAACTCGAGGTGATCGTCACCTTGTCGAGCAGGCCATGCCGTTGCGCCATTTCACGAATCGCCAGCACCGTGGTTGCGGCGCGAGTACGTGAAGCGCTTTTGACCTCCAGTTGCCAATGCTCGAAATCACACTTCTCGAACAACTCTTCCAGCGTCGGAATCGGGCACGGCTTGATCCAGCCCGGGCCGCCCTTGCGCGCGTCGTAGGTCACCAGCTCGGCGGCGGTGTGTTCGACGACCTTGCCGCGCCGCTCCGTGGTGCGTTTGAGGGTCGGGTCGTGGATGACCATCAACTCGCCGTCCTTGGACAGGTGCAGATCCAGTTCGCAACGGCGCACGCCGTGCTTGAGACATTCCTGAAAGCTGCTCAGGGTGTTTTCCGGTGCTTCGCCCTTGGCGCCGCGGTGGCCGTAGATGAGGGTCACGGTTCTTCCTTAAATTAAATGCCTGATTCGTTCTGTTCGCGGGCCAGACGTCGTTCCTGGGCCTGCTTCTGCAAGATATAGCGGGCGAGCAATTGGCGTTGGGCGTCGGTCAAGTGTTCGAACTCGGTGCCGACGTCGTAGCCTTCGCCTTTGCGATCGCAATGGGTGACGCGAGCGCGCAGCAGCAGGCCGAGCGCTTGCGGCATTAGCACCAGTTTCACTGACAGGTGAGCGCCGGTGGCAATCGGTGTCGGGTGCTGAAAGTCGATTCCGCCCTCGGAGATGATCACCGGTTGCGGCTCGCCGATATGACCGAGTACGGTCAGGGCGACCACCTGGCTGAGCAGGTCGATGCGTTTGTTCTGGGATTTCAGGAACGCGGCAATGGCCCGGTCGCGCTCGCTGATCTGCCGCAACAGGTGTTGCGACTCGAATTCACTCAGGTGCAGTTCGCTGAGCAGGTTGAACAGTGGGGAAGCATCCTGCAACACTTCCTGGCCTGCGGCTTCGGGAGCAGACAGGGGCCGAATTTCCAGTGCGATCGTGTCCTCGATACGGTAGTATTCGCGGCGATCTTCTTCATCTAATGTCGACATGGCGAACCCATGGTAGCGGCGGTGGTCTGAGTGTAAAGCTGGTTATCGACCCCCGCCACAAGGACGTTCCTTTTCCCTCCGAACAAGCCCCGACATGTTCAGACCTCTCTTCGTATTTATCGGCACGCGTTATACCCGTGCAAAGCGTCGCAATCATTTTGTGTCATTCATTTCCCTGACTTCGATGATCGGGCTCGCCCTTGGCGTGGTCGTGATGATCGTCGTGTTGTCGGTGATGAACGGCTTCGATCATGAGATGCGCACCCGTGTGCTGGGCATGGTGCCCCACGCGACCATTGAATCCACTGAGCCGATCAACGATTGGCAAAGCCTGGCCACCCAGGTCAAGCAGAACCCGCAGGTGACGGCGGTTGCGCCGTTCACCCAGATGCAGGGCCTGCTGACCAATAACGGTCAGGTGTCCAAGGTATTGCTCAATGCCATCGACCCTGCGCTCGAGCGCAATGTGTCGATCATCGACAACTTCATGAAACAGGGCAAGCTCGACGATCTGACGCCGGGCAGCTTCGGCATCGTCATCGGCGACAAGGCTGCGACCAAGCTCGGCGTCGGCATCGGTGACAAGGTCACCTTCGTCGCGCCGGAGGTCAGCGTGACCCCGGCCGGGATGTTCCCGCGCATGAAGCGCTTCACCGTTGTCGGCATTTTCCATGTTGGCGCCGGCGAGCTTGATGGCTATCTGGGCGTGACCAACCTGCAGGATCTGGCGAAGATGCACCGCTGGAAGCCTGATCAGGTGCAGGGCATTCGCCTGAAGTTCGACGACCTGTTCCAGGCACCGCGTGTGGCATGGAACATCGCCCAGCAGCTTGGCGAAGACCACTACTACGCCCGCGACTGGACCCGCACCCACGGCAATCTGTATCAGGCGATCCGTATGGAAAAAGCCATGATCGGCCTGCTGTTGTTGCTGATCGTCGCCGTCGCTGCGTTCAACATCATTTCCACGCTGGTGATGGTGGTCAACGACAAGAAGGGCGACATCGCCATTCTGCGTACGTTGGGCGCGACGCCGGGCACGATCATGCGCACGTTCATGGTGCAAGGCACGGTGATCGGTGTGGTCGGCACGGCGATTGGCGCGGTGGTCGGCATTTTCGCGGCGCTTAATGTCAGCGCGGCGATCTCGGCACTGGAAGGCCTGATCGGCCACAAATTCCTTAATGCTGACGTGTATTTCATTGATTATCTTCCGTCGCAGGTGCAGAGCCAGGATGTGGTCATGGTCTGCGCCGCTGCGTTGGTCCTGAGTTTCCTCGCCACCCTGTATCCAGCCTGGCGTGCCGCGCGCACCCAGCCGGCGGAGGCGCTACGTTATGAGTGAGTCGGGCATGAGTGAACAAGCAATCCTGAGCTGCCGCAACCTGGGCAAATCTTACGAGGAAGGCCCGGAATCGGTAGAAGTACTGGCCGGCCTGCAACTGGAGTTACACCCGGGCGAGCGCGTCGCGATCGTCGGCACCTCGGGTTCGGGCAAAAGTACCTTGCTCAACCTGCTCGGCGGCCTCGATACGCCGACCAAGGGCAGCGTCTGGCTCGATGGTGAAGAACTGTCGGCGCTGAGCGAGAAGAAGCGTGGCCTGCTGCGTAATCGTGCGCTCGGTTTCGTTTACCAGTTCCACCACTTGCTGCCGGAATTCACTGCGCTGGAAAACGTCTGCATGCCGCTGCTGATCGGCAAGACGCCGATCCCGGAAGCGCGTCAGCGCGCCACGGCGTTGCTGGAACGCGTCGGCCTCGGTCATCGCCTGGAGCACAAACCGGCGGAACTGTCCGGTGGTGAACGTCAGCGTGTGGCCATCGCCCGCGCCCTGGTGAACAAGCCGGGTCTGGTGATGCTCGATGAGCCGACTGGCAACCTCGACTCGCACACCGCGCAAGGCATTCAGGATTTGATGCTGGAACTCAGCACCTCGATGCGCACGGCGTTCCTGGTGGTGACTCACGACATGAACCTGGCTCGCCAGATGGATCGCGTATTGCACCTGCAAGAAGGTTGCCTCACGCCTATCTGATTGGCTGAAACCCGGCGCCTGCAAAGGCGTCGGGTCTTTTATTTTTATACGGTGCCCCAGCGAATGTTCAGACCGTTATCGATCTTTATCGGCACGCGCTATACCCGCGCCAAGCGCCGCAATCGCTTTGTTTCGTTCATTTCGATGACCTCGATGATCGGCCTCGCCCTCGGCGTGCTGGCGATGATCGTGGTGTTGTCGGTGATGAATGGCTTCCAGCGCGAAATGAGCTCGCGCATCCTCGGCATGGTGCCGCACGCCACCATCGTGGGCGTCAAGCCGATCGATGACTGGCAGCCGGTTGCCGCCGCCGCGATGAAAAATCCTGAAGTGACCGCCGCCGTGCCGTTCACTGAGATGGAAGGCATGCTCTCCTATAAGGGCTTGATGCAGCCGATCCAGATCAGCGGCGTTGATCCGGCGCAGGAAGGCAAGGTTTCTATCGTTGCTCAGCACATTGTGCAGGGTCGTCTTGATGCCTTGAAGCCGGGCGAGTTTGGTGTGGTGATTGGTGAAATCACCGCGCGCCGTTTCCGCCTCAACGTCGGTGACAAGATCACCCTGATCGTCCCGGAAGTCAGCACCGCACCGGGCGGCATCACCCCGCGCATGCAGCGTCTGAACGTGGTGGGCGTGTTCAAGGTTGGCGCTGAACTGGACGGCTCGATGGGCCTGATCCATGTGGCGGACGCTGCGACCATGCAGCATTGGCAGCCGAATCAGGTACAGAGCGTGCGTCTGGCGGTCAAGGATCTGTACGCCGCGCCGAAAGTCTCTTCGGACATCGCTGCCGGCCTGGGCGCCGAGTTCAAGGCTGACGACTGGACCCACACCCAGGGCAGCCTGTTCAGTGCGATGAAGATGGAAAAAACCATGATCGGCCTGCTGTTGCTGATGATCGTCGCGGTGGCGGCGTTCAACATCATTGCGACCCTGATTATGGTGGTGAACGACAAGGGCGCGGACATCGCGATCCTGCGCACCATCGGCGCCACGCCACGACAGATCATGGCGATCTTCATGGTTCAGGGCACCGTGATCGGGATTGTCGGCACGATCATTGGCGGCGTTTTGGGCGTGATCGCCGCGCTGAATGTCAGTCAGATCGTGGGCTGGATCGAGCGAGTCAGCGGGCAGCACATCTTCAGTTCTGATGTGTATTTCGTCAGCAATTTGCCGTCGGAATTGCAGGGTGGGGATGTGCTGTTGATCTGCTCGGCGGGCTTTATCCTGAGCTTCCTGGCGACGGTGTATCCTGCGTGGCGAGCGGCGAAGATCGAGCCGGCTCACGCGTTGAGATATTCGTAAGCGACTCCATGCTCGTTCCCACGCTCTGCGTGGGAACGCCTCAACGGACGCTCCGCGTTCGGCTCTGGAAGGGACGCGGAGCGTCCCGGGCTGCATTCCCACGCAGAGCGTGGGAACGATCAGGTTCGAGGTAGCTCAATCACAAACCGCGTCCATCCCGCTTCAGATTCGCAATGAATCTGCCCACCATGGGCGCGGACGATCGACTGAGTAATCGCCAGCCCCAATCCCGCATGCTCACTGCTACCTTCCTGTCGCGCCGGATCGGCCCGATAAAATCGATCAAACAGGCGTGGCAACAACTCCGCAGAAATCCCTTCGCCACTGTTTTCGACTGAAATGCGTACCGCGTTCGGTTGATCAACGATCCGCAAGCTCACGTAGCCCTCGACCGGGGTAAACCGCAGCGCGTTATCGAGCAAATTCGACAAGGCACGGCGCAACATGCTGCGATCACCTTCGATCCGCGCATTGCCCTCGCGCGTCAGCTTGACCCCGGCGTCCTCCGCCAGCGGCGCAAAAAACTCCAGCAACACATCGGTCTCGTCCGCCAGTTCCAGCGCTTCGCGCTTGGGCATCAGCAAACCGTGGTCAGCCTTGGCCAGATACAACATGTCGTTGACCAGTTGTGCCATCCATTGCAGCTCTTCGAGGTTGCTGTGCAGCGCTTCGCGGTAATCCTCGATCGGCCGAGGGCGGGTGAGGGTGACTTGAGTGTGGGTCAGCAGGTTCGACAATGGCGTGCGCAACTCATGAGCGATGTCGGCGGAAAACGCCGAGAGCCGCTGAAACGAGTCGTCGAGGCGTGCGAGCATGGCGTTGAAGCTGTGGGCCATTTCCGCAAGCTCGGGCGGCATTTGCGCTTCCGGCAGTCGCGCATTCAGCGATTGTGCGGAAATCCCACGGGCGACCGCGCTCATGCGCCGCAATGGCCGTAAGCCGCTGCGTGCTGCCCAGGCACCGAGCAAAGCGGTGGCCAGTGCCGAGAGACCGACAGTCAGCCAGATCAGATGCTGCATGCGTTGCAGGAAGTGCTGGTGATGGGTGATGTCCAGCAGCATTGTCAGTTGCGGGGAATCGGCGTTTTCCGGGTAGAGCGGGGCGTTGAGCACGCGGTAATCGGTGCCGTCGTTGCTAACTGTCAACAGGCCGGATTGTTGCGGCAAATCCTTGGGGATTTGCGTCGAACTGTCATACCAGCGCTGGCCGTCAGTGCCGGTAATGCGCAACGACAGATCGGCCTGACGGCTCAGCTCATCCGCCAGCCGCGCCTCACGTTGAGCGGGTTGAACATCCTGCAAGGCGCGGCGCAGGCCAATCAGCTTACCGTCCAGTTGCTGTTGGTCGAGTTCGATGAAGTGCGCCTCGCTGGCGCGGTTGAACAGCACCCCGGCAAACAGTGAAACCACGGCGGTGCAAGCGGCAAACAACAAGGCCAGACGCGAACTCAGAGACAGCCGGCTCATCAGGCGCCACGCTCTTCGAGCACGTAACCCATGCCGCGCACGGTGTGGATCAATTTGTTGGGAAACTCGTCGTCGATTTTCAGGCGCAAACGGCGGATCGCCACTTCGATAACATTGGTGTCGCTGTCGAAATTCATATCCCAGACCTGTGAGGCGATCAGCGATTTCGGCAGCACCTCACCCTGACGGCGCAGAAGCATTTCCAATAGCGCGAATTCCTTGGCGGTGAGATCAATGCGTTGGCCACTGCGTTCGACCCGACGGCGAATCAGGTCCAGACGCAGATCGGCCAATTGCAGGCTGGTTTCTTGCTGTGTAGCACTGCCGCGACGCAACAGGCTGCGCACCCGCGCCAGCAGTTCGGAGAAGGCGAACGGTTTGACCAGATAGTCGTCGGCGCCCAGTTCAAGGCCATGCACCCTGTCCTCCACCGCGTCTTTGGCCGTGAGAAAAAGTACCGGCGTATCCAGTCCGGCGCTGCGCACCGCTTGCAGAATCTGCCAGCCGCTGCGACCCGGCAGCATCACGTCGAGGATCAGCAGCGCGTAATCACCGCTCAGCGCCAGTTGCTGACCGCTGTTGCCGTCGGCCACCAGTTCCGTGTTGAACCCAGCCTCGGTTAGGCCCTGGCGCAGGTATTGGCCGGTTTTCGCTTGGTCTTCGACGATCAACAGTTTCATGGGCGACTCGGGTTGTAGTAACTAAGGCTTTATACCGTGAGCGCGTGCGGTAAGCGCCAACCTGACAAAGTTGTAATCTGCCTGTCAGGTAGGCGCCAGCGCAGGCCGGCTAAAGTCTCCCACAGGCTGAACCTTAACTTGTTGGAGAACGACCATGTTTTTACGCCAATCCCTGACGTTGGCTGCCTGTCTGGTGGCGCTGAGTTCGCCAGTGTGGGCCGCGCCAGCTCACACCTACGATTTTGGCCAGCCAGCACCTGCCGCCAACGCCGCGCGCAGTATCGAGGTGGTGATGGGTGATATGTCCTTCGATCCCAAGGCGATTCAGATCAAGGCCGGTGAGACCGTTCGTTTTGTGCTGGTGAATAAAGGCCAGTTGTTGCACGAATTCAACCTCGGTGACGCAGCGATGCACGCCAAACACCAGCAGGAAATGTTGCAGATGCAGCAAAGCGGCATGCTTACGCCTACCGGTATGAAGGAAATGTCCCACGACATGGCTGGCATGGATCACGCGGCGATGGGCCACGGCATGAAGCACGACGATCCGAACAGCGTGCTGGTCGAGCCGGGCAAAACTGCCGAGCTGACCTGGACCTTCAGCAAAGCGACGATCCTGGAATTTGCCTGCAATATTCCCGGGCATTATCAGGCGGGCATGGTCGGCAAACTGACGGTCAGTCAGTAAGCACTCAAAGGCGCGGGCAAAGACTGGTAGAATCCGCTGATTCTTCAGTCAGGTTTCCGCCATGCATCCCGCAGCCGAACATTCGCCGCTGGGCAAATCCAGCGAATACATCGCCACATACACGCCGTCCCTGCTGTTCCCGATTCCGCGCACCGCGAAATGGGCCGAACTGGGCCTGACCGCCGAAACCCTGCCGTATAAAGGTGTGGATTTCTGGAACTGCTTCGAGCTGTCGTGGCTGCTGCCGTCGGGCAAGCCGGTGGTGGCGATCGGCGAGTTCAGCATTCCGGCGGATTCGCCGAATATCATCGAATCGAAGTCGTTCAAGTTGTATTTGAACTCGCTGAACCAGACCGCGTTTGCCGACGTTGCGAGCCTGGAGGCGACACTGATCAAGGATTTGTCCGCCGCCGCCGGCAAACCGGTAGGGGTGCGGGTTCGCAGCCTGAAAGACGTTGAAGCGGAAGGCGTCGTGGCGTTGCCGGGCGTGTGCATCGACGATCTGGATATCAGTGTCAGCAACTATGAGCATCCGCGCCCGGAACTGCTACGTTGCGATGATTCGCGGATTGTGGAAGAGAGCGTGCACAGCCATCTGCTCAAATCCAATTGCCCAGTGACCAGTCAGCCGGACTGGGGCAGTGTGGTGGTGGAATATCGCGGCTCGGCGCTGGATCATGCGAGTTTGCTGGAATACATCGTCAGCTTCCGTCAGCATTCGGACTTCCATGAGCAGTGTGTGGAGCGGATTTTCCTCGATCTGCAGCGCTTGTTGAAACCCGAGAAATTAACGGTATTTGCACGTTACGTGCGTCGCGGCGGTCTGGATATCAACCCGTATCGCAGCACCGAAAGCGTACAGCTGCCGAACCACCGGCTCGTGCGTCAATAAAGATCCGGAATGCGCGATATCCAATGTGGGAGCGAGCCTGCTCGCGAATGCGTAGTGTCAGTCGACATCATCGTTGAATGATCCACCGTATTCGCGAGCAGGCTCGCTCCCACTAGGGACTGTATTTCAAGTCCGGAAATGAAAAAGCCCTGCCAGTGATGGCAGGGCTTTTTGCGTTACGGGGGAATCAGATCCCCATGCTACCCAGCGCATTGACTATATTGCGCAGGGTGCCGGCAATGGTCGGGTGTTCGACTTCGAAACGCTCCACTGCCAGATTCACACCATCGACGATGCTGGCGTCTTGAGTAGCCGCTTCCAGTTGGATTTCCGATTCAATCTGCGCCATCAACGCATGTAAGTCTTCACGCTCAACTTCCGTCAGCGGCGGATTCTGCTCCAGCTGCTCGCGCAGGGTCTCGAGCTGTTTTTGCAGTTCTTGGGCGGGCATGGTGTTTTCCTTTTATCAATAGGCACTGGCATTGACCGCAGCCGCGCGCCAAAGGTCTATGGCTGACCTTTAGATTAATCCACTCCCGGCAAACCTGCATGATCCCGATCAGGGCTTTTCGCCTTTGAGGCGGCGCAGGCTGATGTCTGCCAAACAAGTGTCGAGTTCGCCCAAATGATCGATCACCGAATGCACGCCCAGCCCGAATAACTGCACGGTCGCCTTGCCGCGCAAGTGTTCGCGTTCTTTCTGGCTCAAGGCTTGCCATTCGTGGGGTGCCAGGCCACACAGCGAGCCGCAGGAGGCGAGGCCGATGGTCCATAGCCCGGCGTTCAGGCCGGCCTGCAACAGGCGCGGCTCACCGCTGACCAATACGCAGCCGTCCAGACTGGCGACGTTCAAGTCCATCAAGGCTTGCCAGCAGGCGTTCGGCGCAGGCCACGGATTGATTGTTGCCGAATGTTGCGCAGGTTTGATTGACGCCGGGAGTAAGGCCGACAACGATTGGGCGAGCGCAGGGGGCAGTTCATCCAGCCAGGCGCAGGGAATCTGCTGGCGCTGCAAATTGTGCAGGCTGTCGAGCGCGCCCGGTGTTGCCTCGGCATGCTCGGGCAGGGCGATCGTCTGTTGCCGGGCACGAGCACCGAAATCCACCAGACAGCCGCTGAGTCCGAACAGTACGGCTGTCAGGCCCGGCGCGGCGAGGGGCAAGGTTTCGGCATGTGACATGGCAACGTCCCTGAAATAGCGATAAGGCTAGTCATTCCAGGTGACAGTTGCGTGACGGCTATGTGAAGCGCGACGTGGGAAGCGTCCTACAACTTTGCACAATTGGCCGACTGTCCAAACCGGCGTTTACGCTTATACTAGCGACCTTAATGCCCGGACTCCGATGTCCGCGACAGTACAAATCCAAGGAGTTTTTCTATGCGCTGGAGCTATCCGCTCGCTCAGCTAAGTGTATGTGCCGGCCTGTTGCTGGCGCCGTTCGCCACTCAGGCGGCAACGGAAGAAGACCCTTGGGAAAGCGTCAACCGCCCGATTTTCCAGTTCAACGACTTCGTTGACACTTACGCGCTGAAGCCATTGGCCCAGGGCTATGAGTTTGTCACGCCGCAGTTCCTTGAAGACGGCATCCACAACATGTTCCGCAACGTCGGTGACGTCACCAACCTTGCCAACAACATCCTGCAGGCCAAACCGGCTGCCGCTGGCGTCGACACGGCGCGCTTGATCTTCAACACCACGTTCGGTCTGCTCGGCTTCTTCGATGTCGGCACCAAAATGGGCCTGAACCGCAGCGACGAAGACTTCGGCCAGACCCTCGGTTACTGGGGCGTAGGTAGCGGTCCATACGTGATGCTGCCGCTGATGGGGCCGAGCACGTTGCGTGATGCGCCTTCCAAGTACGTCGACAGCTACACCGGTATGTACCGCTACATCGACCACGTGCCTACGCGTAACTCGATCTTCGGCCTGAACATCGTCGACACCCGCGCCAGCCTGCTGTCGAGCGAGAAGCTGATCAGCGGCGACAAGTACACCTTCATCCGCAACGCTTACTTGCAGAACCGCGAGTTCAAAGTGAAGGATGGCCAGGTCGAAGACGATTTTTAATCTCGACCGGTAAAAAGAAAGGCGACCTCAGGGTCGCCTTTTTTGTGTGTAGCTATTTCATTTTCAGAATGGTCAGGCCGAGCTTCTGGCCGCCGCCGTCCTGTGGCCTGATCCACACCACTTCGGTCTCGGCTTCAAGCCCACTTAACGCTGCGTGTTCAGAGTCGATCCGCACGCTCAAACGGTCACCGACCGCGAACTGGCGCGGCGCTTCGACCTGCATGCCACTGCTGGAGAGGTCGATGCACACCCCTGAAACTTCATCACCTTCATGAATCAACAAGACATCGGCATCGACCCGCATGCGGATGAAATCGCGCTTTTCGCTGTAGTCCCGACTGGTTTGACTCATAGGTTCGTCCTTCCATTGGGTTACGGTTTGAGCTGTTCTTATAACTCTCGGTGATTTGACAAGTAAAGTCGTCAAGCGACCATCGGCGCATGCTTGAAACGCTCTGCGGATGGGAGTACCGTCTGCGCCTTAGAAGGGCACCTCTGGTGCAACCGCGTTTGCAGTCAATGCTCGAAAGCGGTGCAGCAGAGAGGCTAGAAAGCGAATCCAGTAGTCTGCGCAGGGCCAGATGCCCCGCCAACTACGCCAACCTAATTCTGGCGCCGTTTGCCCACATGCCAAAAACCAGTGCCACGCTGCTGATAATCGATGATGACGAAGTAGTGCGCGCGAGCCTCGCGGCCTATTTGGAAGACAGTGGTTTCAGCGTCCTGCAGGCCAGCAACGGCCAACAGGGTCTTCAGGTATTCGAGCAAGACACGCCCGACCTGGTCATCTGCGATCTGCGCATGCCGCAGATGGGCGGTCTCGAACTGATCCGTCAGGTCACCGAGCGATCGCCGCAAACGCCGGTGATCGTGGTGTCGGGTGCCGGCGTGATGAACGACGCGGTCGAGGCCCTGCGCTTGGGCGCGGCGGATTACCTGATCAAGCCTCTCGAAGATCTGGCTGTGCTCGAGCACTCTGTGCGCCGGGCCCTCGATCGTGCGCGCCTGCTGGTGGAAAACCAGCGCTACCGCGAGAAGCTGGAAAAGGCCAACCGCGAGCTTGAAGCCAGCCTGAACCTGCTCCAGGAAGATCAGAACGCCGGTCGCCAGGTGCAGATGAACATGCTGCCGGAAAGCCCGTGGAGCATCGACGAGTTCAAGTTCGCGCACCAGATCATCCCGTCGTTGTACCTGTCGGGTGATTTTGTCGACTACTTCCGGGTCGACGAGCGCCGGGTCGCATTTTACCTGGCCGATGTATCCGGGCATGGCGCTTCTTCAGCCTTCGTCACCGTGCTGCTGAAGTTCATGACCACGCGCTTGCTGTTCGAATCCAAGCGCAACGGCACCTTGCCGGAATTCAAGCCTTCGGAAGTCCTTGGTCATATCAACCGGGGGCTGATCAGTTGTAAGCTGGGTAAACACGTCACAATGGTCGGTGGAGTCATCGACGAGGAGACCGGTTTGTTGACCTATAGCATCGGCGGCCATCTGCCGTTGCCTGTGTTGTACACGCCTGACAGTGTTCGTTATCTCGAAGGGCGTGGTCTGCCAGTGGGGCTTTTCAATGAAGCCACTTACGAAGATCACGTGCTTGAGCTGCCGCCGACGTTCAGCCTGACGCTGATGTCCGATGGCATTCTGGATCTTTTGCCAGAACCTACGCTCAAAGAAAAAGAAGCCGCTTTGCCTCAACGGGTGAAGTCGGCGGGCGGCAGCCTGGATGGTCTGCGGCAAGTGTTTGGATTGGCCACGCTAGGGGAGATGCCGGATGATATCGCCCTGTTGGTGTTGAGCAGGAATCTTTAATGAGTACCGGTAGAATCCAGTTCGCCGAGCAGGACGGCACCTTTGTCCTGAAGTTCGTCGGTGAAGTTCGCCTGACCCTGTGTTCGGCGTTGGATGCGACTATTGAGAAAATCTTCACCGCGCTGAATTTCAACGCGATCGTGATCGATTTGACCGAAACCCGCAGCATCGACAGCACAACGTTGGGCCTGCTGGCCAAACTGTCGATCCTGTCGCGGCAGAAGGTCGGCCTGCTGCCGACCGTCGTCACCACCCACGAAGACATCACCCGTCTGCTGCAATCGATGGGTTTCGAGCAGGTGTTCAACATCGTCAACCACCCGGTGCCATGTCCCGAGTGTCTGGACGACCTGCCTGATCAGGACCAGTCGGAAGAAGTGGTGCGGATCAAGGTGCTCGAAGCGCACAAGATCCTCATGGGCCTGAACGATTCCAACCGGGAAGCGTTTCATGACCTGGTGAATGCCCTCGAGCGGCATTAAGTGATGCCGACCGGAGGGGCCTCTTCGCGAGCAGGCTCGCTCCCACACTGACGTAGCGTCGATCACAAATCCCCCTGTGGGAGCGAGCCTGCTCGCGAAAGCGCCCGTAAGAACACCTACAATTTCCGGCAGCAACAAAAAAGGGCAAACCCTCACAGGTTCGCCCTTTTTGCATTTCGCTAACTCAAATCACAGCTTGGCCTGCAACAGCGCCTCAAGCTTCTCCTGGTCGCGAGCGAACTGACGGATGCCCTCAGCCAGTTTCTCGGTGGCCATTGCGTCCTCGTTGGACAACCAGCGGAATTGCGCTTCGTTGAGGCTCAGACGGGCTTCACCGGCGTTGCCCGGCGCCAGTTTGCGCTCCAGCTTGCCGGTATCGGCCGCCAGCTTGTCGATCAGGTCCGGGCTGATGGTCAGGCGGTCGCAGCCGGCCAGTTGCTCGATCTGATTGAGGTTGCGGAAGCTCGCGCCCATGACCACGGTCTTGTAGTCATTGGCCTTGTAGTAGTTGTAGATGCGGGTCACCGACTGTACGCCCGGATCATCAGCACCGGTGTAGTCGTTGCCGTTGGCCTTCTTGTACCAGTCGTAGATGCGGCCCACGAATGGCGAAATCAGGAACACACCCGCGTCGGCGCAAGCGGCGGCCTGGGCGAAGGAGAACAGCAGGGTCAGGTTGGTCTGGATGCCTTCCTTCTCCAGCACTTCGGCGGCGCGGATGCCTTCCCAGGTCGAGGCGATCTTGATCAATACGCGATCACGGCCAATGCCGGCCTTGTCGTACAGTTCGATCAGGCGATGTGCGCGCTTCAGTACCGCATCTTTATCAAACGACAGGCGCGCATCCACTTCGGTGGAAATACGGCCCGGGATCACTTTGAGAATTTCCTGACCCACCGCGACGCCGAAACGGTCGCTGGCCAGGCCGACATCGCCCTTGCAGTCGCTGACGCAGGCGTTCAGCAGCTCGGCGTAGGCCGGAATGGCCGCCGCTTTGAGCAGCAGGGAAGGGTTGGTGGTGGCGTCGACCGGTTTGACTCGGGCGATCGCTTCGAAGTCGCCGGTGTCGGCAACAACGGTGGTGAATTGTTTGAGTTGTTCCAGCTTGGAAGTCATGGGCGTGCTCTGTCCTATGGGTCTGATGACATTACCCGAGCGCTGACGGCCACTCAAGGGTAGGTGCGTGTATCGATGGCCCCTGCAGCAACAACCTGAAAACGATTGTTTGAAAGGCGGGACGCGGTATCGATGAATACGATGCCAAAACAGCCAACAGGTTCAAAGCAACCGACCTGCGTACAGGCCGGTTGTGCATGCGCTACTGGGCGTTCAACAGGGCTTCGACGGACATACGTGCCGGTTTCGGCTGACCGTCAGAGGTCAGCAGGCCAAAGTTCTTCTCGCGATCGTTGCTGCCCGAATCACTGTTCTTCCATTCATAAATGGACGTCAGCGAAATATTGAGTTTTTTAACATCGCCAATAAACGTGTTGATCTTGCTTGCTTGTCCTTCAGGCCCACCATTGGAGGCGAGTGCCGAGATCCCCCATTCACTGATGACTCCCGGCAGATGGAAGTTTTGCTGAATGAAGTTTTGCGCGTTGCTGATCTGCGTGGCGGTCATGCCGTAGGGGTGGTAGGACACGGCGCTCAGGCATTTGGGGTATTCGCTGACGATGCGGTTCAGCGCCACGGTTGCAGCCGAGCCTGCGCTAGGCGGGCGGGCGAAGCCGTAACCGATCACGGGTGTCGATAGCGGTTGCTCCTGCAGAGCCTTGCACACGCCGCTCATGAACGGCACAAACGTGGTGTCGAAATTGCGCGTCGGCCAGTAGGTTTCCAGGTCCGGCTCATTCCATAACTCGATCGCCACCAGTTGCGCGCTGTACGACTGTTGCAGCCCCGTCACGGCTTTGGCGAAGCCTTCACCGGCAGTGGTCACCTCGGCGCTCGAGGTGGCGGGCAACGCCTTGATCGCGCGGACCGTCAGCAACACCGGCAAGCCCGCAGACTGGGCTGCGGCAAAGGCATCGCTGACCTGTTTCTGATAAGCCTTGGCTGTCAGGCTGTCGCTCCACACACCGAAGCGGACAAAACCGAAGCCTGCCGATTTGATCTGCGCGGCGTCGGTGGCCGTGAAGTTCTGGATCTTCACCTGCACGCCGATGTTCTTGGCTGGAAGGTTGGGAAATAGGGCGCTGGCGTGAACCTGAGTCGTAGCCCCTGCCACCATCAACGCCAACGCGCCGAGTTTTTTGAGATGTGTTGGTTTCATGTCTGCTCTCCCGAAGAGAAGTGACAACTGCGAATAAATGATCTCGTTTCTCAATTTTCGAGTGAGGTGATGGCACTTAGTGCGCGAATGTTAGTTTTTGTCGGGAAACAATCATCTGAAAATCACAGTTATTTTTAGTCCGTTAATAGTGGTTGGGGAGCTTTTAAACGCTGTGGTACTTAATGCTTCGGTACTAACAGGGCGAATCTATTTCTGAGTGCAGGAAGATCTTGAGGGTTCATTCAATTGCTCTCGGATGTTGGCCGTTTGACATTACACAGGAAAGTAAAACCTTGTTCAGCAAGATCCTTGTCGTTTGCGTGGGCAATATATGCCGTAGTCCGACGGCAGAGCTGATGTTGCGTAACGCGCTGGCCCCCTCAGCGATCACCGTTTCCTCCGCAGGCCTGTCGGCGCGGGTGGGCGAGGGTGTAGAAGCGTCCGCGCGGCAAGTGCTCGAAGACCATGGCCATAACGCCGAAGGCTTCATGGCACGGCAACTGACCGCAGACATCGTCAATGAATCAGACCTGATTCTGGTCATGGAAAAACAGCATGTTAATCAAGTACTGAAGATTGCCTCTCATGCGAGGGGTAAAGTATTTCTGCTCGGCAAGTGGCAGAGCGAGCGTGAAATACAAGATCCGTATCGTCAAGGCAAGGCCGCTTTTATTCATGCCCATGCATTGATTGAAGATGCTGTTAGCTCATGGGCACAACGTCTCGCGCGTTGATGAATATTCTTCAGATCAATGAATGGTAAGAACAGACTTATGCAGTTACCGTCCGTCATCGGCACCCGCGACAATGATCAAGACAGTATTGATCTTCTCGGCATATTCGGCAGTTTGATCGACCAGAAATGGTTGATCGGCGCGCTCACCGGCGCCTTCATGGTCACCGGTGTCGCGTACGCGGTTTTGGCCACGCCCGTGTACCTGGCCAATGCGCTGGTGCAGGTCGAGCCGAAGAAGAACGACATGCTCGGGTTTTCCGACCTCAACAGCATGCTCGGTGGGCAATCGCCGTCGGTGACCGAAATCGGCATCATCAAATCCCGCGCGGTGATCGGCAAAACCGTCGACGACCTGCGGCTGGACATCGATGTCACCCCCAACACCTTCCCGATGATTGGCGGCTTTCTCGCCCGGCGTTATCGCGGCGAAACTGAAACCAGTGTCGCGGCGCCGCGTTTCGGTCTGAACAGTTACGCCTGGGGTGGTGAGCGTCTGGAGTTCGCCCGGCTCAATCTGCCGAAAGAACTGTTGGGCAAGAAACTTACCCTGATCGCCGGGGAACAGAAGCACTTCCAGTTACTCGATGACAACGACAACCTGCTGGTCGAAGGCGTCGCCGGTGAAGCCTTCGCGCAGGATGGCGTAGAAGGGCAAATCACCCAGTTGTTGGCGAATCCCGGTACGCGTTTCGAAGTGGTGCGCAATCCGCGAATCGTGACCATTCAGGGCTATCAGGACGCACTGGATATCTCCGAACAGGGCAAGGAATCGGGGATTATCAAACTGGCGCTGGCCAGCAGCGACGCCGCCGAAGCGGTGAAGATCCTCAACAAGATCGCCGCGCTGTACGTCGATCAGAACGTGCGCCGCACCTCGGCGGAAGCAGCGCAGAGTCTGGCTTTTCTGCAAAGCCAGTTGCCGCAGGTCAAGCGTGATCTGGCCAAGGCCAGCGATGCGCTGAACGCCTATCAGACCCACGGCAAGACCGTGAACATCTCGCTGGAAACCCAGTCGGTGCTCGGTCAGTCGGTAGCGCTGGAAACGCGGATCTCCGAGCTGAAAATGCAGCAGGCGGAGATGGATCGCAAGTTCACCAAACAGCACCCGGCCTATCGCGCGTTGATGAGCCAGATCGGCGAACTGACCCAGCAACAGAAGTCGCTGGAAGGCAAGGTTGGTGATCTGCCTGCCACGCAACAAGAGCTGCTCAACCTGACCCGCGATGTCGAAGTGGCCTCGCAGATCTACACGCAGTTGCTGAACAAATCCCAAGAGCTGGACATCGTCCGCGCCGGTGCCGTGGGTAACGTGCGTCTGGTCGACGCAGCGGATGTCGACCTGACCAGTCCGGTCAAACCGAAAAAAGCCCTGATCGTGCTGATCGCCACCTTCCTCGGCGCTTTTGTCGGCGTGGCGCTGGTGCTGCTGCGCAAATCCCTGAGCCGTGGTCTGGAAGGCCCGGAAGCCATCGAGCAACTCGGTTTGCCGGTGTACGCGTCGATTCCGTACAGCGCCTTGCAGGATGAAGAAGACAACAAAAAAGGCCGCGCCCGCGACGGTGTCGACAAACCGGCGTACCTGCTGGCCCTGCGTAATCCCACGGATCTGTCGATTGAATCGATCCGCAGCCTGCGCACCTGCCTACACTTTGCCGGGCTCGATTCGACCAACAACCGCATCATGATTTCCGGGCCGAGCCCACAGGTCGGCAAGACCTTCGTCTCGTCCAACCTCGCAGCGGTCATGGCGTTGAGCGGTCAGCGCGTGGTGCTGATCGATGCCGACATGCGCAAAGGTCACCTGCACAAAACCCTCAACACGCCGATCACCAACGGCTTGTCCGATCTGCTGGTCAAGCGCTGCAGCATCGATCAGGCAATCAACAAGGTCGAAATCGACAACCTGCACTTCATCAGCCGTGGCCAGGTGCCGCCGAATCCTTCCGAGCTGTTGATGCACGCCAACTTCCGCGAGCTGTTGGCGGAACTGAGCGAGCGCTACGATCTGGTGATCATCGATACGCCGCCGCTGCTGGCGGTGACCGATGCGGCCATCGTCGGCCGTGAAGCCGGGATCAGCCTGATCGTCACGCGCTTCGGGGTGAACCCGGCCAAAGAGATCGAACTGACCATTCGCCGCTTCGCGCAGAACGGCATCGAGTTGAAAGGCGCGGTGTTCAACGGCGTCGAGAAGCGTGCGGCCAGCTACTACGGCAATGGCGGTTACGGCTATTACAACTACGAATACGCGTCCGACAAATCCTGACTGTCAGCGACTGTTTTTTCCTGTTTGAAGTGGGTGATTTGTGAAGAAAATACTGCACGTGGCAGAGACGATCAAAGGTGGCGTCGCGACGGTGATCCGGACGATTTCGGCTTCGCCTGAAGGCGATGCGGCGAACTACGAGCTGGTGTATCTGGTCCCGGATGATCAGGCCAAAGAGTTGCACGGTATCGGCGCGCAGCAGATCCGCACCTTTCCCCGCACCGGGCGCAACGTGCCGTCGTTGCTGCGTTTCGCCTGGCGCCTGACCCAGGTAATGCTCAAGGAAAAACCCGATGTGGTGCATTTGCACAGCACCTTTTCCGGGGTGATCGGCCGGTGCGTATGTGTGCTGCTGCGACCGTGGCGCAAGCCGAAAATCGTCTACTGCCCGCACGCGTTTTCATTCTTGATGGAAAGCTCGCCGACCAAGCAGAAAGTCTATGCGTGGATCGAGCGGGTGCTGCAGAAAGTCACCGACGTGATCATTTGCGTCAGCCAGTACGAACTCGACAAAGCCGCGCGTTTCGGCATCGAGCGCAAGCGCATGAAGCTGATCTACAACGGCATTCACCGCAAGGATGACGCGCCAAAAGCGGCGAGTCCCGAGCCGATTCATCTGCTCTTCGTCGGTCGCCTCGATTATCAGAAAGGCTTCGACGTGCTGCTCAAGGCCTTCGCCAACGTGCAGCGCAAAGACTTGAAGCTGACCGTGGTCGGCAGTGCGGTGAACGAGGACGCGGTGGAGTGCCCGCCGATGGACTCTGTTGAATACCTGCCATGGGTCACGCCGAGCGAAGTGCAGGCGCTGTATCAGAAAGCCGATGCGCTGATTGTGCCGAGTCGCTGGGAAGGTTTCGCCATGGTGCCGCTGGAGGGCATGGCCATGGGTTTGCCGGTAATCGCCAGCAACTGCACCTCGCTACCGGAACTGGTCACCAATGAAGTCTCCGGTTATGTCTTCCCGTCCGGTGATCACCAGGCATTGGCCGACGTGCTGACGATTATCCAGAAGCCACGCTTGCTCGACCTCGGCAACGAAGGACGGAGCATTGTCCGCGAGCGTTTCAGCGCCGCGTTGATGATTCGCCAGACCTACGACCTGTATCGCGCTCCCACTTTTTAAGTAGAACTCAAGCATATGAACGTAACGATTTTGCATGGCTACAGTGCGTCCAACTCCGGTGACGGCTTGCTCGTCGATCTGGCCATTGCCCTGGTGCAGCGCAACTTTGGCGAAGACACCGCGATCAGTGTCGTGGCTTCCGATCCGGATTCTTTCAGCTATTTGCCGCACCCGCGTTTCGACGCGCCGGTGATGGCGGCCAAGGGTTTGGGCCGGGTCAAGCAAGCGGTGTTCCTCAACCAGTCCTACGCCGGGCTGGCGGATCTGTTGAAGAAAACCGACCTGATCGTCGGCGTCGGCGGCGGCTACATGCGCTCGAAAAGTGCTTTCGAACATATCAAGCTGAAACTCGGCCACGCCAAGCAACTGGAAACCGCGATCCTCAGCAAAGTGCCGTCGGTGTACCTGCCGCAAAGCATCGGCCCGTTCCATGGCGAAAGCAGCAAGATCGTCGAGCATTACGCCAGCGCCGACGCGGTATTCGTCCGTGACAACCGCTCTTCGGCCATTTTCGATGCCTGCGCAAACGTCTACCGCGCGCCGGATCTGGCCGTGCAATCGCTGGCGAGCAAAATCCTTCAGCAAGCAAAATTCACCCGCTGCGCGTCGTCGCCAGCCACAGTCTGCGTGGTGCTGCGCAAGCCGCCGGAGTGGAGCAAGGAAAAGAAAGTCGCTTACGTCGCCAATCTGAAGTTGCTGCTGCAGCGCCTGAAGAACAAAAGCAAAGTGGTCTGCGCCGTACAGAGCGCGGTACGCGGCAACGATGACGGCGCGTTCTATCGCGAGTTGGGCATCAGCGAAGACCTGTTGTCGTTGAAAGCAACGATTGCCAAATACCAGCCGGACCTGGTGATTTCCGTGCGCCTGCACGGCGCCATCGAGTCGCTGCTCTCCGGCGTGCCGGCGTACCACATCAGCTACGAACGCAAAGGCTTCGGCGCCTATCAGGACATGGGCGTGGAAGACTGGGTGATCAACGGCGGCGACATCAACGTCGACACCATCATCGACACGGTTTACGCGCCGAATGCGCTGTCTAACTTCGGCAAACGCCTGACAGATACCTGCCGTGAGATCGAGGCAAAAACCGTGGCCATGGACGAGATCATCAAAGGTGTCGTTCGATGATATTTCGGCTACTGCTTCGTGGCGGTGCATTGGGCGCGAAGTTTTTGCTGGTGTTGGCGATCACCCATTACCTCGGGTATGAAGCGCTGGGTTTTTACGGTGTGGTGGTCGCGGCGTCGCTGATTGCGTCGAAGTTCTACAGCGTCGGTTTCAGTTCCGAGATCAATCGGTTGATCAGCGTCGGCGGCAGTTCGCGCCGCGTGGTCGACAAGGTTCTGCTGCTGTATCTAGCGGTGGGGCTGGTGCTGTCGGTGGTGACGGTGCTGATTTATTCACTGTTCCAGACAGTTGAAGCGAGCGCCGCGCTGATTCTCTGCGTGACGCTGGTGTTGCTCACTGAGCACCTGTCGTTCGAGATCAACTCGTTCGTGTTTTCCGCGCAGAAAGCCACGGCCGGTGCGCTGTTGTTTTTCATCAAGACCGGCCTATGGGCGGTGTTGGCCGTTGGCGGGATGATGCTCGGTTGGGTCTCGGGAATCGCCAGTGTGTTGTGGCTGTGGGTGGTCGCCAACGTGCTGGTGATCATCGCCGGTTACCTGATCGTGGTGAACGTTCATCACGGCCGAGAAGCCGGGACGCTGGCCACTGCTACTGTGTGGAAAGCGGGATTACCGTTTTACCTCGGCACCGGGTTGATCGCGTTGAGTCAGTACGCCGAGCGGTTTCTGATCGCCGACCTCGAACCGTACGCCAAACTGGGTCAATACGTGTACGCGTGGTCAGCGGCCAACACCTTGCAGGCGCTGTCGTATGCGGTGGTGGCGGTGGTCGGCATTCCGGTGTTGGCCAAGCGTTTTCAGGCTGATCAGCAGGCATTCACGGTCAAGCAACTGTTCATCAACAAGTGGGTCATGCGCTCGCTTGTCGTGTCGGCTGCGGTGGCAGTGGCGATCTATGTGTTTTTCAACGTGGTGCTCGATTACGTCGCCACCAGCGTGCCGCGTCCGGACAATGCGATCCTCGGCGTGCTGATTTTTTCCTTCGCTTTGCGCGCGATTGGCGACATCGTCTGGGGCGGTCTGATTGCTTCGAAAAACAGCCGGGTGTCACTGGCCAGCGCTGCCATTTGTTTGTTGATTTCGGTGCCGGTCAGCTATGTGTTGATCAAGCACTATTCGATCTACGGCGCGGCGTGGGGCAACGTCTTCGCGATCATCGTACAACTGCTGGTGATTGCCGTGCTGACCCGCGCAACGGCCGGGAAAAAGGCTGCGTTGTCATGGGCCTGAAGCTGCCGTGCATCGAGTTTCGTGGCAAGCGACTCGATTCGTCGATCTCATTCCTGATCCTCTTCACCGGGCTGTTTCTCTCGGTGGCGATGCCGCTGTTGATCCCACGTGATCCTGGGCCGGATGCGATGACCTTGTGGTCGTCCTACGCGCGTGCCGACAACTGCAATTTCTGGAACCCGTTCTCGCCCGATCGCTCGTCCTACGAGTGTTCGGCATTCCTGCTGCGGCCCACCGGGATCAACCTGACCAATGCCTGGGCCTACGGCATGTTCTGCAATTTTTTCCTCACGGCGATTCCGGTGGTGGTGTTTCGGCGCATGCCGTTGGCGATCTTTGGCACCCTGTGTCTGTGGGGCATTGTGCGTTCGTTTTTCCTGGAGAACCTGACCAAGGAAATCATTGTGTCGGTGGCGGTGTTGAGCATTTTGCTCAGCTCGCTGACGCGAAAATATCGCGGCGGATTTTTCCTCTCGGCGGTGATCTACGGCGTGCTGATCCGGCCTTACTGGATTCTGTTTTCGCTGTCGTGGGTCGGCGTCTGTGTGATGAAAAAGTACGTGTCGCGCACGACGTTCTTCCTGATGCTGTTCTTGTTTTATCTGGCGGTGGCGATGTCGATCCAGCTCGCCCTGGGCTTTCCGGTGTCGTCGATCCGCGCCAGTAACAACGAGTTACGCACGGCGGGCGAGGAGGGCTCGAAATCGTTGATCGTGTCGTGGCTCAGCGGCAGCGACTTCGTTTCGCAGGCGCTGGACTCGATGATCATTTTCTTCCGCTTGTCATTCCCGGTGGAGCTGATTCTGCTGTCCGGCCCGGGTCAGGTGATCTTCGTCGCGTTGATGATCATGACCGCGTTGCTGTTGTTCAAAGTCATCACCTCGACCGACTACAAGGGCGCGCCGATCCAGACCAAACCCAAGGAACTGATCGCCATTCCGCTGGCGTTTCTGCTGGTGCAAGGCCTGTTCGAGCCGGACTTCGGCTCCTTCGCCCGGCACTTCTCGATGGTGGTGCCGGTGTTGTTCGTGGGGCTGGGCTTGATGCTGCGGGCGAACAAACCGGTGCAGGTTGAATCAAGAATTCTGAATTGAGGCAGGTGCTTTATGTCGAGCAAGAAAAAGTCCCTGGAGATCGAAACCCTGCGCGGCCTGGCGTGCCTGTTGCTGGTGCTCTATCACGTCATCGGCCCGCTGGGTGGCGGGTTGAAGATCGATATCGGCTCGCCGTTCCGGGTGCTCGCCGATTCGATGGTGTACGTGCGCATGCCGTTGTTCACCTTCATCTCCGGGTACATCTATTCGATCTACAAAATCCGCGGCAATGACTTTTCCGCGTTCTTCAGCGGCAAGGTGCGCCGCTTGATCGTGCCGCTGTTTTGCGTCGGTGTGCCGTTCTCGGTGTTGCAAGCGGTGGGGCCGGGGGTGAACAAGGATGTCGGTGTGATCGACGCGTTGTTGTCGTTCTGGGTGCCGATCAACCACTTCTGGTTCCTGCAGGCGGTGTTCATCATTTTCATGTTCGTCGGGCTGCTGGAGTGGCGCGGGATGTTGCGTTCGGCGACGCGCTTGTATGGGCTGTTTGCGTTTGCGGCAGTGTTGTTTCTGCTGCCGCCGTTCAAGTTCGATGCGTTCGGGATCAACGGTGCGATTTATCTGCTGCCGTTTTTTGTCGCGGGGATGATTGGCCAGGAAAATGTCGACGTGTTGAAGCAGCGCTTCAAGGTGATCGGGCCGCTGGTGTTTGTGCTGATCTCGCTGACGCTGTTGTATGTCGCGGCGATTGATCGTGAGTTGATTGTCGATCGTCGCAGTCTGATTGGTTTGACCGTGGGTTGCGTGTCTTGCATCGCCTTGCTGTCGAGTGATGTGCGGTCGAAGGCGCTGACGTGGCTCGGTGGTTATTCGTATGCGATTTTCTTGTTTCATGTGTTGTTTGCGGCGACGTCGCGGTTTGTGCTGGGACGGTTGGGAGTAAAGGATGAAAGCCTGCTGGTACTCGGTGGCTTGAGCTGTGGCTTGCTCGGGCCGGTGGTGTTGTCGATGGTTTTCAGTCGGTTCAATTTCACTTCGGTGCTGTTCCTTGGGGAGCGGGCGGCGAAGAAGAAATCTTTGACGCCCATCACTCCAGTGGTGCAAACCCACAGCAGCTAAGAGCTTCGCGAGCAGCGGATCTTTGTCGAACACAATCCCTGTAGGAGTGAGCCTGCTCGCGATTGCGGTCTGTCAGTCAGCATTTCATTACCTGACCCACCGCTATCGCGAGCAGGCTCACTCCTACAGTTGATCTGTGTACATCCCGGCATTCAGTGGGCCATTTCAGACTGAAGGAAATTTTGCATGTTGGCAGTAGATGACGCTCAACCCGTCGCGGCGTCGGTGGTTCAGGTCGGCGATGCCCGCGAGCGTTTTGCGCAGTGGCGTGAAGGCAAGGCTGGCGCGGTGTTGTCGGTCTCGGTGATCGGCGACAGCTACAGCGCCGGACAGGATTTTTACCTGAACAAACTGGTGCAGCGCGTGGCCGGGGAAGTGGGTTTTGCCGGGCCGGGTTACGTCGGTTTCAACCACGGCGCGGCGCTGGGCGGCACCCATTTCAAATACACCCGCAGCAGTGACAAGTACTTCGGCGGCGACTGGAAGGTTTCAGACCTGGGCCAGGCGAGTCCGGACAGTCGCACGGTGACAGGCCGTCCCGGTGCATGGTTGCAAGTGGATGCGAGTCCGACGCCGCGCATCGATACCGCTGTCACGCAGGCGAAACTGCTTTATCTGGGCAACGGCGAATCCAGCGAGATCCGCTACCGCTGGTCTCCCGCGCAAGACTGGCAACCCCTGAAGCTTGAAGGTTCGGGCGTGCAGGAAGTACCGCTGACAGGCCTCTCGGCAGCGAAAGACTGGTCCTTCAAACTGGAAGTGGTGAAAGGCGCGCCGACGTTGTTCGGCCTGTGGATGAGCAACGATCAGAATGGCGTGCGGGTCTCGAAGCTCGCGGCATCGGGTGCGGCTTCTGCGGATTTCTATCACCAGGATCCGCAGTGGCAGGTGCAGTGGAAAGCTGCCGTGTCGAAGATCCCCGCGGATGTTTACCTGATCATGCTCGGCGGCAATGACCAGGGTTTCGGCGTGAAGCCTGCGCAGTATCTGCAGAACGTTCAGGGGCTGGTGGGCATGCTGCGCGAGATTCAACCGCAGGCGAGCATCAACCTGATCATGCGTCAGGACACCACGCGCTCCAGCGCTTACCCGATGTCGGCGTATGCGCAGGTGCTTGAGCCGTGGGCGCGAGAGCAACGTCTGGGCTACGCCAATCTGCAATGCGCGTTCGGCCCCGACGTCAAGCGCTACGCGGCGGCGATGATTGGCCCGGACAAGATTCATCCGGTGCCGGCCACAGGCGGGAAGGTCATTGCCGATTATTTTTATGGCTGGATCACTGGCACCCAAAGCGGTTGCGAAGCTTCGCCACACTGATCGTTCCCACGCTCCGCGTGGGAATGCCGCCCGGGACGCTCCGCGTCCCTTCGCTGGGTGACGCAGAGCGTCACTGGATGCATTCCCACGCAGAGCGTGGGAACGATCAGGTGAGGGGAGTTATTCGAAGGCGTCTACTTGCTCGAGCAACTCCGCAATCTTCTGCGGCATCAACCGCGTATCGCACCGAGTCTCAACGTTGATGATGATCGCCGGGTCGTTGCAGCAAATTCGCACGCGAAAACGCCAGTCACCGAAGATCACCTTCAGCCCATCACGGTCATCCATTTCCAGCGCCTGCTCGCCATACAGCTTTTTCAGATGAGCAAGCAGGGGATAGGGATCACGCAGCGGCCGGCGGATATCACCGGACGCCGGAAACACGCCAATCCGCTCCACCAGCAGAATCGTGCCTAGCCAGGACTCGTTGGCGCTGGGCAACGGCTGATGGCGGGACAGCCAGCTCATCACCCCGAGGTTACCCACCTCGCGTTCAATCTCTACGGAATGTTGTGCAATGTTCATGGTGGCCTCGTTGGGTGAAGGGAGCCGTCTCAGCGGCCCTTGAGATAGACGTTTTCGTAGCAGAAATTGGTCGCCTGCAAGTAACCCTCGGCGTCACCGCAGTCAAAGCGCAGGCCTTTGAATTGGTAGGCCAGCACGCAACCGTTCTGCGCCTGTTTCATCAGTGCGTCGGTGATCTGGATTTCACCGCCCTTGCCCGGTTGGGTGTCGGCGATCAGATCGAAAATGTCCGGGGTTAGGATGTAGCGGCCAATGATTGCCAGGTTCGACGGCGCGTCTTGCGGGGCCGGTTTTTCCACCATGTTGTTGACGCGGTAGATGCCGTCGGACATCAGCTCGCCGGCGATCACCCCGTACTTGTGGGTCTGGTCGGCCGGGACTTCCTGGATGGCGACGATCGAGCAGCGGAATTTCTTGTACAGCTCAATCATCTGCGTAAGCACGCCGTCACCTTCGAGGTTCAGGCACAGGTCATCGGCCAGCACCACGGCAAACGGCTCATCGCCGATCAGCGGACGACCGCTGAGAATCGCGTGGCCCAGACCTTTCATTTCCACCTGACGGGTGTAGGAGAAGGTGCAGGTGTCGATCAGCTCGCGGGTGCCGGCGAGGAATTTCTCTTTCTCGGTGCCGCGAATCTGGTGTTCAAGTTCGTAGCTGATGTCGAAATGGTCTTCCAGCGCACGCTTGCCGCGACCGGTGACGATGGCCATGTGTTGCAGGCCGGCGTCCCGCGCTTCTTCAACGGCGTACTCGATCAACGGCTTGTTGACGATCGGCAGCATCTCTTTCGGCATGGCTTTGGTAGCCGGCAGGAAACGCGTGCCATAGCCGGCAGCGGGGAACAAACATTTACGAATCATAAAAGTATCCTGGACAGTCATGGAACACAGGCGACGGATGCGAGCCATAAACAATGGCTGCAAGTTTCAATATTGATTGAAGGCCTACTTTAATACCTGAGTCAGGTTGTTAATGGCAATTAGTTGGGCCGGTAAAACATGACAATGTTATGAGATGTCGGCGAATGCTTTATTAGTTATTTTTAGTCGGTATCTGTTGATAGTGATGAGCGCACAGGGAGTGCTAATAAGTAACGAGCAATACAGTGTGACCTGCAAAAATATTTATTGCCAGTCATTGAACTAGTTTTGTTTTCGGTTGTTGTCGCCTGTTTGTGTGGAGTGTGACACATCTTCAATAAAACAGGCTTGACACGCTACTTGTCACTCATCCAAAGACGGATAGCACTATGAAGATTCTGGTAACGGGTGGCGCCGGCTATATCGGCTCGCATACCACACTTGCATTGCTTGAAGCCGGTTATGAAGTTGTCGTACTGGATAACCTTTGCAACAGCAGCGAAGCCGCGTTGCACGCGGTTGAAGGCATTTGTGGCAAGAGTGCCTGGATGATCCGTGGCGATGTCTGTGACCGGGCACTGCTCGACCGGATATTCCGCGAGCACAACATCGAAGCGGTGCTGCATTTTGCCGGCCTGAAAGCGGTCGGCGAGAGCGTGCGCAAGCCGCTCGAGTACTACGAAACCAATGTCAGCGGCAGCATCAATCTGTGTCAGGCAATGGCGGCGGCGGGGGTGTTCCGCCTGGTGTTCAGCTCGTCGGCCACGGTGTATGGCGAGCCCGAGCAGATGCCGATCCGCGAGGATTTTCCCACCGGCAATCCGACCAATCCCTACGGCCAGTCCAAGCTGATCGTTGAAAACGTCCTGCGTGACTTGAGCCTGGCCGAGCCACGCTGGAGCATCGCCTTGCTGCGCTACTTCAACCCGATCGGCGCGCACCATAGCGGTCATATGGGCGAAGACCCCAACGGCATCCCGAATAATCTGGTGCCGTACATCAGTCAGGTGGCGGTCGGCAGCCTGCAAGAGCTGTCGATCTTCGGCAACGATTACCCGACAATCGATGGCACTGGCGTGCGCGATTACATCCACGTCGTCGATCTGGCGGACGGCCACTTGAAGGCGTTGCAGTCGATCTCCGAACGCAGCGGCATTCATACCTGGAACCTCGGCACCGGCGATGGCTACAGCGTGCTGCAGGTGCTCCACGCCTTCGAACAGGCCTGCGGGCAACCGGTGCCGTACCGGATGATGCCGCGCCGCTCCGGGGATATCGCCGAGAGTTGGGCCGACGCCTCCAAGGCGGCAAAAGAGCTGGGCTGGAAAGCTACGCGCAACTTGCAGGACATGGTCACTGATACTTGGCGCTGGCAATCGAATCATCCCAAGGGCTACTTGCGATGATGGCTATTTAGCTCAATGTTATTTTCAGTCAGGTTGTTAGATAACGTCGGGAAATTACACTGGTAATGCCTTTTGTAAATCCGTAGATATAAACCTGCCGTTCGACTTTTATCAGTTGGGTAAGACTGTGAAAGAACGACGGATCATGTTCGCGCTTTTTGCGGACTTGAACTCACCACCGCTAACTCAGGCCGGTTTTTTAACAGGTCGAATGTTAGAAAGGAGTTGATATGAAAAAAGTGATGGCAGTTGCCCTGTTGACGATGTTGAGCAACTGGGCTGCCGCCGCTGAAGCACCGTTGACAGCGGTAACCAATGTAGGTGGCAACGTGGCGGCTTCTCAAGCGCCCGCAGCCAGTACTGCAATGGTTGCCAGTGCTGTAGCGGCGTCTAACAGCGGTGGCAGTGCCAACGGCGGTACCACCGGTACGACGGGTACCACCGGTACAACCGGCACGCATAACTAACAGGAAGTTCTGTTAGTGCAGTACAAGGTCGCCCGACGCAAGTCGGGTGACTTTGTTTTTGGATTCGCCCTTGAATAGCGTAGTGCCATTATGACTCGTAGTGTTTATCTTTTAATGTTGGCAAGTCTCGCTTTGCAAGGTTGCATGTTTTCCCCCGGTCAATACCTCAGCACCAGTGACATCACCCGCCAGGGTGCCAGCGAAAGCAGCCGGGTCGAGCTGATTCCGATCACGCCGAAGCTGATTGCCATGAACCGCGCCACGCAGAAGCGTGAGTCGCTGCCGCCGGAGCTGTTGGCGACGCCGGCCGAATACCGCATCGGCAACAATGATGTTCTGTATATCACCGTGTGGGATCACCCTGAGCTGACGGCCCCGTCCGGCGCGCAACAACAGATCGATGCCAACGGCCGTCTGGTGCGCTCCGATGGCACGCTCTATTACCCGTTCATCAAGGAAGTCCAGGCCACTGGCCGGACGATCCAGCAACTGCGCTCGGACATTGAACAACGGCTGTCGGCGTTTATCGCCGAGCCGCAAGTAGATGTCGCGGTGTTGCGTTTCGCCAGCCAGAAAGTCGTGGTCACCGGCGCGGTGGCCAAGGCCGGCCCGCAAGCGATTTCCACCAATCCGCTGAGCGTGGTCGAAGCCCTCGGTTCGGCCGGCATCGACACCAACAACGCCGATTTGTCCGGGCTGTTGCTGACGCGTAAGGGCCGCACTTATCCGCTCAATCTCGACTCGCTCAATCAGCAGGATTCCGAGTTGCAGAACGTCTACCTCAAGGGTGGCGATCAGCTGTATCTGCCGTACAACGACAACAAGCGCATCTACGTGATGGGCGAGGTCAACCAACCGCGTGCACTGAGTTTCAAGACCGCGACGATGAACCTCACCGACGTGCTGGGTTCGGTTGGCGGCCTGGCTCAGACCACCTCCAATGGCAACGCTGTGTATGTCATTCGTGGCGTGGAAAACCTTGATGTCGAACCGGCGAAGATCTACCAGCTGGAAGCCGAATCGCCGACCGCCATGGCCCTCGCTTCGCACTTCGAAGTGCGCCCGCAAGACGTGGTGTATGTCGGGCCTGCGAACGTGACTCGCTGGAACCGTCTGATCAGCCAATTGGTGCCGTCGGCATCGATTGTCGGCACTGGCGCTTCCGCTGCGAAGAACTGGAGCGAATACAGTAACAACAGCAAATAAGGTCGCCGACTTTGAACATTTTGAAAGTTGGCCTGTGCCTGATGGCGGCCTCGTTGCTGTGCGGCTGTAACCCGCTGATGAGCGCTTCGTTAAATAACCTTAAAGCGGCGGTCGTCGGCCCGGATGAGGTCGACGTGTCGGCGGCCGAAGTGGCCGGGGTCAATTACCCGCAACTGAAACTGACCACGCCGTCCGGCTCCGGCGTGCTGGCGCTGGTGCGCGAACGGGAAGACCTGCAGTTCTGGGTCGCCTCCGGTAAACAAGTGTTACTGCTGCGCAATGGCCTCGCCGTACGCAGCATTGGCTTGGGTCTGGAAGGCGATCTCGATGGCACGCGGCTGGCCGATGACTCGCCGTTCAAACAGGGCCTGCATCACGTCGCTGACGGTTTCACCACGCGGCGCTGGATCGACCTCTACAAAGGTCAGGAAGTCGGGGTGATCGTCAACAGCCGCTTCTCCCGCCGTTCCGAACAGACCCTGCAGATTCTCGACAAGGAATACACCGTGCTGCGTGTCGATGAGCAGATTGACGCCCCGGCCATCGGCCTGAGCGCGACCAATCGTTACTGGGTCGACCCGCGTGACGGTTTCATCTTGCAGAGCGAGCAGCAGCTGACGTCGCAGTTGCGCGTCAAGGTCGTGCAACTGACCCCTGATCGCAGGCACCTGCCGTGATGCGCCTGAAAATGTTATCGGCGAGCTTGATGCTGGTCGCGAGTGTGAGTCAGGCGGCCGTCACGGTGTCGGGTGATGTCGCCAATCCCGGGCCGGTCGCGTTGCCACCGGGTGGGCGCTTGCTCGATGTGATCAGCGAAGCGGTGCCGAATGCCGAAGGCTATTGGCTGGCGGGCGGCTTGCTGCGGCAGTCGCTGATTGATGAGCAGACACGGCTCAAGGTCGGTGTGCTGTTTGATCTGGATGTGCTGCAACGCATGTCGATGCTGTTCGACCGGCCGAGTCGGGCGGCACTGGCGCAGCGCATTGCCGAACAAGTGCGGCAGATGCCGGTAACGGGGCGGCAGATCGCCGATCTCGATCCGGTGGCGTTGGAAGTCGGCTTCGCGCGCAACATTCGCCTCGATGACGGCGATCGTCTGATCTATCCGAAGCGCGTCGACGAAGTGCAAGTGCTCGGTGCCGTCGCCGAGCCGTGCCGCTTGCCGTATCAGCTGTTGCAGGAGGCCCGTGAGTATCTGCAAGGCTGTTCGATTCTGGCCGATGCCGAAGCCGATTACCTGTGGCTGATCCAGCCCAACGGCGCGTCGCAACGTGTCGGTATCGCCCACTGGAATCGCGAGTCCGGACACTTTCCCGTGGCCGGCAGCAAGATTCTGGTGCCGTTGAAAAATGATGATCTTGATCCGCCTCTTCCTGAGCTGAATCAGCAGTTGGCCGAATTCATTGCCACGCAGCTGGCCGAGGTGGTTCGTTGAAGTTACGTTTTGCAGCTGTGTTGTTATTGCCCTGCGGTCTGGCTCATGCCGAGCCGCGCATTACCCAGAATGACTTCGGTGGCACCGGTCTGCTGCAGACGCCGACCGCGCGCATGGCCCCGGCCGGCGAGTTGAGCGTCAACGCCAACCGCACCGAACCGTACAGCCGCTACAGCGTTTCGCTGCAGCCGCTGGACTGGCTCGAAGGCTCGTTCCGCTACACCGCGATCACCAACCGGCCGTACGGCTCGGAGGCCCTCAGCGGTAGTCAAAGCTATAAGGACAAGGCGGTCGACGTCAAAGTCCGGCTGTGGCAGGAAAGTCACTGGCTACCCGATGTGGCCCTGGGCTTCCGAGATATCGGTGGTACCGGTCTGTTCTCCAGTGAATTTTTCGTCGCCAACAAACGCTACGACAACTTTGATTTCAGCGCCGGGATTGCCTGGGGTTACCTCGGTAATCGCGGCGACATCGACAACCCGTTGGGCTATGTCAGCGATCGCTTCGATACCCGTCCGGCCCTCGAGGGCACCGGTGACGTCAACTCGGGTTCGTACTTCCGTGGCCGGCCGTCGTTCTTCGGTGGCGTGAGCTATCAGACGCCGTGGGATCGTCTCAGCCTGAAACTCGAATTCGAAGGCAACGACTACAAGCATGAGCCGAAGGACAACGAGATCAAACAGGACTCGCCGATCAACCTTGGCGCGGTATTCAAGGTGACCGATTCGGTCGATGTCAGCGCGGCGTGGGAGCGCGGTAATACGGCGATGTTCGGCGTGACCTTCCACACCAATTTCGTCAGCCGTAAAGCGCCGGCCAAGACCTACGACCCGACCCCGGAACCGCTGCCGGCGAAGGCACCGACCACGGCGATGGATCAGGTCAACTGGGCCAACGTCTCGCAGCGTTTGCAGCAGAATGCCGGCTACAAGGTCGAGCGCATTACGCAGCGTGATTCCGAGCTGATCGTCTATGGCGAGCAGCAGCGTTACTTCCATTCGTCCAAGGCTGTCGGGCGGGCGAGCCGGATTCTCGACAACAGCGTCAACGACGACATCGACTGGTTCACTGTGGTCAACAAGCGCTACGACTTGCCGCTGGAAGAAACCAGTTTGCCGCGCCAGACCTTCCGCGAGGTGATCAACAACGAAGAGCCGCTGCAGTCGCTGCACCGCACCACCGAGATCAACCCGGCGATGCCACACAACGAGAAGACCCTGTACACCGAAGCACCGCAGCATTTCAGCTATGGCGTGGGGCTGGGCTTCAAGCAGAACGTCGGCGGTCCGGATGGCTTGCTCTATCAATTGAGCGCCGATGCCGACGCTGAATACCGTTTCAACCGCAACACTTGGTGGAGCGGTTTGCTCAGTGCCAACCTGGCCAACAACTTCGATAAATTCACCTACGACGCGCCGAGCGGCTTGCCGCGTGTGCGCACGGATTTGCGTCAGTACCTGACCACGTCTAACACGACCATGCCGTTATTCCAGGTCAGCCATGCCGAGCAACTGGATAAAGACTGGTATGGGATGGTGTATGGCGGTTATCTGGAGTCGATGTTTGCCGGTGTCGGCGGTGAAGTGTTGTTCCGCCCGACCGGTGAGCGCTGGTCGGTGGGGGCGGATCTGAACTGGGTGCGTCAGCGCGATTTCGATCAGGGTTTTGCTTTGCGTGATTACTCGGTGGTGACCGGGCATGTCACGGCGTATACCGATTTGCCGTTCGATACGTTGGCGGCGGTTAGCGTCGGGCGTTATCTGGCCGGGGACTGGGGCGGTACGCTGGACATCTCGCGCGAATTCTTCAATGGCGTGCGTTTTGGTGCGTGGGCGACGATCACCACGGCGGGCAGTGCGGAGTATGGCGAAGGTAGTTTCGACAAAGGCATCTACCTGTCGATCCCGTTCGACGAAATGATGAGCATGTCGACCATGCGTCGCGCCAACCTGGTCTGGGCCCCGCTGACCCGTGACGGTGGCGCGCGACTGAGCCGCAGCTACCAATTGCACTCGATGACCGATAGCCGGGAAGGGGACATGTTTTATCGGAATTTCGAGAAGATCACGGAGTAAGCGCGGATATCCGAAGCACCTCTGAAACCTGTGGGAGCTGGCTTGCCAGCGATGAGGTCGACACATTCAATATTGATATTGGCTGACCCGCCGCCATCGCTGGCAAGCCAGCTCCCACAGGTTATGTGTCTAGTCACAAGGCTTGAGCCAACCACAAATCCCCTGTAGGCCTTCGCCTGCTCGCGATAGCGTCAAACCAGTCGACAATCCCTGTTGCCTGACCCACCGTCATCGCGAGCAGGCTCACTCCTACATTGGTTATTTGTCACGCCACAAATCCCGAGCCAATCCCGAATCCCTGTGGGAGCTGGCTTGCCAGCGATGAGGTCGGCACATTCAATATTGATATTGGCTGACCCACCGCCATCGCGAGCAGGCTCACTCCTACATTGGTTATTTGTCACGCCACAAATCCCGAGCCAATCCCGAATCCCTGTGGGAGCTGGCTTGCCAGCGATGAGGTCGGCACATTCAATATTGATATTGGCTGACCCACCGCATCGCGAGCAGGCTCACTCCTACATTGGTTATTTGTCACGCCACAAATCCCGAGCCAATCCCGAATCCCTGTGGGAGCTGGCTTGCCAGCGATGAGGTCGGCACATTCAATATTGATATTGGCTGACACACCGTCATCGCGAGCAGGCTCACTCCTACATTGGTTATTTGTCACGCCACAAATCCCGAGCCAATCCCGAATCCCTGTGGGAGCTGGCTTGCCAGCGATGAGGTCGGCACATTCAATATTGATATTGGCTGACCCACCGCCATCGCTGGCAAGCCAGCTCCCACAGGTTATGTGTCTAGCCACAAGGCGTGAGCCAAACACAAATCCCTGTGGGAGCAAGCTTGCTCGCGAAGGCGTCAGCACAGTCAGTATCATCATTGCCTGACCCGCCGCTTTCGCGAGCAGGCTCGCTCCCACAGTTTTTGCATCCATCCAAGATCCGATTCCATCCTCAAATCCCAGGCACAAAAAAGGGGACTTTCGTCCCCTTGCGGTATCCAGCTTCGAACCTCAGTAAATATCCTTCGACAGCAACGTAAACGGTGTCTTCACCAGGATCTTCAGATCCAGCCACAACGACCAGCTGTTGATGTACTGCAGGTCAATCTCGACACGCTTCTGCATCTTGTCGATGGTGTCCGTCTCACCCCGGCAGCCGCTGATCTGGGCCAGCCCGGTGATCCCTGGTTTAATCCGGTGACGCGCCATGTACGCGAGGATTTTCCCCGAGTAGTAGTTGTTGTGCGCGACGGCGTGCGGGCGTGGGCCGACCAGGGCCATATGTCCCTGCAATACGTTGAACAGTTGCGGCAGTTCATCCAGCGAAGTGCGGCGAATAAAGCGACCGACTGCGGTGATGCGCGAGTCATTACGGCTGGCCTGCTTCACGTCACGGTCATCGTGAACACGCATCGAGCGGAACTTCCAGACCTTGATCACCTTGCCGTTCCAGCCATGGCGGTCCTGTTTGAAAAACACCGGGCCTGGCGAGTTGATCTTCACCGCCAGCGCAATGATCAGCAGGATCGGGCTCAGCGCGATGATCGCCAGAAACGCCACGGTTTTTTCCACCAGACTCTTGCTCAAAGCAGCGGTAGGGCGACTGGTCAGCGGGCTTTCGTTCAAGTAGATCGCCGGCAGGCCGTCCACGACCTTCACCGAGTGATTGAGCAGCGTCAGACTGTTCAAGTCCGGCACCCACACCACGTCGACGTTGGCACCCAGCAAGTCACCATAAATCGCCTCGATTTTCGCGGCTTCACACAGCGGCAGGGTGATGTACAAGCGGCGGATGTCATGCGCCTCGATCAGCTCCAACAACTGTTCCTGATCGCCGACCACACGCGGTGCATCGGAACCCAGTGCAGACACATCGCCATTGCTGACCAAACCTACCAACGGCAGATTTTCCAGTTGGCTGAGCTTCTTTGCCAGACCCAGCGCCAGTTCGCCGGTGCCGACGATCAGCGTCTTGTGCTCGCTTTTACGCGACCGTTGGTAGTACTTGGAAAACGCATGCAGCGGAGCGTAGAGAAACGCCTGACCGAGGAAGCCATACACCGCCCAGCTCAGAATCACCTGCCGCGAAAACAGCTCATCGGCCTGGCAGACAAAGGCGATGCACGCCAGCGCCGCCATGGTCATCGACCAACCCATGAACAACCGACCGAGACCGGTCAGGTAGTTGTCACGCTTGCGATAAACACCGCTAAACGTATACGCCGGCACCGACGCCAGTACCGCCAGGGTTGCACACATCCGGTAGTAGAACGCGACCGTCCCGGTGTGCTGCTCGGCGAGTATGAACAACAGCGTCACGACAAAGCCTTGTGCCAGCGCCCATTGGCCCCAAAAGGTCAGTCCCTTGAGGCCTGTGCTTCGATTGATACTTAAAGAAAGATCCATACGGTATCCCCAAAAGACGTCCATTCAGGTTTCAACAGTTGAAATCCGAGTTGTTATGCAGACTTATTGTTTTTGTTTTAACGAGTGTCCTGAGGTAACAACATCGATATGCCGAACTGTCGTCAGTCAATAGACTAAGTTATTGGCTGGAATGGTGTCTGACGAGTTCTAACAAGATGGCACAGTGCCAACTTTTTAATAATTAAATAGAAGGGTGTTAGAAAAGGTCGTAGAGCGAGGGGTGAATAAAGTATGTTGTATTTGTTACTGTTGGAGGGTGGAGGCAGGGAATATTTACTTCAGGGAGGAAGATCAAGCCAAACAGAGTGCTCTTGTTGTTTTTGTAATCGCACTTTTTTCTGTTTGTTCTGTTCGTGGAGGTCTTGCGGGGTTACGCGACGACTTCCTGAATCAGGCAATAACCGCGGTTTCTGACAGCACGAAACAGTCGCTCACCATTACTGGCGCTTTTGAATTTGTCTTGCAGGCGACTCAGGCACATTTCCAGGCCGCGATATTGTTCCGGTTCTCGACCGATGCTGAGAATCAGCTCGTCACGACTGACAACACGCTCTTCATGGCTGAGCATTTTTCTGACCAGTGCTGTTTCCAGGCCAGTCAGGCTGATTTCGACATCTTCTTTGACCAGTGCACCCTGAGCGGGGTCGAGATGCCAGGTTTCATTGCCGGGCATATCACCTTCAACGGCAGGTGGCATGTTGCGGGATTCCCCGGTAATGACCGGGACATTCTGGAAAGGATTAGCCGATTGCGCGGCGCGCCATTCGGACTCGAGCGTGGCCACTATTCGCTGAGTATCGTGTTCGATACTGCGCGGGATATTTTTTCGACTGATGCCTGGATATGTGAACTCCATCACCATTGGAGCGGAAGAGGGCGAATCAACCCCTTCAAACGAATTGAAACGTTCACTGGACAGCATGCTCTCCAGTTCGCGTTGCGACGTTGTACTGTGAGTCACGACAACAAAATATTTCCTTGGGAGGGTTGTACTAGTTTCCATGTCTCTCTCCTGAATACATACCAAAATTGGCTAAAAGATAAATCGGCAGGCGAGCAATGACTTCCTCGGAAGTAATCGATAGGCAGGGTCTGGGCCCAAGATTGGCCCTCGATAAATTCCACTCGATCTGCTGCTATGTTATGGAGTTTTATTGTTATGGGGCGTGTTGTCGCGCTCATTCAATTGCTTGATTTCAAACAGGCGTGAAGCAGAACGGGAGCTATATGGTTGCATTAGACGATCCTTCGTACGTATGCAAATGGGATGGCTGCCCGAGAGTCAGGCAGTCGATATCAGACCCCGCAGCAGGCGATAGCCATAGCCGCGAATGCTCTGAATCGCGTTTGTACCATACATGTCCTTGATTTTTCCACGCAAGCGACTGATTGATTTCTCCAGCGCTCGAGGGTCGTAGAAATTGGTGTTGAGGCCCATGATGCTGGCGATTTCATCATGGCTCAGAATGTGATTACTGGTTTGCGCGAAGGCTTCGAGGATCTTCATTTCGGCAAACGAGATATCGAGTTTCTTGCTGGTGCCCATCAGGCAGATACGCGTCGGATCAAGCGTCAGATCGATATCGCGTTGCCATTCTTCGCTGTTGAAGAACTCGCCCAGCAACTCGGCGCCATCGTCGGAAAGGGTATTGAGCTTGATACAAACATCCGCGCCAGCCAGATAATATTTGATCTTGTTGAAGGCGCCGCGACCGGTGATGACCGCGCAAATGATCGGTTTCAAGTTGTCGCTGCGCAGGTTCTCGACCAGGGCAAGATTGTCTTCGAGGGCCTGAGGGCTGTCGATAACCAGGAAGATCGCTCGATACGAACCAGACTGTTCATTCAACTGATATGAACTAGTGTACGCGCTGGCTTCGAGCGCCATATCGGTACGTATATGCTGGGCGACTAGCGCTTTGAAATGTTCAGCCACGCCACGGGTACGACCCAGAGTAAGAACACCAGGTTCGTCGTTTGTCGGGCGCGGGCTTCTAGTCGCTAAGTTCGCTGAGAGCATCATGCATTGACTCGAATTAAGTGCTGACATCGGGATGTTAAAGCACCGGTTCTCATCTGTGACTGACAATTGGTAACATTCACGCGATTTTTAGACGTGGCTCCCGAGTTTTCTAACAATAATTAAGCTTTTCAAGCTTTTAGTTGATTTTCTCGGAGGGGTGAACTACTGCTTAGATGGTGGCGATATGCAATGGTGCCACTATTTTGAGCTTATTGCGATGGCTATCTCTATGTCTATCTGCCACTGTCTGGCCATCTCTGAATAATGTGATTTTGATCACACTTTATTGTCAGAGCAACTTTTTTTTGCAAAAGACCTAAATATTTTCTGCGTAGTTCGTCGGCCGACGATTATTAACATGGCTTGAGTGTGGCAATTCATAAGACCTATTCTTTGAGATCAAAAGATCGTCCGATCGCGGCCCGAACCTTCGGCAGCTCCTACAGGGGAATGCATTTCAAAATGTAGGAGCTGCCGAAGGCTGCGATCTTTTGATCTTCATATACGCCAATTGTGTAACTTCAGATACTCAACCCCTGAGTGTTATTACCCGGTCGCTCACCAAGAGCGCTCTGACGGAGGATTAATGGATTTCTGGACCCTTTTCCAGGTGTTGATATTAGGTGCGGTAGAAGGCCTGACCGAGTTCTTGCCGATCTCGAGTACCGGCCACCAGATCATCGTCGCCGACTTGCTGGAATTCGGCGGCGAACGCGCCATGGCCTTCAACATCATTATTCAACTGGGTGCCATTCTTGCCGTCGTCTGGGAGTTTCGACCGAAGATCTTCGACATCATCAAAGGCCTGCCCACCGAACGTAATGCACAACGCTTCACCCTCAACTTGCTGATCGCTTTTCTGCCCGCCGTGGTCTTGGGCGTATTGTTCGCCGACGCGATCCACGAATACCTGTTTAACCCGATCACCGTCGCCGTGGCACTGGTGGTCGGCGGCATCATCATGTTGTGGGCCGAACAGCGCAGCCATGTGATCAGCGTCGAACACGTCGACGATATGCACTGGTCCCACGCACTGAAAGTCGGATTCGTACAATGCCTGGCGATGATTCCCGGCACCTCGCGCTCCGGCTCGACCATCATCGGTGGCCTGCTCTTCGGCCTGTCGCGAAAAGCCGCCACCGAGTTCTCGTTCTTCCTCGCCATGCCCACCATGGTCGGCGCCGCCGTGTACTCCGGCTACAAATACCGCGA
Source organism: Pseudomonas sp. Irchel s3a12 (assembly GCF_900187485.1). Classification (NCBI taxonomy): domain Bacteria; kingdom Pseudomonadati; phylum Pseudomonadota; class Gammaproteobacteria; order Pseudomonadales; family Pseudomonadaceae; genus Pseudomonas; species Pseudomonas sp. Irchel s3a12. Next base: position 88,926 of record NZ_FYDN01000001.1, read on the forward strand.
TCTATTCCAGCCCAACGACCTGCCAGTCTTCGCCCTCGGCTTCGTCACCGCATTCATCTTCGCCATGATCGCCGTGCGCGGCTTGCTCAAGTTTATTGCCAACCACAGCTACGCCGCGTTCGCCTGGTACCGGATCGCGTTTGGTTTGTTGATTCTGGCAACGTGGCTGTTTGGCTGGGTCAACTGGACCGCCGCAGCGGCCGCCTGATCACTGAGCGCTGATCAACGCCGCAACGGCGAGATCGTTTAACGCCGAATCCGGCGACTCCTGTCGATAGCGCTGCAAGGCCGAGGTGAAATACGCGGCCTGCAGCATCCCGTCGCTGGCGAGATAGAGTCGCGCGTCTTCCTGTTCTTCAGCAGAGTAAACACGCTTGTGACTGTCGGTCGTTTCCTGGCTAGACGAAATAGGTGCAAGGATTAAAGACACCAAAGTGAAGCCGGAAAACTGCGTCACCTCCCACGGCGTATCGGTCCGGCCCATACAAAAGCCATCGCAGTGCGCATAAACATCGGTGGTGAAGCTGAACAAGGCGAGGAGGGTGAAACGCTTGAAAGCAGAAAAAGTAAACGCGGGCATAAACAAAAGACATCCTGTCAGTACAACAAAACGCCGGGCAACGCTCATGCGTTGCCCGCACACTCAAAACTTCAATCAACGACCTTCAAGCAACTCAGCCGCCTGATCCAGCAACGCCAGCGGATCCTTGGCCTTGTGAATATCCACCGACAACAACTGACGGAATTTCCGCGCCCCCGGGAACCCCGTGCCCAAGCCCAGCACATGCCGCGTGATGTGATGCATCGCCCCACCGGCGAGCAAATGCTCGGCTATATAAGGACGCAACTGCGCCAACGCCTCAGCCCGACTGATCACCGGCGCCGAACTGCCGAACAACTGCTGATCCACCTCCGCCAGCAAATACGGATTGTGATAAGCCTCACGCCCCAACATCACACCGTCGAACGTCTGCAAATGCTCATGGCAGGCCTCCATCGTCTTGATCCCGCCATTCAGCACAATCTCCAATTCCGGAAAATCCGCCTTCAGTTGCGCCGCCACGTCATAGCGCAATGGCGGAATGTCGCGATTCTCCTTCGGCGACAACCCCTCCAGAATCGCAATCCGCGCATGCACGGTGAAACTGGTGCACCCGGCATCGCGGACTGTGCCGACGAAATCACACAACTCCGCGTAACTGTCCCGACCGTTGATGCCGATGCGATGCTTCACCGTTACCGGAATCGACACCGCATCACGCATCGCCTTCACACAATCCGCCACCAGTTGCGGGTGACCCATCAGGCATGCGCCGATCATGTTGTTCTGCACACGATCGCTCGGGCAGCCGACGTTTAGGTTCACCTCGTCGTAACCGTGTTCCTGAGCCATGCGGGCGCAGGCGGCCAGATCCAATGGAACGCTACCGCCCAACTGCAACGCGAGAGGGTGCTCGGCTTCGTTGTGACGGAGGAAACGTTCGTGATCGCCGTTGAGGAGTGCGCCGGTGGTGACCATTTCGGTGTAGAGCAAGGCGTTCTTCGATAGGAGGCGTAGGAAGAAACGGCAATGGCGGTCGGTCCAATCCATCATGGGTGCAACACTAAAGCGCCGAGACAGCGTAGGCATTGGTTTTACTGGGCTAAAGCTCTGATTCTGTACCATTTTACTCAACGTGTTTTCGGCGTGTTTTAGGGCGTTTTCAGGCGTTTTTTGAGTCTCGGTGGTACGATGTACCACTTCAAAACCGACGCGTACCACTTTCGATATGGCAGCTATCAGGGCAAGAAAACTGGCGGATGGGTCTGTGAGCTACACGGCTCAGATCCGCATCAAGCGTGCTGGAGTGCAAGTCTACCAAGAGAGCCAGACCTTCGCCCGGAAACAGGCTGCGCAGGCGTGGGCGCGTAAGCGTGAATCGGAACTTGATGAGCCTGGTGCGATCGAGCGGGCGAGCCGCAAGGGCGCTACTGCTAAAGAGATGATTGATCAGTACCTGCGCGAAGTCGAAAAAGCGCGGCCGCTGGGCAAAACCAAAAAGGCGACGCTCACGGCCATCGGTGCCAGCTACTTCGGCAAACTCAACGATACCGACATCAACACGCAGTGCCTGGTGGACTTCGCCCTGTGGCGGATGAGTAGCGAAGGGGGAGGCGTCCAGGCGCAAACCGCCGGCAACGATCTCGCGCACCTCGGCGCCGTGCTTTCCATCGCCAGGGACGCATGGGGCTATCAGGTTGATCCGCTGGCCATGGCCGGAGCGCGGCGAGTGCTGCGCAAACTCGGCTACAACCTCAAGAGCCGCGAGCGGGACCGCCGTCCGACCTTGGATGAGTTGGGCAAGATCATGACCCACTATGAGGACATGCAGGCGCGTCGTCGAAGCGTCACCAACATGTTGAAGGTCGTAGGCTTCGCCCTGTTCTCAACCCGCCGTCTCGATGAAATCACCCGCATTCGCTGGGCGGACGTAGACGAGGCTGGCCAGCGAGTCCTGGTCCGGGACATGAAGAACCCCGGGCAGAAGATCGGCAACGACGTCTGGTGTTACTTGCCAGATGAGGCGTGGCAGATACTCCAAACGATGCCCAAGGCCGGCGACGACATTTTCCCGTACAGCCCCGAGTCTATTTCTACGTCCTGGGCGAAGGCCTGCAAGTTTTTGGGCATCGCCGACTTGCACTTTCACGACCTTCGCCACGAGGGTGTCAGCCGCCTGTTTGAAATGGACTGGGACATCCCGCGCGTGGCGAGTGTGTCGGGGCACAGGGACTGGAATTCGCTGCGACGCTACACCCACCTGCGCGGTAAGGGTGATCGATATGTGGGGTGGGAGTGGCACGAAAAGATATTGAGGGCGCCCGTCCAACTGGGCGCCGCATCAATGAAGTGGCTCAAAAGGCGGGTTTTAAGCCGTTGAGCTGATTGTTTTCTTTCACCGCGGCGGCGCGCTGGAGATCGAGGTAAGCCGCCAGGTCGCCGATGTGAATGCCCTTGGCGGACTTCTGGCTCGGCTCCAGCCGGGTGATCGGGATCTTGATCTGACCGCTCAACACCTTGCGCTGGAACATGTCGGGCGTCAGGTGTGTGAAGTAGTCACGGCACACCCGATCAAGCGGGATAATTGCCTGGCCGTTGTACTGAGCCATCAGAATGAAAGCTGTGTTCATGATGCTCCCCTCACATCCGAAACGATTGATGAATGAACCTCGGCCGGGCTATTTCTTCCGCCGGCTTTGCGTCGGCTGTCTGGATCTCGCAAACAAATCTGTGTCGCTTTCGGTTGGTAGCGGTCAGGGCTTTGGTCAGGCCGAGAACAGCATCGAGGCATTGCTCGTAAGCTGTATCTCCTATCCATTGTTGAGCCGGAAACACTTGGCAATCCGTCCGAGTCGCATCCGCGCACAAGTACAACAGCAGGAAAACAGTCATAGCCTGGCTCCCTGCTGCAAAACACTTGGTTCTATCCGTTTTGGCATTTGCATGGTGCTTTTCCTTTGCAGGCGATGGGGAGTTGCAGCTCCCCGTTGCTCGCTCTGTGATTCAGTTCAGCGCGCGTAACGCCGTGGTTTGTTCTTTCTCTCTTCCGCTCGTGCCGCCATCAGCTCAGCCCACTCGGTAGACTTGCGCTGCTGCCGGATCCGGCTACAGGTCTGATGCTTGCGAGTGGATCGGGCCTTGCCGCAAATATCACAGCAACTGGGAAGGTCCAGGCGATGGCTGGCCATGGTCGGGCGTGTGCGAGGAATAGGATCTGGGCTTAGGTTCATGGCGCCCTCACTTTGCCCGCGCCCGCGCCCGCGCCCACGCCAATCGCTGTCAGCCTCACCTCATCGAGAAATTTGCACATCTGCAACTGGGTCCGCTTTGTTCGGTTTCTCGGGTTTTCGCAGGTCTGCTTGACCGATTCCCTGAACTGTCTGAGTTGTTCCACCTCACGCAACAGCGTGTCGAAGTCAGCCAGTGTGACGAAGCGAAGCGTCGGGTTGAGGTTTGAATCGACTAGGCCGGCTACTTGATAGCTTTGTACGTCGTCCAGGCGGCGGGTGACGCCGATTTCCAGTGGGTTCGTGGTAGCCTCTGTGCCGCTGCCACTTGGGTTTTGTGCGTGCATGGTGCTTCTCCCTTTGGGTGGTCGGTGTCGAGGGATTGCAGTCCCTCGACACCACTTTTTTCCGGTAATAATTCGCTGGTCAGCCCGCTTGGCGTACCAGGTGAATCACCAAGCCTTTGAGCTGCTCGTTCCCAGCAGCCTCCTTCTGCCATTGCAAAACCTCATCGACCTGTCTGCTTGAGCAGTCATCGACAAGCAGCGTCCGCTCACCGCGCTCTAACCTGACTTCCATGATCCCCAGCAGGCCTTCATGCGAATACGCATCCGCATGAATGATCCCGGCCTGTTTGCCTTCGGCCAGTTGCCGGGCCTCGATCGATCTAAGTTTTGTCGTCTTGCCCGTGCCGGCGTCGCCGGTGATAACGTGTATTTGCATGGTGCTTCTCCATTGGAATGTGCCCAGCGTTGCAGCGCTGGTTGCGGTTTACGCGCTCTGAAAAATCCAGCAGCGCACAGTGGTGGGTTTGTTGAACATCGCGTTGCCGGCCGCTTGTGAGGCGCGCACGGCGCTATACACGGCCTTGTTGGATTCCAGCCACTTGTGGCTGCGGCTGTTGACCAGCAGCCCGCGCAAGGTTTTGAGGTCGGCGAGGTTCTGCCGATGCTCGCTGGCCTTTTCGGCGAACTCGTTGAGGTTGATCGCGATGAGTTTCGGGTCGGTGCTGTGGTTGACCTGCGGGCCTTCGCCCAGGCTTTCGAGGTATTCGTAGACTTCCCAGAACTCGGCAACCAGCGGGTGGTCGGCACTGATCGCGGCTTGCCGCTCCAGCGCCATGACCATCAGTGCCTGGTGCGTCGTGGCGACGTGGTTGTCATCGAGCGGGCACACCAGGCGCAGGCAATCGACCAGAGCCATCAACTGGCTGTGGTTCTTGATGATCCGTTCCACGCGGATTTCTTTGAGCTTGCGCAGCTGCTGCTCATGGACCAGCACGCGTTCGGAGAACTTGGCCATCACCTGCGCTTCAGCGCGCACGGCGAGCAGCAGGAAGTGGCTCAGTTGCTCGACCGGGATCAGGTTCAGGTTGTCAGCGGCGGCACGGCTTTCGGTGGTGACTTCCGGGCGCGCAAAGTGGGATTTGATAATCCGGGTCAGGATCGCTTCGGACGCGCTGACATCGGCGTTCTGGCTGATCGCAATCGCGCCCCGGAACGGTGGTTCATAGGTCTCGTTGCCGCTGGTCTTCATACCCTTGGTGCCGAGCGTGCCGCCGCCGTAGAAATCCTTCAGTTCGTCCCAGTCGAAGCCCTTGGCGTGTGCCTTATCCGGCTCGTTGCGGTCGCCTTCGATCAGCACGACCGGCATGTTGGAGACTTGGCCCATGGCGCGCTGTCGACCGGCACGGGTCGATTTCGACGGGTCAAAACCTTCATGCTCGCGGCCGAGCAGTTTCCACAGGAAAGTCAGCAGCGTGGTCTTGCCGGCGCCGGCTTCACCGGTGACCTCAAGGAACGGGAAGGACTTGTACTGCGCGCGGATCTGCTCGGCGAACAACGAGCCAAACCAGAATGCGAGGGCGACGATGCCCTTGGCGCCAAAGCACAGCCACAGCATCGGCAACCAGTCGGTGCGGTACTGCTTGCTGTCGCGCTGGATGTGCATGGCGATCGATTTTTGCAGCGTCTTCAGTCGCAGCTTGCCGAACTCGAAAAAGTCTTCCTTGTTCACCACACTAACGATGCCGCCGCGTACCGCGAGGTCGCCAAAGACGTAGCAGCCGTGCAGTTTGCTGTATCCGATGAAGTCGATTGTCTCGACCGTTTTCAGGCCGAACAGCTGATCCTTCATGATCTTGTCGAGCTGCTGCCCGCTGCCGGTGAATACGGCGCCGGCGGCCATGCTGAGCAGGCGTTTCTTGAACTCGCTGGCGGCCGCGACCTGGCCACCGGTGAAGGTGTTTTTGACACTGCCGCTGTCGTGCGGGAAATCGACGCGGAAGTAGTACCAGGATTCGTCGGTGACTTCGTTGCGCTGGAAGTACAGCGCCTGTGGGTAGCAGTTGGCGATTTCCACCACGCCACCACATTGGCGCAGGGCCTTTTCGCGACGCTGCTTTTCGTTGAGCAACTGGTCTTCGTGGCGCTCGGAGGACTCCAGCGCCTGCATGGCCTTGTTAAATTTCTCCAGGTCCATCTTGAACCAGTAGAGCCGGCTGTCGAATCCGAAGTGAAATTCGTGGCGCTCGCGCCATTCGTACATCAACACGCCTTTCTCAGACGCGCTTTCGGCGATCAGCAAGGAGCCGTGATAGCGAGCGGTGGCTAGGTCCTTGTCGATCTGCTCGGCACGCTCGCTCTCGCCATCAATAAATGCCCAGCGCTGATGCAGATCGTTCCAATCAACCTTGCGGCTGTCCGATTGCGGGATCTGTGCCGCTTCGCACTCGTAGCCCAGGGCGCGAGCCTGACGCACCCAACGCTTTGTGTATTTGTGCGCGCCGGGTTCGTTGTCCAATGCCCAAATGAGCTTGGGCAATTTACCGCCGCGTTGTTGGGCCAGCTCTTTCAGAGACTCCTCGGGGAAGAAGGCAGACGACATTGCCGACACGGCTGCAATGCCGTTATGCACCAGGGCGATGGCATCGAATATGCCCTCGACAACCCACAGCTCTTTGACGTCTAGCAGTTCGACGCACGGCGGGCACCACCAGAACCCACGCGGGCTGTCACCGGGCTTGAATCGCGCCTTCATCTTGCCGAAACGGTGCGGCCGGTCGATCAGGCGCTCCCAGTAGCCACCTTTCTCCAACGCAAAACGCACGGTCGCGCTGCCGGCATTCAGTTCGCCGGAGAAATACGTTTCCTGAGTAAACCAGCCCTGAATCAGATCGAGCCGAAAGCCTCGGGCAAATTCCAGATAGGCACGCGCGGTGGCGCTGGGGTGTTGCTCGCTGGCCGGGGCGCGCTTACTCCAGTCTTCGAACAGGTCTTCGTAGATTTCTTTAACGTGCCAGGTCTGGCCACATTTGCCCCGGCCGCAGCGGATCATCCACGGATCATCGTGGAAGGCGTACAGCTCTTTTTTCTTGCACGCCGGGCATTCGCCCTGGCGCATGTATTTGCCGGCTTTGTGTTTGAGTCCGTAGTCGGATTCAAGGCGTTGCAGGATGTCGGCGCGCAAATCGTGTTTCATGTTCATCGGGGCTTACTTCACTTCGCCGAGACTGTGTTTAAGGGCGCCAATCAGGCGTTTTTGCGCGGCCATCACCGGGAAGGCCGACAGCAGCGAGCCATGCCGTAAACCCTCGGGAATCATGCGGAACCGATCGTCATACCAGTACTCGTTGAACTGCATCGAGTACTGAGCGCGCAGTGCCTGGAGCAGGGCTTCGGCCTGCGCACGGGGCAGTTTTGCGTTGATGGCGATGTCGATTTCCATGATCCACCTCGGATTTCAGGCAAAGCTCACCCAAACCCAAGGGAAGCGGGGCAGGGCGGGTTGTTTAAAAAAGGAGTTACTGAGGGTGGTGCTTGTGCGCGGAGTCGCGCTGGGCGAGCAAGGTCTGCGGCAGCAGTCTCGCCGGTACCGGGAAGCGTAGATCGGCGCGGGTGTCGATCAAGTGCACGACTGTGCAACCGGGGCTGTTGCCCCAGTCCACTCCGATCCATTTGCGCTGGTTGATCACCTGCAATTCAGTCCAGGCGTTGTGCACCAAGCGCTCCGCCATGAAGACAGGTACCTCCAGCGACGTGGCCAAGTGGCGAACGCAGTTTTCATAGAGCAGGTCCGAGTCCACCAGGTACTGCGCTTCGTGCCGTTGCAGGTAAGCGAACGCGGCACGTTGCATGCTGCTGCGGTAGTCGTGGGTCAACTGATCGTGGTTCATTGCGCACACTCCATTTCCATTTGGTCGAGCAGGTCGGGTTGATCGTTGGCGGTCTTCATAGCGGCGCGGCGCAGGGCGATGTCTGCTATGGGCAAACGCACCGATGGGTTGGCCATGCCGCTGGGACTCATTTCGTGAGTCATCTCGAACTCAGCTCGCACCGACCAGCCGCAGGCCTCGTTGGTGCATTGCAGGTAGGCCACCCGCAGAAAAATGTGTGTACCTTCGCTGGTGCGGATGCGCATGCGGCCGAGGCAGTGCGGGCAGACAAGCTTGTAAGTACTCACCCGGCGAACCCCCGACCGTGCAATTGAATGGTGGCCAGCACTTCGGCGTAGCGGGCGGACATGTAGTGCACCAGGGCGTTGATGATCGCTTGGGCTTCGCAGGACTCAATGACACCGTCGTCGAGCGCTTTGGCAATAATTTGGTCAACCATGCCGCGCTTGGCGGCGGCTTTGACTGACCGGTTGTACAACTCGACGTTGTCCAGATCCGCCGATGCTGTCAGCGGGACGAACATGCCGCCGTATTTGGCTGCGATGTAGTCCGGCAGGAAGGTTGTGCCTGCTACCTGTTCGAGGCGATGAATGTGGTCGTCACTCAGCGGTCGGCTGCCGGCGTTTTCGTAAGCCTGGTTATCGAACTTTTTGAGTGACATGCCGAGATCGGCGGCAGCGTAAGTCCGGCCACCTTCGTATGCGCCGATCACTGCGCTGACGACATCCTTTCGGCTTGCTAGAACTGGGCGTTTCATCTTCTGGTTTCTCCTTGGCTTCGCCGGCCCTACAGTTGATCAACAGCCTCAGATTCATTTGGCTTTGCGTTCGGATCGACAAGGATGCCGGGTAGCACTTCTTTCCCTATCAATCGTGATATGTCTCTCAGGATGCTGAACGACAGCCGCCCGCGTGGCAGCGAATCTTGTCCAGCCCACCGCTGAACCACTTGAGTAACCGTGCGCGGTTCGTAGCCGTGGCTGATCGCGAACTGCCGGAAGTTGCTTCCGTTCTCAATCAACCGCGCCTGGATCTGGCGCTTTTCCATGGCTTGGCTCATGGTTGATGTGTTCCTACTTGGTTAAGATGTACCTGTTTGTTCGCAGTATACGCACCCAAACGAGTGCGTCAACCGGATCGTATGAAAAAATGAGTATAGCCACGCGCCTGCGCAGTGTTCTCGATCACAAAGGCTTGTCGATCAAGGAAGCCTCTGACCTTGTAGGAATTCCCTACAGGACGCTACAGAACTATCTTCTTGATGAGCGGGAACCCAATGCGAAAGCCATGGGTGCCCTTCGTACCCATTTGGGTATAAGTGTGGATTGGCTACTCACAGGTGAGGGTTCTATGTTTCACGGTGTGTCGATCGAGGGGGCAGGGCCTGAGTCGGCAAACATGCAGGAGAAGGCCATGCTTGAGCTGTTTCGCTCCCTGGGCGATGCAGGCAAGCGGGAGATACAAAGCGCTGCTGAGGAAAAGAAACGCTTAATGGATGTCGAGCAGCGCCTCAAGGATTTGACTGAAGCCCTTGCCGATACCAAACGGCCAGCATAATCTGTACCCATTAAGAACGGTCAGGCTGGCAGGGATGCAGCCAATCGCCGTCTGAGACAACTCAGTGATGCGTTACTAAAAGTTCACTTAGGCAACATAGGGATGTGTTCTGTGCTCAGTATTTTTTCCGCAAAAAATTCTTTTATCACATTGATTTCATAATGTTTTTCGTTGGCATTACAGCGGATAACAGCTTGTGGGTGAGTGAAAATAATAAAATCGGTCGACATTATTAGAGTTTTGAGCTTTGCTCAATAATATAAAAGGGTGGGGATATAAGTGGCTAAGCCAAAGGTTGTTCAGGAGAAATTTTCAGTTTCCTACGATGCAGACGATGGTGATTTCAAAAATCATGAAATAGACGCACTTGATTTGGCTAAGTCTATTCTTGGTGTATATAATGCTGTATCTGAAGCCAATGCACTGATGAATAAGGGAGCTGAGGTTGATTTGAAGGTCTCTTCTCCTGTTCGTGAAGGTTCGGTGATCGTCGACTTCCTGCTTTTAGCTTCTACTCCGGCGGCTCTTCAAGTTCTAAAGTATATCGGCTTTTCAGCTATCGGAGGCGCCGTCGCAGGTGGGTCGCTAATAGAAGTAGTAAAGAAGTTAAAGAGTCGAAGGATTGCGAAGGTAACCGTCGAAGCTGGATCAGATATTGCTACTATCGAAGTTGATGGTGAAGTGATTAAGTGCAATAAATACGTGGCTCAGCTTGCAGTGGACAAGAAAGTCAGGGACTCGCTACATAATGTTATTCAGGCTCCAATTGCGGGCAAGAAAAACGCGACGTTCAAAGTTTTGGATGAGCAAGAAGATGTCGTTCTATCCGTAAAAGAAAGTGCTGCTCATAATTTTTCCCCGTTACCTGTTGGCTCACTTGAGTCTGAAGAAACCTCTAAAGATAAGACTACAGCATATTTTGTACAGGTAAATTTCGAGTCTGGACGAGGATGGCGAGTGAAGCTTGCCGACGGTACTGAGCATGCTGTAGAAGTCGCAGACGAAAAATTTATGACTAAGGTTAATCAGAACAAACAAACGTTTTCAAAAGATGACTTGTTTGAAGTGGTTATTGAGACTAGGTCGGTGTACAGGCAGACAAGGGCTACACATTCGTACGTGGTTGTGGAAGTTACAAAGCATTTTGCAGATAAAGGTCGTCGACTAGTGTGAGGGATGCATTGTGAATGTAAACCCCAGTTTTGTAGAAGCGTTATTTTATATATCACTTATAATATTAGCGCCTGTTATTTTTAAGATGTCGCGAATTCTAGCTAGATATTTCCTCAATAGATATGTGGCCACGGATAAAGTGATTATTGTCTATAAGCGAGATGGTTTAATAGTTGGAAGGAAAACCATTGCTACGACTGGGTATGTTGTGGATCAACTAAAATCTGCAAATGGAGGTGCTTAATGGCGGACTTGCCTAAGGTTGCTCCTCAAGGTCTTCAAGCCTCTGTTACTGCTGGTTTGGGAACGTTCGCGACTGCAACTTGTATGAAATGGTTGCCGGCGGAAGATGCTCAGTATTGGGTCGGTGCAACCACGTTGATTGTTCCCGTGATTGGTTATTTCGTCGCTAAGTTTTTCTGCCGTATTGATGAGCCAGAGGGGCTTACACAATATAAGGCTAGGTTAAAGAAAGACTTGGCAAGTCAAAAAAAGATAATGAAAGATAAAAATATATCGGCAGAAGTTAAGGAAGGGATAAAAGAGAAGTACACGTCGACAATGTTAAGGCTGGCTTCCGCCAACCAAGATTATACTTCCCAAGGAGTTGTTGCCGATACGTGATTCCACAAGGCGAACGCTTGGGTGCTGGTTATTATGTTTCTGGTTTGGATGTCCTAATAACGTTCTAGAAGGGTAGAAAGATGGCAGATGTCGAAGAAATATGGGCTGACGATCTTATGGACCGTCAGCCGAGTGCGAAATTCTTAACATCGTATCTGCTTGCGAACCCTCATGTGAAGGTCTTGAATGTGAATTCCCCTTGGGGGGCTGGAAAGTCTTTTTTCTTGAGTCGTTGGAAAAATGAACTGGATAGTGATTACGTCTGTGTTTTTTTTAACGCGTGGGAAACTGATTATACTGCTGAACCTCTTATTGCACTGATTACGTGTATTGAACAGCAAACCAAAGATAATTTGGATCTAACGCTACATAGTGCAGGCAGGGCCGCAGTCGACGCGACTGCTTCAATAGTGAAGAAGGCAGCCCCGTTAATTGCTAAAGGATTAGTGAAAAAATACATCGGGGTAGAGCTGAAGGAGTTGCTGGGGGACGAGGGTGATCAAGAAGGAGCAGATTTTGCTAGCGATATTGTCAGTACGCTAATAGCAGATCAAGCAAAAACATTACAACATGTGGACGAGTTTAAGAAAGCCATATTGGAAAGGTTTTCTCAAGCTGCGGATAATAAAGGTCTCAGAAAGCCTGCATTTATTTTTATTGATGAATTAGATCGCTGTCGCCCGACATATGCAATAGAGCTGCTTGAGCGAATTAAACATTTTTTTGAGCTGGAAAACTGCCGTTTTGTTATTGCGTCCGACTCGCGCCAATTGGCTCACTCAATACGTGCGGTTTACGGGCAAGGATTTTCATCTGAACGATATCTGAATAGATTTTTTGATGCAGAGTTTAATCTGAATAACGCGGATATATATAGTTTGGTTCATCACAGTCTTCCTGAGATTGCCTCGGTCGCGTTAGAGTTGAATGTTACGGGTAAAAATATAGGATTCTTTTTTCCGGGTGATGCTGAGTATGTTTACCCAAGAAAAAATACTGCTATTAGTTTTATTCAGGGATATACTGAAAATGCAATAATCATAGTTGGATTGTGTAAGTACTTTAAGGTCGAGCTGCGGGAGTTGATGAACTACATTAAGCAGATTAAAAGCGCCTGCGATTCAATTGAAGGGGCAGTCCACTTTTTTTGGTTGGCATATCTAGTGTTTTTCAAAGCCACGAAGTCCGAACTTTATTCGGGGCTGTGGGTGACGGGGAAGTCGATGGAAGCAGTAAGTGCTTACGATGAGGCGGAAGCAGACCCAGTCACGTTTTCTTTCACAACGGAACTAGCATCGGTGAAAGAATTGGCGACTTATTATTTGGCACTGTTGGAGTCTGACCATCAAAGTCGTAACAACATGGCGCAAAACATAAGCTCTTGGAGGAGCCCGGTTTTTTTCGCTTTGTCTAGGGAGAGTGACATCCTAAAATTACAAAACTACAAAGACATCGTTGAGTTGGCTCACAGATTAAGTTGATGTTAAGTGATGCAGATAATCATAGCGTTAGAACTCGATCTGCATCCGCTCCCATTCACGTTCGACCGCCCGTTTCGCCGTTTTCTCGTTGGCGTATAGCCACTGCAATCGTCGCGGTTGAATTTGATTCCCTGCTGTCACTGACTTTTGTTTACCCACCCCGTTGTCGCGATAGTACGCAATGATACCTGTGTAATCGCCCTTGTTCTCTTCTGCCAGACCCTCAACAGTATCTTCCGGCAGCTTGCTCTCCAGCTCCAAGCTGATGGTATAGCCGTTGTCCGCACTAAGCGTGTGCTGCACATTCCCCCCATACCAGATGATTTCATCAATTTCCGGCTTAACCCCTTCGAGCGTATAGGTTAGCTCCGGGATCAGATCCGGCCGGCCCATGGCCAAGGTATAACTGAGCGTCGCACTCCCACGTTGCAATCGGTTGAATTCCGCTCGGGCGGCGCGCAGAGCAGACTGTCGATCGCTATAGGTATGCCGTAAATCCTTGAGATTTTCCCCGCCCCCGGCGATGGCTTCCTGTTTCTTGGCGCTGTTCACATCGTAGAAGTAGGCACGCACACCGTCGTAACTGTCGCGGTCTGCTTGCAGGTAGCGGTGCTGGTCGCCGTCGGCGCGGGTGAGAGTGATGTGGGGCAGCTCGGCGCCGCTGGCGGTCTTGCCACCGCCGGCGGGCAGGCACAGCAGGCAACCTGCTTTGACGGTGACTACGGCGTCAAACTCTTCGCCGACACGGCTGATCAGGTTGGCGTCGGACTCGTTGGCCTGGTCCAGTTGCAGGATAGGCAAACCGTCGAGCGCGCCGGCGATGGTGGCGGTCAGGCCATTGCCTAGGGCGATATCGCCCAGCACGTCGCCAAGCGTGGTGTTGCTCCAGCTTCGTTCGCGTTTGGTCTTCAAGCCTTTGCGCAGGTCGGCCGAGCGGGCGCGGATGCTCAGCACGTCGGGCGTGCCGGAGTGTTCTGTTTCGTCGACGGTGTAGGTGCCCTTGTCGACCAGTCCGGTATCACTCCAGCCCAGCCACAGCCGAATCACCGCACCCTTGGGAGGGATGGCGAGCAGTCCGTCGTGGTCGCTGAGAGTGATGCTCAGTTGATCGGCCTCGATGCCGCGATTGTCGGTCAGATCGAGGCTCATCAGGCGCGGGCTGATCAGTTGCGCGATGTCGTTGCCGTCCACGGTGATGCGAAACGCCGGCACCGGGTAGGCTGCTTCGCGCTTGTAGCGTTCGATGGTCTTGTCCAGAAAACCGGTGACGCGGGAGAGGGCGGCATCGATCACAGCAGCGCCCTCATGATGCTGACGCCAGCGCTGGTACCGGCGCCGATCAGGTCGATACGGTCGTCATCAATGCGCTTGAGGCTGAGGGCGAATTCGATTCGGCGCGGCGTGCCGTCGCGGAAGAAAATCGTCTTGGTTTCGCTCAGGCTTTCGATGATCCATAGGCCATAGATTCGGCCGCTGCCCTCGACCATTGGCCACGCCTTGCCGGTGTTGGCCATCAAGCGCAAGGCGTCGAGGCTCAGGGCGCTGCCGGCGAGTTCCGGCAGGATGATGCCGGGCAGGGTGATGGAGTCATCACCACGGCCAACGAACTGGCGGGCTGGCGCGGCGCCGACGCGGTTGCTGCTGGCGTGGCGCCATTCGGTTTGGCGTTGTAGTTCCTGGTAGGCGGCGGTGGAGAGGCTGAAAACGAACATGCCCAGGGCAAGCATCATGGCGGGTTACTCCAGGTCGGAAAGTTTGCTTCGCTGGCGGGCGCTCTTTTCGCTGGAGACGCGGGCCAGTTCGGCGCGCACCGCGCGGGCGATGGCGCGCTCATCCATGCCGGGCGTGGTGTGGATGTTGATTTCGTAGGTGTCGTGGCTGTCGTAGGCAGTGGCCGGCGCCGGGCTGATGGGCGCGCGATTGTCGATCGACACTGAAGATGATGCGGCGGCACCAGTTGGCAATTGCGGTAACCCGATGGCGCCGAGCGGGCCAGCCACGGCGCCGAGCGCACGTTGCCCGGCCGACACGACTTGTTTACCCATGTCAGTGATGGCGCCCAGCGGCCCATCCTGACCACCTTGCAGACCTTGGGTCAGACCGGCCATGGTGAAGCCGCCAAGCGCGGTGAACACGCGGGACGGACTGTGGATGCCGAGCTTTTCCTTGAACATGTTGATGGCCGAATCAGCCACTGAGCTGACGGCGTTTTTGATCTGCCCCAACCCCGCGAGCAGTCCGTTGACCAGGCCGTTGACCAGCATGTTGCCGAACTCGGTAAAGCGGCTCGGCAGATCTACGCCGAGGTAGCTCAGTACGCCAGCGAAGGCCTGGTAGATCAGGCCGATGGGGCTGAAGTTGGCGAGCGTGTTGAGGATTCCGCCGATACCGCCACTGAAGCCGGCTTTGATCTCAGTCCATGCGTTGCTGAAGTAGAGTTTCACCGCATCCCAGTTGCTGTAGATCAGGTAAGCCGCACCGGCGAGCACGGCAACGACGGCACCGATGGCCAGCGCCACCGGGTTGGTGGCGAGGCCCCAAAGTGCAATGCTGACGGTTCGCAGGGCGGTTACCAGCGCGCCGCTGAGTGTGCTGGCCAGCGTGCGAAAACCTTGGCCCAGCATCGGGAGGGCATTGCGGGCCAGACCGGTGATGGTGGGGGCGAGCTTTTGCATGATTCTCAGCGTGCCACCACCCTGCATGCCGAACATCGCCATGCCGTAACGGATCACGGCAAACGGGCCGAGCAGGCTGGCCATGCCGATGGCCAAGCCGCCGAACACGAACGACAGACCCGCGACCAGCGCCACGACTTTGACCAGGCCGCCGGCGAGCTTCGGGTTTTCCCGCGCCCAAGCGCCGACTTTATTGGCGACTTCACCAAGGGTGTTGATCAGCTCTTTCAGCTCCGGCGCGACGGCGGCGCCGAACTCGGCCATGGCGTTGGTGAAGCTGCCTTCAGCGGCTTCCATGACGTTGGTCAGCGTGCCGAGTTGTTCGTTGACACGCATGCGCAAGGTCGCTTGAGTTTGAAGCTTTTGCTGCACTTCCTGATAGCCCGCCAGCCCCTTGTTCATCATGGTGTTCAAGGTCGTCATCGTTTCCGCGTCATCACCGAACAGCTCTTTAGTGATCGTCGTGCGGTCTTCATCGTTGAAGGCCTTCAGCTTCTCGACTTGGGCGTAAAGGTTTTCCAGTCCGGCGAAATTTCCGTCGTCATCGGTAAATTTGAAGGAGACACCCTTGCCCGTGGATTTGGCGAGGTCATTGGCTTTGCCAACTTTGTCTTTGTTCAAGCCCGCTTGAAAGATTTTGCGGAACGCGTTACCAGCAGCGCCGCCTTCCATGCTTTGCTGATCCATCATGATCAGCAGCGGGGCCAGTTCCTTAGCGGCGTCGAGTCCGGACTTTTTGATGGTTTCCATCACCGGTGCAATTTTGCTGAAGCCCTGAAGCATGTTGCCGGGATCAACTCCCGCATAAACGCCGCGCTGGATGGTGTCCATCAGCGACATCATGTCTTTCTCGGATGTCTGGGTGGCGTCCTGCATTTTCGCCGCGAACTCGGCGGCTTCTTCGGCGGGCATCTTCAGCTGTACGCCTAGATATGCGGCGGCCTCACCCGTCCCGCCGAGGATGCTCTGCGCGCTGATGCCCTGACGTCGCAGCATCGTCATCATGTTCTGAAAGTCGGCCGTGGTGCCGGGCAAGCGGTCGCCCAGTTTGGTGGCGAGGTCGGTGATCTTCTGGAAGTCCTCGGCCACCTTGCCGGTGTTGTCCATCATCGACACTTTCAGTTGCGTGGCTGAGTCTTCGTTCGGTGCAAATGCGCCCACGGCTTTGGCCAGCGGGCGGCTCGCCGCGTAACCCACGCCCAGCCCGGCGGCACCGTTGACCGCCATGTCACTCGCAAGGCTTTGCGTCTTCGCCAGTTTGGCGCGTTCGGCGGCCATGCGTTTTTGCTGGGCATTCAGCGCGACCAGCCGTTTCCCTTGTTCGCTGATCGTGGTGTTGGTGGCTCCGATCTGCTCGCGCAGTTGGCGTTCGTGGGTGCCTAGGTCTTTGGTGCTGATTCCTGCGCTGTACAGCTTCGAACGCAGGGTCTGCAACTGTTCGGACTGCTGCTGGTGCTGTTCTTTGAGCCGCTGAGCCTCACGCACGGCGGTGCGAAAATCCTTGGCCAGGGCCTTGGTCGGAACGCCTGTGGCGGCAAACTGCTGACTGAGCGCGCGCACTTTGTCGCGGGCTGAGGTGAGGGCTGTTTCGGTCTGCTCAGCGGCGGCGCGCTGGGTCCGCCAGGCGCTGACGTCTTTCTGCTGGGCATTGAGTTCCTTGAGCCGGTCCCGCGCGTCCTTGAGTGCGCGGGCAGCGCCGATGCTGCCCTTGTCGATGGCCTTCAGGGGGCCGCTCGCCCGGTCAATCGCATTGAGCAGGACCTGAAGTTTTAGATCATTCGCCATCGGTGGAACTCCGCACCCTGGCGCGCTCGCGCCAGTCCATCAGTTCTTGCAGGCAGAGCTGATCCATGTCAGCCGGTGCCCAGTGAAAAACCACGGCCAGATCGGCCATGGCGTCCTCTACGCAACGAGGGAGGCGTCCGTCCTCACCGACTTCTGCAACAAAAAATGCGCGACCTTGTTGCCACAGGCCAGCAGATCGGCCGGGTCCATGCCGGCGGCTTCGGTCGCGGTGATGCTTGGCGAGGTGATACGCGGCAGCACCTTGAGCAGGGCGGCGACGTCGAGGTTCAGCAGGTCCACCAGGTGAACGCCGCGCAGCTCACCGGAACACGGCTTGCGCAGGGTGAGGCTGTCGATTTGATTCTTGCCGCGCAAGATCGCGGTATCGAGGACGACGGTATTGTCATCGACTGTCGGCAGGACTTCGGTATTGGTTTCTTCGGTGTTCATGTGCTGCTCCAGGTAATGGCTTTAGGGAGTGGTTCAAAGGCCGATGGCGGAGCGCTGTTTCTCCAGCATGTCCACGCCGTTGACCTTCTCGATGAAGTTGAGCAAGTCGATTTCGATGATGTCTTCGTTGTCGACGATCAGCTTGTAGTAGCTGCATGTGGTGGTGATGCTGTGTTCGGTGTCTTCACCAGGTGCCGCGTCGCCCATCTCGATGGTTTCGTGACGGCCGCGCACGATGATTTCCACGGCGCTGATTTCGCCGGTGTCGTCTTGCTGGAACGAGCCGGCGAAGCGCAGTTGAACACCGGACGCATTGACGCTGCCGAACTGCTTGAGCGCGATCAGATCCAGCCCGCCGGTTTTCCATTCGAACTGGATGCCGTCATCGGAGAAACCGAGATCGGCCTTGACCGGCCCGTTCATACCGCCGCCGCGATAGCTTTCCATCTTGCGTCCGAGCGGCGGCGGGGTGACGCTCTTGGCTACGCCCTGGTAGGTGTTGCCGTCGTTGAACAGGTTCATGTTTTTGAGTTTGCGAGGCATGGCCATGGCGTTGGTCTCCGGGGTACGGACTCCCCCGCAGGGGAGCGCCGATTCAGGCGTTCACTTTGCTGGCGAACTGGATCAGGTAGCGGTCGGTGATGCGCTGGCGAAGGGTCAGGTCTTCCAGCGGCGGCACGGGCGTATAGTCGTAATCGAGGTACAGCTTGCCGGCCTTGAGCGTGTCCTTGTCGTTGATGTCTTCCGGGTACCAGCAGTCGCCGCCGATCAGGTAGCCGCTGCCGACCATTTCGCGGAACTTGGCCTTGATACTCTCGATCATGTCGCGCACCAGGGACGGATGCATGGGCTTGTCTACGGCCCACATCTGCGCTTCGGCCATGGTGTCGGCGAGGATCTGCGCGGTGCGGGTGTAGTTCTCGAAAGCAAACAGCGGATCGTCGCTGCACGTGCGGCTACCCCAGAAGCGGAAGCCGCCCTCATTGATCAGGGTGGTGACTTCGTTGCCGTTGAGGTAATTGGCATCGGTGGCCGGGTTTTGCAGATCCCAGAACACGTCGGCGCTGATGCCGGTAACGCCGTTGACCGCGACGTTAGACAGGGTTTTATGCCAGCCTACTTCCTGATCGATCTTGGCGCGCAGACCGAGGGCACGGGCGACGGCCGAGGCTTTCACGGTGGTGCTGGTGACGGTGTCCCAGTTCTGGAAGTCTGGCCAGATCACCATGACTTCGCGGGCGCCGAAGTTCTCGCGATAGGCGACGGCTTCTTCCTTGGTTTTGCAGTCCCAAGCGCTGACATAACTGAAGGCGCGTAGTTGTTGGGCAATGCTCGCCAGAGCGGTGGCCACCGGTTGGCTGTCGAGGCCTGGCACGCCGAGGATGCGCGGCACCATGCCGACTTTTGCCTTAGCGGCGAGCAAAGCTTTCATGCCGGTGTATTTGCCATCGGCGGTGGTGGTGCCGATCAACGCGCTGGCCGTTTCCGCCTCGGTGGCGCCTGCTTTGACGCGCACGACGATGGTGTAGGGCTTGGTCTGGTCGGCGATGGCTCGCAGGCTGGCAGCGAGGGTGCCGGTGGTGCCGGCCTTGCCGACGGCGGTCTGCACGTTGGTGAGCAGCACCGGCGTATCCAGCGGGAAAACGGTAGCGTCGGCATCGTCGGCCGTGCAGACCATGCCGATGACGGCGGTGGGGATGGTGCGAATGGGGCGGGTGCCGTCGTTGAGTTCGAGCACCCGCACGCCGTGAAGATAATCGGCCATGGATTTGCCTGCGCAGTAAATGGGATGACAGTGCACAGGCTGCCGCGCGCGCGCCGGATGGGCGAGCGCGTGGACTTGTAGAGGGGGGTGCTACATGGATAAGCGCACTCGAACAGATATCACTGGATTACCTGGCTCAACCAATCCGGTGCTTGAGGGCGATGGTCAGCCAAAGGAAAGCTACCCGACTCTGGCCAATTGCGCAGCGCTCGGCGGTATGCCTGAAGCTCTGTGTATTGCTCTGCCGACAATGTGGTGTCGGTGCTTTCTTCCAGCTCATCACGATGACGGGTTACTACAGCATCTGTTTCAGATAGTTGCTGGTCTCGCCAGCTCCTTTCTATCGTTGCCAATTGCTCGTCACTGGGTGGCGGCAGCTCAGCCAGAACAGGCACACCATCATGAATCCAGACGATTACCTTGCCGGCGGATTGTCCAGCCAGCAGAGCTGCGTGGTATTCGGCGGAGATTTCAACCACGTCATCCGGCATTGTTGTATGAATGGATTCGTCGTAAAAACCGCGAGTAGATCTTGAGGCAAACATGGCTTTTCTCCTTATCGACCTATGGCAACGTAGTAGCAGTTCAACGCCACCCGGTTAGTCGATGAGGACCACGCTTGATAGGAAGCTCCAGCAGTAGACTGGCTCTCCAGCGTACCGAAAACGCCATTCGATCCGGGAGTAATTGCCACGCTCAATGTCAGGCTTAAAAGCACCGACGGAAAGGCCATGTAAAAGGAAAATGGAACTGGCCCGCTAGCACTTCCCATGACGGTCCCCCACTGCATAATCAACCCGCTCGCTAGCTTCTGGTAGCCATTGGTACTGATCGATGATCCGAATGCCGAAGAGTATTTAAGCTGTGCAGAACCACCCACGGCGTACCAGTTAGCACCGTCCGACTCGACCGTCAGGCTATCCCCAAGGCCGAGCGCAATGCTTGATAAGGTCTGACTCCCATTGAAATAAATCAACTGGCCCGGCTGTGTTGCGATAAAGCAGGGCTGACTGGCAAACATCACAATCGGTAATCTTGTGCCAGCTTTAACAGCCGCCGCAGAAGGCAACGTCACCGTGTAGTTTCCACCGGCACCGGCATAGATGAGTTTTCCAGCGTGCCCTGCATTGAGGGTGGTAACACCAACCAGAATGGCAAAGTCTGAATCATTCCCTAGCGCCCGCTGCACAAACTCAGTCGTGGGCAGCGACTTGCTGCTATCAAACTGCACTGGGGTTGGAGCGGTTGGATTATCCAAAAACGCTGGGGACTTGATCGGCGCGAAACCGTAAGTCACGTTCTGGAACATTAGTGGTGTTGTACCCAGGACGATTGCGCCGTCAGTAATCAACTGCCAACGGGTATCGGCCAGAGTGGTGCCCTGTTCGACAGACACCAGCAAAGCCGATGTCACTTTAGAGTCTGAATCCGCATCGGATGAACGAGTCCAGGCGCCTGCTGCCGCTACCCATATTCCGTTGTCTTTGGCGGTGTTCTGGTTCTTCACTAAAACTCGGTCACCGACCAACAATGGCACGCCGTCGATAGTCAGAAGTCCCGACAGTAAGATGTTTCCGGTGGTGGCGACCCGGACCGACTGTTTGTTATCCAGTTTGTAAAGTTCTTCCAGAATGCGTGTATCCACGTACTCGCGGGTCGCCAACACCACCGACGGGTCAATCTTCAACTGAATGTTTGATGTGCCGCTGGTGATGATGTGCATCCTCACCACCTGGTTGCGGCCCGATCCTTGGGTGAGCAATGGTTTGTAACTCGGCGCCACGTTGGACACTGCCGAGAACACGCCGTCCTTGTCCTCTAATGCCAATTCGCGAATCCACCAGCCGCCAACATCCGGCGGCAACACCAGTTCAGCGATGAGGACGTTATCGTCGGTCGGGGATACACGCAGCTGATTGAGCTGTGCGCGGTACCGCTGGTTAATCAGCCTGGTTTGTGACGGGCTGGGCACCGGGTCGGTGCCATTGGCGTCGCCGATCAGCATATAGCGCGGTTCCCACGGAATACCGAGGGCGTCGCAGTTGGTTTTCTTGGCGGCGCCCAACGTGGTCAGCATGCCGCCGAAAATAGAGTTCTGATCAACCATGGGGGTACACATCCAGTTCGTCGAGGGTGTAAAGGCTCACGCCGCTGTAGCCCCGGATCGGGACATCGATGTCCGGGTTGTCCCAGGGGTACACGTCAATTTCGTCGCCGTCGTAAACGGCGAAGCCAACGAAGGCGTCGAGCCGGGTTTCAAGAATAATGTCGAGGCCGGTGAGGTGTCGGGTGAGGGGCTTGGCGTCATCGATCAGCCAGACCAGTTCCTGGTACATCGCTTCGGTGATGCCGGAGTCTAGGACGCCGATGCGCAACGCGAAGGTGCCAGGTGTACCGGGAGGAACGGTCTGCCACCACTCGGCGACCTCAATCAGGTAGCCGAGCGGTTCTACTACCCGCCGCAAGGCGCCGATGGTGCCCTTGTGCGAGTGCACGTAATACGCGGCGCGGCAGGCGGCACGCTTGGCGGCTTCTGACCATTTGCTGTCCCAGCGATCGACCGAAAACGCCCAGGCCAGGTACGGCAGTAAGGGCAGGGGGCACAGGTCAGGGTTGTAGAGCGTGCGCAACGGAATCGGCACACGCTGGATTTCTGCCAAAGCTTGCGCGGCTTGGCGTTCCAGTGGTGTCGAGTTGCCGGGTAGCAGTGGCTGGTAGGTCATCACTCAACCCCCAATGTCAGTTCTACGCTTGTGCAATACGGCGCCTGATACTTGGTAGCGACGATGTCTTCCCAGTCTTCCAGCACGACTTTGCGCACGCCCTCGACGTGCAGCGCGGCATGCACGATGGACTCGGAAACCTCCAGTGCCAAGCGCCGACGCTGATGCACGAACTGGAGCAACTGGGCTTCGGCTGCTGCGAGGACCAATTCGGTTTCAGGGCCATTGCTCAACGGGAAGATCCGCGCCTTGATCTGATAGTTGATGATCTCGGCGCCCTGGACGGTGAGGCGATCCGCGACGGGGCGGCGGTCGTCATCGCTGAGGTAGGTTTTGACCTTGTCGAGCAGAGCCGGGGACGCTGTTCCATCGCCCAGCACGGATTGCACGGTAACAACGGCTTCGGCCGGCGCCGGGCTTTCGGCGGTGGCGTCTGCGACTTGTCCGTCAGCGGATCGGGCGTGAAAGATGTAGCTGTTGCGCGGGCCGGCGGTGCTGAGGCCTTCCCATGCCATTTGTGCACGCTCGCGCAAGCTGTCGTCGCTTTCCATCAGCTTGGGGAGAGGCGGCACGGCTGCCGGGTTTGCGGCTTGAATGACCAACCGCTTCACGTTGAAGTTGGCGGCGAGTTGTTCGAGGTCGGTACCCTTGGCCAACGCCAGCATGTTGGCGACAGATGCCTCGTTGACCCGCTGTCGCCAGACAGTTTCGCGGTAGGCGTTTTCCTCGAGTAATTTGGTCAGCGGCTCCGACTCCATGTTGAGGCGTGCAGCGATCTCGGCTTGTTCCTCCACAGGCCAAAGGCTGACGGCGTAGGCCTTGCGCGCGGCAAGGATCTGTTCGTAGTCGATCTGTTCGACGATCTGCGGCGCCGGCAGTTGGCCAAGGTCGATGGCGACAAAAGTGTTCATACGCTGCCACCCAGTTGCAGAGGCACGCTCAGGCTCAGCGGCTGGTTGTTGTCGACGATGGTGCCTTCGAACTCCAGCGACGCTTGGCCCTGAAGGTTCGCGCCGATGAACTGGATACGGCTGAGGCTGATGCGAGTTTCCCAGCGCATCAGGGCCATGACAGTGGCGGCGTAGACCTGCAAGCGGGTGAAGTCGTTGAACGGCTGATCCACCAGCTCGGGGAGCAGGCTGCCGTATTCGCGGCGCATGACGCGGGTGCCGATGCGGGTGGTCAGGATGTCGGTGATCGATTGGGCGATGTGTTCGACCAAGCCGAGGGACGCGCCGGTTTCTCGGTTCATTCCGGTTTCCCCGTTTTCGCGCTGCCGGGCATGACATTGCCGTGCAGGTGCTTCACCAGACTGATGCCGGCTGCGATGACATCTTCGGACACGGTGACCATGCCGGTGATGTTCTGGTTACCGGTCTGGGTGTAGTTGCCTTCATGGGTGATCGGGCCGACGATGTGGATGCCGCCCATGCTGATCAGGTTAGTGGTGCCGCCTTCTGCCAGTGTGGCGTTGAGGTGGTGCGCAACACTGTCGTACTCGATGACGGTTCCGTCGCGGTAGGTGCAGCGGTGTAGGCCTTCGCGGTCGCCGTTGGCCGGGACGTTGTCACTGAACAGGCCGGTCAGGACGATACCGTTACCAAGCTGGCCGGATGGGCTGAAGAGGATGACCTGCTCGCCTTCGGTAGGCGGATTCCACTCGCGGTCGGCACCAGCCCGGGGGACGACCCATGGGAGCCAGCCGGTGGTGAGCGTTCCGGTTTTGACCTGCACGCGCGGGGGCTTCATCTGGACGGCAGCGATGGTGCCGAGGCGGATGAGGTTTTCGATCAGGCGGGCGAGGGTGGCTAAGTCGTTCATGGCGCCGATGGTGGCGTCACGCGCGTATGAATTCAGCAATATTGCCGTGTAAGGACTGGGTCTACAGGTTACCGTTTCTAAGCTAAGGTGATGGAACACATCGTTGTATCAAGGAGTGATTTGATGCTTTCCATCCTGCATCCAAGTGTGATGCGTAAAGTTCATGAATTGTCTATCGGCTTGCTCCCAATAACTATCAAGGGAGACTCTATCCCGAAATTGATTGTGAAAACCTCTAAGGAGGCAATCTTAACGGCAAAGGTTAGACAGGGCTTTCTTATATATCTAATACCATACGAGATTCCAGGTGTTCGATCGCTCGCCTTCCTGGCTGCATTTTTTGATGATCAACGTCACCCCTATACGTCAGGCGGCGCGCTCATAAAAGAACTGATGGCTAAGGATTTTTCTTTGTTGTTCCAAGCGCCAATAGTTGATGTTCATTTCTTCGATGAGCTTGGAAGGGAAATGCTGGCATATAGAACCGCATTCCATTCAACTAAGCGACACAAAGATATGTTAAGAGGGGCTGTTGTTCCTTCTATTGAGGGTTTGAATCAAAGCTTGATACTTGATCGTATGACTGAGTGGTTTCGATTAAGCAGCCCAGCAGATGATGCCTCAGCAATCAAGGTGACATTTACAGAGTCCCTTATGCCTGATGACATCATATACTTCGATATGCGCCCTGATGCTCATGACTATCATGGCAGTGCGGGATTTAGTTCGGCTCCTTTAGAGCGTAGTGAACCGGGACCGTTTCAAGAAAAAGAAATTGTCGCTTTGCTTCAGCGTACATTTAAATCTAAAGAAATCTATCTTGCTCCTCTGAGAGTGAATGATAAAGAAGAAGTGGTCGATGTTCTGGTGGTGACTGCTCGTAGCGTGATTCTTATACAGGCTAAAGATAATCAGAATCTTGAAAGTACGTTAAATAAAACCATTGAGAAGAAACGAAATGCAACCAATAAGTCTCTGAAGGGTGGGCTTGGTCAAGTAAGAGGGGCTATTGGTTATTTGAAGAGGACCGTTCCGTTTGTCTTTTTGATAGATGGAAATGAAATTGAGTTGGATTTGACGGGTAAGCGAATATATGCGCTGGTGGTAGTGAGAGAACTTTTTGATGATGATTATGATGAGTATACCCCTCCCATGTTGGAGCTTTACAAGGCGACAGGGGTAGCCTGTATCCCTTTGTCATACACGGAACTGCACCAGTACACTCGCTTTATCGAAGGTGATGAGCATTTTTATGAGGCGTTCAACAAGGTTTTCAGTCATGGGCTGGAAACAGGTATGTTTCCTCGACTTCGGGTGCATCCTCCAGGTACAAAATTCTAACCTTCATGATGAATCAGATGTGCCAACAGTCCGTCGCGGATCAGATCAAGATCCGCTTCGGTAAATCCTAGGAGTTGCCGCTGTTCATATCTTACGTCTGGCGCTCCCCGTTCGGCTCGATCTTTCAATCCATATTGGTGAACCCTAGCGATTCTCGCGATTCTGCCCGTGAATCCTACGCTGATAGTGTTCCCATCGCCTTGGACCTTCAAAAAGCTCGCCGTGCGCAGCTTCTGAAACATCTGCACCTTTCGCTTCACTCGTCCTTGCTTGCCCCGCAGATTACGTTGCTTTCGTGGCGCGTACTTGCTCCCGTCCGGGTTGCGCTGGGCGATGATTCGCAGTTGTTGGCTGCGACGCAGGGCCTGGCCGATGCTGCGGGCCAATTTGTTGCGCGATGCCGGTTCCAGTTGACCCAGTAGGCCGGCGGCCCAATCCTCCAGCGTTTCCAATCGGGTGGTCATTTCGGCAGCACCCACTCACTACCAGTACCCTGCGCGCCAGGTATCCAGTTCGGATCAAGAAAATCCGCAGCCCGTTGCGGCTCGCCGGGATGTCGAATGGTGGTGTTGCCTTGGTCATCCTTGCCCACAACCACACGCTCCGTCAGCGGCAGCGTCAGGCTCATATCCACTTTACTGTTGTCGAGAATGTCGGCCTCGAACTGAATGCCGTCAGCGGCCTTGTTCAGGTTCTCCAGCAGTTCGGACTGATGAACACTCAACCAACCGAGCAGCGGCAGCATGACGCTATCGGGATGGCCGGCGAAGTCGGTAAGGATGACTTGCAGGTCGAAGCTGTATTCGAACGACAACGTCTGCGCGGCGGTGCAGCGGATCTTGCCGTTGTCGATGAAGATCAACAGTCGGTCGGGGTTGTGCTTGAGTTCGGCCACGGTGGCGAGCAGGTGCGCTTTCAGGCTGTCGGGTTTGTTCATGGTCGGGCCTGCTGGTGTTGGTAAACCATGTCCACCTGGCTCGCACAGTCTGCCCACGCGGCCTCGACGCGATCCTGATCGGTGAGCTGATCGCCGTTACTGCGCGGACTGGTCGCCGGCAGCGTACACGGCACCACGGCCGGACAGCCACTGACGATAAGCGTTGGCGCCGGTGAAGGCGGGGCGTTCGCGCAGCCGGCGAGCAGTATCAGGCAAAAGCTGTGCAGCCCAATTGCGTAAGTCGGCGTTTTCACGTTTCAGAGCCTCAATGGTGAGTTTGCGCTTTGCCAGGCCTTGGCGCAGTTGATCCTGTTGCGCGCGCAGGGTGGTCTGGGCGTTGCGTTCCTGTTGCAGGGTGTCGCGCAACGCGTTGGCGTTGGCGAGGTTACGCTCGGCTTGTTCTTGGGCGCGGCTGGCGTCTTGTTCGGCCAGTCGGGTGTCCTTGTTCGCCCCGCTGATGCGCAGCTCCTGGTTCCAGATCAGCAGCCCCAGCGCTGCAAGTAATGCAATGCCGAGCAAGGCCTGCCGCAGGATGCTCACGCCCGGTACCAGCCGAGCTGATTCATGTCGCCGATGTCCATGTGCTGGATCGGGCCACGAATGATGATGACTTTGCGCTGAGGATCTTGGATGCGAAGCGCGTCCCGCAGCTGCACCATGTCTTGCTGATCGCTGTTTTCTGGCACTACCAGCAGATCACCGTCCTGCACATTCAGCCGTTGTACCGCGTCGAAGTCGATCATGCCGCCACCGCCTGCCCGCAACCGCAGTCGTCGTGCCGTTCGTAGGCGCGTTGGAGTTTGATGTCGTACAGGTTTCGCTGGTAGTCCGGTCCGTTGTAGAGCTTGGCGAACTCGGCCCATTTGCGGCCCTTCAGCGCCTTGTGCAGCACCGGATCGGTCTCGATGAAACGGACGAACGCGTCGAATTGCTGCGATTCTCCCGCGCTCATGGCGGCGACAAATTCCTGCACGCTGTTGTAGCCCAGGCGCTGCCAGTGAAAGCCCATGATCTGGAACGCACCCCATGACGCGGATTCCAGTGCGGCGGTGTCGTCGATCAGGCGAGCAGTCGCCAGGCGCTGGTGTTCGGCGCTACCGCCGGCGTAGCCGCCGGATTTCGCATTGACGATGGCCGGGTTGGTTGCGGCCAACTGATCAGCGTGGTGTTTGAGTGCGGCGGGATCATCGCCTTCGTGCCGAACCTTCGCCAGTTGGCGATACATGATGTGCCGTTCGAACAGGATCACCGGTTTGCCGTTATCGAGAAAGCCACTGCCTTTCGATTCAACTTCATTGACCGCGTAGACGCTGGCCAGCGGCACGCCGAGGCGTTCGGCGGCGTTGACCAGGTCGGCGTTCTTCAGCAGTTGCTGGCAGTCGGTGCCGGTGAGCGCGCTCAGTGTTTTGCTCCCGGCAACGCCATCAGCCACCAAACCAACCTTGAGTTGATAGGCGCGCACGGCGTGTTCCGTGGCGTCGCCGTAATCACCATCGACGTTCAGTTTGGCGCCGTGTTGGTTGAGGCTCTTTTGCAGATTGCGCACCGCTTGCGAGCGGTCACCGTGGCGAAGTGTGGTCATAGCTGCTCTACCTTTCGGTTGAAAATCTTCTTGGCGGCAGCGCGAGTGCCCTCGACACCGAGCAGCCCGATGACGCCTCCGAAGAACGGCGCAGTCGAGGCTGGAATCCCCAGCAGTGACAGCCCGTGACTGGCGGACAGAGCGAGGGCGCCGCAAAGGGGAGCTTCGATCACCATCCGGCGCACGGTGCCGCCGCCGTAGATCACTCGAAGGCTCGCAATGACAACGGCCAGCAGGCCGGAGTAGATGGCGGGCCAGTTCTGTTCGAGCCAGGCGGCGAGCCAGGCCCAAGTGTCGGGACGGTCAGGCATGCGTTTCATTCCATGATCCAGAGTGGTTGGGTTCAAGGGCGCGGTGCGGGCAGTTCAGTCCCATAGGTTCACCATCTGCCGTTGCGGGGCGGCGGCTTGGGCTTCTGGCATTTGCACCACGAGGCCTTGCGGCAAGGTCGGGCCGTGGTCGGCAAGCCCGGGGTTGGCTTCGAGAACAGCTTCGGTGACACCGGCGGTGCGGCCGTAGTGACGCCAGCACAGGGCATCGACGGTGTCGTTCTGCTGGGCGCGGATGCTGACGGGCATCAGATCAACTCCACGGTGGTGCGGCCGAGGCCGAGAAAGTCGCGCACGGCCCAGCGCTGGTCACGGCGCAGTTCGTCGATGCTTGGGGTCAGTTCTTCGGCGTTCTGGTTGCCGCTGTTGGTGCTGTCGTAGGAGCGGTAACGCTCGCAAATCTCCGCGCCGGTCGCGGCGTAGATCGCCCGTTGGTAGAGGTGGACGAGTTCAGACTTGTCCTCGATTTGCTCGGCGGGTACGTCTGCGAGAGTGGCGTAGCCTTCGGCCTGTTTGGCGCGGCGCCATGTGGCGAACTCGCGGTTCACGCTGATGGCGGCGGCCATGGTCGCGGTTTCCAGTCGGATCGGCGTGACGCTGGAGTCGATGCGCAAAGTGCCGCGCACGTCGTCAAGGTCGATCGACGGCCAGAAGGGGTCGGTGTTGATATGGCCGCTGGAGGCCGGAGTAGTGCTGCCGCCCGCTACGAATCCGCTCATGAATCTGCGCTCTGTTGTAGGTCGCCGGTGGTCGGGGCTTCACGTTCAGGAGGAGCGGCCTGGCCGATCCGCCCCGAGCCGGCGGGGTGCGTGGGGACGCTCGGTTAGCTGCCAGTGGCAACGAGTTTGTTGAGCAGGCGTTCGGCCCGCTCCAGATCCTTTTTGCCACCGCAGGCGTCGTGCAGGTCGATGGCTTTTTTCAGCAAGTCGATGCCGGCCTGCACCTGACCCGGTTGGCCGGGCTTTTCGTCGGTGATGCCTTCGAGCGTTGCGCGCCCCATGGCGAGGAACAGCTTGGCGCGTGCCTGGTCCGGCATGTCTTCGGCGTCGGTCAATTCGGCGGTGCGGTGCAGGATGGCCAAGTCGAACGGCTCGCCGACCTTCTGCGCCTTGAACGCGGCGGTCGCGACCTCTTCGGCGACGAGGCAGCCAGTGGTGCGTTCGAAGCGATCCGGCATGACCATCTTGTGTTGCAACACGTACTGCGCGACGTCGAGGCCACCGGTGAAGTCGCCGGCGTCGAAGCGCCAGACCATGATGGTGGTCAGCACTTCGTCTTGGGCGCCTTGGCCGGCGTCCAGCACGCCTTGCACGTAGGGGATGTACTCGGGCAGCAGTTGACGTTTGAGTTCGGCCTTGCCCTGGTTCGATTGCACCTGTTTCAGGCGCAGGCGATCTTGCAGCAGCTGGTTGAGCTGATGTTCATAGGCCGTGGCGCCGGCCATGGTTTGGGTCGGTTCAATGGCTGCCGCCTCCTTGGCGGCAGTAACGCGTTGAAAATGACGGCGGCAAGGGTTGGTCATGGTCGTCGCCCTCAGGCCAAGGTGATGTTTTCGGCCATGGCCGCACAGCCAAGGTCTTCGATCACGTAGCTTTCGTTTACCGATTCGAAGTTCTCGATGCGGTCGCGTTTGGCGTTGTCGACGACGGTGCGGCGTCGGGTACCTTCCTGCCAGTAGATCGACAGGTTATCGAGGCGAGTGACCAGTAGGCCGTTAGGCGGGAAGTGCGGTACGCGCACGGCCGGCAGATTGCCCAGGCGTTTCTGGCTGGTCACGATGTCGGCAGCCAGCATTTCAGTCGGTGCCTGCGTTTTGTTGATGATCGGGAAGTACTTGTCTGCCAACAGCTGACGGCCGCAGATGACCACCAGATCGGTGTCTTCCTGATACCACGGGTCAATAAACTCGTTGACCATGCTGACAACCAAGGCGTCGATGTTTTCGAAGTCCTTGCCGGCTCCGATCTCGATCTTGCCACTGCCTGCCACAACTTCGGCCATGACGCGGGCTTCGTTTTCAGTGCGCATCTTTTGCAGCCAACCAATGTTGACGTCCTGCAACAGCGGGTTGGTGGCCGGGTTCGACGTGGCGGCACGGCTGGTGCCGTTCCAGCCGATCATGATCCGGTTGAGTGCCTGGGCTTTAATGATCGCGTCGCGGATACGCGCCTGGAAGTCTTTGAACTTCGCCCACTGATCCAGCTTTTGGTAACGCAGGCCGGTGTCGAAGTTGGTTTGCGTGCAGGTGTACCCGCGATTGTCCAGGCTGCTCGGGTCACGGGGTTCGCGATCCTTCACGGTGGTGTCGGTGGTGCTGGCAATGGTGCCGTCGATACCGATGCCGATTTTCTCGCCGGACTGCTCGGATACACCGTAAATGTTGATCGAGCTGAGGAACGAGCTGGATTCCTGAATGCGGGTTTCCAGCGTTTGGGCAACGCTCGGTGCGGCGGTGAATTTGGTGGTGACGTCGCTCACGCCGTGCAGCTGAGCAAGCTGCTGCAGGTAAGCGTTGAACAGAACTCGTGTGTCGTTACGCATGGTGATCGTCCTTCGTTTTTCGGGGCTTTGGTGGGGCTGACTGTCAGCAGTCGGTCACGACCGAGTTATCGCCGCCGGTAATCGGAGGGCGCGTCTTTTGGTTGTGGTCTTGGGTGGTGGAGAGCTTGGTCTTCAACTCGCTGAAGTCCTTGCTCAATTGATCCAGTCGGGTACTCAGGCCTGCGGAGAATTTCTTCTCTGCGGTCAGTTGGTCCGGCAGGTCCTTGACGTGTTCGGCGACGGCTTCGACGGCATCACTGATCTGGGAAAACTCGCTGTCGTCCTTGGTCTGTTTGCCCTTGAGCAGGTTTTGCACCTTGCTGAAAAGCTGGGCGCCGATGCTGGGCTTTTCCTCGATCTCTTCGAATGTCAGTTCGGTTTCGACCGCCTCGGTGAACATCGAGGTCGCTGAGTAATGGCGATCCTTGAACGGATTGGCTTCGGGTTTTTGAGCGGAGAACGCGAGGACGTCGGTACCCAGGCTGGCAGGCGAGTCGGTCACCGCCAGACCAACGATGTACGCCTCACCCGTATCGGAAAAGCTGTCGTCGATTTCGATGGAGGTGTAAATCTTCTGCTTCGCCTTGTTCATGGCGATCAGTTCAGGCGTCGGCTCGACCTGGGCGAACAGCGCCAGTTTTTTCTGGCCGTTCATGTCCACTTCTTCGGTCTTCACTGCCAGCACGTCGCCGTAGGCCTTGAACGGACTGTCGGGCAGCACGCTGCGGTAATGCTCCAGCCAAATGCGGGCACCATAGGTGGACGGGTTGAAGTTTTTCGCAGCCTGTTCCAGCCAGCTGCGTTTGATGGTGCGCTTGTCTGAGGTAGCGCCCTCGACGGCGACGCGGAACCAGTTGCTGCGAAATTTCTTCATGCCGGGAATCCTCATTGCGTAGGGCGCCTGCTGTTGGCTGAGCAGTGCGTTGCGATGAGGGGCATGGTCGTGACGCGCGCGAGTTGCGGCAATGAGGCGGGACTGTAGGGAAGGGCGGTACAAGAGGCGGCGCTATTGAGTCGCCGGCATGGGCGGCAGCATCGCGGCCATGACTACGACCGCACTGCTGCCCATCGATCCCCGCCGCCAATCCAAGTTCCTCTACTGGATGGGTTGGCGCATCTGCGAGATTGCCGAGGCTACGGGCGAAAAGGAAAAAACGCTACACAGCTGGAAGGCCCGCGACGAGTGGGACCGGGCCGACAACGTCGAGCGTATCGGCGGGGCACTGGAAGCGCGGTTGGTGCAGTTGATCCTCAAGGACAATAAGAGCGGCGGCGACTTCAAAGAGATCGACCTGCTGCACCGGCAGTTGGAGCGCCAAGCGCGGATCCAGCGCTTTCAGGGGGGCGGTACCGAAACCGACCTCAACCCGAACCTTGCCAAGCGCAACGCCGAGCCGAAGAAAAAGGCCGTCAAAAACGAGATTGATGAAGACCAGATCGAGCTGCTGCGCGAGGCCTTCATCGATGGCTGTTTCGATTACCAGAAAGACTGGTACCGGGCTGGCAATCAGCGCACTCGCGTCATCCTCAAAAGCCGCCAAATCGGCGCAACCTACTACTTTGCCCGCGAGGCGTTCATCGATGCGCTGGACACTGGGCGCAACCAAATTTTCCTGTCGGCTTCGAAGAACCAGGCCTACCTGTTCCGGGGCTACATTCAGGCGTTCTGCCGCGAGATTATCGGCGTCGAGCTGACTGGCGATCCCATCGTTTTGCCCAACGGCGCCGAGCTGTTTTTCCTCGGTACGAACGCCCGAACCGCCCAGGGCTACCACGGCAATTTCTACTTCGATGAATTCTTCTGGACGTTCAAGTTCGAGGAGCTGAACAAAGTCGCCTCCGGTATGGCGATGCACAAGAAGTGGCGCAAGACCTACTTTTCCACGCCATCGAGCATGGCTCACGAGGCGTACACCTTCTGGACGGGCGAGCGCTTCAACAAGGGCAAGCCCGCCGCGCAGCATACGAAGGTGGACGTGTCCCACGGCGCGCTCCAGCAGGGCCGGTTCTGTGAGGATCGGTTGTGGCGACAAATCGTCACGATCCTGGACGCGGAGCGGGGCGGTTGCGACCTGTTCGACATTGAGGAGCTGCGCCGCGAGTACAGCCCCGAGGCATTCGCCAACCTGCTGATGTGTGAGTTCGTCGACGACGGAGCGAGCATCTTTCCGCTGACCCTGTTGCAGTCCTGCATGGTGGATAGCTGGGTCGAGTGGGCCGAGGACTACAAGCCCTTCGCCATGCGCCCGTTTGGCGACCGCCAAGTGTGGATTGGCTACGACCCGGCCGAGACGGGCGACTGTTCCGGCATGGTCGTGGTCGCGCCGCCCCTAGTACCGGGTGGCAAGTTTCGCATCCTCGAACGCCACCAATTCCGGGGCATGGACTTCGCCGCGCAGGCCGCGTTTATCAAGAGCGTCTGCGACCGCTACTGGGTGACCTACATCGGCATCGATGTAACCGGTTTAGGCAGCGGCGTGGCCCAGCTGGTGCGCCAGTTCTTCCCGGCGGTGACCACTTTCAGTTACTCGCCCGAAGTCAAAACCCGCCTGGTACTTAAGGCCTACGACGTAATCCACAAGGGCCGGCTCGAATTCGATGCCGGCTGGACCGACATGGCCCAGTCGCTGATGGCGATCCGCAAAACCGTCACCGCTGGCGGACGCCAGTACACCTACACCGCCGGCCGCAATGACAACACCGGCCACGCCGACCTGGCCTGGGCACTCTTTCACGCATTGCACCACGAACCGCTTGAGGGGCAGACCACTGCCAACACCGGGCGCATGGAGATTTACTGATGACCGAACAAATGGCCAACCAGACGCTATTGCCCGCGACCACACCCGCCGCCGGCGCTGGTACTCAGGTATTTTCTTTCGGCGAGCCGACGCCGGTGCTGGGTGGACGAGAGGTTTTCGATTACCTGGAGTGCTGGTTCAACGGGCGGTGGTATGAGCCGCCGCTTTCGTTGGATGGGCTGGCTCGGTCGGTGGGGGCGAGCGTGCATTTGCATTCGGGGTTGATGTTCAAGCGCAACCTGTTGAGCAAGACGTTTATCCCGCATCCGCTGTTGTCGCGGGCTTCGTTTGAGCAGTTTGCGTTGGATTTTTTGTGCCTGGGTAATGGCTATTTTGAGGGGCTGCGTTCGCGGTTGGGTGGGGTGCGCAAGCTTGAAACCCCCTTGGCCAAGTACATGCGTGCTGGGCCGGATGGGCAGTTCTACCAGGTGCGGGGGTGGAAGGATGAACACGCGTTTGAGCCGGACAGCATTTTTCACCTGCGTGAGGCGGATCTGCATCAGGAAATTTATGGGCTGCCGGAGTGGATCAGTGCTTTGCAGTCGGCGTTGCTGAACGAGTCGGCGACGCTCTTTCGGCGCAAGTACTACGAGAACGGCAGTCATGCCGGGTTCATCCTTTACATGACTGATGCGGCGCAGACCGAGGCGGACATCGATGCGTTGCGCAAGGCGTTGAAGGAATCGAAGGGGCCGGGAAATTTTCGGAATTTGTTCGTCTACTCGCCGACCGGCAAGAAGGACGGGATCCAGCTGATCCCCGTCAGCGAGGTGTCAGCGAAGGATGAATTTAACTCGATCAAGAATCAGACGCGGGATGACGTGTTGGCAAGCCTGCGCATTCCACCGCAGCTGATGGGCATCGTTCCGCAGAACGCGGGCGGGTTCGGATCGATTCGGGAGGCAGCCCAGATCTACGCGGCCAATGAGCTGGAGCCGATTCAGACGCGAATGACCCAACTAAATGACTGGATAGGTGAGGATGTTATGAGGTTTAAAACATATGAGATAGGGAAGGACGTGTAACCTCTTTAGCTCCTATGAATGAAAAATCACATTCCTCTCTGACCGTGAGTAATAATACGGTGATAGTTTTCAGACGGGAGTTGTCTTTATGGTTTTTCCTTTGGTGATTGGGTCAATTTTAGGAGGCTTCGCAGTTTTTTTTATATTCCTCTGCGTGTTTGCTTTTTCGCCTGAATTTTCACAATTGATTAGCCCCTTGGTGATTGCAGTGCTCAAGGATGTAGGTGGCCCCGTAGCGGCTGGTTTCGGAGGCGCCATGGCGGGTGCTGGGTGCTCCTATTTTCTACAGCAAAGAACTGAAAAAGCAAATGAAGTGAAATTAGACTTTAGTGTGGTCCACAGATCAGTAATTCACCTCACGGCACAATTAAATGACCTGTTCTCAATAAAAAAATACAACATTTATCCAGTGCGAGATAGCAAGATTAGATTCTTGGAAATATCTAAAATTGCAATTAGTCCAAGTGTCACTGAACGAGTTGATCCTCGTATTATTGATATCGCGTTGTCTGTAGGTGATACAGTTACCATTGACACTATATATCTTGCGGAGGCGAGATACAGAGCTTGCTTTGAGAATTTTTCAAATCGCAATCTTGTCCTAGACGAGTATAGAGCTACTTTGAAGGCCGCAGGGGTTGGTAAGTCAGGACAGCACACACTATGTGAAGCTTTTTCAGTAGTTGGTGAGGGGCAATTAATTGCGCTGCATAACGTGACAGAGCAAATGATTGAGGTTTTAGATGAGACCCTTCAGAGTCTTATTGAGTCGTTGGCTAGGGTGTCGGGTATTCTAGATAAAAAATATAAAGGTACTGGTAACCTATCACTTAAAATGAATACTTCTAGTGGTGCGGAATATCTAGAAAAAATGCCGTCACCTTTTTTTAGTATTGAGAGTCTTAGGGAGTGTTTGAATAGGTGTGAATAGATTTTGGCGGGCAAAACTTTCGCAGGGTTTATTAACTCTTCCACTTAAGTTCTGATTTCTCTCACTTGTGCTAAGCCAACCTGATTATGTCGGCGTGGAGAAAATCGGTCTCCTGGTGGAAGAGTGCGGTTGTGTGATAGGAGTAGCGCTGTAACATCATAGTGTTGCTAGCCGGTTGCGTCGGTCAGGGTAGTCGGTATGCGTAGCGCCGTAATGAAGTGCCAGATACCGCTGTATTGATAGAGCCATCCGTACATCGCCAGATCCTCGCGCTGAGCTATCAGCGCAGGCCCGCCGGCAATGGCTTGACTACAAAGCCTTTTCCGGTACAGGTTTCGCAATCATCGCGTTCGCTGAAGCGATCAAGGCAATCGGGACATGTGGAGAACGTTGCCGACTCGATGAAAGGGCGCAGTCTTTCGAATGCGCGTAAGTTCCGCTCTTCTTGAGCAACCTGTGCCGCATCAACCAAAGCACGATACGCGTCCGGGTCGTCCAAGGGCTTGCAGTCAACGCCGCCAATGATCCGATCAGTTTCAATCAACTGGTACTGTCGTCCATTCATTTCCAAAATCAATCCCGCAATTTTCCCAATCTTCCTGGAAAGCCCTAAGGTTAGCCGCACGCCGTCCGTGTCGGAGTAGACCTTCCCGTCATATGCAAAAGAGGCGCCGCGTGGTTCGTCAGTAGCGAAGTTGAAAATCGAGCGGCTGATTGTGCCCAGCAGTTTGCCGTTGGTGACCTGTACAACCTTGTAGGTCGATGCGCCACGGTAATGGTCTGGTGAGTTCTGCAGCTCCTCGACGGCGTGCCAGTACGCGGCATCAGCAATCTCGTTCATTTCGAACTGTTCAAGCTGATCGATCAGCCCCTCGGCAAGCAACGCTGCTGCCATTTCATGGAGTGTTTCCCGCTGCGCCTCGGGGTTTTGCATTCGGAAGTCCTTATCGTCGAGGGTTAAACGCCATCGCTGCATCCTGAGAGTTTTCGCCTGTCCGAAATTCATTTGAACCAATCACTGTACAGATGCTGTATGTCTGTACAGTAATCTGCTGGATAGATTGGTGCGAGCGTGGGGCGACGAGCTGTCAAAAAAGATCGGGGAGTTGACGTGCTACTCGGTGTCAGTGAAGTGCTACACGCACCTGGCGCGCGCCGTCGTCCCCCCACCTCGCCTGCGGGCTAAATGGGTCTTTTTTTCCGCAGACCTGCATCTGGCCGCGCGCCCCCACGGCCGGGTGCAGTAGTGATGGATTCGAGGGCCAGAAAGCCTGCGGATCCCTGCGAAGGGTGGGCCGTCTGACAGGGCAGATCCGGCGGACTTGGGAGGTCGGTAGAAGAATCCATCCGATGTCTGTTTTTCAGGAACAGCATCGGAAAAAAGTAATGTGGTAATTCGAATATCGGAACACCGGCGAAAGCCCCGGATTCATTGGCTTTGCTGGCTTACCTCAAAAAGTGATTTTGAGTAATGAGAAAGGTAATATGACGGTAAGTGACTGATTTGTAAGGGATACATAAAAATAAATATTACTTCCTTAAAAGGTAATTACCTTACCCCTACATTACTCATAAATTACTTTATGCCGATCCTTTGCAGCCCAGTGAAATCAAGGCTCTCAGCCAGATCGACCATTCGGCTTACCCAAATTACCTTTTTCCGATGCCTTTCCCGAAAAAGGGAATCACCCTATAAGCCGGTACAGCCGATGACCGCGCTACTCACTGACGCAGATGATGAACGGACACTCTTAGGCAGGTCGTTTTTGCCCGTGCGAAAGCGTTTGTAGGAAGTGCTGGGGATTGGAGCGACAGGCTCTCCACATGCAGATGCCTGGCGTTATGTTGGCTATGTGCAGGCTAGAGTTGGTAGTTAGTCGAGGTCAGGCTATACGTTTGGCAGTGTGCCCAGATATCGTGGTACTAACATTATTTCTCTAAAACGGAAAATCGCGATGGCTCTGGCTTCCGTAGCACCGTACGCGTTCAATACCAACGAATTATTGACGCTTGGGCTTGCCGCATATGCGGCCGTGGTTTCCACCTTCGTTCTAGGCTGGGACGCTTACAAGTGGCTAGCTTCTGGAGCGAAGATAGATATGTCCGCTACGACTGGGGTGAGGATCTACGGCGGTCCAGTTGAGGACCCGAATACATACATCTCCATAACAGCGTGGAATGTCGGAGACCAACCCACGACCATCACAAATTTGGGAGGTATGTATTTTGATTCTTGGTGGCGGGCATACGTTACGCGCCGGAGGCCGTCCGAGACCTTCATAATCAACCAACCATCGCAAGCTCAACGTATCCCGTATCGCTTTGAAGTCGGAGATCAATGGATCGGCTTAGCTGATCAGTCCGATTACATCGCGCAGAAGGCGACGGGAGGGTATCTGTTTTTTATCCTCTTCACAGCAAAGGGTGGCCGGGGTCATAGAGTTCGCGTGAAACTTCGGGAGAACAAGTCCGCTGAATGAAGCGTGCCGGTTGGTAACCACCGTGCAACCTAACGATTTGCACATCCCGTTCGCAGGGACTGGTAAGCCCGGTGGTACAAAAGTGGTACAGCATTTTTTAGGTTGCGCTGTAAGCCAAGCGCTGCGGGCGCTGTAGATTCAGTGATTCCAATCCATCATCGCAACGACAGACAGCACTTGAAAAAGAACGCAATGCTTCCTGCAATTGGCGGCTGTTTTTGGTTCGATCACTAAATTCGTCGAACTTGTTCTAAACGCAGAAATCTGGATGTGTTTAAACGTAGTCTGTTTTTGCAGTCCTTAGCCTACACCACCTTGCGCCTCCCCCTACACCTAAGACAGAATCCGCCGGCTTGTGCGTCTAGCTCGCGGGTTCTATCGTTCCTGAGTCACTGAAAACCAGTGATCGGGTTTGGTAGACCCGCAGCATTGATGCATCGCGTCACTTCATGCAGTCGCATTCTTGCGTCTGGATTATGGTGGCCATGCTCAGGGCTTCTTCGGAAGCGCCGGTTCCAGTGCTCCGGTCTACCAACCTGTGTATGGTCACCACCCTTCGTTTGGTAGCGAGAGTGGATGGCTCCCATTTTGTAAGTGCTGGAGTTCCATCTATGTTTAAAGTAACGCCCAACCCACCAGAAACCGACCCCGCATCCCCCTACGATTCCCTCAACCCCAAAAAACTCCACGAAGCCGCCGAGCGCGCGCTCGATCACTACCTCCTTCCCGCCGGCCACATCATGGCCAGCGTCAACGAACCCGAGCGCATGTACCTCGCCAACCCCAAGTACGACTCGGAATCCCTGCTGGCCAATGCCAGTGAAACGCTGAGTTCCGCCTCGGAAATGCTCAACAACTTCGCCGCAGCACTTGACCCCTCGCACCGCAAAACCGCGCTCGGCATCGCGCAGGTGGTGATGTTGGGGGAGTTGGCGGTGAATCAGGCGTTGGATAACGTTGAGGTGAAGGCGTAAATCAGTTCCCTTTGTGGTGAACGGCTCAGCCGTTGCCACGGAGGGGCTGTTCGCACTGGGCAAAGCAGCCGAGATGAGGGCGGGGAAATGGACAGGGTGATGGCCATTTAGTAGCATTCCGCGCCTTTACTCAGGAGTCGCCGCACCATGGAAGCTACATCGTCCCGAGCTTGGTACAACACACGTCCCGCCGTTGTCTTCATGGCCGTTTTTTATTGCTTTGTCGTATTGATTCAGGCCGGTCTGTGGGTGGCTCATGACGGGTTTCAGCAAGCGCGGGAAGGGGATATTTCGTTCCTGATGTTGTTGAACGTCTGCGTGGTGGCATTGTTGATGTTTGTCGGCGGCTTGCTGTTGCTGGCGAGAAAGAAGATCAGTTCGCTGTGCTTTATGCTCGCGTTGATTCTGGGAATTGCCTTTTCTCTGTCGCAGATGAACAGCGGTTCGGTTGTGCATCTGCTGACTCTGCCGATGTTCAAAGAATATGCACTGGTGTTTGGTATCTGGGTGTACAGCCTGCAGTTGCGTACGACGGGTTATTTTTCCGCTAAATAACCCCTCTGCATTGCCCGTAGCGCCCTGTTGGCTGAATAGGCCGGGCGCTTGATTTTCAGCCATTTACGTGAAGAGAATTTATGTCTGCTCCTGATAAGCCAAAGCTGCCGTTGCAAGCATTCGTGATGTCGTGCCTGGTGGCCGGCTGGGGTCTGGTGTATGCCGGTCAGGTGAAGTGGGCGGTGCGTGTTGCCGCTTTACTTTATCTGGGTGTGATTTTACTCGGTGTCTGCGGGGTGCCTGCCACGCCGGTGGGCCTTTATGTCTTCGCTACCTTTATCGTCCTGGTGAAACTCGGCTCAGCCACGGCAGCAGCGATATCGGTGCGCAAAAACGACCGTCCGGTGAACAGCCCCAGCACCCGCTTCCACGTGTTTTACGTGGTGGCGCTGGTCATCCTCACGCTGATTCTTTTGGGGCCATTGCGAGGCCCGACGCTGGGGTTCAAGACTTACTTCATCCCCTCTGGCTCGATGGTTCCGACCCTTTCGATCGGTGACTATATCGTCACCAAAATGCGCATCGACGCGCTGCAAGTGGGCGATATTGTGACTTATCGCTACAACGGCACGGAGGCGGTCAAACGTGTGGCGGCGGTGGGTGGCGATACCTTGTCGATTGTTGACGGTAAGGTCATTCGCAACGGCGAAAACATGGGGCTGTTCTTTGCGCCGCCAGATCGCGTGAAGGATCCTCGTTATCTGCAAACGCCGCAGACGGTGGTCGAGAAAGATCATGTTTATCTGCTCGGTGATAACCGCGACAGCAGTAACGACAGCCGCTTTATGGGCCAGGTCGCACTCGAAGACATTACCGGTAAAGTCACCGGAATCTGGTACTCATCCGATCGATCGAGGATTGGCACAGCCTTTCAGTGAAAACAAAAGCCGTCACCTTAAGGTGACGGCTTTCGCTTGCAGATCTAGCCAAACTGACTCGCCGACTCAACCGCAGATTTAGGCCTCCTCAACCGCGTCAACTGGTAAGCAATCGCCAACCAGACAAACCACCCCGGCATCACCATCAAGGCAATGCGCGTGTCAGGCCGCAACGCCAGCAGACACAGCACAAACCCCAAAAATGCCAACGAGAACCAAGCCATCGGCACGCCGCCGGGCATCTTGTAAGTCGACTTCGCATGCAGATCCGGACGTTTTTTTCGGTAGGCAATGTAAGACGCAAGGATGGTCGACCAGGTGAAGATCACCAGAATCGCCGACACGGTAGAGACGATGGTGAACGCGGTCATGACTTCCGGCACGATGAACAGCACCAGCACGCCGACCAGCATCAATAGCGTGGTAAACGCCAGACTCAGCAGCGGCACGCTGTTGCTCGACAGTCGGCGGAATAGGCCGGGGGCGTTGTCCTGATTGGCCAGTCCGAACAGCATGCGGCTCGATGAAAACACGCCGCTGTTGGCCGAGGAGGCCGCTGAGGTCAGGACCACGAAGTTGACGATACCGGCCGCTGCGGGAAATCCGGCGACGAGGAACAGTTCGACAAAAGGGCTCTTGACCGGGGAAACCTGTTGCCACGAGGTCACGGCAATAATGCAGGTCAGCGCGAGGACGTAGAACAGGATGATCCGCAGCGGAATCGAGTTGATTGCCTTGGGCAGAGTCCTCTCCGGCGAGCGGGTTTCGGCGGCAGCGGTGCCGATCAGCTCGGTGCCGGCGAAGGAGAAGATCGCCATTTGAAATCCGGCGAAGAAGCCGAACAAGCCGTTAGGGAACGCCGCTTGTTTGTCCACCAGGTGACTCAGGGACGCGGTGACGCCGCTGGGCGAGACGAACGAGCTGGCGATCAGCACGGTGCTGACGCCGATCAGGGTCACGACGGCAATGATCTTGATGATCGCGAACCAGAATTCGACTTCACCGAACAGCCTGACCGTCAGCACGTTGAGTGCGAACAGGGTTGCCAGCATGCCGATGGCGGGTATCCACGCCGGGACGTCGGGGAACCAGTACTGGAAGAAGCCGCCGACCACGACGGCGTCGCCGATCACCGCCACGCTCCAGCTCAGCCAGTACGACCAGCCCAGGAAGAACGCCGCGCGCGGGCCGAGGTAGGCGCCGGCGAAGTCGGCGAAGGTTTTGAAGTTGAGGTTGGACAGGAGCATTTCGCCCATGGCGCGCATGACGAAAAACACGAACAGGCCGATGATCATGTAGATGAGGATGATCGACGTCCCGGAGAGGGCGATGATTTTCCCGGAGCCCATGAACAGGCCGGTCCCGATGGCACCGCCCATGGCCATTAACTGGATGTGACGATTGCTGAGCGTGCGCTGCAGCGCGGGCTGTTCAGGCAGCCCGGAAGGGGTCGATTTCATTGCAAAACCTCTTGATTTTATGTTTTTGAGTTTTGGCAGAAAGTGGGTGTTGAGCGTTCTTGTTAGAGGTGCAGCGGCTGATCACAAGGTGAATCGCCCCCTGTGGCTTGGGGGCGGCTGTTAGTGATCAACTGACGGTGCGCAGACGCGAGGTTTTGGCCGGTTGCGGATCGAGCAGTTGGAAGAGGTTTTTGATGTTGGCCGGCGTCGGCACGAGGTGGATGCGCTGGCCGATTTGCTGTGCCTGCGCCAGGTCTTTCAGGTAGCGCAGAGAGGAAAAGTCTTCCAGGGCAAAACCCACCGAGTCGAACACCGTCACCTGAGTAGCGTTTTCGCGTCCGGCGATCTCGCCCTGCACAATCCGGAAAAATTCGATCACCGGGGAGTCGGCTGCCAGTTGCTGAATGTCGCCCTCAATGCGCGTTTGCGGTTCGAACTCGACGATGACCCGGGCGTTGCGCAGGATGTCGGCGTGCAGTTCGGTTTTACCCGGGCAGTCACCGCCGACCGCGTTGATGTGCATGCCGGGTTCGATCATCTCCGGCGTCAGAATGGTTGCGTAGGCTTTGTCGGCGGTGACCGTGGTGACGATGTCCGCGCCCTTGACCGCGTCCTTCACGGAGTTGGCCAGAATCACGTCGATGTCCGGGAATGCGGCGAGGTTGTGCTTCAGTTTGACGGAGGCGTCGTGATCGATATCGAAAATGCGGATTTCGTTGATGCCCAACATTTCATGAAAGGCCAGCGCCTGAAATTCACTTTGCGCACCGTTGCCGATCAGGGCCATCGAGGTCGCACCCGGGCGAGCCAGCGATTTCGCCACCAGCGCGGAAGTTGCTGCGGTGCGCACGGCGGTGGTCAAGGTCAGTTCGCTGAGTAACGTCGGATAGCCACTCTGCACATCAGCCAGAAGCCCGAAGGCCATGACCGTGAGCAAATTCTGCTGACCGTTGTTCGGGTGGCCGTTGACGTATTTGAACGAGTACTGCTGGCCGTCGTCGGTGGGCATCAACTCGATCACGCCGTCTGCCGAGTGATTGGCCGTGCGCGGTGATTTATCAAACTGTGCCCAGCGTGCGTAGTCCGCTTCGATGTAGCCGGCCATTTCGCGAATGGCGCGGCGGATACCGACTTGAGTGAACAGGCGTGCAGCATCATCGACATCTATAAAAAGCGTCATGGTCTTATTCTCCGATCCAGTCATTGAAAGGTTGTAGAGCGCGGGCTGGTTCAGCTGCGTTTGCTCTCGAAACCGTGCAGCACGTTCACTGCATTGATGCCGATCTCATCGACCATGTAGCCGCCCTCCATGACGAACAGGGTCGGGCAGCCGACGCTGGCGATCAGTTCACCGATGCCAATGAAGTCATCACTTTCCAGCAGGAAGTGGCTGATGGGGTCGTCCTTGAACGTGTCGACACCGAGGGAAATCACCAGCACTTCAGGGGCGAACTGCTGAAGCTTTTTGCAGGCGTGGAGCAGGGCGTTGCGATAGCTCTCCCATGTGGTGTTTTTCGGCAGGGGATAGTTGAGGTTGTAACCCTCGCCGACACCCGCGCCGACTTCGTGGCTGTAGCCCGAGAAGTACGGATAGGACACCGCCGGTTCGCCGTGCAACGAGACGAACATGACGTCGCTGCGCTGGTAAAAAATGTTCTGGGTGCCGTTGCCGTGGTGGAAGTCGACGTCGAGCACCGCGACGCGTTTGGCGCCTTGGGTGATGGCTTGTTGCGCGGCAATGGCGGCGTTGTTGAGGTAGCAATAACCGCCCATGTATTCGCGCGCGGCGTGATGGCCGGGCGGACGACACAGGGCGAAGGCACTGTCGTGGCCTTCATCAAGCAGGGCCAGGCCAGTGAGGGCAATATCGGCGCTGGTTTTCACCGCTCGCCAAGTCGTCGCGGTAATCGGTGAGCCGGCATCCATGGCAAAGAAACCCAGCTTGCCATCGATGAACGTCGGCACCTCTTCGCCGGCCAGATCGCGCACCGGCCATACCAGCGGCAAGGCATCGTGAGTGCGACCGGTTGCGCGCCATTCGCTCCAGGCATTTTCCAGAAAACTGACGTAGCGCTCGCTGTGCGCGTTGACGTAGCACGAGCGATCAAACGCGCGCGGTTCGACGATCTGCCCGAGGCCGACCTGTTTGACTCGGTTATGCACGGTGTCGGCGCGACTCGGTTGCTCGAAAGAAGGTTTGAGCACGCCGTCTTTCAATTCGGTGCCGTGGTGCAAACGGTGGGAATCACTG
Organism: Pseudomonas sp. Irchel s3a12; assembly: GCF_900187485.1. Taxonomy (NCBI): domain Bacteria; kingdom Pseudomonadati; phylum Pseudomonadota; class Gammaproteobacteria; order Pseudomonadales; family Pseudomonadaceae; genus Pseudomonas; species Pseudomonas sp. Irchel s3a12. The sequence goes on from NZ_FYDN01000001.1 coordinate 133,006, forward strand.
AAAACTGTAAACATTCTGCGCATCCGTTATTGTTAGCCAGTGCAAATATTCTGTTCCGGCTTGGCTGCGCTTTCTTTGCTTTGTGTTCGTTATTAAGTCGATTATTCGGGCGTTTTTACTCAGGAATGGCGTCATGCAGAAAAAAATATCCAAACGTATCAGCCTCGACGAGACCGACCTGGCGATTCTTGAGTTATTGCAGGAGGACGCCAGTATTTCCAACGCTGAACTTAGCGAGCGGCTGTCGCTGAGCCTTACGCCGTGCTGGCGACGGCGCAAGCGCATGGAGGAGGCCGGGGTCATCAAGGGCTATCAGGCCAACCTTGATCGGCGAATGCTCGGGCTGGATATCATGGCGTTCGTGCACATTCGTTTTTCCACCCACGCCGACCACGCGCCGGACGCCTTCGAGGCGGTGATTGCGCAATTGCCGCAGGTGGTGGCCTGCCACAAGATCACCGGCGATGCCGATTATGTGTTGCAGGTGTTGGCGGAGGATCTTGATAGCTACAGCGATTTCATCGAGCAGGTGCTCAGGCGTCAGGTGGGGATTGCCTCGATTCAGTCGAGTCTGGCGTTGCGCGAGGTCAAGACTGGGAGCCGGATTGCGATTCCCAAGCCAGCAAGGGACTGAGTCGGCAGGCGCCTGAATCAGCATTTTCAGCCTGGTTTTGCGCCAGTAGCGATGTGCCATAAATCATGATGGCAATGCGTCATCACGCGGCTCAAAAAGTTCAACGATTGTACAAAAATATAAAGTTGTACAAGTTTTCGCAAAATTACTAGCATCCCTCCAGACACCTTTGCTGAAACGATAAATCCAGCGTGCAGACCCTCTGTTTGCGACGTGACGGGTTTGTCTGCCGATGCTCGCGTCGGGTTTCTTCTCGACGCCTCAACAGCATCCGCATTTTGCATTTCCGGGACAGCTGGAGCGTCCCGTATTACGCCTTGGATGACGACCCCCGAATGTCTGGACGGTGACAGTGGTTACCGGAGATCAATTTTTTGTGCCTGGCGTTTCGCGTCAGGGCGTTGAGGCTGAATATGGCAGTAGCATCGAATTTCCTGGGTGACATCAAAGTTTCCCGCAAGTTGGGAACCGGCTTCGGCATTCTTCTGCTGGCCGTTTTGGCGGTTGCCTTCATTGGCTATAACAGCAACAGCGTGCTGGTTGATCGCTTGAGTACGACGCGTCTGATCGGCACGTTGAATGACGCGACGCAAGATATGCGTCTGTCTGAGAAACAGTACGAAGCCGCGGCTGACGCAGTGTTCGCCGAGTCCTATAACGCGCAGTTGAATGTCTTGCAGGGCCTGGTGAGCAAGGCGCTGGACACCTTGACCCGCGCTGAGAACCAGCAAGCCCTGAAGGCTTTGCAAGCCACGATTGTTGCCTACGACCAGAAGGTCAAACGGCTGATCGCTGCTGATCAGTCGACCACTGATGCTCTGAAACCGCTGACTGCGCTGTCGGACAAGTACGCGCAAACTTTTGCCGGCATGCTTGAAACCACCACGACCAATGCGCTGGCGTCTGCCGATGGCGAACGCGTTCGGGATCTGCGCACGCTGGCCGACTTGCGCAATGGCATGACCACGTTTCGCCTGATGTTGCGTCGTTACATTGCGGTGCCTAACGACGCGAACAAAAAACTGATGATGGAAACCATCGATACCTTCTTGAGTGATATCACCAAGGCGCGTAGCAACTTGCCGGCGACCCTGTCGAGTCAACTGGAAGATGCGCATGCCGGGATGCGTCGTTATCGCGAAGTATTGGTGGAAGTGGCCGGGCTGTTCGAGCAGAAACAGAACATGCGCGACCAGGTCGACCAGGAAAGCAAGGCGATGGACAAGATCATGAATGGCCTGATGGACACCCAGCAGCGCCTGGCGCGTGAAGATCAGCACTCAGCCTTTGTTCAGATCGCCGTATTGACCGTGTTGGCGCTGGTGATCGGGCTGTTTGCTTCGGTGGTCATCTCGCGCCAGATCACTGCACCGCTGGCGCTGACGGTTGAACTGGCTCGACGGATTGCCAAGGGCGATCTGACGGTACAGGCCAAATCAAACCGCAAAGACGAGTTGGGCGATCTGCAAAATGCGATGCAGGACATGGCGCAAAACCTGAACACACTGGTGCAAGGTATCGGCAATGGCGTGACGCATATTTCCACTTCTGCGGAAAAGCTCTCGGCCATGAGCGAGCAGACCAGCGCTGGCGTGCGTCAGCAAAAAAGCGAAGTGGATCAAGTCGCCACGGCGATGCACGAAATGGCCTCGACCGTGCAGGAAGTTGCGCGTAACACCACCGATGCCTCCGCTGCCGCGACCCTGGCCGATCAACAGGCGCGCCACGGCAGTACGGTGGTGAAGCAGGCGACGTTGCAGATCAGTGAACTCGCGGTGGCCATTGAAGAGTTGGGCGGCGCGATGAACGTGCTGTCTCAGGACAGTGAGCAGATCGGCAAAGTGATCGATGTCATCAAAGCCGTCGCCGAGCAGACCAATCTGCTCGCGTTGAACGCCGCAATCGAAGCCGCGCGGGCGGGAGAACAGGGGCGTGGGTTCGCCGTGGTGGCAGACGAAGTGCGCTCGCTGGCTCAACGCACGCAGGACTCGACCAAGGAAATCGAAGCGCTGATCGTCACCCTGCAACAAGGCGCGCAAGCGGCCTCGACACTGATGGCCTCCAGCCGCGAGCGCACCCTCGATACGGTGGTGTTGGCGCAGAAGGCCGAGCTGGCAATCACCGAGATCAACCAGTCCATCGGTACGATCCAGGAGATGAGCCTGCAAATCTCGGCCGCTGCCGAGCAGCAAAGTGCCGTGGCCGACGAAATCAATCGCAGCATCGTCAGCGTACGGGATGTGGCTGACCAGTCGGCGGTTGCCAGTGAGGAGAGTGCGGCTGCGACGGTCGAGTTGGCGTCACTGGGGCAGGACCTGCAGCGAATGACCGCGCATTTCCGCACCTGATCATTTGTATGTAGAGCACGCGGCGCCTTCAAATATTCAGGCGCCGTCGGGCTGCAGTTGTCGCCTGGTTTGCAGATGAGTCAGTCCTGCGGCTGTTTATTAACCGCCATGGAAGGTTACAACCCGTTATCAGAGGGTGTCATGACCGACTTTCCAAAATCATTCGCGTCTGCCGGAGGCTGCCAGGGCTGTAAGAGCAACGGCATGCCGGACATGGATTTTGCCTTCGCCTTTCAGCCCATTGTGGATCTGCGCGATCAAACGACGTTTGCCCACGAAGCGTTGGTTCGAGGCGTGAAGGGTGAAGGTGCCTTGTCTGTCCTGGAGCAGGTGGACGATCAAAACCGTTATCGATTCGATCAACTGTGTCGTGTGCGGGCGATTTCCACGGCGGCTGAGTTAGGGATGACGCAGTACCTGTCGATCAATTTTTTGCCGAATGCCGTTTACCGTCCAGAGATGTGTATTCGCAGCACGCTGGAAGCGGCGCGCACTTACGGCTTTCCGCTGGAGCGGCTGATCTTCGAAGCCGTGGAAGGCGAGCACGTTGAAAGCAACAAGCATTTGATGACTATCTTGCGTGAGTATCGCGAGTTTGGTTTCAAGACGGCGATCGACGACTTTGGCGCAGGCTATTCCGGCCTTAACTTGTTGGCGGATTTTCAACCGGACTTGATCAAGCTGGATATGGCGCTGATCCGCAATATTCACCGTGACCGAGTGCGCCAGATCATCGTGCGTAACGTGGTGAACATGTGCAGAGAGTTGGGCGTGGAGGTGATCGCCGAAGGCATAGAAGATGCCGAGGAACGAGATTTTCTCGCCGATTGCGGTATTTACTTGATGCAGGGTTACTGGTTCGCCAGGCCTGCCTTCAAATCATTGGCGCAGATCCCGACGAGTGCGTGGCTGAAGAGCTGATCGCTTTCAGCTCGCACTGATCCGCTCGATAACTTGGCTCAGCGCCGGACGTTTGTTGAGCCATTCAGCGTTGGTAATCTCCCTGGCGATGAGCAAAGTTTCATCTTGCCGGGTTCGGCGCAGGCCTAGGATGTTCAGACAAGATCGTCGCTGTTCATCCCGAGGGGAATCGTGCCATGCGCCTGAATGTCGTCAAAGTGCTGTTGATTGCTGCTGCAGTATCGGTGTTGAGTGCCTGTTCCGGCGCGGGTGGTTTGACCACCACCCGTTGTTTCTCCAGCGACTGTCAGTCGCCGGAGGGGCGCAACGCCAATACGTTGAAGTTCGGTGGCAACAGTATCGGCAGCAGTCTCAATCAGTACAGCTCCGGCATGCTGCATGACGATTAAGGATTACTGCGCGGCGGGTACGGCAATCCATTCGCTTAGCGTTTGCTGATATTTGCCGGTGACTTTGCTCAAGTGCAGCCACTGATCGACATACAGTTTCCAGCTGATGTCATCGCGCGGCAGCAGATAGGCCTTCTCGCCATATTGCATGTACTGATGCGGATTCACCGCGCACAACCCCGGTTTGAGTTTCTGCTGATACAGCGCTTCCGAGGCGTCGGTGATCATTACGTCGGCCTGGTTGTCGAGCAGTTGCTGGAAGATCGTCACATTGTCGTGCAGGGCCAGTTGCGCTTTGGGCAGGAAGGCGTGGACGAAGGCTTCGTTGGTGCCACCGGCAGGTTCGACCAGACGCACGTTGGGCTGGTTGATCTGCTCGATCGTCTGGTACTTGCTGACATCGGCGCAGCGCACCAGCGGGATCTTGCCGTCGGTGTCGAGGGTGTTGCTGAAGTAGGCTTTTTTCTGCCGTTCGAGCGTCACCGAGATGCCGCCCATGCCGATGTCGCATTTACCGGCCTGCATGTCCGGCATCAGGGTTTTCCAGCTGGTTTGCACCCATTGGACTTTGACCCCGAGGCTGTCGGCCAGCGAGCGGGCCATGGCGATGTCGATGCCTTCGAAATCGCCGTCGGGGCGTTTGAAAGTGTAGGGCTTGTAGTCGCCGGTGGTGCAGACGCGCAACTGGCCTTGTTGCTGGATGCTGTCGAGGTGCGAAGCGCTTGGTTCGGCGTGGGCGCCGGCGGCCACGGTCAGCAGGCCGCAGAGGATCATAGTGCTTTTTAGGGTTGTCATTGCGATCGGGGCTTCTGAGAAGGACGGTGGCCCAGTGTAGTGAAAGGCTTTCCCGGGTGTCACCCTGCTTCCGGGCTTAACGTGCCTAGCCACGCCACCAGCGCCACGATCAGCAATGCGATTGCCAGTTCAACGACAACGCTGCGTTTTAGCGCATTTGCCGCGATGACATATTGTCCATTGCGCAACGCTTGCGCCAACGCCGGACCAAGATGAAAGCGGTTCAACGCCGCCAACACCAACATCCCGGCAAACAGTAAAACCTTGATCGCGAGCAGCATCCCGTAAGTGCCGAGCAAGATTTCGTCCAGTCTCGCACCGACGATGAACAGGTAATTCACCACGCCGGTAATCGACAGCGTCAGCACAATCACTGCACCGATCCACTCAAAACGCCGAACCGCAAACGCCAGCGAACGAATGCGAGCTTCATCGACCGACCCCCGCGCCATCAACACCAGCGCCAGCATCGCACCCAGCCACGCGCCCGCCGCGAGCAGGTGCAGAATGTCGCTGAGAAAATGCCAGAACCGCAGTATTCCTTCGTCCATCGCCCCGTGTCCGCTCCAGGCCAAAGAGGCGAGGGCGATGGCGCCAGCCATCGATGCGAGCCACGCGCCCGGCCTGATCAACACCACGATCAGCGCGATAATCCGCACTGCCCACGCCAGCCCGACATCGGTTTCCAGCAGCATCATTTGCAGATGTGGCCACAGCGCCGCGAGCGCTGTTTCGCCACTCATGGCGCGGGTCATCAGCATCAATCCTGCCACTGACAACAACGCCCCGATCAATGCCATCCCGCGCAGCATCGGCCGAAACCGCAGCAGCGTCCCAGCACTGTACAGCGCAAACAACGCCAGCCCGAACAACAGCAGCAAATCCACATACAACGCAAACCGCAGCACGATGTTGATCAGTTCAGCCATTGCTCACTTCACTTTGAACGTGACGTTGCCGGTGATCGGGTGCGTATCGGAAGACACTGCGCGCCATTGGACTTGGTAGGTGCCGGCGGGCAGCGGCGCGAGCGGGGTGATCAGCATGCTTTTCGGATCGCTGCCGGCGCTGACTTTGGCTTTCATTGGCATCGGCGAATGGGCCATGCCGGGCATTTCGGTCATGACCAGTTTGGCGCCGGAGAATTTTGTCAGCAGGTTCTCGGAAAAATGCAGTTCGATCTTGCCGGGCGCGGCGCCGTCGGCACCTTCGGCGGGAGTCGACGAGAGCAGTTTCGGGTGGGCTTGAGCGAGGCTGCTGAGGAGCAAGCCGCTGGCGAGTACAAGGGTGATTTTCAAGGTGCGCATGCAAGACCTCTGGAGTGTTTTTTAATGGAAATTCAGAACCACATCCGCACGCCAAGCACGAGGCGCGCTTCGCTGCGCTTCTCGCCTTCTTCGCGGGCGTAATCGGCGGTGTTGCCGTAGGTGCGGTTCCACGTCACGCCGATGTACGGCGCAAATTCGCGGCGGATTTCATAACGCAAACGCAGGCCGGCTTCAGTGTTGGCAAGCCCGGAACCGATACCCCATTGCGCATCGTTTTTGCCGTAGATGTTGAGTTCAGCGGTGGGCTGCAGGATCAGGCGGTTGGTCAGCAGAATGTCGTAGTCACCCTCGAACCGCAGCGCGCTCTTGCCACCTTCACCGATAAACGCAGTGGCCTCGGCTTCGAAGTTGTACAGCGCCATGCCCTGCACACCGAATGCAGCCCAAGTCTGCGGCGCGCCGGGTTTGAAGTCCTGACGCACGCCGCTGACCACGTCCCACCACGGCGAAATCGCATGGCCCCAGAGTGCTTGAATCTCTGCGTCTTCGGTCTTGCCGTTGCTGCGCTCGCCTTCGGAGCGCAGCCACAGACGATCGATGTCGCCACCGATCCAGCCGGACAGATCCCAGGCCAACGCGCTGCCGTCATCGGCGTCCTGCCATTCGAGTTTGTCGGCGAGGAAGTACGTGTTGATCGCGCTGTCGTGGACTTTATGGCCGCCGGGGCTGGTAAATACGGCGGCGCGGTCGGCGTCGGTCAACTGCGGGATCGGCGTGCGACTTTCCGTCGGGGCGGCGGGCTGCATCCTGCCGTCGTCCATGCTTTGCATCGCGGAATGATCCATGCCGGACATCTGGCTGTGATCCATGCCCGGCATGTCGCCGGCGGCCATCGCCGAGCTGCCGACCAGCAGCAAAGAAAACGCGGTGAGTCGAGTCATCAGCGGCCCCTTCATGCTTCCACCCGCACTTCGCGGAACATGCCCGTTTCCATGTGGTACAGGAGATGGCAGTGATAGGCCCAGCGACCGAGTGCGTCGGCGGTGACGCGGTAGGTGCGGCGCGTGCCGGGCGGCATGTCGATGGTGTGTTTGCGCACCTGGAAGTCGCCGTTTTCGTCTTCCAGATCGCTCCACATGCCGTGCAGGTGAATCGGGTGGGTCATCATCGTGTCGTTGACCAGCAACAGGCGGATGCGCTCGCCGTACTTCAGCCGCAAGGGCTTGGCGTCGGAGAACTTGATGCCGTTGTACGACCAGGCGAATTTCTCCATGTGCCCGGTCAGGTGCAGTTCGATTGTGCGGCTCGGGTCGCGGCCATCCGGGTCTTCGAAGGTGCTGCGCAGGTCGGCGTAGGTCAGCACGCGACGGCCGTTGTTGCGCAGGCCGAGGCCGGGGTCGTTGAGTTTGGGCGCGGTGGTCATGGCTTGCATGTCGACCAGAGGATTGTTTTTTTCGCTGTCAGGATGGGATTGCATCGGGCCCATCGCCGAGTGATCCATGGTGCTCATGTCCATCGAGCCGTGATCCATGCCGCCCATGCCCATGTCGTCGATGGTCACCAGTGGGCGCGGGTCCAGACCCGGTACGGGCGCAGATAACCCGGCGCGAGTGGCGAGCGTGCCACGGGCATAACCGCTGCGATCCATGGCCTGGGCAAACAGGGTGTATGCCTCGGCGTCCGGCTCGACGATGACGTCGTAAGTCTCGGCCACGGCGATGCGCAGTTCATCGACGCTGATCGGTCTGACGTGCAAGCCGTCCGCCGCGACCAGGGTCATTTTCAGTCCGGGAACGCGCACGTCGAAGTAGGTCATGGCCGAGCCGTTGATCAGGCGCAGACGCAGTTTTTCCCCGGGGCGGAACAGGCCGGTCCAGTTCGAATCGGGCGCGTGGCCATTCATCAGGAAGGTGTAGGTGGTGCCACTGACGTCGGCAATGTCGGTGGGATTCATGTTCATTTCCGCCCACATCTTGCGATCGGCCACGGTGGCGCCCCAGCCTTTTTCGCTGACGTCCTCGATGAAATCGCCGACGGTGCGCTTGTGGAAGTTGTAGTAATCGGATTGTTTTTTCAGGGTTTTCAGCAGACTGGCCGGATCTTCGTCGGTCCAGTCGCTAAGCATCACCACGAACTCGCGGTCGTACTGGAACGGCTCAGGGTCTTTGGCGTCGATCACCAGCGGGCCGTAAACGCCGGCCTGTTCCTGCAACCCGGAATGGCTGTGATACCAGTAGGTGCCGTTCTGCCGCACCTTGAATTGATAGACGTACACGCCACCTGGTTCGATGCCGTGAAAGCTCAGGCCCGGCACGCCGTCCATGTTCGCCGGCAGCAGAATGCCGTGCCAGTGAATCGAGGTGCTGGCGCTGAGCCGGTTGCGCACCCGCAGCGTCACGGTGTCGCCTTCGCGCCAGCGCAGCAAAGGGCCGGGCAGGCTGCCGTTGATGGTCATCGCCGTGCGTGGGCTGCCAGTGAAGTTGACCGGGGTTTCGCCGATGAACAGCTCGAAGTTGCTGCCGCTCAGTTCATGCAGTTGACCGGGCGCATTGAGCGCCCAGACCGGCGTGCGCCACAGGCCCAGGCCACCGAGCAGACTGCTGGCGGCGAGGCCTTTGACGAAGGTGCGTCGTGATGGGTTGGAAGGCATGTGCTGGAAATCCCCGTTTAACTCATGACGGGGAGGCTAACCAGCGCCAGCTTTCAGTTGGCTGAGGCGGGGATTACAGTTTTGACAGGTTTAACGCGGCAAACGTCCCGAGATCCATGCACATTCCACCCTCGGACTTCCAGTTGGCAGTGCTCGCTTTGGCTTTGTGTAACAGCGGTAGCCATTCGTGCAGCGCTCCCAGGTTGTTTTTGTAGCCCGGGATATGACTGGCGCTCACATACTGCATGAACTCGGCTTGCCCGGTAGCCGAGTAGAAGACTGGCTCATTGGCGCCGTCCTCTTCTGCAAAGCAGAACTGCTCGCCATCGTGATAGAAGCTGATGAAGTGTGCATGCTGCGGGATATCGCTCCAGCTCTCCCAGCCAAATGCCGGTTGCCCTTGTTCCGTCGACTTCTGCGCCAGAGCCTTTTTGCCTTTGGTGGACATATCGTGAATGTCGATAGTGACAAACCAGCGTTCCGAGCCGAAAGCTTCAGGGTTTTTCAGGGCCGCCGCGATCAGCGAGTCTGGCTGTGTGTCTTGCGCCTGCCGGAATTTTTGCCGGGCTGTCCAGGCCGCTTCGATTTGTTTGAAGTAGGCACTGTCGACATCGATGGCATCCGACTCAGACCAGCGTTCAGCGAACCAGCGTTTTGCGTCCTGTATCGCTACGGTATCGTCCGTCAGGATGCCGAGTTCAATCCAGTGATTGGCTGCTTGACCTTCAATGCCCAAGCCATTGGCTGACGCGTTGGCGCTTCCCACGATCATTTCGTTTTCGCCAATGTAAGCCTTGGCATGGAGTCGAGGGAGGCTGCGAATGTTCGCTGGATGCAGTTGGAGCAGTTGCCTGACCACTGCGGGGTTGGTCGCCCCTGCAGACAAGTCGAGGAGAATGCGGACGTCTCCACGGCGTTGATCCAGACCCAGTTCCGTTATGGCGCGCTCGCCCCAAAAGGCGACGGCAATGTCCAATGAACCTTTGACTTCGCGCGCCCATTGAGCGAGTTGTTGCTGGTTTTGAATCAGTCGTGTCATCAGTACAACTCTAAGAGGTTAATAGAAGGTCTGCCGGGGCTGTCGATCCTAGAGGCCAAGCCCTTCCTGCACGACCTGCAGCAAGTTGTTTTCGGTCAGGGCGATGGCATCCAATTCCTGCCCGGTTTCGACGGTTTGCAACCACCAGTGGCTTTCGTGGTGTTCATCGACGGTTCGCAACAGATAAGTGTTTCTTTCCGGCAGGGTAATCTGCACCCGCCCGGCGCCATCCTCGGTAAACCGCGCAATGGGATCGAATGTCAGGCTTCGATCATTGGCCTCGATCACCAGTTGATCAATTGCGTAGTCATGCGCCTCACCATCCGGTGAAGTTTCGCAAACATGCGTAGGATTTCGCCGAATCTTCAGTCCTACTTCGGTGACGGGCTGCAACCACGCCTCAATGCGGTGGTACAAGTCATACACCTGAGCAGGCCAGCAATCGATTTCCAGTGCCGCATCCGCGTGGGTATGCCGGGTTTGCTTGAGTTTGGCGGCGAGTTCGTCTGCTTTACTCATTTTGGTTCCCTAGGTTTGGTGGCTGCCTGTTAATCGTAGACCTTTCAAAGGCGTACGGCTTTGCCTTGCGTCATGCGCTTGCAACACAAGCGTGGCGAAATCAGCGCTGGCCAAGTCGGTCAGGATCGAAAACCATGGACGCAGGCGTCCCAAAGGAGTGGGTATATGAAAAAGCTGTTTACAATTTTGGCGGTGATTGCGCTGACGGCCGGTAGCATCGGTTTGAGTTCGGCGCGCCAATCACAGTCCAGCAAGGCCCAGGCAGAATCGGTGGCGGGGGTGTTTGATTACTACCTGCTGGCGCTGTCCTGGTCGCCAACCTTCTGTTTGACGCACAAAGACGACTCACAGTGCACGGGCAAGGGCTATGGGTTCGTGCTGCACGGTTTGTGGCCGCAATACGCCAAGGGTGGCTGGCCGCAATCCTGTCCGCCGTTGACCACCTTGAATGCGGCGGAAACCAGCAAAGGCCTGACACTTTTCCCGACCAAAAAACTGCTCGACCACGAATGGTCCAAACACGGCACTTGCAGCGGCCTCGGCGCAATGGGTTATCTCGATGAATCGGACAAAGCCGTTGGCGCGGTGAAAATCCCGCAGGAACTGCAACCGTTCAGCTCCTCGTATTACTTCGAGGCGCAGGAAATCGCTGACCTGTTCCGTAAGGCCAACCCGGGGATTCCGGCGGATGGCATCGCGGTCATTTGCAGCGGCCCGGAACTGTCGGAAGTGCGCGTGTGCATGGGCAAGGATCTGCAGTTCGGTGCGTGTGGCAAGGGTGTGAAAACCCAGTGCCGCGCGGGGGATATTCGGGTGCCGCCGGCGCGCTAAGCTGAGCGGTTTCCACGTATCAAAAAGGCGCCCGATCGGGCGCCTTTTTTGGTCTGAAGGTTTGAAGCCCCCGGCGAAGTCCCGCATGCTTGCGCCCCCGAAAGGATGACCTCGTTACATTGCAAGGAGCTGTTCATGAGCGGAAAACCCGCCGCCCGCGTCACCGATCCAACCGCCTGCCCATTGCCGGGACATGGCACCCATCCCATTGTCAGTGGCTCCCCGAATGTGAATTTCGACGGCTTGGCGGCTGCGCGGATGACTGACAAATCCGCCTGCGGCAGCCCGATTACCGGTGCTGTTGCGTCGACGGTGTTCATCAATGGTTTGAACGCCGCGACACTGGACAGCACCGGTGGTCACGGCAATGTCGTCATCGGCGGCTCCGGCACGGTCATCATCGGTGACACGGTGACTGCGGCGCCCTTCAGTGGCTTGTTGCCGATGCCGGTGCATTTCACTGACAGGTTGAAACTGGTCAATGACGTAACCGGTGAGCCCATGCCTGATCATCCTTACGTTATTCAGCGCGCTGACGGACGTCTGGAACATGGGGTGTCTGACGCCAACGGATTTACTCACCAAGTCAGCTCGCACCTGCCTGAAACCATCAAGTTGTTTTTGGAGGAGTGAGGCATGGCTGCTGAAACGATAACGTGCGCGAAGGGCAACAATTACAAGCTTCACAAGGAACATGCGCTGACGGACAAGAAGGATGTCAGTGACAAGCCTGTGCCGGTGGAGAGTACCAAGGCGATTGTGGTTTTTATCGGAGGTGCGGGAGATAAGGAGAGTTATTATTTTTCTGGGCCTTATGAAAACATCCAGGATGCACGACGTGCATTTGATAGGCGCACTGAGACATTAAAGGGAGAAGGAAAATATAAATCGGAATGGTTGGGTTACAACGAAGTCAGAGGAAAGCAGGACATTCAACGGCACGTGCTAAGCCTTATTCCGTATAAAAGCTGTCCCGTCTATATCGTGGGCCATAGCCTCGGCGGCTGGAATGGTGCGCACCTGTCCAGAATAATGTCGGATTGGGGTTACAGGGTTCAGATGCTGATCACCCTGGATCCTGTGGGTGAAGGGGCTCTGGTTTGGCTGGGCTCAGACATTTATCGCGAACGTCCCGCGCCAGTTTCGGTTGATTGGATCAATATCAAGGCAACACCTTCCAAGAGAGACCCATCAGACGGAGTCGCGGACTTCGGGGAAAAATGGATTATCTCCTGCGGACCGTCACTTAACGTAAATGTCGACACGAATCATGCTAACGCTCTGGGATTGCTAAACGCCCCAATCGCTGATGGTAAGTCTGCAAGTGACTTGCTGTTTGACTCAATCATGAAGGAGTTTTCGTGATGTTCAGGTTTTTCCTTTGCGTGGTTCTCGCTGTCTGTTCGGGATGTGCAAAGGACCATTTACAGCCTCCGGCAAATTTGAGTTATGTGTCCGTAGATAGGTCGAGTCCCCTTTTATATGTCATCAAATATCAATCCGATGTGGATGTTTTGAACCTGTTTGGCCGAGGCGAAAGGCAAGGGATGGCTTCGGGGACATTGAGATGCGCGTTAGCGGATGACCACGATTTTTCGGTTGGCAAAGCTATTCAGTTTTCTGCAGTGGGGCTGGTAGATTCTGATGTGCGCGAAAACGGCAACTCCAAATTCTCCTTTTCGACCAGTACATTTATCACTGAAACCTCCAGCAACCGAAGTACGGAGAGGGATCTGTCAGCGGCAGAACTGAACCAACTCCTCTCCAACAAACAACAAATCCCCTGCAAAGTCGTCGTCACCGCCTACGGCTACAAACCCTACTACTCAAACACCATGAACATTCCCGTCGCGGACCTCCTACGGGAAATCAACAAACCCCAATGATAAAAACGGGGGGATTTCAGGCAAATCCCCCCGCATCCACCCCCAACTCCCCACGCAAAAACTCCACCAGACCGCGCTGCAACCCGCTCAACACACCGTCCCGACTAACCAACGCCAACTCCGTCGACGCCAGTTCCGGCAGATCCGTACACACCTGATGCTCAGGCAACACCGCCGACACTGGCAGCACTGACACCCCCAACCCTGAGGCCACTGCCGCTTGAATCCCGGTCAGGCTGTGGCTGCCGAACGCCACACGCCACGGTCGCTGGGCAACATCGAGCAAACGAATGGCGCGCTGCCGATACAGGCAGCCCTGCGGAAACAACGCCAACGGCAACACGCCAGTGGACGAATCAAACTCCGCACCTTTGACCCACACCAGCCGCTCCGGCCAGGTCGCCCACGCCGGGCCGCTGTCGGGTTCGCGTTTGATCAGGGCGATGTCGATGTCGCCGGCATCGAGGCGCTGGCGCAGATCGAGGCTCATGCCGCTGAGGGTTTCCAGCCGTGCTTGCGGATGGCTGCGGGTGAAGCCGGCAAGGATCAGCGCCATGCGCCGCGCGTCGAAGTCTTCCGGCATGCCGATACGCAGGATTTCCAGGTCGAGGTCGCTGGCCAGCGCCTCGCTGGCTTCAGCGGACAGCGCCAGCAAACGCCGCGCATAGTGGATCAGCAGTTCGCCGTGTTCGGTGACGGCGACATTCAGCCCGGTACGGTCGCGCAGCAGCAAAGCGTGGCCGACCAGCTCTTCGAGTTTGCGCACCTGCTGGCTGACCGTCGATTGGGTGCGGTGCACGCGATCGGCGGCGCGGGTGAAGCTGCCTTCGTCGACCACGCAGACAAAGGTTTTCAGCAGTTCCAGATCCAGCATGGCAGTGCTCTCGATAGTGGTTATTCAACTGACGATTGGCTATTTATTTAATTTCACACTATCACCGGGCGCTCTTAAGCTGAAGTCCTCACTCCGGAGGATTCGACCAATGACACTCATCCACACACCGCGCCCGCAGTGGCTGACCTTCGATTGCTACGGCACGTTGATTCAATGGGACGAAGGCCTCAAAGCCGTCGTCGGGGAAATTCTCAGCGAGAAGGGCGAGCATCAGATCGATGTCGGGCAGCTGATCGACGTCTATGACCGCCACGAACATCGCCTCGAACAGACCCCGCCGCACCGTTCGTTCCGCGAGCTAAGCACCCTCGGCCTGCAATTGGCCCTGGAAGAATTGGGCCTGCCCAGCCTGCCCGAAGACAGCCAGCGTCTGGCCGCCGCGATCCCGAAAATGCCGCCGTTTGCCGAGGTGATCGAGACCCTGCGTGAATTGAAAACCATGGGTTTCAAACTGTGCATCGTCTCCAACACCGACGACGACATCATTGCCGGCAACGTCGCGCAACTCGACGGCTACATCGACCGGGTGATCACCGCGCAACAGGCCGGTGCCTACAAGCCGGCGCCACGGCTCTTCGACTACGCTCATGAGCAATTGGGCGTCAGCCGCGCAGCGGTGGTGCACATCTGCGCGAGCCCCATGCTCGACCACACGGCGGCGCGGGACATGGGTTTTCGTTGTGTATGGATCGATCGCGGTACCGGTCGCCAGTTGCTGCCGGACTATCGCCCCGACGCCATCCTCAACCGCCTCGATCAAGTGTTGCCGCTGTTCAAATCCCTCGGTTGGTAACGGAGAAACGTCATGGCTCACACCCTGGCCGCCAGTGCGCAGGCTGCACGTTTGACAGCGCTGAACCTCGACACAGAAGCGATCATCACCGCACGCACCGAGCTGGCGGCATGCTTTCAATTGGCCGCGTTGCATGGCCTGGAGGAGGGCATCTGCAATCATTTTTCGGCGATGGTGCCGGGGCATGACGATCTGTTTCTGGTCAATCCCTATGGCTATGCCTTCGCCGAAGTCACCGCGCAGAATCTGCTGGTTTGCGACTTCGACGGCAATGTGGTTGAAGGCGAAGGCCATCCGGAAGCCACGGCGTTCTATATCCACGCGCGCCTGCACAAACAACTGCCGCGAGTGAAAGTCGCGTTCCACACCCACATGCCTCACGCCACGGCGTTGTGCCTGCTGCAAGGGCCGCCGCTTTTGTGGCTGGGGCAGACCGCGCTGAAGTTCTATGGGCGCACGGCGGTAGACGAGGATTACAACGGTCTGGCGCTGGACGCGTCAGAAGGCGACCGCATCGCCAGTGTCATGGGCGATGCTGACATTCTGTTCCTGAAAAACCACGGTGTGATCGTTGCCGCGCCGACCATCGCCGAAGCCTGGGACGACCTCTATTACCTGGAGCGCGCCGCGCAGGTGCAGCTGCTGGCGATGGCCACGCAACGGGAGCTGAAACCGGTGCCCCACGCCATTGCACAGCGGGCTTATGAGCAGATGCGTGAGGGCGATGCGCAAAGTGCGCGGGCGCATCTGCACAGTGCGATGCGGCGCCTGGCCCTTCATAACAGACTAACCCTAAAGAGGCATCGAAAATAAATCTGCGAACAGCGATCATCCAAATTCGCTGCGCGCCGATATACCTGGGCGGGAGCGGGGCGTTTGCCCCGTAGATTCCGGTGGGCTACGCTCACAAACATAAGGGTTTCCCTGCTGGCGCCCTTGTCGTACCTGCCCAGGACTTGCTTTTGCCTATCCCCATTCACGATCCACATCAGGCCCCCGGAGGCACCCTTAAACGCCTGCCGCTACGCAAAGCGGCTGTGCTGTTTATCGTTGCGGTGGGGTTGTGCTTGTCCGGTTTGCTGTACCTGCAACTGGAGCAGTCGCGACGCCAGGATCTGGCGGTGGCAAAAGTCGCGTCGAGCAACCTGACCCGGGCGATGGCCCAGCAGGCCGAGGACACCTTCCTGGCTGCCGATCTGGTGATGACGAGCCTGGTCGACTGGATTCAGGAGGACGGTTACGGCGCCGCGCAGAAGCCGCGTCTGCAGAGAACCTTCGCCCGGCGCGTGCAGCAACTCGATCAGCTGCACGGCATGTTCCTGTTCGATCGTGATGGGCAGTGGGTGATTACCTCGTTTACTGATCTGCCCCGTGGCAATGGCGTGGCGGACCGCGAGTATTTCAAATTCCACCAACAGAACGCTTCGACGCTGGCGCACATCGGCCCGGCGATTCGCAGCCGCGAGAACGGCGAGTGGATCATCCCGATTTCCAAACGCGTCAATGATCACGCCGGCAATTTTCAGGGTGTGTTGCTGGCCGGGATCAAGATGTCGTACTTCGACCGCTTCTTCGAAAGCTTCAGCCTCGATGACCAAGGCATCATGTTTCTTGGCTTGAGCGACGGCACTTTGCTTGCCCGCCGTCCGTTTGATGAGAGCCTGATTGGCACGTCGCTGGCGCAAGGACGGATTTATCGCACGTTGCTGCCCGAGGCGGCGGCCGGCACGGCGATGATCAATTCGGTGGTCGATGGTGTTGTGCGTTTGTACGGTTATCGACGCTTGTCGGCGTATCCGTTGGTGGTGTCGTCTGCGACCTCGCGCGACACGATTCTCAAGGGCTGGTACGAGCGTGCGTTCCAGTCGAGTGTGATTGTCGCGCTGGTGATTCTCGGCGTCGGCCTGTTTGGCTGGGTGTTCATTCACCAAGTGCGCGACGGCGAACGGATCGAAAAAAACCTGCGCAAGGCCCAGCGCGCACTGGAGCAGATTGCGACCCACGACAGCCTGACCGGATTGGCCAATCGACGTTTGTTCGAGCGTTCGCTGGAGATCGAATTTGCCCGGGGCGCGCGGCAGGTCAGTCCGGTCAGCCTGATCATGCTCGATATCGATTTCTTCAAACGCTACAACGACGCCTATGGCCACGTCGCCGGGGATCACTGTCTGACCCAGGTTGCTCAGGTGCTGCGGGCGTGCTGTCAGCGCAAATCCGATCTGGCAGTACGTTACGGTGGCGAGGAGTTTGCGGTGCTGTTGCCGGACACCGACATCAACGGCGCGCTAGCAATTGCCGGGCAGGTTCGGCGCAGCGTGATCGACAAGCACATCACCCATAGCGGCTCGCCGACCGGTTATCTGACGGTGAGTCTGGGCTGCTATTCATTTATCCCGAGCGGCAATGACAGCCTGGAAGTGTTTATCCAACGCGCCGATGCGGCGCTGTATCAGGCGAAAAATGCCGGGCGCAATCGCGCAGCGGTGTTATCGCTGGATAGCGGCCTGGCCGAATTGATGCGCTCCGATCGCTGAACTACACGTTTTACCCTGTAGGAGTGAGCCTGCTCGCGATGCCGGTGTGTCAGCAAACAGTTGCATAACTGACAAATCGCCATCGCGAGCAGGCTCACTCCTACATTGGATAGCGTACTTATTTGGGATGGCTCTTGTTCGTTCAGCCGCCAGTGCCACCGCCCGCACCGCCAGTGCCGCCGCCGGCCGAACCTGTGCCGCCGCCAGCCCCCGAGCCCGAACCGCTCGCGCCACCATTGGTGCCAGTCCCGGATCCCACACCCGAAGAACCGCTACCACCGGAAGGCGCTCCCGGCGTGTTGTCTGGCGGCGTGGTGGTGCTGGTCGGTCCGCCGGATTTGGTGCCGGTAGCGTCAGCGCCGTCGTTGACGGCGAAGCTCGCGGTCGATGCCGTGGCCAGCAACCCGGCGAGTAATAACGAAGTGAGTTTGCGCGTGATCATGATCCGTCTCCATAAAGGGTCTGTACCTGATATTGGTCTGACGCGCAGAACCCTTGGTGCCGGGTGGCTGACGAGTGGTCAACAGCGAAACCTAGTGGCCTCCTGATCTTCGGCAATATTGGCTATTTGTCGAACCGGGTGTGAGGGCTAACG
This sequence comes from Pseudomonas sp. Irchel s3a12, assembly GCF_900187485.1. Taxonomy (NCBI): domain Bacteria; kingdom Pseudomonadati; phylum Pseudomonadota; class Gammaproteobacteria; order Pseudomonadales; family Pseudomonadaceae; genus Pseudomonas; species Pseudomonas sp. Irchel s3a12. Next base: position 151,103 of record NZ_FYDN01000001.1, read on the forward strand.
TAGCCACACATTCACTTGCTACCCGGAGCTACCATGCAACCTCGTGCCGATTTCTACACCGCGTCCCCAGACGCCTTGAAAGCGATGATGGCTTTGGAAACGGCGGTGTCCAAACTGCCGCTGGAAAAGACCCTGATCGAGTTGGTCAAGCTGCGCGCTTCGCAAATCAACGGCTGCGCGTTCTGCATCGATATGCATACCACCGATGCGATCAAGGGCGGCGAAACCCCGCGCCGTTTGTTCGCGGTCACCGCTTGGCGTGAAGCGCCGTTCTTCAGCGACCGCGAACGTGCCGCGCTGCTGTGGACCGAATCGCTGACCCAACTGAGCCTGACCCACGCACCGGACGAAGATTACGACGTGGTTGCAGCGCAATTCACGCCGAAAGAAATGGTCGACCTGACCGTGGCAATCAGCACCATCAACAGTTGGAATCGTCTGGCGGTGGGCTTCCGCAAAATCCCACAGGCTTAAGCTGCCCACAATCCTCTGTAGGAGCTGCCGAAGGCTGCGATCTTTCGACTTTGCTTTTAAAAGACAAGATCAAAAGATCGCAGCCTTCGGCAGCTCCTACAGGGGCCGGGGAAACTTCAGAAAGCTGGATCAATGCCCATCCGCACTCGGCGCCGCCGGTGGCTTCACCTTGCGCATCAAGGGCACCATCGCCGTGGCGATAACGAAGCACACGCCGATCATCAGAAAGGTGTCGCCGTAGGTTTGCGTCTGCGCCTCGCGGTAGGTCAGCAGCCACAACTGGCGCAGGCTGGCGGTGACACCGACGTCGCCGCTCTGGCCCAGACTCGCGAGGTTGCCGCCGACCTGCGTCAGCCACTGATTCATCGCTTCATTGCTGCTGTTCAAGTGTTCGGCCAACCGCGTGAAGTGCAGGTTGGTGCGGTCATTGAGAATCGTCGCGCACGCCGCAATACCAATCGCCCCGCCCAGATTGCGCATCAGGTTGAACAAACCCGAAGCATGCTTCAAACGGGAGGGCGCCAACCCACCCAAAGTCAACGTCACCGCCGGCGGCACCGCCAGTTGCTGGGCGATCCCGCGCAACGCTTGCGGCAGCATCAATTGCCCCGCACCCCAGTCGTGGGTGATCGGGCTGAATTCCCACATCGACACCGCGAACAACCCCAGACCGATCATCATGACCCAGCGCAGGTCCATGCGATTGGCCAGAAAGGCATACAGCGGAATCGCCATGATCTGGAACACGCCGGTGGAGAAAACCGCTAGACCAATGTCCAGCGCGCTGTAGCCGCGTACCCGGCCGAGGAACAGCGGCGTCAGGTAAATCGTCGCGAACAGGCCGATGCCGGTGACAAACGAAAAGAAGCAGCCGAGGGCGAAATTGCGATCCTTCAAGGCGCGCAGATCAACGATCGGATTGGCCACGTGCAAGGTCCGGCCGATGAAGGCCAATCCCGCGAGGCCGCTGATCCACGCCGTGGTCAGAATGGTCTGGTCGCTGAACCAGTTCCAGCGCGGGCCTTCTTCGAGGGTGTATTCCAGGCAGCCGAGAAACAGCGCGAGGAACACCATGCTCAGGTAGTCCGCGCCTTTGAGCAGGGACAATTCCGGCTGGTCGATTTTCACCAGCATCGGTACCGCTACAGCGACGAAAATCCCCGGCACCAGGTTGATGTAGAACAACCAGTGCCACGAAGAAATATCAGTGATCCAGCCACCGATTACCGGTCCCAAGGTCGGTGCCAATGACGCAACGGCGCCGATGGTTGCTGCAGCGATCACCCGCTGTTTGCCGGTGAAGAAAAAGAACGCCGTGGTGAACACCAGCGGAATCATCGAGCCGCCGAGAAAACCTTGCAGCGCCCGAAAGGCAATCATGCTCTGGATGTTCCAGGCGACGCCGCAGAGCAGGCTGGCGAGGGTGAAGCCGACCGCCGAAGCGCAGAACAACCAGCGCGTGGAGAACACGCGCGACAGCCAGCCCGACAGCGGAATCACGATGATTTCGGCGATCAGGTAACTGGTCTGCACCCACGCGGTTTCATCGGTACCGGCGGACAGCCCACCGCCGATATCGCGCAGCGACGCCGAGACGATCTGGATATCCAGCAGCGCAATGAACATGCCGATGCACATGGTCGCGAAGGCGAATACCTTGGTCGCGGTCGCCATGTCCGCCGCGTTGAATGGCTGCGCCGGGGCGGTGAGGGTGGTGCTCATGGCGCGACGGCCACGGCGCTGGTTTCCGGTTGCGCACGGGTGTCGACTTCTGCCGTTACCGAGAGGCCCGGACGCAAGTGACCGAGCACGCCGTCAGCCGGGTCGAGGAGGATCCGCACCGGCACCCGCTGGACGATTTTGGTGAAGTTGCCGGTGGCGTTTTCCGGCGGCAGCACGCTGAACTGCGAGCCGGTCGCGGGGGCGAGGCTGTCGAGGCGACCGTTGAATTCCTGGCCGGAGAGCACGTCGGCACGGATGCTTACGCGCTGCCCGGGTTTCATCCGCGCCAATTGGTCTTCCTTGAAGTTGGCATCGACCCACAAGCCGCTGGCCGGCACCACTGACAACTGCTGTGAACCGGCCTGCGCATAGGCGCCAACCCGTGCGCGGCGATTGCCGATCACCCCATCGAACGGTGCGCGCAGTTCGGTGTAGCCGAGGTTCAGTTGCGCCAGATCACGTTCGGCCCGGGCTTGTTGAAGGGCGGCGCGGGCCTGTTGTTTCTGGGTGTCGATCACCGCCAGTTGGCGTTGCGCGGCGAGCAGTTCGGCCTGGGCGCGGGCACTGAGGGCTTGCGCTGTTTTGAAGGTCGCGTCGGCGCGTTGTGCGCTTTCCACCGACACCGCATTGGTCGTCACCAGGCGTTTGTAGCGCGCGTTGTCATCCCGCGAGCGTGCGGTTTCTGCGCCAGCGGCGTCGATGCCGGCGCGGGCCTGACCGATCACCGCTTGTTGCAGTTGTTCGGTGGCGTCGAGGTTGGCCAGCAGTGCTTCTTCGGCGGCAACGGCGCCTTCGGCCTTGGCGAGGTTGGCGCGATAGTCGCGGGCGTCGAGGCGGATCAGCACATCGCCGGCCTTGACGTGCTGATTGTCGCTGACCAGCACTTCGTCGATGTAACCGGCGACTTTCGGGCCGATCACCGTGACGTCGCCACCAATATAGGCATCGTCGGTTTCTTCAAGAAAACGCCCCGCGCCCCACCAGTGCATGGCGTAAATACCGGCGAAAATCAGCGCGAGCAATCCTGCGCCCGGAAGCAAAACGCGTTTAAGCAGGGGCGGCTTGGTCTTTACCACAACAGGTTCGAGGGTGGGCATGCTGGTCATGGCGGATTACCTGCGTAAGCGGATCGTTATTACGGCTGTAATATGACGTAGGTAATATTTAGTGGCAAATTATTTCTGGTGCCAATCGTCAGTTGTTCACTTGAGCCAGTGGCCCGGTGTGCTGCCGGTCATGGTTTTGAAGAAGGCGATGAAAGCGCTGTCGCTGGCAAAACCCGATTCGAACGCGCAGTAACTCAGGCTGCGCCCGGTGGCGAGCAATTCCATCGCGCGCATCAAGCGCCACTGCTGGCGCCATTGCTGATAACTCATGCCGGTTTCGCGCTGGAAGATTCGCCCGATGGTGCGGCTGCTGGCGCCGACCTGCTGCTCCAGTACTTGCAACTCTGGAGGCAGACGTTCAGGCGTTTTCAACAGTGGTGCCAGGCGCTTGTCCTGAGGTAACGGCAGCAGCATCGGTTGCTGCGCCGCTTCAGCGATTTCGCTCAGACACAGGCCGAGCAGGTGGGAGAGTTTGCCCTGCTGCCAATCGCTGGCGAAATCCGCCAGCGCCATCGGTTCCAGCACCGCACGCAACAACGGGCTGACTTCAATCACGCAGACTTGCTGCGGCAATGCGCTGCACAGCTCGGGGATCAAGTAGATGGAGCGGTAGTCGACGCTCTGTTGCATCACCGCGCGATGGCTAACACCCGGTGGAATCCACGCCGCCCGCGACGGCGGCAGCAGGCACAGTTGCTGCGCCAGGGTAATTCGCGTGCAGCCTTGGCGCGTGTACAGCAGTTGCCCGCGTTGATGGCGGTGCAAGCCGGAGTCGTGATCGCTCAAAGTCGAGGCTATGCCAATCACCGGTGCCTGAAAGCGATCTGCGTCAAACGTTGCGTGGGCATCAAGCCAGGCCATGGGTTGTCCGATTTTAGCGATTAGTTGGCAGGGTTCGGATAATACGTCACTCACCGATTCTTAAACTCCTCGGCGGTTTATGCGAGGAGTGATGAAGAATGAACAACAGACATTTTCTGTGGCTGGCGATTGCGTTGCTGATGTTTCCGCAGATCGCGCAAACCCTGTACAGCCCGGCGCTCGGTGATATCGGGCGGGTGTTTAACGTTGGCCCGCAAGCCGCCGCGCAGACGTTGTCGGTGTATTTCCTCGCGTTTGCCGTCGGGGTGGTGGTGTGGGGGCGTTTATGTGATCGCATCGGTCGGCGCCCGGCGATGCTCGCAGGCCTGGCAATCTATGCGATTGCCACGCTTTTAGGCCTGCGGGTCGGCAGTTTCAACGGCTTGTTACTGGCGCAGATGTTGGCGGCCTTCGGTGCGGCGGTGGGTTCGGTGGTCACGCAGACCGTGTTGCGCGACCGCTTTAAAGGCGCCGAACTGGCGCAGGTGTTTTCCTTGGTGGGCATCGCGCTGGCGGCCAGCCCGGCGCTCGGCTTGTTCAGCGGCGCCAGTCTGGTTCAGGTTTTCGGTTATCGCGGTGTGCTTGGCGCGTTGCTGTTGCTGGCAACGCTGTTGTGGCTGTGGAGCTGGTACACCCTGGCGGAAACCCGGACAGCGCCAACCGGCCATGTCGGTTTGTTCGAAACCCTCGGGCGCATGTTGCATGACCCAGGAATCTGGCGCTCGGCGCTGTGGATCGCCTCGTTCAACGTGGCGTTGTTCAGTTATTACAGCCTCGCTCCGTTCATGTTTCAGCGGTTGGGCGTCAGTGCCAGCGCTTTCGGTTACAGCGGCGTGATCCTCGCGCTGGGCTCAGGTTTTGGCGCATGGCTGAACCGGCGCTTATTGACGGTCGGGTTCAAGGCATTGCAGTTGATTCGCCTCGCGGCTGGCATCGCCTTGCTTGGTGGTGTGGGCGTGTGGTCGCTGCAGGGCAGTGTCGCGTTCGTGCTGCCGATGCTGCTGGTGGTGTTGGCGTTTGGCCTGGCGATCCCGAACATTCTCGGTTCGGCCCTGGCCGATTACGCTGATCGATTGGGCACTGCCGGGGCGTTGTTGGGCTTGATGTATTACCTGCTGATCGGCGCCGGGCTGATGCTCGCCGGCTGGTTTCAGGCCCTCGGGGAAACCCTGATAACGTGCAGCGCCGTGGCCTTGCTGCTGACAATAAAGCCAGGCAAAGCAATTGTTTAAGAAATGTAAGCGCTGTAGGAAGCGTCTTGCTTTTGTGTGGGATGGCTCCGACTATCACGATCATTGATGACATGGCATTACGCCATTTGATGATCGCAAGGAAGTTGCGTGCCGTTTCCGTTTCGCGCTGTTTTTCGCCGTGGTTCCCCGCTTTGCCCGCTGCTGTCGGCCTTTGTGTTGAGTGTCTGTGCCTCCTCGATTGAAGCCGCCGAACCTGTAGCGCCGGGCCAGGAAGTGCTGCGCCAGCAGCAACAGCAACAGCGCGATCTGCAACAACTGCAACTTGAGCAAAGAAAGCGGCAACTGGAACGCGGCGCGTTCGGCCCGGCGCCGGTCACCCCGGCGATCCCGCCAACCGTCACCGCCGATGAACGTTGCTGGCCGTTGAGCGGTGCGCGCATCGGCGGCGTCACGCTGATCGACAGCGACAAACTCAACGCGCAGATCAAACCGCTGCTGGCGCCGTGCATGGGCGTCGGCCAGATCAATCATCTGCTGGCGACCATCACCGCGATCTACGTCGACAAGGGCTATATCGCCAGCCGCCCGTATTTGGTCAGTGCACCGGCAGCGGGGCAGTCGCTGGATATCCGAATTGACGAAGGTTACATCGAGTCCATCGAACTGGCCGATCAGAGCCTGCCGGTGTCGCTCGGGGGCGCGTTTCCAAACATGCTCGGCGAGCCGCTGAATCTGCGCGATCTGGAGCAGGGCCTCGATCAACTCAATCGCCTGCGCTCGATCGATCTCACCGCCGACATCGCCCCCGGCAGCCAGCCCGGCGCCTCGCGGATCATCCTGCGGTCGCGCACCGCCGCGCATTCGCGCTGGGCCTTGAACGCGGGGTTCGACAACCTCGGCAGCGCCAGCACTGGACGTGATCGCGACACCGTCAGCCTGAGCCTCGACAGCCCACTGCAACTCAACGACTTGTTAAGTCTCAGCGCCAGCGACACCCTCAATCAGGGTGACCGCTACAGCCGCAATGCCAGCCTGTATTACGCGATCCCCTACGGCTACTGGACCTACAGCGTGTTCGCGAGCCACGCCGAATATCGTGCGCCGTTCAAACTGCCGAGCGTGACCTTTCACAGCACTGGCATCACCGATCAGGTCAGCCTGCGCGCCGACCGTGTGTTGTGGCGCGACCAGAGTCGTCAGCTCAGCGCCAACCTGCAACTGGCGCACAAGGATGTCGACAGCTACTTGCAAGACGTTCGCCTCGGTATTCAAAGCCCGACCCTGACCGTCGCCGAAGCCGGGCTCAATCTGTTCTGGCTCGACCGCGCGGTGTGGAACCTTGACGTCAATTACGCCCAAGGCCTGCACTGGTTTGGCGCCGACGATGACTCACAACATCAGATCAACAACCTGCCCAAGGCGCAGTTTCGCAAATACCGCGCCGGCCTCAGTCAGTGGCGCAATGGTCAGCTTGGCGCGCAGGCCTGGCAGTGGCAGAGCCAGTTCAACGTGCAATACAGCCCGGACCCGTTGCCAGCCATCGAACAATTGCTCGGCACCGACGACTCGGCGGTGCGCGGCTATCGGGTCAGCAGTGCCTCCGGCGCCAGCGGCGCGATCTGGCGCAACACCTTGCGCCTGCCACTGCGCAGTGAATGGTCGCTGCAGATCACCCCGCGTGTGGGCCTCGACCACGGCTGGATCAAGGCCGATCACGGCGCGCAGGGCCAACGCCTGAGTGGTGCCAGTGTCGGCCTGAATCTGGGCTGGAAGAACCTGCAAGTGGACGTCGATTACCAGCGCGCCCTCAACACCCCGAACGGTCTGCAGCACGAGCCTGAAACCTGGCTGATGCGGGTGGGCCTGCAAATCTGAACAACGCAGTGAATAAACAGCCGTCGGATCTGAGCGCGTCAGCCACGGCCAAGACTAAACGCGCGACGTGATGCCGTACTCACATGGAGACGTTTTTATGCCAGCACACACCTTTGCATTTCATCTTTCCCCTCGGGGCAAATTGCGCTGGGCGATTGCCAGCCTGTTCTTCGCCGTGCACCTGCCCAGCGCGATGGCCGGCGGCGTCGTGGTCGCACCGGGGCCCGGCGGCACCGCGCAATTGCAGACCCAGGGCGGTGTGCCCATCGTCAACATCGTCGCGCCCAACGGTTCGGGCCTGTCGCATAACCAGTTCCTCGACTACAACGTCGACCGCCAAGGCCTGGTGCTGAACAACGCCTTGCAGGCCGGGCAATCGCAACTGGCCGGGCAACTGGCGGCCAACCCGCAACTGCAAGGGCAGGCGGCGAGCGTGATCCTCAACGAAGTGATCAGCCGCAATCCTTCCGCCATCAATGGCGCGCAGGAAATCTTCGGCCGGCCCGCCGATTATGTGCTGGCCAACCCTAACGGCATCTCGGTCAATGGCGGTAGTTTCATCAATACGCCGAATGCCAATCTGGTGGTCGGTCGCCCGGAATTGAACGACGGCAAACTGCAAAGTCTGAACAGCCGCGATGCCAGCGGTCAGTTGCAGATTCAGGGCGGTGGCCTGCGCAACGGCGAGGGCTCGATCAACCTGATCGCGCCGCGTATCGACAGTCAGGGCGCGATCACTGCGCGTGATCAATTGAACCTCACGGTGGGACGCAATCAGGTGGATTACGCCAGCGGTCAGGTGAAAGCCGTGGATCCGGCGGGCAACACGTCTGATCAACGCATCGACGCCAGCCTGTTCGGCGCGATGCAGGCCGGTCGCATCAATATTGTCAGCACCGCCGAAGGCGCGGGCGTGCGGGTGGGCGCGGTACAAGTCGCCGGGCGTGACGGCGTGCAGATTCGTTCGGCCGGTGACTTGAGTGTCAGCGGTGAAGCCGTGGCCAACAGCCTCGACGTGACCCGCGCCGGTATCCGCAGTAGTCAGGGCGACGTCGGCTTGCACAGCAGCAAGGATCTGACGTTGGCCGCTGCTGATGTCAGCGCTCGCGACGTCACCGTCGAGGCGAAACGCAACCTGACTTTGTCCACGGTCGAAAGCCGCAAGCTTCAGGAAAAGCGTGAAAACTGGAACAACAGCACCATCGGCATCACCTGGGAAACCTACGACCGTACCCAGACCGATAGCGAATCCCGTCAGCACGGCAGCCAGATCATTGCCAGCCGCGACGCCAAACTTGCCTCCGGCAAAGACACCGAACTGAAAGCCGCCAAAGTCGAAGCGGCGAACAATCTCGATGTACGAAGCGGCGGCGACTTGCGCCTGACCGCCGCCACTGAAAGCCACACGCAAACCGATAAAGGCAACCACCGCAAACACCTGTGGAAAGCCGACTGGAACAGCAGCAGCGAAGAACAGCGCAGCGTCACCAGCCAGTTGAAGGCTGGCAATATCGCCCTGCAAACCGCCGCGCTGTTGCGCTCCGAAGGCGCTGAGTTGAGCAGCGCCGGCGACCTGCAACTGGCCGGCAAACAAGTGGAAATCGCCACCGCCACACGGACTAATCGCAGCAGCGACAATCGCTATTCGGGTGATTTGGTCGGCGGTGGTTTCTTCGGCAAGACCGGCGATGCCGACAAGGGCAAGACCCAGCATCAGGGCAGCAAAATCAACGCCACCGGCAAACTGATCGTCAAGGCTGACGACGTGCGCATCAGCGGCAGCCAGGTGCGTGGCGGCACCGACGCCAGCGTGATTAGCGACAAGGGTTCGCTGGTGATCGATGGTGTGCAGGACACCTCGCACAGCAACAACCACGACAAGGACAGCAAGTTCTTCGGCATCACCAAGGACGAGTCGCGGCAGAACAGCCAGGACAGCAGCACCGTGCGCAGTGAACTGGTGTCCGACAGCAACCTCGAGCTCAAGAGCGCCAAGGACATCGAGGTGGCTGGCTCGACGGTCAAGGCTGACGGTGCGCTGACAGCCGACGCGGCAGGCGACGTCAATGTGCATTCCGCGCAGAACACTCACGACAGCAGCGACACCACGCAAACCCGTGGCTTCGATGCGTACGCCAAAGAGCAAACGCCAGAGCAGTATCGCGCCGGGATTCATTACGAGGACAAACAGCAAACGGTTACTCGCAACGACGTCACCCAGCAGGGCTCCAGCCTCAGCGGCGGCAGTGTGCAGGTGAAGGCGGGCGGTGACGTGACGCTCAAAGGCGCGCAAGTGAAATCCACTGCTGGCGATACCACGCTGAGCGGCAAAAACGTCTCGTTGCTCGCGGAAGCAGACAGCCATAAAACTTCGACCGATACCTCCAGCACCGGCGGTGGTTTCTACTACACCGGCGGCCTCGACCGTGCCGGCAGTGGCGTCGATTTCGCCCACAGCACTGCGCAGGATTCGACCAGCAAAACCACCGCACAGACCACGAGTGTGCAGAGCAGCGGTGGCCTGACCATCAATGCCGACAAACTCGCCACTGAAGGTTCGCAACTCAAGGCTGGCAACGGTCTGAATGTTGCCGCCAACGAGATCGACAATCGCGCGGCCAGCAACAGCGAAAGCAGCACGCACAATGACAGCAATTGGTCGGCGGACATCGGCGCCAACGTCGAGTACAAGGACATCGCCCGGCCGATCGCAGGCGCGGTCAAGGACGTGCTCAACGGCAAGGTGCCGGACAAGGACGCACTGGTCAAACTCGGTCAGCCGAATGTCGGTATCGACGTTGCGGTCGGTCACGGCAACGCCAGCAAAACCGAGCAGAGCAGCAACGCCGTGGTCAGCCGTTTTGACGGCGGCACTGTCGATGTGAAAACCACTGGCAGGCTGCATGACCAGGGCACGCAATACAACGCCAGCGCCGGCCAAGTGAACATCAGCGCTGACAAACTGCTTGCCGACGTTGCGAGCAACACGCACAACAGCAGCGCTAACGCGGTGGATGCCAAGGTCGACGTGCGCGTCTACACCAAGACCGGTGAAGACGTGAACGTCGCTGGCAGCGGCGCGGGTGGCAGCAGTGCGTCGAGCAAGGACAGTTCCACCGCCGTCGTCGGCGCTTATGCCGGCAGCCAGGGTGTGAACATCAAGATCGGCGGTGATGCGCAGTTCGAAGGCAGCCGTTTCGACGGCGGGCAGGGCGGTGTGAGCATCAACACCGGCGGTGATCTGGCGCTGAATCAGGCCAACGACCGCCAGAGCAACAATGACAGCAGCCTGCGCGGCAATGGCTCGCTGACGGTCGGCACCTTGCCGGGCACCGATGGCACCAACGTCGACCTCGGCGCCGGTTTCCAGCTCGATCACACCGGCAAGCAAAGCACTGATACCCAGGCTCACGTTGCGAGCATCAGCGGCAACGGTCCGGTGCAGTTGAGCAGCGGCGGCAATCAGCTGCAGCAAGGCACGAAAATCGACAGCGCTGGCGCCATCGATCTGCACGCCGACGGCAAACTTGATCTGCAAGCAGCCACCGACACCCACACCGCCAGCGGCAGTAATCTCGGCGGTGGTTTGAAGGGCGGCGGCAGCAAAACCAGCAGCGAGAAGAGTCGTGATCAGGGCGGCAATCTGAGCGGCAATTTCAATATCGGTCGGGTCCACGAGCAGTCGCAGACCCTCACCGGTGGCCAACTCAACAGCCAGAACGGCATCGTCTTGAGCGGTGATTCGATTCACCTGCAAGGCACGCAAGTCAGCGCACCGACCGTCAGCATCGACGCGCAGAAGGGCGGCTATGTGCAGGAATCGGCGCAGTCCACCGACCACCGCAATAACTGGAATGTCGCGCTCAACGCCGGCGGCAACCTGAGCAGCAAAACCCCGACCGCCGCAGATGAGAAGGCCAGCAGCGATCACGGTTTCAATGCTGGGGCGAAAGTCGGTGTGGATTACTTGCAAGGCAGCACCCAGCAGAACAGCCAGATCAAGGCTGACAGCGTGGTGTTGAACAGCGCCGCTGATGCACAGCTGGCGGGTGCGCGGATCGACGCGAAAACTGTCAGCGGCAAGGTCGCGGGTGATTTGACCGTCGAGAGCCGTCAAGACTCGAGCAACCACGCCAAGGTCGATGTCGATCTGGGCCTGACCGCGAAGAAAAATCCACCGAGCGAAAAAGAGAAGCTCGCCGGCACCGACTACAAGCCGACGCTGAACGCGCAGGGGGAATATGCGCACAAGAACAGCGTGGCGCAGGCGTCCGGGATCAGTGCCAGCCAAGGCGTGAACCTCGCAGTTGGCGGCGCGACACAACTGACCGGCGCGCGGATTTCGGCGACGCAAGGGAAGGTCGATCTGGGTGGTTCGAAGGTCAGCAGTGCTGATCTGAGCAACCGCGATTATGACGTGAAGGCAGGCCTGGATCTGCCGCATAAAGCTGAGGAAAACGCACCGAAGGTTTCCCTGGAAAACGGCAACCTGAAAGTCGGGCCGGTTACCCTTAGCGGGCATCTGGACACCCAGACCCTGCAAGCCGGGATCGACGAAAAAGGCTGACTCACTGGCCAGTGATGGATGCACTTGAACCCGCATCCACCACCAAACCCTGTGGGAGCGAGCCTGCTCGCGAAAGCGTCCATCCAGTCAATGCAATGAGTGACTTATGTACCGCCTTCGCGAGCAGACTCGCTCCCACTTTGGTTTTGCGCCGGGCGTTAAAACTCGACTATCTTGCGCCTCTTAAATGCCATGGAGGCAAACAATGAAAATAGCATCCGCCGTTTTACTCGGGACTTTGCTGATCACTCAAACATCCGTGTCCTTCGCGGATAACAGCAACGGCAAAAATCTCTATTCGCAGCGCTGCGCTGTGTGCCACGGCGCCGATATAAAGGGCACCGGGCCATTGGCGCATAAAAGCAATCCGCCCACACCTGACCTGACAACCTCCGCGTTCAAAAAACGCCTGAATGAATACCCGGGCGTGATTGTGTCGTCGATCATCCTTCGCCCGAACGGCAACCTGATACCGAAAACGTTGCAGGAGAACGGCGTAAAGATACCGCCGCATGCCTGGAGCGTTAAGGATCTGCGCGATCTGCATGAGTACATGAGTGGGGTGATTTCGATAAAACGCTGAGCTGCACAGGTGACCCGGACGGTCGGTCGAGGAATCCATTGCTTCGCCTTAATAGGAAGCATTACTATTCATGCCCCTTTCCTCAGCACGCCGCCAAAACCCCCATGCGTCCCCGCAGACCCGGCTTTTTCGAGCACTACGAAGAGTTGATCGGCACCTGGACTCGTCGCCTGCGCAATCGCGCGCAGGCCGAGGATCTGGCGCACGACACCTTTGTGCGGGTGCTTGAGTCGGATTCGGCGGCGGTGCAGCAGCCACGGGCGTATTTGCACCAGACCGCGCGCAATATCGCGGTCGACGGTTATCGGCGTGAGGATCGGCGCGGCGCTATGGAGTCGCAGGACATCGATCACAGTGAGTCGTCAATCGGCGACCCTGAGCATTACATGCATGCGATCCAGCTGGCCGATTCCATCGAACGGGCGCTCAGCGAGTTGCCGGTCAATTGCCGGAAGATTTTTGTCTGGCAGAAGATCGAAGGCCTGACCCAGGCCGAAATCGCCGAACGCCTGGGGCTGTCCAAGAACATGGTCGAAAAGTATATGATCCGCACCCTTCGGCATCTGCGTGATCGCCTCGACGGATTGCAGTCATGAACCGCCGCAGTTTTTCATCCCCAGCCCAACAGGACATTCCATGATGGATATTCGTGATTGCGCGTGCGGGCAAACAACGGTGCGCGATGACGCGGCTCGCTGGTTTGTGCGTTTGCAGGAGCCGGCCGTCAGTGCCGACGAGCAGCAGCGCTTTGACGCCTGGCTGAATGAACATCCGCAGCACCGTGACGAATTTCAGTTGCTGCAGGGCTTGTGGTCGGCGGCCGATCTGCTCCCGGCGCCACGCCTCAAAGCCCTCGCTGAAACCCCGCCGAACCGTCGCCAACGCCGTCCGTTGTTGCGTTATGCCGTGGCTGCGAGTGTGCTGGCGGTGGCGCTCGGGCTGGGCTTGTTCAGTGGCTTGAATCATCCGGGCGGCTACCGCGCCGAGTTCGCCACGGCGTTGGGCGAGCGCAAACATGTGGCACTGCCGGACGGTTCGGTGATCGATTTGAACAGCCGCAGCCGCTTGCAGGTGCGCTTTGAACAGGATCGGCGGCTGATCGAGTTAAGTGAAGGTGAGGCGATGTTCAGCGTCGCGCACGACACTTCGCGACCGTTCGTGGTCGAGGCCGGCAGCGGCAAGGTCACGGTCACCGGCACGCGTTTTGATGTGCGCCGCGACGTCACGCAAACCCGCGTGGCGGTTGAGCAGGGCACAGTGAAAGTGCAGGGGCGTGATGCGCCGCACAATCAATTCATCAACCTGACCGCCGGCCTCGGCACCTCTGTCGATGCACACGGTAAAGTCGCCGCCGCCTACTCGGTCAATCCAGCAGAACTGACGGCATGGCGCAGCGGCAAACTGGTGTTCAACAACGCCAGCCTCAGCGAAGTCGCGGCCGAAGTGTCGCGCTATCGTGAGAAGCCGTTGACCGTGACCAACCCGGCCGTGGCCAGTCTGCGGCTGACCAGCGTGTTCAAATCCGACAACACCGATGCCTTGCTCAAAGCCTTGCCGAGCATCCTGCCGGTGGCCGTTCGCACCCTTGCCGATGGCAGTCAGGAAATAATCTCAAAATAAAATTCAGGTTTTTTTCGAGTTCAGCGTCTTCCTGTACAACTGCAACTGGTTTGCATTAACAGCCGCACACTCTTGCGATTCACAGGACTACGTACGACGTGAAGAACACCCCTGCCAACAACAAAAAATCCCCTTGGCTGCCGCTGGCTCTTGCGCTGGCGGTCAGCGCTGGCATGCCGCTGGCGTTCGCCGGTGAAGCCATTCATATCCGTGCGCAGCCACTGGGCCAGGCCCTGAGCGAACTGGGCCAGCAGACATCGCTGCAAGTGTTTTTCAGCCCGGATCTGGTCGCCGGCAAACAGGCCCCGGCGGTCGATGGTGATATCTCCCCGGAGCAGGCGCTGCGCCAATTGCTGCAGGGCAGTGGTCTGGATTATCAGATCAACGAAGGTTCGGTGACGCTGTCGCCTGCCGCAACCTCCACCGCCAGCAACGGCCCGTTGGAACTGGGCGTGACCGACATCAAAGTGGTCGGTGACTGGCTAGGCGATGCCAACGCCGCCGTGGTGCAGAACCACCCCGGCGCGCGCACGGTGATCCGCCGCGAAGCGATGGTTGAACAGGGCGCAATGAACGTCAGTGACGTGCTCAAGCGTGTGCCGGGCGTGCAGGTGCAGGACTCCAACGGCACCGGCGGCAGTGACATTTCCCTCAATGTCGGCGTGCGCGGTCTGACTTCGCGTCTGTCGCCGCGCTCCACCGTGCTGATCGATGGCGTGCCGGCGGCGTTTGCCCCATACGGCCAGCCGCAACTGTCTATGGCGCCGATTTCCTCGGGCAATCTTGACAGCATCGACGTGGTACGCGGCGCCGGTTCGGTGCGTTATGGGCCGCAAAACGTCGGCGGCGTGATCAACTTCGTCACCCGGGCGATCCCGGAAAAAGCCACCGGTGAAATCGGCACCACCCTGGAAACCACCCAGTACGGTGGCTGGAAACACATCGACACCGCGTTCCTCGGCGGCACCGCCGACAATGGCATGGGCGTGGCGTTGCTGTATTCCGGCGTCAACGGTAACGGTTACCGCGAGCGCAACAACGGCAACGACATCGACGACGTGCTGCTCAAGACTCATTGGGCGCCGACCGATCAGGACGACTTCAGCCTCAACTTTCACTACTACGACGCTACGGCCGACATGCCCGGCGGTCTGACGCAGAAGCAGTACGACGCCAAACCGTACGACTCGGTGCGTGATTACGACCAGTTCACCGGTCGGCGCAAAGACGTGTCGTTCAAGTGGATCCGCCAGATCGACGAACGCACCCAAGCGGAAATCCTCACCTATTACACCGACAGTTTCCGTGGCAGCACCATCGCCGCCCGCGACCAGAAAACCCTCAGCTCCTATCCGCGCTCCTACTACACCCTGGGTATCGAGCCACGGGTGTCGCGGGTCTTCGATGTCGGCCCGACCACGCAGGAAGTCAGCGTCGGTTATCGCTACCTGAAAGAGGCGATGCACGAATCGTCGAGCCGTGTGGCGCTGGTCAACAACCAGCCGGTGCTCACGCCGACCTCCGACGGCCATGTGTTCCAGGACCGCACGGGCGGCACCGAGGTCAATTCGGTCTACCTCGACAACAAGATCGACGTCGGCAACTGGACCATCACCCCGGGCATTCGCTTCGAACACATCAGCACCGACTGGCATGACCGCGCCGTGCTCGACACGGCCGGTAAACCGGTGCAGGCGAAAAACCGCAGCATCGAGAGCAACGAACCGTTGCCGGCGCTGAGCGTGATGTATCACCTGTCGGACGCCTGGAAACTGTTCGCCAACTACGAAACTTCGTTCGGCAGCCTGCAGTATTTCCAGCTCGGCCAGGGTGGTTCGGGGGATCAGACCGCCAACGGTCTGGAGCCGGAAAAGGCCAAGACCTACGAAATCGGCACGCGCTACAACGACGATGTGTGGGGCGGGGAAGTGACGCTGTTCTACATCGACTTCGATGACGAGCTGCAATACATCAGCAACGATGTCGGCTGGACGAATCTCGGCGCGACCAAGCACCAGGGCCTTGAAGCGTCGGTGCATTACGACATGGCGGCGCTCGATCCACGTCTAGACGGTTTGACCGCCAACGCTGGTTTCACCTACACCCGTGCGACCTACGAAGGTGAGATTCCGGGCTTCAAGGGCCGTGATCTGCCGTTCTATTCGCGGCAGGTGGCGACCGTCGGGTTGCGTTACGACATCAACCGCTGGACCTACAACATCGACGGTTTCGCTCAGTCGAAACAGCGCTCGCCGGGCACCGGTGTCAACGCCGACGGCAGTTTCAACGGCAACTACATCACCGATGGCACGGCAGATGGGCAATATGGCGACATCCCGGGTTACGTGACCTGGAACGTGCGTGGGGGTTATGACTTCGGGCCGCAGGTGTCGAATTTGAAACTGGGCGCCGGGGTGAAGAACGTCTTCGACAAGCAGTACTTCACCCGTTCCAGCGACAACAACTCGGGGATGTATGTCGGCGCGCCGCGCACGTTCTTTGTGCAGGCCAGTGTCGGCTTCTAAAGCATAAGATCAAAAGATCGCAGCCTGCGGCAGCTCCTACATTGGAATGCGTTCCTGTAGGAGCTGCCGCAGGCTGCGATCTTTTGCTTCAGACTTTCAGGACTTTGCCGCCGATGGCCACTGCCACCAACAACACCGCCATCAAGCCAAAGGCAAGGCTCAAACTGCTGGCATGGGCGACAAAGCCGATCACCGCCGGCCCCGCCAGAATCCCTGCATAACCCAGCGTGGTAATGGCCGGCACCGCGATGCTTTCCGGCATCACCGTCTGCTTGCCCACTGCCGTGTACAGCACTGGCACGATGTTCGAGCAACCAGCGCCGACCAACGCGTAACCGACCAGCGCCGCTTCCCAGCTTGGCGCGAATGTCGCCAGAAACAGGCCTGCCGCTGCCAACAGACCACCAAACAAAATGATCCGCGTTGCACCGACAATCCGCACAATCCGGTCACCCATCAAACGTCCGGCGGTCATGGTCAATGCAAACGCCGCATAACCCAGCCCTGCGTACGCCGTGTCGATCCCGCGTTCCTGCGCCAGAAACACCGCACTCCAGTCCAGCGCCGCGCCTTCAGTCAGGAACACGATGAAGCACATCCCGCCGATAAACAGCACGATGCCATGAGGGATGGCGAATGCCGGTCCGGAACTTTCACTGCCGTAGGGCAGCATGTGCGGCACGCATTTGAACAATGCCGCGATCAGCACGACAACCACCACCAGCATCGCGGCCAGTGGCGTTAAACCCAGGCCGAGCAAGGCACTGACACCCGCTGCGCCGACAATCCCGCCCAGACTGAACAAACCGTGGAAGCCCGACATCATGTTCTTGCCGCTGGCGCGCTCGACGATCACCGCTTGCAGGTTCACCGTCGAATCCACCGTGCCGAGGCCGGCGCCGAACATGAACAGCGTGGCGATCAACGCCGGTATCGACGACACCGTAGCCAGCAACGGCAGCGCCGCGCAGATCAACAAGGTGCCGCCGGTAGCGACGCGCCGACAGCCGAAGCGCGTGGCCAGAATCCCCGCCAGCGGCATCGCCAGAATCGAACCGACGCCAAGGCACAACAGCAACAACCCCAACGTGCCTTCATCCAGTCCGGCGCGGGCCTTGGCGTACGGCACCAAGGGCGCCCACGCGGCGATGCCGAGCCCGGCGATGAAAAAGGCGATGCGCGTGGACATCTGTTGCAGGCGTCCGGGGACGAAAGTGTCTTGGGGGTTGAGGCTGGTCATATCGATCCTTGGCAAAAAACTTCGCGTCCCCGAAGGACAGTGATTCAGCGACGAGGTTCGATCGCCGGCCATTCGGGGAAGTACAGACAACATCCTACCCTGTGGGAACAGAGACTCACCAATAAGCGGTCATGGACATCCCCCTGTGGGAGCGAGCCTGCTCGCGAAGGCGCAGTGTCAGCTGAAAAATATATCGACTGACACACTGCATTCGCGAGCAGGCTCGCTCCCACAAGGGATTGCGTTTTACAGTGGCCTTCTTCGGCGACAGGGGCAAACACTGATGACGCAATTCTACGATGCACGCGGCAATATCTATGGCGTGATCTCGCCCACCGAATTACGCGAGGCGGGCATCGATTTGCCATCCGGCGCCACCGAATGCGCCTCGTCGCGTCAGTCCTGGAGCGCGGCTGCAATCAAACTCTGCTGTGACTGGCCCGAAGGCCAGCGCCCGGCGAACAGCAAATCCCACCGCAGCGACGGCCTGCTGATCGGACCGTTCCAGACGTCGCCGCCATTCGACGTGCTGATCGTCAACACCGACGGCACCCTCGCCGAGCGCAGTGGCAACGGCCTGACGATTTTCTCGCAGGCGCTGACCGAGCAAGGCTTGATGCCGGAGGAGGGTGCGTTGGTGCGCGTGCATCACGACAAGGGTGGCGCGGTGGAGACTTCGGTGAAACCGGCTGAAGTCGAAGGCGTTCGAGGTTTCTGGCTTGATCTCGGCCAACCGCGATTCGGGCCGGATGCCGTGGGCGCGCAGGTGGTTGAGAGCCTTCAGTTCAACGGTCGGGACGTGAGCCACGTCGCGCCCTTGGCACAACTTGATTGCGAGTGGGCGCACAGCCAGTTCGTGCGCATCGGCAACCCGCATTGCGTAACCCTGCTCGCCGACGAAGCGGCGTTGCCGAGCAACGAGCCGATGCGTGAATCCCCCCTGAGCGAAGGGTTGACTGCAATCGCCTACGCCATGCCCACCGGTGGCGGTGATCCGTGCCCGGCGGGCGTCAATCTGCAATGGGCGGTGCTGGAGTCGCCGCAGCGAATCCTCGCCCGGGTGTTCGAGCGTGGCGAAGGGCCGACGGCTTCATCCGGGACCAGCGCCAGTGCGGTGGCTTGCGCGGCGTGGCGAGTGGGTTGGGTCGCGGCGGGAGAAGTGCAAGTGGTCATGCCCGGTGGCACGGCGCCGATTTTGCTGGAAGAGGCGGACGGAGAATTAGTGCGGGTCAGATTGTTTGGTACGGCGCGGCTGATGGGCTGAATTCAAAACCGCCATCGCTGGCAAGCCAGACTCCCACAGGGTTTTGTGGTGAACACAAATAGTATGTTCAAACACATAACCCTGTAGGAGTGAGCCTGCTCGCGATAGCGGAAATACATTCAACATAATATCGCCTGATACACCGCTATCGCGAGCAGGCTCACTCCTACAGTGGATAGTGGCTGTACTCAGTTTTGTGTTCAGCATCAAACCCTGTGGGAGTCTGGCTTGCCAGCGATGGGGCCATCGGCCTCAACACAAGTCTCAGCTCAGCGCGGTACTGAATTCCACCACCGGCATCTGCCGCTTCATCAACACCTTGCCGCCACGAATCGAATACAACGGCAGCCCCTGACTACGAATTACCTCGTAATCGCTGTCCGCCGACAGAATCAGCAGATTCGCCGGACGCCCCTGTTCCAGGCCGTAACGCTCACCCAAGTGCATGGCTTTGGCGCTGTTGTCGGTGACCAGATCCAGCGCACTTTGCAGGTTGCGGTAACCGAGCATGTGGCAAATATGCAGCCCCGCCTCAAGCACTCGCAGAATGTTGCCGTTGCCCAGCGGATACCACGGGTCGACGATGGAATCCTGACCGAAACACACGTTCATGCCGGCTTCGAGCAGCTCATTCACGCGGGTCACGCCACGGCGTTTGGGAAAGTTGTCGAAGCGCCCTTGCAGGTGAATGCTCTCGGTCGGGCAGGAGACAAAACTGATCCCGGAGTGGCCGAGTAAACGGAACAGTTTGGCGCAGTAGGCGTTGTCGTAGGAACCCATCGCCGTGGTGTGGCTAGCGGTGACCAGCGCGCCCATGTCGCGGCTGCGCGCTTCTTCGGCGAGCACTTCGAGGAAGCGCGAATGCGGGTCGTCGGTCTCGTCGCAATGCACGTCGACCAGGCAACCGGTGCGCTCGGCCAGGTCCATCAGGAACTTCACCGAACTCACGCCCTGATCGCGGGTGTATTCGAAATGCGGAATCCCGCCGACCACGTCGGCGCCCATGCGAATCGCCTCTTCCATCAGCTCGCGGCCATTGCGGAACGACTCGATGCCTTCCTGCGGGAACGCGACGATTTGCAGGTCGATAAGGTGACGGCTCTCCTCGCGCACTTCGAGCATGGCTTTGAGCGCGGTGAGTTGCGGGTCGGTGACGTCGACGTGGGTGCGCACGTGCTGGATGCCGTGGGCGGCCAGGGCCTGAATGGTTTTCTTCGCGCGGGTCTTGGTGTCTTCTTCGGTGATGGTGACCTTGCGCTCGCCCCAGCACTCGATGCCTTCGAACAATGTGCCGCTCATGTTCCAGCGCGGCTCGCCAGCGGTCAGCGTGGCGTCGAGGTGAATGTGCGGTTCGACGAAGGGCGGCACCACCAGATTGCCGCCGGCATCGAGGTCATCCGGGCCAAGGGTCGGCGCTTCGGTCTGCCGGGCGATGCTGCGGATCAGACCGTCTTCAAGGTGCAATTCGTGCAAACCTTCCTGGTTGCGCAAACGGGCGTTGATGATGTGCATCAGGCGAGTCCTTTTTATAAGTCTTGTAGTGGCGCGGTCGCGCTGCGAGCGCCGAGTACGCCGGTGACGATGACATACGTTAGCGCGGCAGCAGCGATCCCTACCAGCGGCGCGACCCACGGCGAGCTGAACGCGGCGACGGTGCCGACCGCATAGGCCCCGAGTCCCGGCCAGTTGAACGCCGGTAACCGTGCGTCGGCCAGGCGCGGATAACGCCCGCGCCAACGGAAGAAGAAGTCCGCCATGATCACCCCGCCAATCGGTGGAATCACCGTGCCGAGCAGAATCAGGTAAGGCACCAGCATGTCGTACATGCCCAGCAGTGCGAGCAGAGTGCCGATCACCGCACCGGCGAGGGTCACGGTTTTACGTCGGCCGGTGCGCAGCAGATTGCAACCAGCGACGGCGAAGTTGTAGATGGTATTGTCCTGGGTGCTCCAGATGTTCAGCAACAACATGGCCATCGCGGCCATGGCGAAACCTTGTAACAGCAGCACTTCAACCACGTCGGGTTGTTGGTAGACGATGGCGCCATACGCACCGATCAGCACCATTAGGCCATTGCCGATGAAGAATCCGATCAGGCTGGCCAGCACCGCCACCCGCGCCGAGCGCGAGAAGCGTGTCCAGTTGGTCGCCTGCGTGGCGCCGCTGACGAAGGTGCCGAACACCAGAGTAATCGCCGTCGACCAGTCCAGCGAACCTGTCGGGACGACGCTGAGCAAACCTTCGAAACCGCCGACTTTCACCGTCGCCACCCACATCGACAGCATCAGTAGCAACATCATCGCCGGCACCGCGATGTAAGACAGAATCTCCAGTCCGCGATAACCGACGTAGGCCGTGGCGCAGAACAGCAGACCGAACAGGACCATCAGGCCGAGCACCGTACTTTCGTCGAGATTGAAATATTTACCGATCACCACGGCAGCCGTCGCCGTGCCCCAGGCGTACCAGCCGATCTGGGTGAAACCGAGGATCAGGTCGCTGAGCTTGCTGCCAACTTCGCCGAAGCAGAAGCGCCCCATCAGCACTGAGTTGAGGCCGCTTTTGAAGGCGATGTAACCCAGGCCCGCCGCATACAAACCGAGTAACAAATTGCCGACGACGATCACCGCCATCATCTCGGCGAAACTGAACGCCACGCCGAGCTTGCCGCCGGCAAACATGGTCGCGGTGAAAAATGTGAAACCGAGCAGCACCATCGCCGTCGAGGCCAGGCCTTTGCGTGCATGCATGGGGACTTCGCTGAGGGGGTAATCGTTGCCGGGATCGTTCTGCGTCATGGGGCGGTCCTTGCTGGAGTGGAGGAGACGCGGGGGAGGGTTGCAGTGGTCGTGCCAAATGCCGGATGGCGCGGGTTATGTATAGACGAGTCGCGTCGGCAAGCGCGAAAACAGTGCACCTGAATACACCGGAGCCCCAATGTAGGAGCTGCCGAAGGCTGCGATCTTTTGATCTTGTTTTTGATCGTTCCCAAGCTCTGCGTGGGAATGCTGCCCGGGACGCTCCGCGCCCCACTTCAAAGCCGAACGCGGAGCGTCCGTTGAGGCATTCCCACGCAGAGCGTGGGAACGATCAAGGTCAGAGGAAGCGCAGCAGGGCGGCGACGATGGCTTCGGGGGCGTCTTCCTGGACGAGGTGTCCGGCGTTGGCAATCGGGTGGAATCGTGACCCCGGGATCATTTGATGTAACGCGCGGCCACGCTCGATGGGAATCCACTGATCCTGCTCGCCCCAGAGAATCTGTACCGGGCAGCGGATCGTTGGATACAGGCTTTCTGCTTCTCGGGTATAGCGCTCATCCATCTGCGCAATCTGCCGATAGAACGCCGCTTGCCCCGGATCGCCAAGCCACGGCTGCACATAGGGTGCGAGTTCGTCGTCGGGGATATCCCGGTGAATCGCCCCGCGAATATAGGTCGGCACGATGGCGCGCTGAATGTAGTCGGGGATGCCACTAAACGCCGCTTCATGCTGACGCACATGCTGCACGAATGGCGAACCCCATGGTGTCAGCGCGACCGGATCAATCAGGGTCAGGCTGCGGTAATCCCTGCCGTTTAGCAGATGTGCGCGCAGCACGGTGGCGCCGCCGAAGTCGTGGGCGACGACGTCAGGGCGTTGCAGATTCCAGTGATCGAGCAGTTGCGTCAGCAGGTGATTTTGCACACCGAGGGAGACATCGGCGTCCGGTTGCTCGGAGCGCCCGTAGCCCAGCAGATCGAAGTAATGCACCCGATGCGTGGCGAAAAAGTGCGGTGCGATCCGATGCCACACGTATGACGAAAACGGCGTGCCATGCACGAACACCAGCGGCGGGCCATCGCCGCGCACGGCATAGCGGACCTGTCGGCCGTTGAAGTCAAAGACCTGATCCAGCAGCCAGTCTGTCATGGGCCTGTCCTCTTGGCGGGTGGGAGCCAAAAAGCATAGGCGTAAAAAAACAGCCGTGAAGGCTGTTCTCTGGCAAATCACTGTTTCCTTGTGGGAGCGAGCCTGCTCGCGAAAGCGGTGTGTCAGTCGATATCAATGTCGGCTGACACACCGCTTTCGCAAGCAGGCTCGCTCCCACAGGAGTATCTGGGTTTCAGAAGTTACTCACCGCGATAGATGCAACCGCTGGTGCAGGTCTCGTGAATACGGATCGCGCTCAGTTCCGGCAGCAACGGCTTCATTTCATTCCAGATGAATTTGGCCAGTACTTCGCTGGTCGGGTTTTCCAGACCGGGAATGTCGTTCAGGTAGTTGTGATCGAGACGCTCGTACAGCGGCTTGAAGATCGCCTTGATTTCAGAGAAGTCGCGGATCCAGCCGGTGTGCGGATCGAGGTCGCCGCTGAGGTGAAGCGCCACTTTGAACGAGTGACCGTGCAGACGCCCGCACTTGTGGCCGTCCGGGACGTGCGGCAGGCGGTGGGCGGATTCGAAAGTAAATTCCTTGAAGATTTCCACAGTATTTTCGGCTCTGTTCAGATGGCGTTCGCCGCAGCGATTCGGGCAGGCGGCGAGTTTATCAGCTTGTGTTTGACCGTGCTGACTAAAGGGTCAGCAAGCGCTCGGCGAGGCGACCATTGGCAGTCAGTTCAAGAAATTCATCGCCCAAGCGGCGGCTCTCGTCCATCGCTGCGTGCCAGTATTTCTGCCGGCTCGCTGCATCGCCCATAAAGCGCTTGAAGTCGTTGCGGTCAGGCAATTTGCCGTAGGGCAGGCGCGCCAGATATTCCTTCGACGGCGCGAGCAGCAGCACGTCCTGCAAGCGCTCCACCGAGGCCTTGCGCCACGGCAGGGTCTTGTCGAACCAGCCCGGAATGACCCGGTCGGTGAAGTGCGGATAGAGCACGATGCCGTCACCGCTGTAGGGCAGGTCGAGGTGATAATCGAGCAGACCACCATCGCGGAAAGTGCCAGCACCGGCGCCCGGCAAATCCCGTACACCTTCCATGACCATCGGGATCGAACCCGAGGCGAGCAAGGCCTGACGCAGGTTGCTGGCATTCAGGGCGACGAAGCGCGACGGGAAGTCGTTCAGCGCATTCACCGGCGGGGCCAGGCGTGGGTCGTGGATGATCAAGCGTTCGAAGTGTCGCGACAGGCGCGCGCGGCCGCGCAAGTTGTCGGCGATCACCGAACCCAGCGCCAGACCCAGGCGACCGCGATGGTCATCAGCCAGGCGCCCCTGACTTTTCACCACCATGATGTTCAGGCGGTAATGCGCGTTGTCGAGGATGCTCGCGTCGCGGCCGTCGAGCAGGTCATGGAGCATGCGCTGCGAGCTCTGACTGATCTCGGCCATGGTCACGCCTTTGTTGAAGTTCTGCTCGGCGTACAGATGGCCGAGACGCCGGAGGCCCTCGGCGGCGTCCGGCAGGCAGGCACTGGCGAAGCGCCAGGAACCGACCGAGGCGCCGATCAGCGAACGCTCGCGCGGCGCGCTGGGCAGCCATTCACCGAACAGCGCCAGATCCAGCCCCTGAATCCCCAACGCCTTCGGCCCACCGGCAGCGCCGGGCAGGGTGCCGACGTCGGCGGCATTCAAGCCTTGGGCACGAATGCGCGCCATGGCGCGTGGGCCGGCTTTGAGGGTGAGGGCGGGGAATTTGATGTGGATGGCGGTCATACCGGTCTCGATCGTTAGCAAGCGAACAATTATAAGCACATGTTACAAAATCCTGTAGGAGCTGCCGAAGGCTGCGATCTTTTGATTTTGTTTTGAAAAGACAAGATCAAAAGATCGCAGCCTTCGGCAGCTCCTACGCGGGGATATGTATTGAGCTGGAGCAATGATGGCAATTCAGTTTCAGTTAAGTTCATCCCGCTAAGGTGCCCACCGTATGCAACACATAAAAATATGGAGACACCATGAAAACCCTGACTGCCCTGTCCATTGCCTCGATTATCGGTTTCACTGCCAGCCTTGCCCATGCCCGCGATCTCGGCCCTGACGAAGCCCTGCGTCTGCGCGACGCTGGTACTATCGTCTCCTTCGAGAAGCTCAACGCCACCGCGTTGGACAAACACCCGGGTTCGACGATCACTGAAACCGAGCTGGAAGAAGAGTACGGCAAGTACAGCTACCAGATCGAAATGCGCGATCCGCAGGGCGTCGATTGGGATCTGGAATTAGACGCGGTGACTGGGCAGGTTCTCAAGGATCATCAGGATAAGTAATGAAGGTTAATGTTCGCGCCACCAGCCGTACGGCATTGGCGCTGGTGATTTTCTGCTCGGCCGCGATGGCGCGTGACCTCGATCAGGACGAAGCCCTGAGTCTGCGTGAGAAGGGCGTGATCCTGCCGCTGGAGCAAGTGCTGCAGCAGGCGCTGGATCGCTATCCCGGCGCAAAACTGCTGGAAGTCGAGCTGGAAGAAAAACACGACGTCTATATTTATGAAGTCGAGTTGCTGACCGTCGAAGGTGTCGCCCGTGAGCTGCACTTGAAGGCCGATACCGGCGAACTTGTGAAAGACAAGGAAGATTGATCGATGCGTTTGCTTTTGGTGGAAGACCACGTACCGCTGGCCGACGAATTGCTCGCCAGCCTGCAACGACAAGGTTACGCGGTCGATTGGCTGGCGGACGGTCGTGATGCGTTGTATCAGGGCAGTAGCGAGCCCTATGACCTGATCATTCTCGACCTCGGCCTGCCGGGTGTGCCGGGGCTTGAGGTGTTGGCGCAGTGGCGCGCCGGCGGTCTGGCGATTCCGGTATTGATTCTCACCGCGCGTGATTCCTGGGCCGAGCGCATCGAAGGTCTGAAGGCCGGCGCCGATGATTACCTGACCAAACCGTTCCACCCCGAAGAGCTGCAGTTGCGCATTCAATCGCTGCTGCGCCGCTCCAAAGGCCAGGCCAATCAGCCGACATTGCAGGCGGCCGGTCTGCATCTGGACGAGGGTCGGCAATGCGTGGTGCGCGACGGCGCCGATATTCAACTGACCGCCGCCGAGTTCCGTCTGCTGCGTTATTTCATGCTGCACCCGGAGCAGATTCTCTCCAAAAGCCATCTCGCCGAACACCTCTACGACGGTGAAACCGAGCGTGATTCCAACGTCCTCGAAGTGCACGTCAACCACCTGCGGCGCAAGCTCGGCAAAAGCGTGATCGAAACCCGTCGCGGCCAGGGTTACCTGTTCGGCGGGCAGGCTTCGTGAGGTCGATCCAGCGCCGCTTGAGCCTGGGTTTGATCAGCGTGATGGTGGTCGTCGGTGTGGTGGTGGCGCAAACCAGTCTGTGGTTGTTCGAAGTGGGTTTGCAGCGCTACCTCGAAGCCGGCCTGCGCAACGACAGCGAGAGCCTATTGGTGGCGCTGGTCCGTGGCCCACAAGGGCTGCAACTGGATGAAAGACATCTGTCCCCGGCCTACCAGCGGCCGTTTTCCGGGCACTACTTCCGTATCGATTTTGCCGACAGCCACTGGCGTTCACGCTCGTTGTGGGATCAGGACCTGCCGCTGCTCGACCATCCCGGGTTGCACAGCAATCTGCAACTGGGGCCGGACGGTCAGCAGTTGCTGGTGCTGCGCTCGGATTATCGGCGCCTGGGCCAGTCGATTTCGATCAGCGTCGCGCAGGATTACACCCCCGTGCGCGAGAGCTTTCAGCGCATGCGCCAGATCGGCCTCGGCCTTGGTCTGGCGGCATTGTTACTGATTCTGTTCTTGCAGCGATTGACCGTGCGCCGCGCGCTGAAACCGCTGGAAAGGGCTCGTGAGCAGATCGCGCAATTGCAGCAGGGCCAGCGTTCGCAACTCGATGATCAGGTGCCGGTGGAACTGGAACCGCTGGTGGCGCAGATCAACCATTTGCTCGCGCACACTGAAGACAGCCTCAAGCGTTCACGCAATGCCTTGGGCAATCTCGGGCATGCATTGAAAACGCCTTTGGCGGTGTTGTTGAGCCTGGTCGCCAGTGAAAAACTCGATGCGCATCCCGAGTTGCGCAAGGTGCTCAAGGAACAGCTGGAGCAGGTGCAGCAACGGCTCAATCGCGAGTTGAACCGTGCGCGGCTGTCCGGTGATGCACTGCCGGGGGCGCTGTTTGATTGCGATGCGGAGCTGCCGGGGTTGTTGGCGACGTTGAATATGATTCATGGCGAGCATTTGGCGCTGAGTTATGTCGCGCCAGCGGGGTTGCAACTGCCGTGGGATCGCGAGGATTTGCTCGAACTGTTGGGGAATCTTCTGGATAACGCCTGCAAGTGGGCGGACGCCGAGGTGCGTCTGAGTGTGATTGAACGTACGGATGGATTCGCCCTGAGCGTGGAAGATGACGGCCCGGGGATTCCCGAGGAACAGCGCGCTCAGGTATTCAGTCGCGGTACGCGGCTGGATGAGCAGACCCACGGGCATGGGTTGGGGCTGGGGATTGTGCGCGACATCGTCGATACGTGGGGCGGGTTGCTGGTGTTGGGCGAGAGTGAGTGGGGCGGGTTGAAAGTGGTGATCGAGTTGCCTCGGCGGTGAGCCTCTAAAAGCCCCTCACCCTAACCCTCTCCCAGAGGGAGAGGGGACTGACCGAGGTGTTTGTTCGAGGTACACCGACGTGAGATACCGAGCCGAACTCAGGTTCCGAAAGCCTTCCCTGGACCGGAGATATCGAGTCGAACTCAGGTTTTGAAAGCCTTCCCGGGACCGGAGATATCGGGTCGAACTCAGGTTTTGAAAGCCTTCCCGGGACCGGAGATATCGAGTCGAACTCAGGTTTTGAAAGCCTTCCCTGGACCGGAGATATCGGGTCGAACTCAGGTTTTGAAAGCCTTCCCTGGACCGGAGATATCGGGTCGAACTCAGGTTTTGAAAGCCTTCCTGGGACCGGAGATATCGAGTCGAACTCAGGTTTTGAAAGCCTTCCGTGATCTGAAATACCGAGCCGAACTCAGGTTTTGAATGACATGAAGATCGGCTCCCTTTCCCCCTCGCCCCCCTTGGGGGGAGAGGGCTGGGGTGAGGGGGGAATCCCACTGACACCCCACAACCTGCGAATCAAACGCGAAACTGATCCATCAAACTCTGCTGCTGATTCGCCAGGCTATTGAGCGACTGGCTCACCCGCGCCGACTCATTCGCCTGCCCGGACAACGACTCTGTCACATCGCGGATCGTCGCCACGTTGTTATTGATCTCTTCCGCCACCGCACTTTGCTCTTCAGCGGCGCTGGCGATCTGCAGGTTCATGTCGCTGATCACCGTCACCGCATCGCCGATCTGACGCAGCGCAGTCACCGCCTGGCCGACTTGTTCGACACTGCCCTGAGCCTGACGGTGGCTGTTGCCCATCGAACCGACTACATCCTGCGTGCCGGTTTGCAGTTGCTCGATCACCTGACGGGTTTCTTCCACCGACTCTTGCGTGCGGCGGGCGAGGTTGCGGACTTCATCGGCGACCACGGCAAAACCACGTCCGGCTTCACCAGCACGCGCCGCTTCGATCGCGGCGTTGAGCGCGAGCAGGTTGGTCTGCTCGGCGATGGCGCGAATGGTTTCCAGCACCGCGCCGATCTTCTCGCTATTGGCCGCCAGCCCTTCGACTTGCACCATCGCCGCACTCATGTCGGCAGCGAGGGTGTCGATGCTCGCCGTGGTGCGATCGATCACGGTCAGGCCCTGACGGGTAGCGCGATCAGCATCCTTGGCCGCCTCGGCAGCTTGTGCCGCGCTACGGGCGACGTCTTGTGCAGTGGCGCTCATCTCGTGGGACGCGGTGGCGACCTGATCGACCTGACGGTATTGCTGTTCCATGCCAGCACTAGTCTGAGTGGCGATGGCCGAGGACTGGTCGGCGGTGTTGCGCGCATCCTGCACCGAGCGTTTCACCTCGGCGATGATCGGCTGCAACTTGTCGAGGAACTTGTTGAACCAACCGGCCAACTGACCGAGTTCGTCCTTTTTGTCGTAGGCCAGACGGCGGGTCAGATCGCCTTCGCCGCTGGCGATGTCTTCCAGCATGTGCGCCACGCCGAGGATCGGCTTGGTCACGCTGCGCGCCATCAGCCACACCAGCAGCAGGCCGATCAACGCCGCCAGCACGCCAAGGCTCAGTTCGATCAACGTGCCGGAATTATTGCTCGCGTCCAGCTGTTGCTTGAGCGCTTCGGCGCGGCTGACCAGAACTTTTTCCGGTACATCCAGCAGCACGCCCCACGAAGGGCCGCCGGGAATCGGCTGGAACGGCGACAGCACTTTCAACTGGCCGTTGCTGTGCAGGCTGCTGACGCTGGTGCTGGAAGCCAGTTTGCTCAGCAGTTCGGCGCCGCTGATCTTGTCGACGGCATCCAGACGCTGGCTGAGTTTGCCGGCATCCCGGCTGTAACCGGCGAGGAGGCCGGCGGGGCTGATAATGCTCACGGCGGTCTGGCC
The DNA here is from genome assembly GCF_900187485.1 of Pseudomonas sp. Irchel s3a12. NCBI lineage: Bacteria > Pseudomonadati > Pseudomonadota > Gammaproteobacteria > Pseudomonadales > Pseudomonadaceae > Pseudomonas > Pseudomonas sp. Irchel s3a12. The sequence continues at coordinate 180,501 of NZ_FYDN01000001.1, forward strand.
GTCATAGAGCTTTTTGCTCGCGGCCTGACTGATCGCTTGCAGGCTGTTGAGGTTGATGTCGACCGACAGCGAGGCGATGACTTTGCCGTTGACCATCAGCGGGAAGACGATGCTGGTCATCAGCACGTTTTGCCCGTCGATCACGTAGAAGTACGGTTCGATTACACACGGCTTGAGTGTGGCGCGCGGGCAGGTGAACCAGGCGTTGGCCGCTTGACCGCTGGGGCCGGTGCTGGTGTCGGCCATGTCGCTTTCCGGCAGGGCCATGGAGGTGACTTTGCCCGGGGTCGGTTGCGACCAGTACAGGGCGAAACGGCCCTTGTCGTTGCTGCCGAGTTCAGCCTGACCGGCAAACAGTTCGTCCTTACCGTCCAGCGCGTTGGCTTCGAATACCAGCGACAGGCCGAGCAGGTCCGGGTTGGCTTGCAGCGCGGATTTGACCTGACGGGTCATGTCTTCACGCAGGTCGAAGGCATCGAGGAAACGCTTCTCGGCCTGCTCGCGCAGAAACAGTACCTGCCGCGAGAAGCCGTGACCGTACTGATAGGCGTCCATGAACTGCTGGCGAATGCCGGCCGCCTGCACTTCCCCTTGCGATTCGATGCGCGCTTGCGCCGACTCGGTGAGCATTTCCATGCTCGAAGCTTTCACCAGTTCAGAACTGTGCTCCATGCGATACAGCGAAAGACCTACCAACAGGGTCACGATACCGGCCAGGCAGAGGCCGGCGAGCAGGGTGATTTTCCATTGGATGGAAAGTTGTCTGAGCGACATGGAGACGTCCTTATTCGATAAATATCTGAGACTTTGCACTGTAACGGCCGCGTTTCGGCTTTCTTTATCCTTGAAACACAATATGACCAATTGCCGCATGCGGAGGCTGGAAACCCTGTTCTTGATCGTTCCCACGCGCAGCAAAGGAATGCAGCCCGGGACGCGCCGCGTCCCAAAGCGGACGCAGAGCGTCCAGTGAGGCGTTCCCACGCAGAGCATGGGAACGATCACTGGAGGCGGTGTTGGCTTTGACAAGGGAAGTTCGCTGCGGCACAGTGCGCGCCCTTCTAATAAGACCCTCTTTGCAAATCCGCCGGTATTCCGTTGGCGGACTCATCCTGTCTGGCGATGTGTTTTCCATCGCAGTGTTTTTCGAGGAAGTGAAATGAACGCAGTCATAGCGGCAGTCGGCATCATGCTGATCCTCAGCCTGTCCCGCGTGCACGTAGTGATCGCCTTGATCGTCGGCGCGCTGGTCGGCGGCCTGACCGGTGGTCTGGGCATCGACGCCACGCTCAAGGCGTTCAACAGCGGCCTGGGCGGCGGCGCGACCGTGGCGTTGTCCTACGCCTTGCTCGGCGCTTTCGCCGTGGCGATTGCCAAGTCCGGCCTGGCTCATGCGCTGGCCGATAAGGCGCTGGCAATGGTCGATCGCCAGCACTCGACCGGCGGTGGCAGCGTCAAATGGCTGCTGATTGGCCTGTTGTGGGTAGTGGCGATTGCCTCGCAGAACATTCTGCCGATCCACATTGCGTTCATTCCGCTCTTGGTGCCGCCGCTGCTCTATGTGCTGACCAAGCTGCAACTCGACCGCCGCTTGATCGCCTGTGTCATGACATTCGGTTTGATCACGCCGTACATGTTCCTGCCAGTGGGCTTCGGCAACATCTTCCTCAATGAAATCCTGCTGGCCAACGTTGCCCGTAGCGGTGTCGACATCAGCGGTATCAATGTCACCCACGCCATGGGCATTCCGGCGCTGGGCATGGTCTTCGGCCTGGCGATGGCGTTCATCACCTATCGCAAGCGGCGCGTATACGACCTGGCGAAGATCGAGCAGGTCGAGCAAGTGGCGGTGCAGTACAACCCGCTGAGCCTGATGATTGCCGGTGTGGCGATTGCTGCTGCGTTCATCGTGCAACTGCTGCTGGACTCGATGATTATCGGGGCGCTGGTCGGTTTCCTGATCTTCTCGGTGTCGGGCATTGTGAAATGGCGCGAGACCGATGACCTCTTCACCGAGGGCATGAAGATGATGGCGATGATCGGCTTCATCATGATCGCCGCCTCCGGGTTTGCCGAGGTGATGAAGGCCACTGGCGAAGTGCAGACGCTGGTTGAATCCTCGGCATCGTGGATCAATCACAGCAAGGGCATCGGTGCACTATTGATGCTGCTGGTCGGGTTGCTGGTGACCATGGGCATCGGTTCGTCGTTTTCCACAGTGCCGATTCTGGCGGCGATTTTCGTACCGCTGTGCGTGCAACTGGGCTTCAGCCCGATCGCCATTGTCTGCATCGTCGGCACCGCCGGTGCTTTGGGCGACGCCGGTTCGCCAGCGTCGGATTCGACCCTCGGCCCGACCTCCGGCCTGAACATCGACGGCCAGCATCACCACATCTGGGACACCGTCGTGCCAACGTTCCTGCACTACAACCTGCCGTTGCTGGCGTTCGGCTGGGTGGCCGCGATGGTCCTCTGAACCCTCTCCGGTGATCGTTCCCACGCTCTGCGTGGGAATGCCTCTTGTGACGCTCTGCGTCACGTTGTTGGACGCGGAGCGTCCGGGGCTGCATTCCCACGCAGAGCGTGGGAACGATCCTCATACCGAAGCTCAACTTTTGCTTGCGCGTGCCGTTAAAGCCTTTAACCACGCCAATAAAACCAAAAGAGTGAGCCCCCACAATGCGCCTGAGCCTCAAGGCTAAAGTCCTCTCCCTCGCCGTTCTCCCGGTGTTGCTCTTTGCCCTGGTCATCAGCCTGACCACGCTGTTCATCCTCCAGGAACAGGCGCACAAAGAGGTCGAACAGACCCGCGAGCGCCTGCTCGGCGATGCCAAAGCCACTCTGCAAAGCTACGTCGCCGTGGCCATGACCACGATCAAACCGCTGTACGACGCGGCCGCGCCGGGTGACGTTGAGGCGCGGGCGCAGGCGATCAAACTGCTCTCGGGCATTCGCTACGGCAAGGACGGCTACTTCTTCGGCTACGACTCCGAGACCGTGCGCCTGTTCAAAGCCAACGACCCCGAAGGCGTGGGCAAAAGCTTCAAGGACAACCGCGACCCGAATGGCGTTTACGTCAATCTCGGGTTGGTGAAAGTGGCGAAGGACGGCACCCACTATCTGCAATACAGCTCGCCACTGCCGGGCAACGCCAACGTGCTGGTGCCAAAGCTCGGTTACACCGAATACCTGGCGAAGTGGGACATGGCCGTCGGTACGTCGGTCAACCTCGACGGCATCGAAGCGCAAGTGGCACTGGTCGAAGCGCAGGTGCAGGAACGTATGCAAGGCGTGGTGCTGAGCATCGTCGGCGTCGCGGTGGTGGTGCTGTTGGTGATCGCGGCGGCAGGGATGCTGCTGGCCAATACCATTTTGCGTCCGTTGACCCTGATGAAAGCCAACCTCGACGACATTGCAGCGGGTGAGGGCGACCTTACGCGTCGCTTGAACATCACCAGCCAGGATGAACTTGGCGAACTGGCGGGCTCGTTCAACCGTTTCGTCGACAAGATTCATGGTCTGGTGCGGCAGATCACCGAGATGACCACGCAACTGACCGGTCTGGTGACGCAAGTGTCCGATCAGGCCCAGCGTTCGGATCAGGCGATGGAGCGTCAGCGCCACGAGACCGATCAGGTTGCCACGGCGATCAACGAGATGTCTGCCGCCGCGCAGGAAGTGGCCAAAAGCGCACAGAACGCCGCCGTCGCCGCTCAGCAGACCGACGAAGAAGGCCAGAGCGCCAAACGCGTGGTGGCTGGCAGCATCAAGCAGATCCATGCGCTGGTCGATGACATCCGCAGCAGCGGCGTGTCGCTCGACAGCCTGCAGCAAGACGTGACGTCGATTGTCGGCGTGCTCGGGGTGATTCGTTCGATCGCCGAGCAGACCAACCTGCTGGCGCTCAACGCCGCGATTGAAGCGGCGCGGGCCGGTGAGGCTGGGCGTGGTTTTGCCGTGGTGGCGGATGAGGTGCGGGCATTGGCCAGTCGCACGCAGATCAGCACGCAGGAAATTCAGGGGATGATCGATCGTTTGCAGGCGGGTACGCAGCAAGCGGTTGAAGCCATGCGTCGTTCCAGTGAGGCGGGTGACGGCACCTCACAGCAGGCCAATCAGGCCGGTGCTTCGCTCGACGCGATGGCATCGTTGATTGCGACGATCAACTCGATGAACGCGCAGATTGCCAGTGCGGCGGAAGAGCAGACGGCGGTGGCGGAGGAGATCAACCGCAGCGTGCATCAGATTGCGGTGGCGGTGGACAGCGTGGCCGATGAGACGCAGTTGGGTGCGCAGACTTCGCGTAGTTTGGCGGAGCTGGGGCAGCGCCTGGGCAAACTGGTCGGGCAGTTCCGGATCTGACAGCCTGAAAAGCCCCTCACCCTAACCCTCTCCCGGAGGGAGAGGGGACTGATTGGGGGATGCTATGGAACTACGCCGACCTGAAACAGCTTTACTGAATCCATAATCGACTGAATCTTTCCGGTCGATGGATGACGCGAGACACCTCGGTCAGTCCCCTCTCCCTCCGGGAGAGGGCTAGGGTGAGGGGCTTTTGATCTTCAAAGACTCAAGGTCGATCCCAATAGGGCACTTCACCAAAACATTCGACAAAGAAATCAATCACCGTCCGCACCTTCACCGACAACCTGCGGCTCCCCGGCCACAACACCGCAATCTGCTGCGGCTCCAGGCTGTTCGACACCTGATAGTCCCGCAGCACCGGCACCAGCGTGCCGTCGCGCACTGCTTCGCCAATCAGCCATGACGGAAACATCACCAGCCCCAGGCCTTGTTCGGCGGCTTGGGTGAGGGTGTCGGCGTGGTTGCCGGTGATCGGGCCTTTCACCGAGTACGGCGTCCAGTCTTCGCCATCGCGGCGGAAAAACCAGCGCTGCTGGCCGGCCGCGCCTTTGTAGGCGAGGCAATGGTGTTGCGCCAGATCTTCAGGTTTCTGCGGCGTGCCGTGGCGCTTGAGATACGCCGGGCTGGCCGCGACCTGAAAGCGATGCGGCGCGAGAATCCGTGCCTGCATGCTTGAGTCGTGCAGCGGGCCGATGCGAAACAGCAGGTCAGCGCCTTCCTGCAACGGGTCGACGTAATGGTCGGTCTGCTGGATATCCAGTTGCAGCTTCGGATAACGCGCGCACAACTTCCCCAACCACGGCGTCAGATGCCGCTGACCGAATACTACCGGGGCGTTGATGCGCACCAGGCCGGTGGGTTCGCTTTGCTGTTCCTGCAGCGCCTGTTCGGCTTCCTCCAGTTGCACCAGCATCAGCCGCGCATGGTGACCGAGCATGCGCCCGGCTTCGGTTGGCGTCACCGCTCGGGTGTGGCGATAGAGCAATTGCTGATTGAGCGCCTGCTCCATCAACTGGATCTGCCGGGAGATCGAGGAGGGTGCCACGCCTTCCCGACGGGCGACTTCGGAAAAGCTGCCGTGATCGAGCACCGCCACAAACAGCCTTAGCGCTTTGAATCCGAGTTCGTTTAGCCCGTGCATCATTTGTCCTGCTATGCGAGTTACGCAAAAGTGTTGTCCGGATGCTCCCATTTATCGCACAGCTTCGCCAGCCGATAATCCGCGCCATCGTTTACTTGAGTGGAATGTTGTTTATGCAGACGTTGGATGAGGTGAGCGTCAGCGCACCGGCGACGAAATCAGGGTTGCGCTTGTTGCTGCTGCCGCTGGTGATTCTCGCGGGCATGGGCTTGTCGGTGGAGGCGGGGTTGCTCGGTCCTTTGGGCGTGCAGGTCGGGCATCTGTGGGCGACCTTGAGCATCTTTGGTGTCGGCTCGGCGATTCTGTTTTTACTGCTGTTGTTCGCCGGTCCGCAAAAAGGCCCGGCACTAACGGATCTGCCGCGTTGGCAGTTGATTGGTGGTTTTCTGGGGCCGATGTATGTGGTGGTGCTGACGTTGGCCACGCCGCATATCGGTATCGCCATGACCATGATCGCGATTCTGTCCGGGCAGGTCGGCAAGAGTGTGTTGATCGACCATTTCGGCTGGTTCGGCGCGACGCGCAAGAAGGTCAATGCTGAGCGCTGGCTGGCGTTGGGGTTGATTGTGGCGGCACTTGTTTTGATTGCGCGGGGGTGAGTGATGAGTCTGGTTATTTTGTTGGCGGTGGTGGTGTTGGCCGGTGCGGTGTTGAGTGTGCAGGCGGCGATCAATGGGCGTTTGGGTGAGAGCGTCGGGGTGTTGCGCAGTAGTTTGCTGACGTTCGTTGTGGGTGCGGTGTCGACCGGGTTGTTGATTTTGTTTTTTGAGCCGGCGCATGCGGTGAGTCTTTTGGATGTGCCGAAGTGGCAGTTGACCGGGGCGCTGTTTGGTGTGGTCTACATGATGGTGATGGTCGGGGCGGTGCCGGTGGTGGGGACGGCTGTGGCGACGGTGGCTGTGATTGTCGGGCAGTTGGGCATGGGGATGTTGATTGATAATTTTGGCTGGCTGGGGAATCCGGCGATTGAGCTTTCTTCCAGTCGGATTTTGGCGATGGGGTGTTTGGGGTTGGCTTTGGTGTTTATGTATCGGAGTTCGCGTCAGGCTGGGTGACCTGGGTTGGGTACATATCCGTTGCTGCGGTAACGGCTGCTTAGGGTTTCGCCCTTACGGCGACTCACTTTTTTTACAAACGCCTAAAAAAAGTAAGCAAAAAAACGCTTGCTCCTACGTGCGGCCCACTCGCTGGGGCTCGGGGTTCCTTCGCTGCGGGATCGATCCGGGCGCAGCGTCTCCGGTTTGCTTCGCTGCACCTACTCCCGCTGTGTTTGGCTGCGCCAAACGGTCGCTGCGCTCCCACGCCCGGATCAATCCCTCCACTCAGCCTTCCGACGTCGCTTTACAGATCAAAAGCTGCAGCCGAGCTAACGCTCATCCTGTTGAGTGGTGAGGAGCAACAGCGTGTTCGGCTTTGATTCTGTGGTGGGGCTGCCCCTCACCCCAGCCCTCTCCCGAGGGAGAGGGAGCCGATTTGTGGGCTTTTCAAAATCTGAGTTCAACGCGGTATCGCAAGTCGGCGTAGCTCGCTCAATCATCTCGATCAGTCCTCTCTCCTTCAGGGAGAGGGAGCCGATTTGTGGGCTTTTCAAAATCTGAGTTCAACGCGGTATCGCAAGTCGGCGTAGCTCGCTCAATCATCTCGATCAGTCCTCTCTCCTTCAGGGAGAGGGAGCCGATTTGTGGGCTTTTCAAAATCTGAGTTCAACGCGGTATCGCAAGTCGGCGTAGCTCGCTCAATCATCTCGATCAGTCCTCTCTCCTTCAGGGATAGGGGGCTGATTTGTGAGCCTTTCAGAATCTGAGTTCAACGCGGTATCGCAAGTCGGCGTAGCTCTCTCAAATACCTCAGTTAGTCCCTCTTTTTCTTTGAGGGTGATGGGCCGATTTGTTTGCTTTTCAGAGCCTGAGTTCAGCGGGGTATCGCACGTCGGCGTAGCTCTCCCAAACACCTCAATCAGTCCCCTCTCCCTCTGGGAGAGGGCTAGGGTGAGGGGCTCTTGATCTAGCTTTTGATCTTGTTTCGGCTTTTGATCTTTTGCCCCATCGGCAGGCCGAGCGGAGGTGTTCATCCGGGGGTAGGCGCGCAGCGCCGTGCGGCGAAGCCGCACACATCGAAAGGAGGTGCAGCGAAGCAAACCGTAGGCGATGCCCCCGGATGGACACCGTAGCGAGGGAACACTGAGCCTCAGCGAAGTGCCGTACGCCAGGGGCAAAGCCTTTTGCTTACTTTTCGGCGTCTGGAAAAGTGAGTCGCTGTAAGAGCGAAACCGCCAGCGGCAACACCCGCAGCAACGGATATGCCCCCAATCCCAATCCCAAACAAAATCAAAAGATCGCAGCCTGCCGCAGATCCTACACTGGGTGTTAGGGCTTGCCCTTCAAGCCCCAGACAACCCCCACCCAAGGAGTCTGTCCCATGCCCGATAGAAAATGCGACTGCCCCAACTGCAAATGCACGATCAAGGAAGGCGATCATGCCTACGCCGTCCACGGCAAACACTATTGCTGTGAAGCCTGCGCTCACCACCACAAGAGTGGCGAAGAGTGTTCAACCAAGGGCTGTAAATGCGCCCACGGATGACGAACGACGCATAAAAAAGTGGAGCCTAATCAGGCTCCACTTCCAGTTTCAGACTTTCATCGTCCATCCGTTCGGTATGCCGCACCGTGCCCTGCAGCCTTCGCCCCTCAACCCTGACCACGACGGTTTTCGCTTGATCAAGGTCTTCCGGCAGCGGTGCCGGCACTCGCAACGCGAAGCGAAACGGATCATCTACGACCGCCTCCAGCCCAACGCGGCAGTCCACACTTTTGGTGATACGCCCGAACAACGTATCAAGGCCATAGTCCAGATGTGCCGGGCTGTTGATGTTGGTCATGGTGCATTCCCCCGAATGATGCCGATCACCAGGCTGAGCTTAGCTGGTCGGTCGCCACACGACGTTTTCCACGCCGAATTTTTCTGCCATCGGCTTGCTGGTCTTCTGCACCTTCTCACGGCCAAAGCGCGGGATGCGACCGACGCCGGCGTCGCAGCTCGCCCAGTGCCACGCCTCGACATTGTCCATCTTGTCCGAGCGGATAATGAAGGACTTGGGCGTGCCGTGGAGGGTGTATTCGATGACATAGAGTTTTGCGTTGTTCATAAAGCCCGTATTCCTCCCTGTAGTATTAGAGGGATCGCGGCGCACCGGGAAAATTCATTCGGATTGTCCGACGGTCTCTATCGTTGGCGACGCCGTGGCGCACTGGTTACCATGGTTTCCCCGCCAACCCCAATGAATGCTCGCCATGGCCCTTGCCGCACCGCCCGATCTCAGCGATACCGATGTGCCCGTGCAACCGCTCGCACGCACGTATCCGCGCGGCTTGTTTATCGAGCCGCATGAGCATGTCTGGGGTCAGTTGCTGTATGCGATGAGCGGGGTGATGTGGGTCGAGACCCCGCACGAAGCGCTGGTGGTGCCGCCGCAGCGCGCGGTGTGGTTGCCGCCGGGGGTGCCGCACGGGATTCGGGTGGTGTCGGATTTGCAGATGCGCAATATCTACCTGCGTCCGGCGCTGGCGGCGACGCTGGACACGACGGTGCAGGTGATCGAGGTCGGTGGTTTGTTGCGCGAGTTGATTGTCGGGCTGGTGGAGCAGGGCGACAGCGGTGAACCGGCCTACTACGAGGCGTTGGTCGGGCTGGCCTTGCTGGAACTGAAACGCGCTAGGCGTTCACAGTTGAAGATCCCGATGCCGGATGATTCCGATCGGCGTTTGATGAACCTGTGCCAAGCGGTAATGGCAGCGCCGTCGCTGGAGATTCCGTTCGAGCAGCACGCGGCAAATGCCGGGGCCAGCGTGCGCACGCTGGCGCGGTTGTTCAAGGACAGCCTCGGCATGGGCTTCGCCGAGTGGCGGCGGCAGGTACAACTGGCGACGGCGGTGGCGGAGTTGATTCAGGGCGTGGCGGTGAGTGTGATTGCCCGGGAGCTCGGCTATTCACCCAGTAGCTTCAGCGACATGTTTCGTCGCGAACTGGGCGTCGCCCCTTCGCAATTCACTCTGTAACGACGCTATATCCTGAACCTACACAGAACCTTGTGGGAGCTGGCTTGCCAGCGATAGCGGTGTGTCAGCCGATGAGGATGTCGGATGTACAGGCCTCATCGCTGGCAAGCCAGCTCCCACAGGGTTTTGTGGTGACTGTGGTTGGTTTGTCCGAAATTCAGAAGTCCTTGGCCGATGCCAACCTCGCCGACTCCCTAAACTTTGCCCATTCCTTTCCACGGGCGGAGTTCCTCCCCATGAATTACCTGATTTCGCTAGCCATCGGTCTGGGCGTCGGTCTGTTGTACGGCGCGCTGGATTTCCGTTCTCCGGCGCCACCGGCTATCGCGCTGGTCGGTTTACTCGGCATGTTGGCCGGTGAGCAGTTGTGGCCGATGGGCCGGCAACTGGTCGCGGGCTGGCTGTCCTGAAATCCCTCTTTTCCTTCGGTGGATGTCCCCATGAAAGCACTGCAATTCGATAAAACCGGCGATCTGTCTGCCCTGCGTTACGTCGAGGTGCCGACCCCGGTACCCGGCGCTGACGAAGTGCTGGTGCAGATCAAGGCTGCCGGGCTGAATCCCAGCGATGTGAAAAACGTCCTGGGTCGTTTCCCCTATACCACGCTGCCACGGATTCCCGGTCGGGATTTTGCCGGTGTCGTTGTCGAAGGCCCGCAGGCCTTGATCGGTCAGGAAGTCTGGGGCACTGGTCGTGAGCTGGGCTTTTTTGCCGACGGCTCCCATGCGCAGTTCGTCAAACTGCCGGCCAATGGTGTGGCGCACAAACCTTCGCATCTGAGTTTCACCCAAGCCGCCAGCCTCGGCGTGCCGTACACGACGGCGTGGGATGCTTTGGAACGCAGTCTGGTAACGGCTGAAACACGTTTGCTGGTGATCGGTGGCGGTGCGGTGGCCACCGCTGCTTTGGCGCTGGCGAAAGTGCGCGGCGCGCAGTTGCTCGCGGCGGCGCGGCGCCCGGAGCAGGTGGCGGAGTTGCAGGCGCAGGGTTATCAGACGATTCAGCTGGATAAACCCGAAGACCTCGGTGCGCAAGTCAATGCGGTGTATCGCGGCGGCGCCGATGTGATCTTCGACACCACCGGTTTCTGGTTGCCAGCGTCGGTGGCGGCATTGGCCACCTTCGGCCGGATCGCGATCATCGCCGCGCCGGTGGACGGGCATGTGCAACTGCCGGCACTGGCGCTGTATCGCAAGGGCGGTTCGGTGGTCGGGATCAATTCGTTGTTGTATGGCGTTGAAGCGTGTGCGGCGATGCTCGAGCAGTTCGGGCGGTTCTTTGATGAAGGGTTGTTGCCGTTGCCGCAAGGGTTGGTCGAGGCGCCGTTGGCCGAAGGCCTGGCGCGCTACGCCGACGTCAATCAGGGCAGCGGTGACAAGATCATCCTTATCCCCTGATACACCTTAGATCTCCTTGACACCTAGCAAACTGTGGGAGCTGGCTTGCCAGCGATAGCGTCAGTTCAGGCAACTTCTTCTTTGCCTGTTCCGCCGCCATCGCTGGCAAGCCAGCTCCCACAGGGATTTTCGGTGTTCTTAAGAGGCGGGGACGCCGTTTTCCCACGCCGACCAGTTTTTCAGTATGTCCTGCACCAGCGGATTCCCCGCGCGATAGAGGTTTTCCAGCGCCGGTACGAAGCCGCCCTGATCGGCGTACTTGAGCAGGTTGTCCACTTCACTGCCGCCCGGCTCAGGACGGTCAAAGTCGGAGCCGGCACGCACCACAGCCAGACGTTGCACGTCGACCAGACCTTCACGGCTTGCACGCAGCAAGGCCTCATAGGTCGAGTTGTCTTCCTGCTGCGTCGTGCAGTATTCGCCCTTGTTATCGGTCAACAACTTGGTCCAGACCTCGGCCCGTTCGCTCAGGCGCGTGCCGGAGAACCAGGTGTTGCCGGCCAGTGTGTCGCAACGGGTCACCACCGGTGGTTGATTGGCCGGGGCCGACGGGTATTTCAGGCGCCACGCGGCGGATTCCTTGCTTTCGCTCAGCTCAACCTTGTGGCTCAGGGCGAACGCCTTGGCCTGCAGTTTCGGGTTGAGTTCAAAGACTTCGGTCTTGTAGTCCAACGGTGGTTTTTCGTTCGGGCCTTTGGTGTTGATGCCCAGGTAGCCGGTCGGCCAACTCGACGGCGCATCGCGCGAATCGATCTCCCATTGCGTGCCGAACTCCACCAGATAATGCGCCCACGCGGCGGTGCCGATAGTCCCGTGTTTCGGGCTGACGCCGGCGATACCGGCGATCAGGAAGTAACTTTTGCGCAGGTCGAATTTCGGCGACAGCGCCAACGCCAATGTCGAGGCGGCGGCGTTGGTCTGGCCCATGCCGGTGGTCAGCAGGCACACCTGCTGGGTGTTGCAGCGGATGCTCGGGTACTCGGCGGACAGGCCCGGCACGCGGATTTCCTGCTTCAGCTCCAGGCGATCGATCCAATGCTGCGCCTCGGGGGCGAACATGGTGATCAGCACGACTTTCGGTTGCATCGGTGCTTCGGCGGCCCACGCGGTGGAGGAGAGCACGGCCGCACCGGCCAGGGTCAAACGCATCATTGCTTGCATGGAAAACTCCTTGATTCAGAACTGATAACCGACGCCGGCGTAGTAACCCCAGCCGTTGGAACGCGCGCGGAAATTACCGTCGCCAAAATTCAGCTCGCTACCGTCTTCCCAGTTGCCGCCGTTGTGGAAGTAACGGCCGACCAGGGTGAAGCGCAAGTGCGTGAACGAGTAGAGCAGGACGTTGGTCGCCACCGTCGCATTGGCGGTGCGCGCGGGGTTGTCCTTATGGATGTCCGAGCCGAAATCGAAGTTGGTGAAGCCGATGTAGGTCAATGAGGCGCCGTTGCTGAATTTATCGATCGGCACGATGTACTTGAGCTGTGCACGGTAGCCGTCCCAGGAATATTCGTTGCTCGCGCCGTAGTTTTCCCACTGATAGCGACCGTAGAGGTTGGCCGACAGATTGACCCGCGAATGGGTGTCGATGTCGGTGCCGAAACCGCTGTAGAGGGTGTTGGCGCGGTTCTCTTTGCGGCTGCCGTGGTCATAGATCCAGTCGAACGCCACATACCATTCCTTGAACGGGCCGATGGCCAGGCTGCGGCCGGCGAGGTAGTCGATGGAAATGCGCGGTTCGTGCTCCATAAACACTGGTGAGCCGTGATCCCACACGCCTTTGTCGTGGCTGTTGCCGATGTTGAAGATCTTCGGAATGTCGATGTAGCCGTACAACTCGAACGGGCCTTTGCGGCCGAAGTACTCGTATTCCAGATAGATATCGTCGGCCGGTTGCGGGCCGAAGCTGATGTCTTTGCTGCCGATCAGCATCAGGTCCTGGTTGTACCAGTCCGACAGATAGGCGCCTTTTTTTGGCGGGCTGGCTTCGGGGCTGAGGGCTTCGCCCTGGGCGGATTCTTCGACTGGCGCCGGTTGCGCCAGAACGCTGTGGCTGAGAAGTCCGGTAACGCCGGTCAGTAGCAGGGAAACAGCGAGCGTGCGCGCAAACGGTGCGCGAAAAGGGCATGCGATGGGCATTCAAAGTCCTTTTTTTGCGGATCGAGGCCCGTGTTCCGTGGGCTTGTACGGTTTTGTTACGAAAACGTTGGTATTGACGTTACGCAAACGTTTGCACAAGGCGTACCAGTTTTCTCAATGCTCTGAAATATCGATGAATTCGCAAATTTAACTGACGGACTGATCAGGTATGCCTGCTCACCGCAAAACCCCTGTAGGAGTGAGCCTGCTCGCGATAGCGGTTTATCAATAAAACGTGGGCTGACTGACACACCGCCATCGCGAGCAGGCTCACTCCTACAGGTTCTGCGACAGGCTGAAGGCCCATGGATACGGGCTGAAACGCTGATTCCAGACCCCTCTAGTATTAAAGTATTAACACCATTTAATCCGTGCCCCATTGCCGGGCGTCTACTAGCGTTGTCCCCAGTAACGCGGTTTTGTGATGACCGTCGCAGTCTTGATTCGCGTGTGGAATAAGCACGGTTCTGCGCGCCCTCAAGGAAGAAATTGGCCACGACAAGGAGTAGCCCGTGGAAGCAAGGTTTGGTGTCGCCCTCGTTTCGCGTTTTTCCCCTCTTTCCCTTGCTGTGCATTTGAGCGTCGCCGGGCTGCTGTTCGGCGGCGTCAGCGCACCTGCGCTGGCCACGTGTTCCACGGCAGGTTCCACTGTGACCTGCACCGGCGTGCCGAGTCTGCCGCTGTTCCTCAACAACTTCTCCAGTGCCACCAGCGGTTTGACGGTCAACGTCAACAGCGGCGCGCAGATGAACGCGACCCTCGGCGGCCATGTGATGGACCTGACCGGGGTAAACATCTCCCTGAACAACTCCGGCACCCTCGACCCGGCGCTACTGGGCCTGGTCTCGGTGTTGAGTGGCGGCGCATTCATTGGCACCGGTGCGACCAGTACGGTCAGTGTGCTCAACAATGCCAGCGGGATCATTCGCGGCACGGGCATGTTGCTCGGGCTCAACCTGACCAGCATCGACGGCCTCGGGATTGCGGTGAACAACGCCGCTGCCGGCACCACTAGCATCACCAACAACGGCACCATCACGTCGACCGGTTTGTCGGTCGGCGGCATCACCCTCGCCGACACCCCGGTGGTCGGCGTCTACGGCGGTTCGCAGGTCAACATGACCAACAGCAGCACCGGTGTGATCAACGGCCGGATCGCGTTCGAAACGTCGGCGGCGGGCAATACCTTCACCAACGCCGGTGCGATTACCGGCGGTGTGTCGATGGGCGCGGCGAGCACCAACACCTTCACTGCGGTGACCGGCTCCAGCGTCAACGTCGGTGACGGTGTACAGATCAGCGTCGGCCTCGGCGGTTTGATCGGCATCAACCTGACCTTCGCCCCGACCGGTACGGTGGATGGCGGTGCGGGCGGCACCAACAGCCTGATCCTGCAAAACCCGGCTGGCGTCGGCGGCGGTATCACCGGGACTGGAACGGCATCGAGCGCCACCTACATCAACTTCAACAACCTGACCCTCAACAGCGGTACCTGGACCTTGCAGGGGCCATTGGTCAGTGGCGCGACCACGCTCAACGGCGGTATCGCGAATTTCAACAACAACGCCACCTTCGGCAGCGGTGTGCTCACCTCCAACGGCGGGGTTCTGCAGGCCAGCAACGCCGGGTTGAACATCAGCAATCTGATCTCCCTCGGCGCTGGCGGCGTGACGGTGCAAGGCGGCAACGCCACCACCCTGAGCGGGGTGATTTCCGGCAGCGGCGGTTTCACCAAGGCCGGTACCGGACAACTTAACCTCAGCGCCGCCAACACCTATCTGGGCAACACCACGCTCAATGGCGGCACGGTGCAACTGGGCAACAATCAGGCGTTCAGCACCGGCACGCTCAATGTGACCGGCGCGACAACGCTGAGCGCACCGGGCACCATCAGCCTGGCCAATGCCATCAGCCTCGGTGGAACCTTGACGGCCGGCGGCACCGGCGCACTGACCCTCGGCGGCTTGATCAGCGGCAGCAGTGGCTTGACCAAAACCGGCAGCGGCAGCCTGACTGTCAGCGGCGTCAACACCGGGTTCACCGGTACCACCACCCTCAGCGCCGGCAGCCTGCTGGTGACCAACAACAACTCGCTGGGCAGCGGTGCGCTGAACACTGCCGCCGGCACCAGTCTGGACAGCACCACCAACGTTACGCTGGCCAATAACATCGGCATGACCGGTGCGCTCAACGTGCTCGGCAGCAATGCCCTGACCCTTGGCGGCGTATTGTCCGGCACCGGCGGCATCACCAAATCCGGCAGTGCCAGCCTGACGTTGACCGGCAACAACAGCAACAGCGGCAACACGCTGCTCAATGCCGGTAGCCTGTTGGTGGGCAGCAACACCGCGCTGGGCACGGGCGCACTGAATACCGCCGCCGGGACCACGCTGGATGCGACGGCGGCGGTGACGTTGGCCAACGCCGTCGCAGTGACCGGGGCGCTGACCCTTGGCGGCACGCAGGCATTGGGCCTGAGTGGCGTCGTCAGCGGTGCGGGTAACCTGATCAAGAACGGCACCGCCAACCTGAGCCTCAGCGGCAACAACACGTTCTCCGGCGGCACCGCGCTCAACGCCGGCACGCTGATTGTCGGCTCCAACACCGCGCTGGGCACCGGGGCTTTGACCACGGCAGCCGGTACCACGCTGGACGCCAGCACCGCCGTTGCGTTGACTAACGCCGTTTCGCTCGGCGGCAACCTGAACGTCGGCGGCAGCGCCAACCTGACCCTCGGCGGCATCGTCAGCGGCAGCGGCGGGCTGACCAAAAACGGCGCGGCCAACCTGATTCTCAATGGCGCCAACACCTTCCTCGGGGCGGTCGCGTTGAACGCGGGCACGATCACCGCGGGCGCCAACGCGGCGCTCGGCAGCGGCAACATCACCGTCGGCGGCGTGGCCACCCTTGACAGCAATTCCGCTGTGACACTCAACAACGCGGTCATTCTCAACAACAGCCTGGGCATTGGCGGCAGCAACGCGCTGACCCTCGGCGGGGTGATCAGCGGCGCCAGCCAACTGGTGAAAAACGGCGCGGCCAATCTCACGCTCAGCGGCGTCAACACCTACAGCGGCGGCACCACGCTGAATGCCGGCAGCCTGACGGTCGGTAACGGCGCCGCACTGGGCACCGGCGGCTTGTCGGTGGAAGGTGCGGGCACGCTCAACAGCAGTTCGGCCGTGACCCTGAACAACAACGTGATTCTCAACGCCAACCTCACCGCCGGCGGCGCCAACGCGCTGACCCTCGGCGGGGTGATCAGTGGCGGCAATGGTTTGATCAAGACCGGCGCATCCAGCCTGACCCTCAACGGCATCAACACTTACACCGGCACCACGGCGCTGAATGCCGGTTCACTGATTGTCGGTTCCAGCACCGCCCTCGGGACCGGCACACTGAACGCCTCAAACGGCACCTCGCTGGATGCCAGCACCGCCGCGACCCTGGCCAACAACGTCAACCTCGCCGGCACTCTGACCCTGGGTGGCTCCAATGCGCTGACCCTCGGCGGCGTGGTCGCCGGTATCGGAGGACTGACCAAGAACGGCGCTGCCGACCTGACCCTCAACGGCGCCAACACTTATTTTGGCAACACCGCGTTGAACACCGGCAAACTGACCGTCGGCAGCAACACCGCGCTGGGTTCCGGTACGTTGAACGCGGCGGCCAACACCACGCTGGACGCCAACACGGCCGTCAGCCTGAACAATGCCGTGGCACTCGCTGGTGCCTTGAACATCGGCGGCACGGCGAATATGACCCTGACCGGTCTGGTCAGCGGCGTTGGCAGTCTGGTGAAAGACGGCGCGGCCAATCTGATTCTCAACGCCGCCAACAACTACGCCGGCGGCACCACGCTGAACGCCGGCACCTTGACCGTCGGCAACAGCTCGGCACTGGGTTCCGGTGCGCTGACCGTCGCGGGCGCCGCGACGCTGGACAGCAACTCGCCGCTGGTCAGCCTCAACAACGCGGTCGCGCTGAATGCGGCGCTGACCGTGGGCGGTACGCAGAACCTGACCCTCGGCGGCGTGACCAGCGGCACCGGCCAGTTGATCAAGGACGGCGCGGCCAACCTGACCCTCAATGGCAATAACACGTTCAGCGGCGGCACCACGCTCAATGCCGGTACGCTGACCCTGGGCAATGCCAACGGTCTGGGCAGCGGCGCATTAATCGTCGGTGGCGCGGCAACGCTGGATAACAGCGCTTCGTTTGGCATTGGTAACGCGGTTACTTTGAACGCTGGGCTGACCGTGGCCGGCAATAACGATTTGAGCTTGAACGGCATCATCGACGGCGCCGGCAGCCTGACCAAAAATGGTTTGTCTGACCTGACTCTGGCCGGCAACAACACCTTCACCGGTGCGCTGAATATCGTGTCCGGTAGCGTCACCACGCTCAACACCAATGCGCTGGGCAGCACTTCCGGGGTCAACATCAGCGCCGGCGCCGGGTTGAATCTGGGCAGTGACGCCAGCCTCGGCGCACTGACCGGCAGCGGCAGTGTGCAACTGACCGGCAGCAACACCCTGACCGTCGGCGGCGGCAACGTCACCAGCACCTTTGACGGCGATCTCAGCGGCAGCGGCGGCTTGGTCAAAGTCGGCACTGGCACGCTGAACCTCACCGGGATCAACGGCATCACCGGCAACACCGCGATCAATGGCGGCACCGTTGATCTCAGCGGCTCGCTGGGTAGTGCTCAACTCAACGTCAATACCGGCGGCACCCTGACCGGTACCGGCTCGGCGCTCGGTGCGGTAAACATCAACAACGGTGGGCATCTCGCGTTGTCGTCGGGCAACACCTTGTCGGCGAGTGCTCTGACTCTCGGCGCCGGCAGCAACGTTGATGTGGCACTGGGCACACCGTCGACCGCGTCGCTGATGAACGTCGGCGGCAACCTCACCCTCGACGGCAATCTCAATGTCACCGACGCCGGCGGCTTTGGCGTTGGTGTGTATCGCCTGTTCAACTACACCGGCAGCCTGACCAACCTCGGTCTGGACGTGGCCAGCGTGCCGGTCGGCTACGGCCTCGGCGATCTGCTGGTGCAAACCGGCGTGGCCAATCAGATCAACATTCAAGTCTCCGCGCCGAACAGCAACATCCGTTACTGGGACGGCAGCCAGACCATTGCCAACGGTGTGGTCGATGGCGGCAGCGGCACGTGGAATGCGGTCGGGACCAACTGGACCGATGCCAACGGCCTGGTCAACCAGCCGTGGGCCGGCGACTTCGCGGTGTTCCAGGGCAGCGCCGGCACTGTGACGGTGAACGGCACGCAAGCGTTCACCGGCATGCAATTCCTCACCGATGGCTACAACGTGGTTAACGGTGCGGCGGGGCAACTCACGGCGGTCAACGGCACCGGCGGCACCACTTCGTTGCGCGTCGATCCGGGCGTGACGGCGACCATCAATGCCAATATCGATGGCAGCGGCATCCTCAATAAACTCGATGCAGGCACCTTGGTGCTCAACGGCGCCAACACTTACAGCGGCGGCACGCAACTGGATGGCGGCAAGATTATCGTCGGCAGCAACACCGCACTCGGCACCGGAACGTTGACGGCGAATGCCGGTACGCAACTGGACAGCAACGCGGCGGTGACACTGGCTAACGCGGCGACGCTCAACGGCAACCTCACCGTGGTCGGCAGCAATGCGTTGACCCTCAACGGCGTGATTGGCGGCACCGGTGGCTTGATCAAAACCGGCACGGCCAATCTGACCCTCGGCGGCAATAACGCTTTCCTCGGCCCGGTGGCGCTGAATGCCGGCGGACTGATTCTGGCGTCGAACTCAGCGCTCGGCTCCGGCACGTTGAACGCGGCGGGCGGTACGACGCTGGATGCCAGCACGGCGGTTTCGGTAAACAACGCGGTCAACCTGGCCGGCAATCTCGGCATCGGCGGCACGGCGGATCTGACCTTGGCCGGTACGGTCAACGGCGCCGGCAGCCTGAGCAAAAACGGCGCGGCCAACCTGACCCTCAGCGGCAACAACAACTTCCTCGGCGGCACCACCCTGAACGCCGGCACCCTGACCGCCGGCAGCAACTCGGCACTGGGCCTGGGCAACCTGACCGTGGCGGGCGCCTCGGCGCTGGACAGCAACAGCGCGCTGAGCCTGGGCAACAACGTTGTGCTCAATGCCAATCTGAGCAACACCGGCAGCAACAATCTGACCCTCGCGGGTGTGGTCAGCGGCGCGGGTGGCTTGATCAAGGACGGCGCGTCGAACCTGACACTCAACGGCATCAACACCTTCACCGGCGGTACCACGCTGAATGCCGGCACGCTGACCCTTGGTACAGGCGCGTCGCTGGGCAGTGGCGCGCTGACCGTGGCCGGCGCTTCCACCCTCGACAACTCCGCGCCACTGGTGCTGGCCAACAACCTCAACGTCAACGCGAATCTGGCCCTGGCCGGCAACAACAACCTGACCCTTGGCGGTGTGATTGCCGGCGCCGGCACGTTGAGCAAAAACGGTCTGGCCGACGTCACGCTGAGTGGCAACAACACCTTCAGCGGCACGTTCGATGTGGCGTCCGGCAGCCTGACCACACTGAGTGGCGCAGCGCTGGGCAACAACGCTACGGTCAATCTCGCGGGTGGCGCGGCGCTGAATCTCGGTGCTTCGGGCAGCCTCGCCAGCCTTACCGGCAGCGGCACTGCGCTGATCGGTACGGGCAATACGTTGAGCCTTGGCGGCAACAACGTCAGCAGCACTTTCGCCGGCATCCTCAGCGGTGACGGCAGCCTGAGCAAACTCGGCAGCGGCACCCTGACCCTCAGCGGCATCAGCGATCTGACCGGCGACACCAGCGTCAACGCCGGCACCTTGCAGGTCAACGGCTCGCTGGCCAGCGGCAACGTGTTGGTCAACAACGGTGGCACCCTCGGCGGCAGCGGCACCTTGACCGGTGCCGTGACGGTGGCCGATGGCGGTCATCTGGCGGGCGTCACCGGCAGTACGCTGAACGTGAGTTCGCTGGTGTTCAACGGCAACTCAAACTTCGACGTCGGACTTGGCACACCGGTGTCCGGTGGCGGCAATGCGCTGGTCAGCGTTGGCGGCAACCTGACCCTCGACGGCACCCTCAATGTCAGCGACATCGGCGGTTTCGGCAGCGGTGTGTATCGCCTGATCGACTACACCGGCGGCCTGACCGACAACGGCATGCTCTTCGGCACGTTGCCGGGTAGCGTCAGCCCGGGCGATCTGCAACTGCAAACCGCGCTGGCCAATCAGATCAACCTGCTGGTCACCGCACCGGGCGTCACCGTGCAGTTCTGGGACGGCAATCAACTGGTGGCCAACGGTTCGGTCGAAGGCGGCAGCGGCACCTGGGGCACCGGCACCACCAACTGGACCGACGTCAACGGCACTACCAACCAGGCCTGGACCAACAGCTTCGCGGTGTTCCAGGGTGCGGCCGGCACGGTGACCGTCAACGGCGCGCAAACCATTACCGGCCTGCAGTTCGTCACCGATGGCTACAGCTTGGTGAATGGCACGGCGGGCTCGCTGAATCTGGTCAACGGTTCACTGGGCAATGCCACGGTGCGGGTTGACCCGAACGCCACGGCAACCATCGGTGTCGCGCTCAACGGCAGCGGCACGCTGGGCAAATACGACAGCGGTACGCTGGTGCTCAACGCGGCCAACGGCTACACCGGCGGCACGGCGCTCAATGGCGGCAAAATCGTGGTTGGCAACAACGCGGCGCTCGGCACTGGTGTGTTGACCGCTGCTGACGGCACGGCGCTGGACAGCAACGCGGCCGTCAGTCTGGGCAACGACGTGGTCGTCAATGGTGGTTTGACCGTTGCCGGCTCCAACGCCTTGACCCTCGACGGCGTGGTCAGCGGCAGCGGCAGCCTGATCAAGGCCGGCGCATCGAGCCTGACCCTCAACGGCAGCAACACTTTCAGTGGCGGCACTCAACTCGCCGGCGGCACGCTGGTTCTTGGCAACAACAGTGCGATCAGCAGCGCTGCGCTCAATGTGATCGGCAATGGCACCCTCGATAGCACTTCAGCGCTGCAACTGGCCAATGCCATCAACCTTGGCGCTCAACTGACCCTGGCCGGTAATCAGAACACCACATTGATCGGTGCGGTGACCGGCACCGGCAGTCTGCTGAAAAACGGTAGCGGCGATCTCGTTCTCAGTGGAGCTAACACTTACAGCGGTGGCACCACGCTGAACGGCGGCACGACGCGCGGTGACACCAGCAGCCTGCAAGGTGCGATCGTCAACAACGCGACCCTGACCTTCGAGCAAAACGCCGATGGCAGCTACACCGGCAATCTCACCGGCGCCGGTACGCTGAACAAAACCGGGGCTGGAGAGTTGCTGCTGACTGGCAACAACACCTTCACCGGCAACACCTCGGTGCAGGCTGGCAACCTGATCGTCAACGGCGTGCTCAACAGCGCCAATGTCGACGTTGCCAGCGGTGCGGGCATCGGCGGCGGTGGCCAGTTTGGGGGTGCCGTGCAACTGGCCAGCGGTGCGACGCTGCTGGGTGGCGGTACGGCAACGCCGTTGTCAGTCGGTTCGCTGGCCCTGTCGTCGGGGACCAATCTGGACTTCAGCCTCGGCTCGGCGGCCAGTTCGACCACGGTGGTCAATGTCGCCGGCAACCTGACCCTCGACGGTACGTTGAACATCAGCAACGCCGGCGGTTTCGGCACTGGGGTTTATCAACTGTTCAGCTATGGCGGCAGCCTGATCGACAACGGTCTGGTCTACGGTAGCCTGCCGGTGTCGGCGGCCAACCTGACCCTGCAAACCGCCATCGCCAATCAGATCAACCTGCTGGTGCAAGGCACCCCGGGTGAGGTGCAGTTCTGGAACGGTGGCACCACCAATCCGGACGGCAGCATCGGTGGCGGCAGCGGTGTGTGGGGGCCGGACACCAACTGGACCGATCCGAGTGGTACTCAGGCGCTGGCTTCAAATGGTCAGTTCGCGGTGTTCGGCGGTCAGGCAGGTACGGTTACGGTGCAGGGCAATCAGAACTTCACCGGCCTGCAATTCCTCTCCGGCGGCTACAGCCTGGTTCCAGGGGCTGGAGGTACGCTGACTCCGGTCAACGGCACGGACGGCAGCCTTGCACCGGTGCGGGTCAATGCCGGAGGGAGCGCAGAAATCTCCGCGCCGCTGGTGGGCACTGGCGGCATCGAGAAGCTTGATTCCGGCACGCTGGTATTGAGCGGCGCCAACACCTACAGCGGTGGCACCACGGTCAGCGGCGGTACGCTGGTCGGTAACACCACCAGCCTGCAGGGCAATATCCTCAACAACGCATCGCTGCTCTTCTTGCAGAACTTCAATGGTCAGTTCAATGGATCGCTGCGCGGACTTGGCGCGATGCTCAAACGCGGTACCGGCACCTTGCTGTTGACCGGTGATAATCCGTTCAGCGGCACAGTCGCGGTCGATCAAGGCGTGCTGCAAGTCGGCAGCCGTGCGGCGCGCGCTTCGTTGGGTGGGCAAGTCACCGTGGCCAACGGCGCCGGCCTGAGCGGTAATGGCAGCGTCGGCTCGGTGGTCAACCATGGCGTTGTCGCCTCGGGCTCCGAAGCAGGAACCCTGAGCGTGGCCGGTAACCTGACCAATGCGAGCGACGGGGTGCTGGCGCTGACCGTCAGTTCGCCAACCGCGACACCGCTGGCCGTCGGTGGCACCGCAACCTTGGGCGGCGCTTTGCAAGTGAATTCGCTGGCACCGTTCACCGGCAACACCACTTATTCGCTGATCACGGCGGGCGGTGGCGTGAATGGCACCTTCAGCGCTGCGGACCTGCCGCAATACGCGTTCCTCAACACAGCACTGGTGTATGACGCCAACGCGGTGAACCTGATGGTCAGCCGCAATGGCAATTCGTTCGCCGATGTCGCCGCCACTGGTAACCAGTTCCGCACCGCCACCGCGTTGTCGAACAACGGCCCGGCCGGTGCGGCGTTGCAGAACGAGATCGTCAACCTCAGTGTTGCCGGTGCGCGCAATGCCTTCGACAGTCTGTCCGGTGAGATCCACGCCAGCACCGCCAGTGCCATCCTTGAGGATTCGCGTTATGTGCGTGACGCAGTCAACGATCGCATGCGCCAACCGTCATGCAGCGCGGCGGATGATCCACGCCGTGCTCTGGCGCCAAGTGACAACCAATTGAGTAGCAACGGTTGCCACGGCGAAATGGTTGGCTGGGCGCGGGCTCTTGGTGCGTGGGGTGAGTCGGATGGCGACAGCAACGCGGCGAAACTCGACCGTAACCTCAGCGGCTTCATGCTCGGCACCGACAAGCAACTCGATGACCAGTGGCGCGTGGGCATGGCCGCCGGTTACACCCGCAGCGATCTCGATGCGCATGATCGTCGCTCGGATGCCACCGTTGAAAGCTACCATCTGGCGGCGTACCTCAATTCGCAGTTCGATGCACTCGCAGTGCGCCTCGGCGCGGCGTACAGCTGGCACGACATCGAGACCAAACGCAACGTCAGCGTCGGCAGCTACAACGACCGTCTGAAAGCCAACTACGACGCGCGCAGTGCGCAGGTGTTCGGTGAAGTCGGTTACACGATTGACGCCGGCGGCATTGCCCTTGAGCCGTTCGCCGGGCTGGCCTACGTCAACTACGACACCGACAAGGCCAAGGAGAAAGGCGGAGCAGGGCGCCTGGAGGCCGATGCCGATCAGGACATCACCTTCTCGACCCTCGGCGTGCGCGCCGGCAAAGTCATCACCCTGGCCAACGGCGGGCAATTCACCCCGCGTGCGGCGCTCGGCTGGCGACATGCCTTCGGCGACATCAAACCTGACGCCGACCTGACCTTCATCGACGGCGGCGCCTCGTTCAGCACCCAGGGCGTGCCGATCGCCAAGGACAGCGCCATCGTCGAAGCGGGTGTCGACTTCCAGATCAGCCCGACCGGCAAACTCGGCGTCGGCTACTCGGGTCAACTGTCGAACGACAGCAACGACCATGCGATGACCATCAGCTTCAGCCTGGGCTTCTGATTTAGGGGCGAAGCACTTTTAGCCGCCCGTAAGGGCGGTTTTTTTTGCCTTGTCTCAAGCTGCTCGTTCCCACGCTCTGCGTGGTAACGCCTCTAGGGACGCTCCGCGTTCCGGCTCCGTGAAGGGACGCGGAGCGTCCCGGGCTGCATTCCCACGCGGAGCGTTGGAACGATCGGATAGACCCGGCGTGCTCTGCTAGAATCGGCCCCATCAACAGCCTGAGACTCCCCCATGAGCGAGCCGATTCGTCTGACCCAATACAGCCACGGCGCCGGTTGCGGCTGCAAGATTTCCCCGCAGGTGCTGGAAGTGATTCTGGCCGGCAGCGGTGCGCAGAACCTTGATCCGAAACTGTGGGTCGGCAACGCCTCGCGCGATGACGCGGCGGTCTACGAGATCGATGCCGAGCGCGGTGTGGTCTCGACCACGGACTTTTTCATGCCGATCGTCGATGACCCGTTCGACTTCGGCCGCATCGCCGCGACCAATGCGATCAGCGACATCTACGCGATGGGCGGTGATCCGCTGATGGCCATCGCGATTCTCGGCTGGCCGGTCAATGTGCTGGCGCCGGAAGTGGCGCGTGAAGTGATTCGCGGCGGCCGTGCCGTGTGCGACGCGGCGGGCATTCCACTGGCAGGCGGGCATTCGATCGATGCGCCAGAGCCGATCTTCGGCCTCGCCGTCACCGGTCTGGTCGAGAAGCGCCATATGAAGCGCAACGACACCGCCACCGCCGGTTGCCTGTTGTACCTGACCAAACCGCTAGGCATCGGCATCCTCACCACCGCCGAGAAGAAGGGCAAGTTGCGCCCGGCCGACGTCGGCGTGGCCCGCGACTGGATGTGCACCCTGAACAAACCCGGCAGTCGCTTCGGCAAACTCGCCGGCGTTACAGCGATGACCGACGTTACCGGTTTCGGCCTGCTCGGGCATCTGGTGGAAATGGCCGATGGCAGCCAGCTCACCGCGCGCATCGCCTATGACCGTGTGCCGCGTCTGGACAGCGTCGAGTATTACCTCGATCAAGGTTGTGTCCCCGGCGGTACGCTGCGCAACTTCGACAGCTATGCGAGTAAGGTGGGCCGCGTGCAGGAACTGCACAAACGCGTGCTCTGCGACCCGCAAACCAGTGGCGGTCTGCTGATCGCGGTGACGCCGCAAGGCAATGAAGAATTCCTCGCTGTTGCCGCCGAACTGGGTCTGAACCTTGCGCCAATCGGCGAACTGGTTGAGCGACAGACGAACGCAGTCGAGGTGATTTGATGCTCCGCGACTGCACTGACTACCGAGACATTTTTCTCAACGACCGGCCGTTGATGGACGCCCGCGCACCGGTCGAATTTCACAAGGGCGCGTTCCCCGGCGTGATCAATCTGCCGCTGATGAACGACGTTGAACGGCAGAAGATCGGTACCTGCTACAAGCAACACGGCCAGCAGGCCGCCATCGAGCTGGGCCATCAACTGGTGTCGGGCGCGGTGAAGGCCGAGCGCATCCAGGCCTGGGCCGATTTTGCCCGCGCCCATCCTGACGGTTATCTGTATTGTTTTCGTGGCGGCCTGCGCTCGCAGATCACCCAGCAATGGCTGCGTGACGAGGCCGGCATCGACTATCCGCGCATCGGCGGTGGTTACAAAGCGATGCGCAACTTCCTTATCGACACCCTTGAGCAGGCCATCACACAGTGTGATTTCGTCCTGCTCGGCGGCATGACCGGCACTGGCAAGACCGAAGTGCTGGTGCAGTTGCGCAATGGCCTGGACCTGGAAGGGCACGCCAATCATCGTGGCTCAAGCTTCGGCAAACGCGCCACCGGACAGCCGTCGAACATCGATTTTGAAAACCGCCTGGCCATCGACATTCTCAAGAAACGCGACGCGGGGTTTGCGCAGTTCGTGCTGGAGGACGAGAGCCGGGTGGTCGGCAGTTGCGCCTTGCCGCTGCCGCTGTATCAGGGCATGCAGCAGTACCCGATGGTCTGGCTGGAAGACAGTTTTGACGATCGCGTGGAGCGGATTCTGCGTGATTACGTGGTGGATCTGTCTGCGGAATTTACGGCTGTGCACGGTGAAGAGGGCTTCACGTTGTTTTCTGAACGCTTGCTGGAAAGCCTCAACAATGTGCAAAAACGCCTCGGCGGCGAGCGTCATCGGCGAATGCTGTTGTTGATGGAAGAGGCGTTGATCGAGCAGGGGCGGAGTGGGGCGGTGGACTTGCATCGCGGCTGGATCGAAGGGTTGCTGCGTGAGTATTACGACCCGATGTATGTGTTTCAGCGCGAGAAGAAGGGCGGGCGGATCGAGTTTGCCGGGGAGCGTGGGGCGGTGCTTGAGTATCTGCGTGAGCGGGTGAATCAGAAGGATTGATAGTGCTTTTGCTGGCCTCATCGCTGGCAAGCCAGCTCCCACAGTTATTGCGGATGTACATGGATTTTGTGTACACCCTAGAACCCTGTGGGAGCTGGCTTGCCAGCGATGGGGCCGGTTCAGACAGAAGATGACTCAGGTCGGGCAGGTTTCCTTGCCATGATCCAGCCCCTGCTTGTAGCTGTGGCTCTGCAGACTGGCCTTGCCGTTGTGCCAGGTCAGGGTCAGTACATACAGCGAGTCAAAATCGTTGCCCGCCCAGTCCTCGGTGATGTTCTGTTTTTCGCCGACCGCTTTGCCCGCCACCTTGTTGATCAGCTCTGGCAGATAGCCGTGGGACCAGGCGGTGTAGATCGTCGAGTTGTGATACTTGTCTTCCAGCAGTTCGCGGGCCAGATCGCTGGTGTCGTTGGCCGAGAACTCGATGTTCACCGGCAGGCCGAGCTTGATCGCGGCGGGGCTGATGGTCATCAGCGGGCGAATGTAGCTGTAGGAATTATCCAGCTCACCTTCTTCGACATTGCGCGTTGGGTTGGCGGCAAACACGTAATCGGCCTTGCCGAATTTCTCCGGCAGCAGCGTCGACAGGTCGATGGCGCGGTTCAGGCCCTGACAGTTGAGCTGGCCGAGGCCACCTTCGGGTTTCTCCGCATGGCGCAGGAACACCAGCGTCTGGGTACCGTCCACCGGTTGCGCGCGGCTTTCGCTGGACTCCAGCGACAGGAACAGCGCACTGACGGCCAGCAGGGAAGGCAGGGCCACATATGCGCGGTGTTTGAAACGTTTGGCGAATCGCATAAGGATCGTCATGAAATAAAAGGTTCTTCAACAAATTCGGTTAAGGCTGACAAACCTTTACACCGCGGGCTCCCAGCACCGGGTGTTTTCCCTGTCTTGAACGGCTTCCTCTGCAACAAAGGCATAGCTCAGAGTCCCCTGAGGGCCGATTGGTTCGATCGTCCGAGTGCGCAGCACTCTAACGGCTACGTTCAGCGGCCTGGTGGCAGGTTAGCGACAGGATGTTACGGGTTCATGTAGGCGCTGGCGCAGGCTGTGATCTTTTTGCAGGCTGCAAAGGCTCAAGATCAAAAGATCGCTGCCTGCGCAGCGCCTACATTATGATCAGGCTTTAATTTGTGACTGGATGCTTCCCATGACCGATCTGTCCGCGTTCCCGATCACCCAGAAATGGCCGGCGCAGTACCCTGACTGGATTCAGCTCTATTCCTTGCCGACGCCCAATGGTGTCAAAGTCTCGATCATGCTCGAAGAGATCGGCCTGCCGTACGAACCGCACAAGGTCGCTTTCGACAGCAATGATCAATTGTCTGCCGAGTTCCTTTCGCTGAACCCGAACAACAAGATCCCGGCGATCCTGGATCCGCATGGCCCCGAAGATCAGCCACTGGCGCTGTTCGAATCCGGTGCGATCCTGATTTATCTGGCCGACAAAAGCGGCCAGTTGCTCGCGCAGGAAGGTGCGCAGCGCTACGAAACCATCCAGTGGCTGATGTTCCAGATGGGCGGCATCGGTCCAATGTTCGGCCAGCTCGGTTTCTTCAACAAATTCGCTGGCAAGGATTACGAGGACAAGCGCCCGCGTGATCGTTACGTCGATGAAAGCAAGCGTCTGCTCAAGGTGCTCGACGGCCGGCTCGAGGGTCGTGACTGGATCATGGGCGAGCGTTACACCATTGCCGATATCGCCACGTTTCCGTGGGTGCGTAACCTGATTGGGTTTTATGAGGCCGGTGATCTGGTCGGCATCAGCAACTTCCCGAATGTCACCCGCGTACTGGGGCGATTCCTCGCCCGCCCAGCGGTCATTCGCGGCCTGACCATCCCCTCATGATTTTCGGGCTATACACATAACCTTGTGGGAGCTGGCTTGCCAGCGATGACGCCGGTACAGTCGACATCTATGTTGACTGAACCACCGCCATCGCTGGCAAGCCAGCTCCCACAGGGATTTACAGTGTTCTGAAAGATTGTTACCCGCCCGGTAATGCACTCTTGATTGATCCAGGTTTGTACCGCGCGCCCCGCAAGGCATAAGCTTCGCCCCCTACGACTTTCGTCTCATCTGCCGTTTTCAGGAAAGGCCCCCATGTCCAGTCAGTTCCCCGAAGCACGTCCCCGCCGTCTGCGCCGCAATGCGAGCCTGCGCAGCCTGTTCCAGGAAACCGAATTCAGCCTGAACGATCTGGTCCTGCCGATTTTCGTTGAAGAAGAAATCGATGACTTCGTGCCGATCAAGAGCATGCCCGGGGTGATGCGCATTCCCGAGCGCAAACTGGCCAGCGAAATCGAGCGTTATGCCCGTGCTGGCGTCAAGTCGGTGATGACCTTCGGCGTGTCGCATCATCTGGACAGCAACGGCAGCGATACCTGGCGCGAGAATGGTCTGGTCTCGCGCATGTCGCGCATCGCCAAGGACGCTGTGCCGGAGATGATCGTGATGTCCGACACCTGCTTCTGCGAATACACCGATCACGGCCACTGCGGCGTGATGCACAACCATGAAGTCGACAACGACCAGACCCTGATCAACCTCGGCAAACAAGCTGTGGCGGCGGCCCGCGCTGGTGCCGACGTGATCGCGCCGTCAGCAGCGATGGATGGACAAGTGCGGGCGATTCGTCAGGCGCTGGATGCCGCCGGTTTCACCCAGATTCCGATCATGGCCTATTCGACCAAGTTCGCCTCGGCACTCTACGGCCCGTTCCGCGAGGCCGGTGGCAGTGCGCTGAAAGGCGACCGCAAAAGCTATCAGATGAACCCGATGAACCGCCGCGAAGCCCTGCGCGAATCGCTGCTCGACGAGCAGGAAGGCGCCGATGCGCTGATGGTCAAACCGGCCGGCGCTTACCTCGACATCATCCGCGACATTCGTGAAGCCTCGAACCTGCCGCTGGCGGCGTATCAGGTCAGTGGCGAGTACGCGATGATCAAGTTCGGCGCGCAGGCCGGGGCAATTGATGAGGATCGCGTGGTGCGAGAGAGTCTGGGCGCGATCAAGCGTGCGGGTGCTGATTTGATCTTTACTTACTTTGCGATGGATCTGGCCCTGGCCGGGATCTAAAGACCAACGCACAACCCTGTGGGAGCTGGCTTGCCAGCGATAGCGTCAGCACAGTCAAAATCAATCTTGACTGATCCACCGCTATCGCTGGCAAGCCAGCTCCCACAGGTTCTTGTGGTTTCCTTGGGTCAGAGGCAGGCAAAGAACGGGCGGATGCCGTGATCGCGGAAGTAGCGTTCAATCACTTTCGGATCCGCGCTGCTTTCGGCAATCGCCACATAAGTATCCGGGCGCAGCAGATAAAAACCGTTGCGCCCTAATCCTGCCGCGTCAAACGCCGGGCGCCAGTCGAACACATGCAGCGGTAAATGGTGTTCATTGCACCAGGCGATCATTTCGTCGCTGGTGTCGCCGTACACGTGCACCTGCCAGCATGGTTGCCTTAGCGGTTCGTAATTATCCCCCTCACCATCATGCGCCCACGGCAAGCGATCGCCGCCATGCACGTGGCCGGCGGCGCCCTGGCTCAGCGGCATGCCGCGATAGTTGAGGGTGACTTGTGACACGGTGCGAAAAAGGAACTCGCGACTGGCCTCGAACGAAGCCATTTTCGGGATCAGAAACGGTGCCACACGCATGCGTAGCAGATCGGCCATGCGTCCTTCGGCAGTGACAAAACTGAAGACTTTGTCGGTGGTCGACACCAGTCGGCGGGCGAAGGCAATGCGTTCGGTTTCGTAGCTGTCGAGCAGGCTTGGTTCGGCGCCACCGCTGAGCACAGCGGCGAGTTTCCACGCCAGATTGATCGCGTCGCCAATGCCGGTGTTCATGCCCTGACCGCCCGCCGGGCTGTGCACATGCGCGGCATCGCCGAGCAGAAACGCACGACCGCTGCGAAAATGCTCGGCCACGCGGTGATGCACGCGGTAGGTCGAGAACCAGTGCACGTCTTCGATATGCACTTTCAGATGTTCGATGGCACGGCTGCTGACGTCGGAGAATTCCAGGCTTTCGGCGCGATCCGCGCGCTCATCACGCACCGTGCCGATCAGACGGGCACGGCCTTCGCCGGCCAGGGGAAACACGGCGAGGAAGTCCGCCTCATCCAGATCCAGGTGCAACTCGCCGTTCATAGCCGGGCCGCTGGCCTTGACGTCGGCGACGTAGAAAATCTGCTGATAGGTGCCGCCGGGAAAACCGGTGTCGAGGGTTTTGCGCACCACTGAGCGGGCGCCATCACATCCCGCCAGATAACAGGCCTGGCAGATTTCCTGCTCGCCATCGGGCAGGCGCAAGTGCGCGGTGAGGCCGTCGCCGGTTTCCTCGAAGCTTTCCAGGGTGGTATCGCGTTCGACCGTGACCCCATAGTCTTCAAGACGCTCGATCAGCAGCCGTTCGTGTTGATCCTGCGGGAAGATTTCGACGAATGCGTAGGGTGTCAGGCCTTCGCCGATGCGGTTCAGTGGCAACTGCGCGACCGGTTTACCGTTGACCCAGAAATTCGCCGCCGCCACCCGATGGCCGTTGCGCACCACGGTGTCGGCGAGGTCCAGTTGCCGGTACAACTCGAGGGTGCGCGCCTGCACCGCCAGCGCTCGCGACGTGGTACCGGGCGCGGAGGCCTTGTCGATGATCCGCACGCGCACGCCCAGTTTGCTCAGCCACAGGGCCAGCACCAGCCCGGTGGGGCCGGCGCCGATGATCAGAACGTCGCTGCGGTTCATGGGCCTGTCCTCCGTTTGCTGTGCAGCAAGTATGGATCAGCAGGAGCGGGTGGCCAGTTGATCGGCCAGACGGAAGACGGCCCCGCAGCGGTGAGGCTGTGGGGCCTTTTTTGGGTGTTCGGCGGGAAGGTATTCGCGGTAGTGAAATTTACCCCCTCACCCCAGCCCTC
Source organism: Pseudomonas sp. Irchel s3a12 (assembly GCF_900187485.1). Lineage (NCBI taxonomy): Bacteria > Pseudomonadati > Pseudomonadota > Gammaproteobacteria > Pseudomonadales > Pseudomonadaceae > Pseudomonas > Pseudomonas sp. Irchel s3a12. The sequence continues at coordinate 211,919 of NZ_FYDN01000001.1, forward strand.
TCCCCCAGGGGGGCGAGGGGGAAAGGGAGCCGATTTGTATGCTTTTCAAAACCTGAGTTCGACTCGATGGCACACGTCGACGTAACTCGAAAGAACACCACATCAGTCCCCTCTCCTTTGAAAGGCGAGGGGGAAAGGGAGCCGATTTGTGTGTTTTTTAAGACTTGAGTTCGACTCGATATTTCAGGTCGGTGTAACTTGCAAGAACACCACGGTCAGTCCCCTCTCCCTCTGGGAGAGGGTTAGGCGGGCGGCGTTCCGATGAGGGGCTTTTCAGCCTTAGAAATCAATAGTCCCGGACAACTTCGCCACCCGCGGCTCACCCTGAGTCAGATACCCCCCCTGAGCCGATTCCCAATACTTCTTGTTCGCCAGATTTTCCACGCCCAGACGCACGGTCACGTCCTTCTCCGACACCTTGAACGCATAACGCGCCCCCGCATCGAAGCGGTTCCAGGTCGGCAGGCTGAGGTTGTTCGCCGCATCTGCATACTGGCCGCCAGTGCGCAGCATCCGCGCATTCAGCGCCACGCCTTGCAGACCCGGCACGTCCCAATCCGCACCGGCGTTGAACTGGAAGGTCGGCACACCGATCGCACGGTTGCCGTCGTTGGCGCCATTGAGGGTGTTCTTCAGTTCGGTGTCCATCAGGGTCAGACCGCTGATCAGGCGCAGACCATTGATCGGTTCGCCGAACACGTTCATTTCCACGCCTTTGTTGATCTGCTCGCCTTCACGCACGTAGGTGCAGGTAGTCGCACTGTCGATTTCGCAGTAACCATCGCTCGGCTGCTCGATGCGATAAACACCGAGGCTGGCGCCGTAAGTGCCCATGTCGACTTTCACCCCGACTTCGGTCTGCTTGGAACGCGCGGGTGCATAGACTTCGTTGCCGTTGGTCACACGGAATCCGCCAGAACTGGTCGGCGAAGTCGGGCCCTGGGCCAGGCCTTCGATGTGGTTGGCGTAGAACGACACATGGTCCCACGGCTTGAACACCACGCCGTAGACGGGTGTGGTGATCGATTCGTCGTAGCTCGACTTGCGACCGCCGCTGCCCCAACTGGCGTAGTTGTAGCCTTGCACCACCAGTTGCTGGCGACGCAGGCCGGCGGTGACCAGCAGGCGATCATCGAAGAAACCGAGGGTGTCAGAGAGTGCGATGCTGCGGTTGAAGGTCTTGCCGACGATGCCGGGATCATTCAAGTCGCCGCCGGCAAAGTTGCCCACCGGCGACGGCGTTTGCACCGGGTGGTAGATGTTGTTGGCGTATTGGGTCAGGTCAAAATCATAGGCGCTGCGCTGCTCGGCCCAGATGCCGGTCAGGCCGAAGTTGAGCTTGTGGCTGACCGACCCGGTGTTGAATTTACCGTTGAGGCCGGCCATCACGCTGGTGTTGTCTTCGTCGTGCGGAATGAACGAGCCGGTGGTGAACGACGCGCCGTTGTTACCGACCAGCGTGGTCGAGTTGTAGCGCCCGACTTCGCGGGTGTGCTTGGCGCCGCCAGCGGCGTAGGCAGTCCAGTTGTCGTTCAGGTCGTACTCGGCGCGAAGCATGCCGAAGGTGTCTTCGATGTCGGTGTAGCCCCACTTCGGCGCGTAGTTGGTGTCGGCCGAGGGCGCGTCTGGAATGTGCGTGGCAGTGCCGAGGTTGACCGAGTTACGACCACCGTTGACGCGTTCTTTCTGGTAGGCGAAGTCGCCGGAGAGGCGCAGGGCGTCGCCGCGATAATCGAGGCCGATGGCAAACAGTTTCGAGCGCTGGTTCTCGTGGTCGATACCGGTGTCGCCTTCGCGCTGGGACAGGTTGATCCGGGCGCCGAAGCGGTTGTCTTCACCGAAACGCTGGCCGATGTCGAAGTGATGACCGATACGGCCTTCGCTGTTGATGTCGGTGGTGTAACGACGCAGCGGCACATCGCCGGCGCGCTTCGGTTGCAAGTTGACGCCGCCGCCGATGCCGGAGCCGGTCGGGGTCACGCCGTTGATAAAGGCGTTCGGGCCTTTGAAAACTTCCACGCGCTCCAGGGCATCGGTGGAAATGATCTGCCGGGGCAGCACGCCGTACAGGCCGTTATAGGAAATGTCGTCGCCGTTCAGTGGCAAGCCACGGATCATGAAGACCTGCGCCTGGTTGCCGTAACCGGACGCCTGACGTACCGAGGAATCGTTGAGCAGCACGTCGGCGACGTCTTCGGCCTGCTGATCCTGAATCAATTGTTCGGTGTAGGACGCGGCGCTGAACGGCACGTCCATCATGTCCTGATTGCCGAGCACGCCGAGTTGACCACCACGGGCGACCTGACCACCCGCGTAAACCGGGGGCAGGGCGTTGGGCGTCGGGGCTTGGGCGTTGACGTTGACGTCGTCCAGCACCAGCGCTTTGGTATCGCCTTCTGCGGCTTGGGCGGTGATGGTCAGGGAACACAGCAGGGCGAGAAGCGTCGGGCGAAACGGGACGGCGAGTCGAGCTGGAACGGGCATGTAGATACCTGGAGGCGCACGGCCGGTGAGAAAAATAAGGGCGGCGCGGGAACTCCTTGCGCAAATGCGACTCCAGGCGCAAATGATAGGTTTTCTCAGTAACGTTTTGCAATCAGTTTGTCATCACCCTCTCAAAACACACATCACCTGTAGGAGCTGCCGCAGGCTGCGATCTTTTGATCTTGTTTTTTAAAATCAAAAGATCGCAGCCTGCGGCAGCTCCTACACGGATTGTGTATGGTGGTTTGGGCTTAACGGACTGGATAAAGCTTCATGCACAACTTTCAATTACCGATCACCCTCGCCGTACTGCTGGTGCTCGCCGGTTGCGCGGGGCAACGCAGTACCGAGCCGGTGCCCCGTGCGCCTGCTGAAGTGAAGGCCGAGATCGTGCGGCTGATGCCGGCCAAGACTGCCGATCGCCAAGGCTGGGCCACCGATATCTACGCCGCGTTTGCCGCGCAGAACATCAGCCCGACCACGCAAAATCTGTGTTCGGTGCTGGCCGTCGCCGAGCAGGAATCGACCTTCCAGGCCGACCCCACGGTGCCAGGCCTGGGCAAAATCGCTCGCGACGAAATCGACCGTCGCGCTGCCAAAGTGCACATCCCCAGCTTGTTGGTCAGCGGCGCGCTGCAAGTGCGCTCAACCAACGGCAGGACCTACAGCGAACGCTTGAATACGGCGCGCAGTGAGAAAGAACTCAGTGGTATTTTCGACGACTTCATCGGCCGGGTGCCGATGGGCCGTACGCTGTTCGGCGGTTTTAACCCGGTGCACACCGGCGGGCCGATGCAGGTCAGCATCGAATTTGCCGAACAGCACGCCAAGGATTATCCGTATCCGGTTGACGGCACGATCCGCCGTGAAGTGTTCAGCCGCCGTGGTGGCATGTATTTCGGCATCGCACATTTGCTCGGTTATCCGGTGAGTTATCGCGAGCCGCTGTATCGGTTTGCCGATTTCAACGCCGGTTGGTACGCCAGTCGCAATGCCGCGTTTCAGAATGCGGTGAGCCGCGCTTCGGGCATCCCGCTGGCGCTCGATGGCGACCTGATCCGCTACGACTCGATCATGCCCGGCGGCACGGAACTGGCGGTGCGCACCCTCGGCAAGTCGCTGGGCATGCGCAACCCGACGATTCGCGACCAATTGGAGAAGGGCAAAACCCTGGAGTTCGAAGAGACCAAGCTCTATCAGCGAGTGTTCGAACTGGCGGAGCAAGCGGAGGGGAAAAAGCTGCCGCGCGCGGTGTTGCCGGGGATCGTGCTGCAGAGCCCGAAGATCACCCGCAAACTCACCACAGCTTGGTTCGCCAAGCGCGTGGACGAGCGCTACAAGCGCTGCATGGCCAAGGCCGGATAAATCAGGCAGACATAAAAAACCCGGCCAAGGGAGCCGGGTTTCTCTGGGTTGTTGCGCTTACAGCCAATCATCAGGCAACGCGGCGTTCGATCAGACGATCCGAACCACCTTCAGCGACGCGACGTTCGATCAGACGATCCGAACCACCTTCGGCAACGCGACGTTCGATCAGACGATCCGAACCACCTTCAGCGACGCGACGTTCGATGAGACGATCCGAGCCACCTTCAGCAACGCGACGTTCGATCAGACGATCCGAACCACCTTCGGCAACGCGACGTTCGATCAGACGATCCGAACCACCTTCAGCGACGCGACGTTCCAGCAGACGATCAGCGCCACCTTCAGCAACGCGACGTTCGATCAGACGATCCGAACCACCTTCAGCCACACGGCTTTCGATCAGTTTGTCCGAGCCGCCTTCGGCGATCATGGTGTGGGCCGGGGTAGCGGCGAAAGCGTTGATAGCGAAGACCGAGAAAGCGATGCCGAGAAGAGTTTGGCGTTTCATGATGGTGTGCTCCGGGGTGTTGTTGGTTGGTATGGAGCAGATGTTACGCCCGGGATTTTTTATGAGAACTTCATTGCCGTGATGGTGAACATCGATGCCGATGATGGTTGCCGGAACCCGCAGATCAGAGCCTCACAGCACCTTCACCGCACGCCCGATCGCCTGAATCGGCCCGGTCGGTTTGCCGATCGGCGAGCCATTGGCGCCCTCAAGTGTCAGCTCGAATAGCTGATTGGGTTGCAGCGGCGGTAACTTGTCCAGCGGCACCGACAAGGCCTGCCCGGGTTTGACCAGCCCCAGCGAAACCGGCCCCTGCCAGCCGTCAGCCTTGGTCCAGAATTCCAGAGCCTTGTCGGCTGGTACCTCAACCACGCCGAGCGGAATCAGTTGAATTTCATGCGAATTGCTCGCCTGAATCACCCAGCCCGGCGCCTTGTCCTGCGGCGCGACCAGCACCACCAGATAACTCGGTTTTGGCGTGGTCTGAGTCAGCAGGATCGAACCCAGTAGCAACGTCGCGGCCAGTCCGGCTGCACTCAAACCGCGCCAGAGAGGCAGTAGATTCCACCATGAGGTCGATGACGCTTTTGGCGCGAGTCGTTCAAGGCTGCGTTCGATCCGTGACCACAACTGCGCCGAAGGTTGTTGTGAGGGTGCAAGGTCAGTCAACTCCAGCAGACGCCGCTCCCAGGCGTCCACCGCTGCACGCAGTTCGGGATCCTTCGGCAAACGCCGTTGCACCTCGCTGCGCTGTTCGAACGATAGCGTGCCGAGCACATATTCGCCGGCCAGTTCATCCCGTTCTTGCGCTGATTCGCTGGTCATCCCATGCACTCCCGCAAGGCATTGAGGCTGCGCTTGATCCACGCTTTGACGGTGCCCAGCGGCGTGTCGAGGCGCGCGGCAATTTGCGCGTGGCTGTAGCCGTCGACGTAAGCATGCAGGACGCAACTGCGCCGTTGTGGCTCCAGCTGTTCAAGGCAATGGTAGATGCGCGCCGAATGCGCGTGGGCGTCGAAGCTGGCATCGTCCGCAGCGGTTTCGTGGGCCTCGCTGAACGGCGTTTCCCGGCCGTGATCACGCAGCAGATTCAGCGCCAGATGCCGGGTCACGCTGAACATCCAGCCACGCGCCGAACCGCGCGCCGGGTCAAACCCCGCCGCGCCGTTCCAGATCTTGATGAAGGCCTCATGAACAATGTCCTCCGCCAGCGCCGTATCGCGCACCAGGCGCTTGGCCACGCCGAGCAGACGCGGGCCTTCCTGCACATACAAATCGCGCAGGGCCGCACGCTCGCCACGGGCACAGGCAGCGAGATGGGCTTCGTAATCGAAAACGGATTCGGCTAAAGGCATGTCGTGCAATCTAGCTCACATTCCGTAAACATCCAGAACACATAATTCCCCTTGTAGGAGTGAGCCTGCTCGCGATAGCGGTGTATCAGCAGCATATTCTTCACTGATACACCGCTATCGCGAGCAGGCTCACTCCTACAGGGGATTTGTGGTGTTCCGGAGATCAGTTCGCCGCCCAGAAAATGTAATCAGCCTGGTACTTCACCACTTCCTGCTTGCCCTTGTTCGCCGTCGTGCATTCACTGCCCGGTGCCACGCCGCCCTTGAGCGCGACACGCTGGATGTAACTCACGCCGCTCATCGCGCCTTTACCCTCGGCGGGGTTGGCCTTGACCAGTTGATAGGGCAGGTTGCCCGGAGTCGACGGCGCCACGGCCAGTTGCGTGCCGGTGACTTTCGAACCGTCCTTGGCCTGCCAGGTCGCTGGCGGGCCGAAGTAGGTGCCGACCTGCTTGCCGCTGCGATCATTGAGCACCGCTTTCGGACCGACAAACGTCCACTCGGTCTGCCCGGCCGCGTTGGGCTTGTCGCGGCACTCGTAGGTGATCTCGCCGACGCCGGTGGTTTCCATCGCAATCTTGTGGCCGTCCGGCACTTTGATCGCGTCGGGGTAACTGCTTTGGGCGAAGGTTGTCGAGGACAGGGCGAGCAAACCGGTGAGGCCAATCAGCTGGGTGATGTTCATCAGTGTTATCTCCGAAAAGGGTAGACCGCTGACAGCCGAAGAGGGCTGTTACAGGGACTACCCGTGACGGAGGCGTTTGGATGCAGTGCCTGAAAAATATTTTTTGGATCACTTCTATACCTGTGGGAGCTGGCTTGCCAGCGATAGCGGTGGGTCAGCGAAGGGGATGTCGACTGACCCGGCGCCATCGCTGGCAAGCCAGCTCCCACAGGGTTTTGTGTCGGGCTTGAGGCCGGAGGCGTTCAAGAGCTCTTGGGTGTAGGGGTGTTTGGGTGCGGCGAAAATCTCGCGTGAAGAACCCTGCTCAACCACCTTGCCATCCTTGATCACCATCAAGTCATGCGCCAGCGCATGTACCACCGCCAGATCATGGCTGATGAACAAATAGGTCAGCCCATGCCTGATCTGCAATTGCCGCAACAACTCCACCACCTGTTTCTGCACCGTGCGATCCAGCGCCGAGGTCGGCTCATCGAGCAGAATAAGCGCCGGCTCCAGCACCAGTGCGCGGGCGATGGAGATGCGCTGGCGCTGGCCACCGGAAAACTCGTGGGGATAACGATGGCGGCTCTGCGGATCGAGACCGACTTCCTCCAGCACCCGGATCACCGCCGCTTCCCGCTCAGCCTCAGTGCCGATACCGTGAGTCAGCAAGCCTTCGGCAATAATCTGCTGCACTGACATCCGTGGGCTGAGGCTGCCGAACGGGTCCTGGAACACCACTTGAATCTGCCGCCGCAACGGCCGCATCAAACGTTGATTGAGCAAGCTCAGTTGCTTGTTACCAAAACGGATATTGCCCTCGGACTCGACCAACCGCAGGATCGCCTGACCCAGCGTCGATTTACCCGAACCCGACTCACCGACAATCCCCAAAGTCTTGCCGCGTTGCAGGGTGAAACTCACGCCGTCCACGGCTTTGATGTAATCCTGCTGGCGACTGAACAACGCCTTGGGCAATGGAAACCACACCTTCAAATCATCGACTTCGAGCAGGTTGTGGTCGTACTCACTGGGCACCGGCGCACCGCTCGGTTCGGCCTCGATCAACAACCGACTGTAAGGATGCTGCGGCGCGCGAAACAGCGCCTCGCAATCCGCCTGCTCGACGATTTCACCATGGCGCATCACGCATACCCGTTGCGCGATGCGCCGTACCAGATTGAGGTCGTGACTGATCAGCAACAGCGACATGCCGAGGCGTTGCTGCAACTCGATCAACAACTCAAGAATCTTCTGCTGCACCGTGACGTCGAGCGCCGTGGTCGGCTCGTCAGCGATCAACAATTCCGGCTCATTCGCCAGCGCCATCGCAATCATCACCCGTTGCCGTTGACCACCGGAAAGTTGATGCGGATAGGCTTTCAAGCGCTGCAACGGCTGGCGAATGCCGACCAGTTCCAACAGCTCCAACGTCCGTTCACGGGCAGCGCGGCCCTTGAGGCCTTTGTGAATCTCCAGTACTTCGCTGATTTGCTTTTCCACCGTGTGCAGCGGGTTCAGCGAGGTCATCGGCTCCTGGAAAATCATCGCAATGCGGTTGCCGCGCAAGCCGCGCATCTGCTGCTCGCTGGCGTGCAATAAGTCCACGCCGTTGTAGCGGATCGCGCCGCTGCTGCTGACGTTCTTGCCCGGCAACAAACGCAGGATCGAATGCGCGGTCACCGACTTGCCTGAGCCGGACTCTCCGACCAGTGCCAGGCACTCGCCGCGGCGGATATCCAGGTTCAAACCGTGCACCACTTCTTGTCCGGCGAATGCGACGCGCAGATCGCGAATTTCAATCAGGTTGTCGTTCATCTCAGCTCCGGGGATCGAATGCATCACGGCAAGCCTCACCAATAAAAACCAACAAAGACAAAATCAGCGCCAAGGCAAAAAACGCCGTCAACCCCAGCCACGGCGCTTGCAGATTGCGCTTGGCCTGACCGATCAACTCGCCCAGCGACGCAGTGCCGGCCGGCATGCCAAAGCCGAGAAAATCCAACGCGGTCAGCGTGGCGATGGCGCCGGTCAGGATAAACGGCAGGTAGGTGAGGGTGGAGGTCATCGCGTTGGGCAGGATGTGCCGGCACATCAGCTCGTTGTCGGTCAGGCCCAGCGCTCGCGCGGCTTTGACGTATTCCAGATTGCGTCCACGCAGAAACTCGGCGCGCACCACGTCGACCAGTGCCAGCCAGGAAAACAGCGCCATGATCCCCAGCAACCACCAGAAACTCGGCGAGACGAACCCGGACAAAATGATCAGCAGGTACAGCACCGGCAACCCCGACCAGATCTCCAGCACCCGTTGCCCGAGCAAGTCGACCCAGCCACCGTAATAACCCTGCAACGCCCCGGCAACGATGCCGATCAACGCACTGATGCCGGTGAGAATCAGTGCAAACAGAATCGATATTCGCGTGCCGAAAATCACCCGCGCCAACACATCCCGCGCCTGATCATCGGTGCCCAGCCAGTTGCTCGATGACGGCGGACTCGGCGCCGGTTCGCTGAGGTCGTAATTGACCGTGTCGTAACTGAACGGGATCGGCGGAAACAGCATCCAGCCGCCCTGATCCTCAATCAGCTTGTGTACGTAACTGCTGGCGTAATCCGGCTGAAACGGCAGCTCGCCGCCGAAATCGGTTTCCAAGTAATCGCTGAGGATCGGGAAGTAAAAAGCGTCGTGATAACGGATCACCAACGGCTTGTCGTTGGCGATCAACTCACCGCCCAGACAAATCAGGCACAAACCGATAAACAGCCACAGCGACCAGCGTCCACGGCGGTTGGCCTTAAACTGAGCCACGCGACGCTGACCAAGAGGGGAGAGAGTGAACATCAGGCAGTCCTCGCCGAGAAGTCGATGCGCGGGTCGAGCAGGGTGTAGCAAAGGTCGCCGATCAGCTTGATCAACAGGCCGAACAGGGTGAACAGGAACAACGCACCGAACACCACTGGGTAATCCCGCGACACCGCCGCTTCGTAACTCATGCGCCCGAGGCCGTCGAGGTTGAAGATGGTTTCGATCAGCAGGGAGCCGGCGAAAAACACCTCGATCAGTGCTGACGGCACTCCGGCCACCACCAACAACATGGCGTTGCGAAACACGTGGCCATAGAGCACGCGACGCTCAGTCAGACCCTTGGCCCGCGCGGTGATCACGTACTGGCGGCTGATTTCGTTGAGGAAGCTGTTCTTGGTCAGGATCGTCAACGTGGCGAAGCCGCCAATCACCAGCGCCGTCACCGGCAACACCAGGTGCCAGAGGTAGTCGCCGACCTTGCCCATCGTGCTGAGGCTGTCGAAGTTATCCGAGACCAGCCCCTGCACCGGAAACCAGTTGACGTAGCTGCCACCGGCAAACACCACGATCAACAGAATCGCGAACAGGAACGCCGGCATCGCGTAGCCGATGATGATCGCCGTGCTGCTCCAGACATCAAACGCGCTGCCGTTCTTGATCGCTTTGCGAATGCCCAGCGGAATGGAAATCAGGTAAGTGATCAACGTCGCCCATAGACCCAGCGACAGCGACACCGGCAACTTCTGCACGATCAGATCAGTAACCTTGGCGCCGCGAAAAAAACTGCTACCCAGATCCAGCTGCGCGTAGTTTTTCAGCATCAACCACAGGCGTTCGTGCATCGGCTTGTCGAAGCCGTAATGGTGTTTGATCTCCTCGATCAACGCCGGATCGAGGCCACGGCTGCTGCGGCCCGCGCCGCCAACTGCAGCGACCTCGCCACCGCCGCCCATGCTGTGCCCGCCGAACCCTTGCAAGCGGGCGATGGCTTGCTCCACCGGCCCACCTGGAGCGGCCTGCACAATCAGAAAATTCACCACCAGAATGCACAGCAGCGTGGGGATGATCAGCAGCAAACGTCGACTCAGATAACGCAGCATGTCACTGGCCCCCCGCGAGTTGAGAGTGCATCTGCTGGGTGGTCAGCGCCTTGGCCGCTACCTCCCACCAGGTGTTGAGGCCTTCGTCATACGCCGGTTGCACGGGTGGCATGCCGAAGCGGTTTTGATACACCGTCGGTGTGCCTTTGGAGTAGTAGTTGGGAATCATGTAGTAACCCCATTGCAGCACCCGATCGAGGGCGCGGGCGTAATGCACCATGGCTTCGCGGCTGTTGGCCTGGACCAGTCCGTCAATCAGTTGATCGACCGCCGGATTGGCCAGCACCATCGAGTTCGAACTGCCGACTTGCGTGGCGCTTTGCGAGGCGTACAGGCTGTACAACTCGCGGCCGGGAGAGACGATCGGATCGCCGCTGCGCGGGAAAGCGACGACGATCATGTCGTAGTCGCGGGCGTTGAGGCGGTTGATGTATTGCGCCGAATCGATCCGGCGCAGATTGAGCGTAATGCCGATCTGCGCGAGGGTGCGTTTGAACGGCAGCAACATGCGATCGAAGCCGCCCTGACCGTCGAGGAAAGTGAACTCCAGCGGCTCACCCGCAGCGTTGACCAGACGATTGTGTTGCGGCGTCCAGCCGGCCTCGGCGAGCAGCTTCAGCGCTTGCAGTTGTTTGTCGCGGATGTAGCCACTGCCATCGGTTTTCGGTGCCTGGTACACCGTGGTGAAAACCTCGTCGGGAATCTGCCCACGCAGCGGTTCGAGGATCTTCAATTCTTCGGCGTCGGGCAGGGCGGTGGCGGCCATTTCGCTTTTTGGCCAGAAGCTGTTCTGGCGCACGTAGAAGCCGCGCATCATCTGTTTGTTGGTCCACTCGAAATCCCACAGCAGGCTGATCGCCTGACGCACGCGGCGATCCTTGAAGAACGGGTTCTGCAGGTTGAACACGAAGCCCTGAGCGGCGGTGGGTTTGTCCGGGGCGAGGATCGACTGTTGCAAACGACCGTCGCGCAATGCCGGGCTGTCATAGCCGACCACATAACCGGACGAGGAGAACTCGCGGTTGTAGTCGAACGCGCCGGCCTGCAGCAGTTGCCGGGCGACGTCGGTGTCACCGTAGAAATTCACCGTGAGCGTGTCGAAGTTGTACATGCCGCGACTGACCGGCAAGTCCTTGCCCCACCAGTCCGGATCACGTTCGAAACTGATACTGCGCCCGGCGTCGACCTTGCTCACCCGGTACGGGCCGCTGCCCAGTGGTGGCTCGAAACCGCCGCCATTGGCGAAGTCGCGGGTTTTCCACCAGTGTTCGGGGACCACGCGCATCGTCGCCAGATCCAGTGCGAGGGTGCGGTTGAGGTTGTTCTTGAAGGTGAAGCGCACCTGTCGTGGGCCTTCGATCAGCACGTCCTGCACATCGGCGTATTGCTGGCGATAACTCAGGCTGCCCTTGGTCATCAACAGGTTGAAGGTGTAGCGCACGTCTTCAGCGGTGATCGGCGTGCCGTCGGCGAAGCGTGCTTGTGGATTGAGGGTGAAGCGCACCCAGAGTCCATCGGGGTCGCGCTCGATCTGCTGCGCGACCAGTGCATAAACGGTGTACGGCTCGTCCAGCGAACGAAACGCCAATGGCGAATACACCCAGTCGTTGACCTGCACCACGGAAATGCCCTGATCGGCATACGGGCTGATGTAGTTGTATTGGCCGATCTCCATCGACGCACGGCTGAGCGAACCACCCTTGGGCGCGTTGGGATCGACGAAATCAAAGTGCTGGAAGTTCGCCGGATACTTCGGCGCTTCGCCGTACACCGTCAGCGCATAACTGCCAGCGGCCAGCGCCGAGGTGCCGGTGCATAACAGCGCACTGCCCAAAAGCAGGCCAGCCATGTTGCGCAAAAAACTCATGAAGTCACCCTCAAAATCCCTGAAGAAACCCGGCCCCCATGTGGGAGCTGGCTTGCCAGCGATAGCGGTATGTCAGTGAAGTAAATGTCGACTGATACAACGCCATCGCTGGCAAGCCAGCTCCCACAGGGTTTTATGGTGCTCGTTCTTTAGAAGTGGTACGTCATGCGCGCAAACAAAGTACGGCCCAGCGGGTCGGTGTAGCGCGGGTCATAGCCGCTCTGGAAGTTGTAGGCCTGGTTGGAAAACGGCGGGTTGCGGTCGAACACATTCTTCATCCCGGCATCGACATCCAGCACCTTGTTGAAGGTGTAACCGGCCGACAGATCCCAGACCGAATACGACGCCACGCGCGCGTGGGTGTCGCGGTCGTAGTCGTTGTAACCCGTGGTGAAACGGTTGGTCAGTGCTGCCCGCGCCGCGCCGAAGGTCCAGCTGCCGGTGAGGTTGTGCTTCCAGCGTGCGATCACGCCGTCACCCTGAAAGTCGCCGACCTTGTCGGTAAACGGGCCTTTGATGGTGCTCTGGAAGTCGTACTCGTCAACATAAGTGCCTTGCAGCCCCAGACCGAACTGACCGTACGGCGTGTTCGGGAAGCGATAGTCCAGCGACACATCGACACCGTTGGTTTCGACGATGCCGAGGTTGGCGTTGCCGGTGACGATGTAGTTGAGCGTGCCATCGGCGTTGCGCACGAAGCGATCCGGGTAAGAGCCGGCCTGATCAAACACGGTGGATTCCGGGAACGGCTGGATCTGGTTGGAGATGTGGATCCACCAGAAATCCAGACCTACCGAGAGGTTGTTGATCGGCTGATACACGAAGCCGAGGGTCACGTTACGCGCCTTCTCCGGGGCCAGGTCTTCGTTGCCGCCAATCTGATTGAGGAACTGCTGACCGCAATCGCGGCCGCCGTTGCCGCCTGGTTGCACTACGCCGCCGGTACACAGCACCGGGTCGTTGTAGTAGCCCTGGGTGAAGGTGATGCTGCGCGGCGAATACAACTCATACAGCGACGGCGCACGGAAGCCTTCGCTGTAGGCGCCACGTACCACCAGCTCTTTCAACGGCTGATAACGGAACGAATATTTCGGGTTGGTGGTGCTGCCGAAGTCGCTGTATTTGTCGTGACGCACGGCGGCGGACAGTTCGAGGCTGTCGAGCACCGGCACGTTGATTTCCGCGTAGGCGGCTTTCACGCTGCGGTCGCCTTCGACGCTGCCGGCCGGGTCGATGCCGAGGCTCTGGATGTCGCCGGCGAACGACTCGAAATCCTGATGGAATTTCTCTTTGCGGTACTCGCCACCCAGGGCCAGACCGGACGGACCTGCGCCGAACCAGTCGCCGATTTCACGACTGATACGACCATCGAAACCGGCTACACGGCCCACAGCAGTGGAGTAGGCACCGTGGTAGGCCGCGTTGTCGATGTACTGCTGACCGGCGGCGGACTGCGGGCCGAACGGGTTGAGCAAACCACTGGCCAGACCATTGATCATCGCCTGGTCGCTGACAAAGCCATTGGTGACGCTGGAGACGATTTTGTTCTGGTTGTACGAGGCGCCGACGTTGTAATCCCAGCCGGCGACCAGACCATCGAAACTGAGCAGGAAGCGCTGGCTGGTGTTCTGGTCTTTCGATTCACGCGGGCCGGCAGCGGTTTCACGCCAGTTGACGTCCACCGGTTGGGTCGGGTCGAGGGCGAAATCGGTTGGCGCCGGGGTGATGCCGTTGCCGGGATAGTAGGGCGACGAGGAATCGAGGCTCAGACCGGTCAACGGCGCAGGGCCGATCGCCGTGGCGTTGTTGTTGCGCGACCAGAAGTATTCGAGATTGACGTTGTGATCGTCGCCGAGCTTGCCAGTGGTTTTGCCGAAGAACGAGGTCTTCTCGGTTTGCGGCACCAGGTCGATGTATTCGCGGGTGCTGAAGCGGCACAAACCGTCGCGGGCGATCAGGTTGGGGCCGTTGCAATTGCTGTTGGCCAACGGGTTGGTGGCGTTGCCATTCTGACTGTAGTTGCCGGGGAACGCGGTGCCGGAGGTCTGATCGAGGCCGCGACCGGGGGCGTAGTCGGTGGCGAAGGAGCGGTCGTTGGCGTCGAGGTTCTGCTGCTTGTTGTAGTTGAACACGCCGAGGACGTTGAAACGGTCTTCTTCCAGATCGCCGTAGCCCCAACTGGCGCTCATGTCTTTGGTTGCACCGCCGCCGCTGTGGGTCGGGGTTTCGCCGCCGAGGGTCAACTGGCCGTCGGTCAGGGATTTCTTGGTGATGAAGTTGATCACACCGCCGATGGCGTCGGTGCCGTACAGGGCCGAGGCGCCGTCGCGCAGCACTTCCACACGTTCGATGGCGGCAAACGGGATCATGTTCAGATCCACCGCGCCGCCGGCCGAGTTGGTCCCCGACAAGGCGTTGTTGGCCAGGCGTCGACCGTTGAGCAGCACCAGCGTCTTGTTTGCGCCGATGCCGCGCATGTCGGCGAATGAGGCGCCGCCAGTGGCTGCGCCCACGGAGCCTGCGCTGTTGTTGATCGACTGGCTACCGGTGATGCGCTGCACCAGTTCGGCGGTGGTGGTCACGCCCTGTTTGCGCAGCTCATCGGCCTTGAGAATGGTGATCGGCACCGCCGTTTCCGCATCGACCCGGCGAATCGCCGAACCGGTCACTTCCACCCGTTGCAGTTGCGTGGTCGGCGCAACCACCGCCGCAGCTGCCGGGACGTTAGCGTTGTCGTCCTCGGCCGCCTGCACAGTCCCGGCGCCCATCCCCATGGCCACCAGATACAACGGAACAAAACGGTGGCGAGAAATCGTTGCCACCAATGGTTTGAGCGTGAAGCGTGGAGTGTTCATCAGCATGGTTATTTCCGACTTTTTAGACGTTATCGAATTGGCCTTGTGAGCCCCTCATTGCTCCGCTATCGGTGATACCGCGTGCGGAAAACCACTTTCTTCAAGCAAGCCGATCCCCTCCGAAGACGCGTGGCGTTTTTTCGGTCGGCCGTTTACGACGGGATTCGGTCAGCGGTGCCGGACGCGTGTTTTCAGTACGCGGCCGGCACCGCACTCAGTGGGTGGTCATCACCGATATTTTGGTAATGCCCGAGCGTTCGATAGACGCCATGGCCTTGGCCACCTGGCCGTAATTGACGGCGGAGTCGGCCTGCAACTGCACGCGCACTTCGCTGTCCTTGGCCTTGACCTCTTTGAGGCTGGCTTCCAGTGATTCCGGGGCCAGCTCGGTCTTGGCCAGATAGAACTTGCCGTCCTGATCGACGCTGACCACCACCGGATCCTTCTTCTCGGCGGGGGCGACGGCGTCGGTTTTCGGCAGGTTGACCTTGATCGCGTTGGTCATCAGCGGTGCGGTGACGATGAACACCACCAGCAGCACGAGCATCACGTCGACCAGTGGCGTGACGTTCATTTCGCTGAGCACTTCATCGCTGTCTTGAGTGGAAAAGGACATCAGCTGGCCTCCCGCACGGCGGCCGTGGTTTTGCTGGCGATGGCCTGACGGCTGATGGAAAACGCACTGCGCGAGGCGAGGGCGTCGAAGTCGTGGGCGAAGTCATCCATGTCTGCCGAGGCGAGTTTCAAACGGCGCAGGAAGAAGTTGTAAATCAGTACCGCCGGTACGGCGACAGCGATACCGACGCCGGTGGCGATCAACGCGTGACCGATGGGACCGGCGACCGCTTCAAGGCTGGCCGAGCCTGTTTCGCCGATGCTTTTCAGCGCTTCCATGATTCCCCACACGGTGCCGAACAAACCAATGAACGGCGCGGTGCTGCCAATACTGGCGAGGATCGCCTGACCGTTTTCCAGGGAGCGACGTTCCTTCTGGATCTGCTGGCGCAGGTTGCGTTCCAGGCGATCCGAACGGTTGATGGTGTGCGCCAATTGCTGGGTGGTACGCGGCGAATCTTCCACCAGCAGCGCTTCGAAACCGCTGCTGGCGATACGCGCCAGCGCGCCCGGATACTGGCTGGCGTGTTCGGCGGCGGTGAGCAGATCCGGCGCGCCCCAGAAGGCTTTGCTGAATTGTTTGTTCTGCGCTTTCTGCCGCAGGTACTGCGCCGACTTGACCAGCAGGATCGCCCAGCTGACCACGGAAAACAGCACCAGACCCCAGAGCACGCCGGGGACAATCATCGAAGACAAATCGTTCATGGTGACACCTCGCTTGCGTTATTCGGTTGTGCGTTGATTGAGCGTTCGGTTATTGCGGCAATTTGAAATCGATGGTCTGGGTGGCGAAGCCGTCAATCGGCGTATCACCGCGTTTGGCCGGAATAAATTTCCAGTTCTTCACGGCGGCAACAGCAGCATCATCCAGTTGCGGTTTGCCGCTGGATTTGGTCACCGTCACCGTGCCGGCGCGGCCGTTGGCGAGTACCTGAATGCGCAGCACCACGCTGCCTTCCCAGTTGCGCCGCAGTGCTAGCGACGGGTATTCCGGCGGCGGGTTGCCAAGGCTGGCGAGACCGGAAATCGCTGCCGACTCCTTGACCGGACCCGGCGCGGCGGCAGGAGCCGGTGGCGCGCTCGGGGTGGCCGGGGCAGCAGGAGCCGCCGGTTGTGCCGGCGCCGGTGGCGCTTTCGGTGGCTCGACCTTTTTCACCGGTTTCGGCTTCTCGACCGGTTTCGGTTTTTCGATCGGCTTGGGTTTCTCCACCGGTTTCGGCGGTGGTTTGACCGCATCCTCGTCTTCCACCGGTTGTTCCGGTTCCGGCGGAGGAGGCGGTGGTGGCGGTTCCGGTGTGGGCGGTGCCGGTGGCGTCGGGCTGGTCAGCTCGACGGTCATTTCCGGAATCTGCGGTGGCGTTGGCAATGGCTCTGTTTTGGATTGCTGGAGAAACCACCAGGCGCCACCATGTATCAGTGCCGACACAGCGACCAGCAACACCATCTGCTGTTTATTCAGACCGCCGGGTTGCGAAGTGTTGGCTTTAAACGCCGGCCTGCCCGGAGGCGGCGGAATTGGCGCTTCCCGCAACGACCCCGGCAGGGTTCTGTGCTTTACCGCATCGTTCATTAAAGCTCCCTCGGGTTGATGAAGGGCAATAAGGTGCCGTCCGAACATCCAGGAGATGTTCGAGTGGGTGGGTGCAACTTTCTTCAAGGTGAGCAGAAGCCGATAGTTGAACTATCCGGTTAACAAGGCTTGTGCAAACTTACTGGCTTAGCGCCATCGACTTCGAGTGTTCATTAGCCATTCCCTGGTTGTTCTTCTATTACGCAAGACAACGGTCGGTGTCTCATGCTTGTTACACATAGCAACCGCTGTGCCACATGTTGCTGAAATGTAGAGTGCGTATTTCATGAGTGTTACCCATGTCGCATTTATATAAGTTTTACCCTTGTCGTGGTTTTTCCATGGCGCGCAGATTGCCGTTACTCCGGTCGAGGGAGCTTTTTCACAGGCGAGTCAGGCTGTGCGCCATATCACGCTGATCGGCGGGATAGAGCGGCGGCCTGGCTTGCGGCCAGGGCACTTGCTGGTGCGCGGCGGACCGAATTGGTGCGGGTCAATGTTTTAGCGGCTCACGGGGCATGTTCCTTGTTGTTGTTTAAATGAAATCACTGTTTGAACTACTGAATAGTTAAAAACTGTGGAGCAGTTTTGGTGCACTTGTAATGATGCTGAAAGTTATTGTTCGACAATCCTGCTGTCGTTCAATGCACACTGCGCTTGTGCAATAACTGTCCGAGTCTTATTTAAAAAATAAATAGCACGCTGCCGTCGGCCAATAACTCATTGCCGAACGCAGTGCGCTGTCGAAGTGTCAGGTAATAAAGTAAGTGTGAAGGCAGCCGGGACTGTTCGGATGAACTCGGCGGCGAACGGATAAATGCAAAGAGGCTGTGATGCGGCAGAGCGTTTGAAGATTCACGCGGTGAACTCCTGTTGCCAGCTCGGATACGCGAACTTTTGGTTCGGTATCGCACCTTACAAGAACGCGGATAACGTTCGATGATTGCTCTTGGTGCGGGATGGGCACCGCAAGCGCTGTTTTGCGAGGTTTGAATTCGCAAGTCGCGAGTGCATGGGAAAACCGTGCCAAAGCCGATACACAGGCAGATTATTTCTACATCCACGCTACAGCCATCTACCCTGTGGCAATGGTCTTTTCGGGGGGATTGGATATGTACCAGCTCTATGGGCACAGAAATTCAGGCGCGGCGGCCATCGAAGCGGCGCTGGAGCTGTGCCAGATCGCTTACCGTTTCATTGATGTCGAAGCCAGCACCGAAGCTGCCGAGGCGTTGGCGCAGCTCAATCCGCTCAAGCAGATACCGACCTTGCAACTGCCCGATGGCGGCGCCATCACCGAGAGCGCGGCGATCCTGATTCATCTGGGCCTGACGTTTCCCAAGTCCGGCCTGCTGCCGACCAAGGCGGATGACCGTGATCAGGCGATTCGCGGTCTGGTCTACATCGTCAGCAACTGTTATGCGGCGATCGGCGTCATCGATTATCCGGAGCGCTGGCTGCTGATGCCTGACGAAGCCTCGCGGCAGAATCTGGTGGCCGGAGCGCGTGAGCGATTGCATTGGAGTTGGGAGGTGTTTGCCGACCAGTTTTCTGCCGAGCTGTATCTGGATGACGAAACGCCGGGGGCACTGGATGTGCTGGCGGCAGTGGTGACGCGCTGGGCGGGCAGCCGCGAGCATTTGCGTCAGACGCGACCGGGGTTTTATGCGTGGTTGCAGCGGATTGACCGGCATCCGGTGCTGGCACCGGTCTTCGCCCGGCATTGGCCGTCCTGACCGACGATGATCGTTCCCACGCTCCGCGTGGTAATGCAGCCCGGGACGCTCTGCGTCCCAAAGCGTGACGCAGAGCGTCACAGGAGGTATTCCTTTGCTGCGCGTGGGAACGATCATGAGGAGGACGGGGATTATTCCCCGCGGATATACTGCTCCAGTTGCTTGATCAGCTCTGCCTGTTCGGCAATCGCTTCCTTGACCAGGTCACCGATCGACAGCAAACCGATCAGCTTGCCGTTCTCCACCACCGGCAAGTGGCGCAGGCGTTTGTCGGACATGATGCCCAGGCAGGTGTCGACAGTTTGGTGGGTGTCGACGGTGATCACGTTCGCCACCATGATGTCGCGCACCGGCGTGCCCACGGATGAGCGGCCATGCAGCACCAGTTTGCGTGCGTAATCGCGTTCACTGATGATGCCGACCACCTTATCGTCTTCGACCACCAGCAAGGCGCCGACGTTTTTCTCGGCCATCTTCATCAGCGCTTCGAGCACCATGTGATCAGGCTTGATCTGGTGCACTTCCTGATTTTTCTGATCTTTGAGCTTGAGCAGTTGGGCGACGGTCTTCATGGTGGTTACTCAGGTGTTGTCGTTGTTCTCCAAGCATCGTAGACGCAAGCGCGCAGGGCAAGGTGGCAAAGCGGCAGATAACACGCAAAAAACGTCATTCGCCGGTTTTTTCCGTGGTTGACGCCGATTTATCGCCAGGGTCATCCCACGCAATGCCGCGTAGAATGCCCCTCTGATTCAATTCCTGAGGTTGCAGTGGTGGATTTACCGCAGGGCTTCGTCCTGACCCGGCATTGGCGCGATACCCCGGCCGGCACCGAAGTCGAGTTCTGGCTGGCGACTGACGCCGGGCCGCGCCGTGTGCGTTTGCCGCATCAGCCGTCGGTGGCGTTTATCCCCGCTGAGCAGCGCGAAGCGGCCGAACGCCTGCTGCATGGCGAGAAGAATGTCGAACTGCGCCTGCTGGCCCTGCAGGATTTCGAGCATCGCCCGGTGCTCGGTCTGTATTGCCAGCAACACGGCCAATTGATGCGCCTGGAAACCGCGCTCAACCGCAATGGGGTCGACGTCTACGAAGCCGATGTACGCCCGCCGGAACGCTACCTGATGGAGCGCTTCATCACTGCGCCGGTGCAGTTCAGCGGCACGCCCGATGCCGACGGCGTGTTGTTCAACGCCCAGCTCAAACCTGACCCGGATTACCGACCGAAGCTGCGCCTGGTCTCGCTGGACATCGAGACTACCGAAACCGGCGAGCTGTACTCCATCGCGCTCGAAGGCTGTGGCGAGCGTCAGGTGTACATGCTAGGCGCGCCGAATGGCGACGACAGCATCGTCGATTTCGACCTCGAATACTGCGACTCGCGCACCATCATTCTGAAGAAGCTCAACGACTGGTTCGCCCGCCACGATCCCGACGCGATCATTGGCTGGAACGTTGTGCAGTTCGATTTGCGCATCCTCCACGAACACGCACGGCGCCTCGGCGTGCCGCTGAAGATCGGCCGTGGCGGCGAAGAGATGCAATGGCGCGAACATGGCAGCCGTAATCACTACTTCGCCTCGGCGGCGGGGCGGCTGATCATCGATGGCATCGAGTCGCTGCGTTCAGCGACCTGGAGCTTCCCGTCGTTCAGTCTGGAAAACGTCGCGCAGACCCTGCTCGGCGAAGGCAAGTCCATCGACAACCCGTACCAGCGCATGGACGAAATCAACCGCATGTTCGCCGAGGACAAACCGGCGCTGGCCAAGTACAACCTCAAGGACTGCGAACTGGTCACGCGGATCTTCGCCAAGACTGAATTGCTGACCTTTTTGCTCGAACGCGCCAGCGTCACCGGGCTGCCGGCCGATCGCAGCGGCGGCTCGGTGGCGGCGTTCACGCATCTGTACATGCCGTTGATGCATCGTCAGGGGTTTGTCGCGCCGAACCTCGGCACCAATCCCCCGCAGGCCAGCCCCGGCGGCTTCGTCATGGACTCACAGCCGGGCCTGTATGAATCGGTGCTGGTGCTCGATTACAAGAGCCTGTATCCGTCGATCATACGCACCTTTCTGATCGACCCGGTGGGCCTGATCGAAGGCCTGCAACACCCGGATGACGCCGATTCCGTGGCGGGTTTCCGTGGCGCACGTTTCTCGCGTACTCGCCATTGCCTGCCGGCGATCGTCTCACGTGTCGCCGAGGGTCGTGAGACCGCCAAGCGTGAGCACAACGCACCGTTGTCGCAAGCGCTGAAAATCATCATGAACGCCTTCTATGGCGTGCTCGGCTCCAGCGGTTGTCGCTTCTTCGATACGCGGCTGGCTTCATCGATCACCTTGCGTGGTCACGAGATCATGCTGCGCACGCGCAAGTTGATTGAAGAGCAGGGCCACGCGGTGATTTACGGCGACACTGACTCAACTTTCGTCTGGCTGCGTCGTCCGCACGGGCAGGAAGAGGCGGCGAACATCGGTCATGCACTGGTCAAGCACGTCAACGATTGGTGGCGCGAACATGTGCGGGAGGAGTACGGACTGGAAAGCGCCCTCGAACTGCAATTCGAAATTCACTACAAACGCTTCCTGATGCCGACCATTCGCGGTGCCGAGGAGGGCAGCAAGAAACGCTACGCCGGCCTCGTCACCCGCGCCGACGGCAGCGATGAAATGGTCTACAAAGGTCTGGAAACCGTGCGCACCGATTGGTCGCTGCTGGCCCGGCAATTTCAGCAGGAACTCTACGAGCGGATTTTCCAGCGCAAGCCCTATCAGGATTACGTGCGCGACTATGTGCGCAAAACCCTTGCCGGCGAATTCGATGATCGGCTGGTGTACCGCAAACGCCTGCGCCGCACCCTCGACGATTACGAACGCAACGTACCGCCGCATGTGCGTGCGGCGCGGCTGGCCGACGACTACAACGCCCAGCACGGGCGCCCACGGCAATACCAGAACGGCGGTTGGATCAGCTACGTCATCACCCTGGCCGGCCCGGAGCCTTTGGAAGTGCGCCGCGCCGCCATCGACTACGACCACTACATCACACGGCAACTGCAACCGGTGGCGGATGCGATTCTGCCGTTTGTCGACGACGATTTCTCAACCCTGATCGGGGGGCAACTGGGCCTGTTTTGAGTCGAGCAATTGCAGCGTCCATTCATCGAGAATGCCGTGAAAATAGCGCTCCAGCGCTTGAGTGAACACGCTGTCTTCAGCGGCAAACTGGGCGAACAGGGTCATCGAGGAATGAAACTTCAGGTCATCGGGATGGCCGAAAATCTCCGCGATCGAGCGCTGTTTCACCTTCAGCACTAACTGCGTGCAGGTACGCAGGCGCGCGCCGAGCAGCTCGTGGGCCAGATAGGCCCGGGCTTCTTCGGCTGAACCGATGGCGAAGCGCCGGGACATTTCACTGCCGCCCAGGCCGGCGAACTGCGGAAAGACAAACCACATCCAGTGGCTGCGCTTGCGGCCATCATCAAGTTCGCGTTGCACGCGCTCGAACACCGGGTCCTGGGCCTGGACAAAACGTTGCAGGTTGAACGGGTCGTACTGATCTGTGCTTCTCATCGCGAAGCCCTCGCCAGTCGGCGGCTCAGACCATGGCCAGCCGCTGCTTGCGTTGTGGCGCTTTAAAAACCTGGTCCAGCGCCGCCAGATCCCCGGCCTCCAGTTGCAGTTGCGCGGCTTGTGCATTGAGTTGCACGTGTTCCGGTCGCACAGCCTTGGGAATCGCAATCACACCATCCTGACGCAGAATCCACGCCAGCGAAACCTGTGCGGGGGTTACGCCATGACGAGCGGCAATCTCATTCAGCAGCGGTTCAGCCAGCATCGCGCCGCCTTGGCCAATCGGGCAGTAAGCCATCAGCGGCATGCGCTGGTGTTGGCACCACGGCAGCAGATCGAATTCGATACCGCGCTCTTCGAGGTTGTAGAGCACCTGATTGGTCGCGCAGACCGAACTGGAGAGTTCTTCGAGATCGTCGACATCGAAATTCGACACGCCCCAACGGCCGATCTTGCCGTCCTCGCACAGGCGTTCAAAGGCTTCGACGGTTTCTTCCAGCGGATACTGGCCGCGCCAATGCAACAGATAGAGGTCGATGTAATCGGTGTCGAGCCGCCGCAGACTGCGCTCGCAGGCCTGCGGGATGCCTTTGCGGCTGGCGTTGTGCGGGTAGACCTTGCTCACCAGAAACACCTGATCGCGCAGACCGGCAATGGCTTCGCCAACCACGCTTTCGGCGCCGCCCTCGGCGTACATTTCCGCCGTGTCGATCAGGGTCATGCCCAGCTCGATCCCCGTGCGCAGCGCCGCCACTTCACGCTTGTGCGCCGAGCGGTCTTCACCCATGCGCCAGGTGCCTTGGCCAATGATTGGAACCTGGACGCCGGCCAGTTCGAGGGTACGCATGCAAACCTCCTTGCTGAATGTGTCGATACCTTTTAGTGGGCAGCAGGATAGACCAGATCGTTCCCACGCTCTGCGTGGGAATGCAGCCCGGGACGCTCCGCGTCCCTTCGCGAGCTGGAACGCGGAGCGTCCCTTGAGGCATTCCTTTGCTGCGCGTGGGAACGATCAGGTACGGCGGGGCGAGTTATTTTGCGGAGAACTTCAACACCACGCTGTGGCTGTAAGCCTGCCCCGGATCAAGCCGAGTACTCGGGAAGTCCGGTTGATTCGGTGAATCCGGATAGTGCTGAGTCTCCAGGGTAAACGCGCCCCAGTGCGGATAGACCTTGCCACCCTTGCCCTTGACGGTGCCGTCGAGGAAGTTGCTGGTATAGAACTGCACACCCGGCTCCGTGGTGAACAACTGCAGCACACGACCGGACTGCGGGTCACTCACCTCAGTAGCAACTTTGCCGATATCGCCCCTGGTATCCAGCGCCCAGTTGAAATCAAACCCACCCTGTTTCGGCTCAGCGAATTTTAGCTGCGGATGATCCGCTTTGATGTGCGTGCCGATCTCCGTCGGTTTGCTGAAGTCCATCGGCGTGCCCGCCACGGGTGCCAGTTCGCCGGTCGGGATCAGTTTGGCGGTGACCGGGGTGTAATGGCTGGCGTGCAGGGTGGCGACCTGTTTGAGAATGTCGCCATTACCAGCGCCGGCGAGGTTGAAATAGCTGTGGTTGGTCAGGTTGAGCACGGTCGGTTTGTCGGTGCTGGCCTTGTAGTCGATGCGCAGCTCGTTGTTGTCGGTGAGGCGATAGGTCACCTCGGTGGTGAGGTTGCCGGGGAAACCCATTTCGCCGTCCGCCGACAGATAGGTCAGGGTCACGCCGACCGAATCCTTGTCCTTGGTTTCCTGGGCTTTCCAGACTTTCTTGTCGAAGCCCTGCGGGCCGCCGTGCAGCGCGTTGGTCTTATCGTTCTGCGGCACTTGATAGCGCTTGCCGTCGAGTTCGAAGGCACCTTCGGCGAGGCGATTGCCGAAGCGGCCGATGGTTGCGCCGAAGTAGGCGGTGCCTTTCTGGTAACCCTGGACATCATCGAAGCCGAGCACGACGTCGTCGAACTTGCCGTGCTTGTCGGCGACTTTCAGCGATTGCAGGGTCGCGCCGTAGGTGATGACGGTGGCTTGCATGCCGTGGCTGTTGCGCAGGATGTATTGCTCGACGGGCGTGCCGTCATTGGTTTTGCCGAAAGCTTTGTGTTCGGCGCTGAGGCCGGCCGCGTTGGCGGAAAGGGTGGCGATCATCAGGGACAGTCCGAGGCCGGAGAGCAGGTGACGGGATTGAAGCATGGTTGACCTTCCTTTTTGTTGTTGTTTTCAAAATGGCGCCGATGCCGTGTAGGAGCTGCCGAAGGCTGCGATCTTTTGATCTTGCTTCTAAACCCCAACGTCAAAAGATCGCAGCCTTCGGCAGCTCCTACAGGATAACTAGTCATGCTATTTGTGTGTGCAGTGAAGATTTATAGTTGATTAATCGTTTATTTCAACAATAAAGACAGACTAATTGGTTGGGCAGACATTGCCGAAGGTCGGCTGGTCGTGCGCACCACTGCACTTTTTCGCAATCGGCGGCTCTATCCATGGCCAGGATGCGGTGACTCCCGCCGCACAGGAATGTGCCTGTTCGAGATTTCATGCCGAGAGCTTTTGCCCTGATCGCCGCTTTTTTCCGCCGCCCGTGCCTGTTGCTGGCCTGTTTGTCGTCGCTGCTGTTCAGCGGTTGCAGTCACCAGGACGGCAATGGTTTCTTCAATCAGATGCGTGAAGGGAAGCCGCAGGAGTTCCTGCAGACCAGCGTCGACCGCATGGCCACGTTGGCGATGCGCGACAACCTCAGCAGCCTCTATCGCTTGCAAGCCAAGCTGTACCTGCGCAACCCGGACGAGCTGCGCAAGTCAGGGTTTCTCAACATCCATGCCGCTGTGAAGCAGGTGCGGATGGCCGTGGAGCAGCAACAGCCGTTGCCGGTGCTTGGCGGTCGAAAAGATTTGGCGGCGCTCAGCTATGCGATGAGTCCGGAGTTTCTCGGCGACCGTGTCGGCGCGTTCATCTATGCCATCGGCAGCATGCTGGTCACCGCCCATGGCAATCGCACTGAGTTCTACATGACCGATGCGATCAACCCGACGTTCGTTCACAACGCTGCACGCAATATCGAAAAAGCCACGTGGATTTTGTCCCAGCGGCAGAACAAGGAAGGGCAGCCGCTGCTGTTTTCCAATGAGATCTCGGAGGAGGGCAGCAACCTGAGCTTCGCCACCGAGTTCGGCAAAATCGTCGCGCGGCTGGACCTGATCACGCAGATGCTTGATGAGCGTTACCGGCGGATCGGCCTTAACTACGCGCAGAGTTTGTTGTTCCTGAATTTCTTGCCGGTGCAGTGAGTTCGGTTGGGGCGGTGATCATCAATGCAGCACAAAACCTGTGGGAGCTGGCTTGCCAGCGATGGCGGTGGGTCAGGCAAAACTATGTTGCCTGGCCTGGCCTCATCGCTGGCAAGCCAGCTCCCACAAGTTTTTGTGGTGTGCAGAGATTCAATGTGGGAGCGAGCCTGCTCGCGAAAGCGTTCCTTCAGGCGCTGAAGAGTTGACTGGTCCACCTCATTCGCGAGCAGGCTCGCTCCCACATTGATCAAATGGTGCGCCTATTTTTTGTATACAATCCGACGCCGCTATTGATCAAAATGGAGCCGCTCCCGTCATGACCGACCCTGCAAGCGCCGATTTCAGCCGCGTCGACCGCACCGCCCGTGCGGACAAACTACCCTATGCCGCGTTGCTGGCGTTCGCCATGACCGGGTTCATCGCCATTCTCACCGAGACCCTGCCCGCCGGGCTGCTGCCGCAAATCGGCGCCGGGCTCAACGTCAGTGAAGTACTCGCCGGGCAACTGGTGACGCTGTATGCACTGGGTTCGATTGTCGCGGCGATTCCGCTGACCGTCGCCACACGCGGCTGGCCGCGACGGCGGGTGTTATTGATGACGGTCGGCGGGTTTCTGTTGTTCAACACCGTCACCACGTTCTCCAGCCATTACGGTTTGACCCTCGCCTCGCGCTTTCTCGCCGGGATGGCGGCGGGGTTGTCGTGGGGGATCATGGCCGGGTATGCGCGCGGCATTGTGCCGGTGCATCAACAGGGTCGAGCACTGGCGATTGCCATGCTTGGCACCCCGGTGGCGCTGTCACTGGGCACGCCGGCGGGGACGTGGCTGGGCAATCTGATCGGCTGGCGTGCGTCGTTCGGGATCATGTCGGCGCTGGCTCTGGTGCTGGCCGCGTGGATCGTGATCGCCGTGCCGGATCGTCCGGGGCAGGCCAGTGACGAGCGTCTGCCGCTGCTCGAATCGATGCGCCTGCCGGGCGTGCGGCCCGTGTTGTTTGTGGTGCTGACGTGGATGCTCGGGCACAACATTCTCTACACCTACATTGCACCGTTTCTGATGCAGGCCGGGCTCGCCGATCGGGTCGATTTGGTGCTGCTGGTATTTGGCCTGTGTTCGCTGGTGGGGATCTGGATCATCGGCATGCTGGTGGATCGCTGGTTGCGCTGGCTGACGTTGATCAGCCTTGCGGTGTTTGCGTTGACCGCGCTGGTGTTGGCAGTGGCAGCGCCGTCACCGCTGATCATGTATGCCTGCATGGCAGTGTGGGGCCTGTCGTTTGGTGGCTCGGCCACGTTGCTGCTGACCTCGGCGGCGGACTCGGCCGGTGAACATGTCGATGTGGTGCAAGCCATGCTCACCACGTCCTGGAACGTAGCGATTGCCGGCGGCGGCTTGTTTGGCGGGTTGTTGCTGGATCGGGCGGGGGCAATGTCGTTTCCGTGGGCGCTGCTGATTCTGTCCCTCATCGCATTGGCCACGGTGTGGATCAACAAAAACCACAGCTTCAAACCGGGCCGAAGGGTGCACTGACCTATCAGCCACCCCATAACACCTGTGGGAGCGAGCCTGCTCGCGAAGACGTTGTGTCAGTCGATAAATGTGTCGGATGACCCACCGTATTCGCGAGCAGGCTCGCTCCCACAGTGATATGGGTTGGTGAGTTCGATATGGCATAACGATAGACCGCATCGATATATGTGGTTATAAGAAAAATCGCTATGCTGCGGGCCAGATTTTTCCTGTCGTTTTTCTGGACGGTTTAATGGAATTGGCAAATTTCGGCCTGGTGATTGCCGGGCTGGTGGTGGGTTTTATTGTCGGCATGACCGGTGTCGGCGGTGGTTCGTTGATGACGCCGATCCTGCTGTGGTTCGGCATCAACCCGGCAACGGCGGTGGGCACTGACCTGCTGTA
Organism: Pseudomonas sp. Irchel s3a12; assembly: GCF_900187485.1. NCBI lineage: Bacteria > Pseudomonadati > Pseudomonadota > Gammaproteobacteria > Pseudomonadales > Pseudomonadaceae > Pseudomonas > Pseudomonas sp. Irchel s3a12. The sequence goes on from NZ_FYDN01000001.1 coordinate 239,605, forward strand.
CGCCGCCATTACCAAATCCAGTGGCGTACTCGTCCATCGCAAAAACAAGAACATCGACTGGGCCATCACCGGTTGGCTGACCCTCGGCAGCGTGCCGGCGGTGGCTATGACCTTGTGGTTCCTCAGCACCCTGCACACCGCGCCGGACGCGATGAACGCCATCATCAAACAGGCATTGGGCTTCGTCCTGTTCGCCACGGCGCTGGCGATCTTCTTCAAGAAACGCTTGCTCGACTTCGCCCACAAACGCGCCGGCGGCAACTACAACCCGAGCGGTTCGCGCCTGAACGTGATGACTGTGATCACCGGTCTGATCCTCGGCACCATGGTCGCCCTGACCTCGATCGGTGCCGGCGCCCTCGGCACTGTCGCGCTGTTCATCCTCTATCCGCTGCTGCCGACCCGGCGTCTGGTCGGCACCGAAATCGCCCACGCCGTGCCGCTGACCCTGGTTGCAGGCCTCGGCCACGCGAGCATGGGCAACATGGATTGGGGCGTGCTGGGCTTTTTGCTGGTGGGTTCTCTGCCAGGCATCTGGCTCGGCAGCCACCTGACCGGACGCATCTCCGATGAAGTGCTGCGCCCGTGCCTGGCGACGATGCTGGTGCTGATCGGCTACAAACTGGCGTTCTGATCTGGCCCCGCCAAATACGGTCTCATGTAGGAGCTGCCGCAGGCTGCGATCTCTTGATGTTGTTTTTAAAGATCAAAAGATCGCAGCCTTCGGCAGCTCCTACGGGTGTTCTTACTGGCGGGTGGCGTATTTCATCACCGTCACCGGCAAATCGTCGTAGACCAGCTCTTCAACCACTTCCCAACCCAGTCGCGCATACAGCGACTGCGACGTGTCGGTGTACAGATACAACTCGGGCACGCCTAGCGCCGCCGCTTCTGCAACCACTCGATCGACCAGTTGCGAAGCAATCCCGCGACCGCGCTCCTCAGCCTTCACATAAACCCCCGCCAGCCATGGCGTCAGGTTCGGGCGCAGCTTCAGATCGCTTTCGATCAGCAGCGCGCCGCCCAGCAAACGTGAACCTTCAAGCGCCACCACCACGCTGGGCACTGCGCCTTTGCCGCAGGATTCGCGCATGTGTTCGATGCGGTGTTCGACGGTTTGCCCGGGGCGAAACTCGCCCCACTCCTTGAAGTTGAGCGTGGCCAGTTCTTCGATCAATTCGGGGTGATCGCACAGGTAATCGATGTGCATGCGGGTGAACTCCATTTCATGGGCAGAACTACCACCCTAATGCGGTCATAAAAGGTAATCAAATCCGCGTTGCGATCACCTCGGATATGTTGCGCAATGTCGCGCCTGTCCTAAGCTTCTGACTAGGCGGAAGATATTTGCCGGGTTGTCCCGGAACAATCGCCACGATGCGCAATCATTAGAGCGTGGATATCAAAAGGAGATGCGCATGCTCATCAGGTCATTGACCCTGACACTCTTGCTGGCGATTGCCGGCCCCTTGTTCGCCGCTGACAACGATTCGCCCATCGCCGGGGACATGGGCCGCGCCCGACCGCTGATCGTGATCGCACAAAGCACGGTCGACCCCGTGTGGGTAAGCCTGAAAAAGTCGCTGGAAGACCCCGCGAACAAAAAAGGCGTAGCCGACCGCAACATCAAGGTCTACACCATCCTCAACATGTCCGGCCAGCTCGACGGCAAGGACATGGGCCAGCAAGACACCATGGCGCTGATCCGCGCATTGAAACTTGGCGCCGGCGCGTTGCCCAAAGTGATTTTGGTGGGCAAAGATGGCGAGAAGAAACTGGAAAGCTCCGGGGACGAATCGAAGTCGGTGGATTTGAAGAAGATCTTTGACACCATTGATGCCATGCCAATGGCTGAGAAGGAAGCGGCCGCTGCGGCTCAGGCGCCAGTTGCTGCCGAGCCTGAACCGGCCAAAGGTACGAAAGGCGCAAAGCCGACCAAGCCTGCAAAACCGTCTAAGCCGCCGGAAATGCCGGATGATTGATGGCATGGCCTGATTAAAAAAAGGGCGACCTCAGCAGGTCGCCCATTTTTTGTCCGCGAAAAGATCGCAGCCTGCTGCAGCTCCTACAGGATCGGGTTTTTCACTCGGTCGATGTAGGAGCTGCCGCAGGCTGCGATCTTTTGATTTTCAGTCAGCAACAGCGCTAAGAATTGTATGGGCGATTTTCACCCGCTCAGGAATCGGGAAGTTCTTGTTCGCCATGATCACAATGCCAATATCCTTGCTCGGCACAAACGCCACGTAAGTCCCGAAGCCACCCGTCGAGCCGGTCTTGTTTATCAACACATCTTCCGGTTGCGGTTGCGGCGGATTCAGCCACTGCACCTTGTGCGCCTCCATGGCCATTTCCGTCGAGTTGCCGGCGAGCAAACGCTCGAGACTGATCGGGTAGCGGTACATTTCCCAACCCAGGCCTTGGGTCATATCGCCAACCGTGTAATAACCGGTGTGGGTATTGGCGATGGTTTTTTGCAGTACCGCTTCCAGCGTTTCAGGTTTCAGGTTGGCCTGCACGTAACGCAGCATGTCCACCGCGCTGGTTTTCACCCCGTAGGCCTGCGAATCCAGCGCACCGGGCGTGACGCGCACCGGTTTGCCGTTTTTGTCATAGCCCTGGGCATACAGGTCCATTTGCGCGGCCGGCACGCTGAGGTAGGTGTGCTGCAAACCGAGTTTCGGCAGCAGGGTTTGCGTCATTGCTTGGTCAAACGGCTGGCCGAGGCTTTTCGCGGCCAGATAACCGAACAACCCAAGGCTTGGATTTGAATACTGGCGATGGCTGCCGGCGGGATATACCGGTTTCCACTGTTGGAAATAGCCGAGCATCTTGTCAGGCGAATCCGCGTTGTCCGGAAATTGCAGTGGCAAGCCGCCGGCGCTGTAGGTGCCCAGTTGCAGCACGCTGATGTTGTCGAAGGTGCTGCCTTTCAGATCAGGCCAGAGCTGGCTGGCCTTGGTCGACAGGTCGAGTTTACCGGTCGCCAGGGCGTAACCGGCGAGGGTGGCGGTGAAGGTTTTGCTCACCGAGCCGATTTCGAACAAGGTGTTTTCGCTGACTTTTTGTCCGGTGTCTTTGCTGGCGACGCCGTAGTTAAAGTAATGCGCCTTGCCGTTGATGGTCAGCGCTACGGTGAGGCCGGGAACGTTCTGTTGCTGCATCACCGGCGTCACCGCTGCGTTGACCAGCGCTGACAGTTGCGCATCGTCGGGCACGGCGGCGAAGCAGGCACTGGTGCCGAAGAGCAGACCGAAAGCGGCGCAGGAAATGACGTTGCTCGATTGAATGGATGACATGAATGAACCACTCTCCATGAGTGTTGCTAGCGTTATCCCGCTACACTGCGGGCGATTTCTGTGTTGGGCGACTGATCAGCGCCGCCAATTTAGTCAGCGCGGCACCAATCGACAAACGACGAAAACTCGCACGAGCCATTAGAAAAATTTGGGGCTGGGCATGATTCGACCGCAATTGCCGCTGAATGCACTGCGCGCCTTTGAAGCATCGGCGCGTCATTTGAGCTTCACCCGCGCCGCCGTGGAACTGTGCGTCACCCAGGCTGCGGTCAGCCATCAGGTCAAAAGCCTGGAAGCGCAACTCAACGTCACGCTGTTCAAACGCCTGCCCCGTGGGCTGATGCTGACCAGTGAAGGCGAAACCTTGCTACCGGTGTTGAGCACCTCGTTCGATCACATCGCGCAGATTCTCGAACGTCTCGCCGGTGGACAGTACCGCGAAATGCTGACCGTCGGCGCGGTCGGTACGTTTGCCGTGGGTTGGCTGTTGCCGCGGCTGGCGGACTTCCGCGCGAAACATCCGCTCATAGATTTGCGGCTGTCGACGAACAACAATCGCGTGGATGTGGCGGCAGAAGGGCTGGATTACGCGATCCGCTTTGGCGCCGGGGCGTGGCATGGTATCGAAGCGACGCGGTTGCTTGAGGCACCGCTGTCGGTGTTGTGCGTGCCGGAAATCGCTCGGCAATTGCATTCGCCGGGGGACTTGCTGCAGCAGACGCTGCTGCGTTCCTATCGTACGGATGAATGGCCGGAGTGGTTTCAGGCTGCCGGGTTGGCGACTCAAGCGGCACCGCCGCAAAGCATCGTTTTCGACTCGTCGCTGGCGATGATGGAGGCGGCTTTGCAGGGCGGTGGGGTGGCATTGGCGCCGCCGCTGATGTTCGCCCGGCAACTGGCGGCGGAGGCGATTTGTCAGCCGTTTGCGATTGAGATTACGACGGGGAGTTACTGGTTGACGCGGTTGCAGTCGCGGCCTGAAACGGCGGCCATGACAGCGTTCAAAACCTGGCTTCTGCAAATCTCTGGTTAATGCAAAACCCTTGTAGGAGTGAGCCTGCTCGCGATAGCGGTGTCTCAGTCAACATTGATATCAACTGACACACCGCTATCGCGAGCAGGCTCACTCCTACAGGGACCGTGGTGGATTGGAGATCAGGTTCAGCGCACCAGACACGGCCGCTTGTTATCGAACTTCCACCCCGGAATCAGAAACTGCATCGCCACGCTGTCATCGCGTGCGCCGAGGCCCATGCCTTTATACAGTTCATGAGCCTTGGCCACCTGATCCATATCCAGCTCGACTCCCAGACCCGGTTTTTTAGGCACCTGCACCAGACCATCGATGATTTGCAGCGGCGCCTTGGTCAAACGTTGGCCGTCCTGCCAGATCCAGTGGGTGTCGATCGCGGTGATCTCGCCCGGCGCCGCAGCGGCGACATGGGTGAACATCGCCAGCGAGATGTCGAAGTGGTTGTTGGAGTGCGAGCCCCAGGTCAGCCCCCATTCATGGCACATCTGCGCCACGCGCACCGAACCTTGCATCGTCCAGAAATGCGGGTCAGCCAGCGGAATGTCTACCGACTGCAACTGGATCGCATGACCCATTTCACGCCAGTCAGTGGCGATCATGTTAGTGGCGGTTTTCAGCCCCGTGGCACGACGAAACTCGGCCATAACCTCTCGACCGGAATAACCGTTTTCCGCACCGCACGGGTCTTCGGCATAGGCGAGCACTTGATGCTGATCGCGGCACAAGCGAATGGCTTCTTTCAGTGACCAAGCGCCGTTCGGATCGAGGGTAATCCGCGCATCAGGAAAACGTTCGGCCAGCGCCGTCACCGCTTCAATTTCCGCATCGCCACTGAGCACGCCGCCCTTGAGCTTGAAGTCCTTGAAACCGTACTTCGCGTGGGCAGCTTCGGCGAGGCGCACCACGGCTTCGGCGCTCATGGCCTTCTCGTGACGCACGCGGAACCAGTCATTGTCGGCGTCCGGTTCGCTGCGATAGGCGAGGTCGGTTTCGCGCTGATCGCCAACGTAAAACAGATAACCGAGCATCTTCACTTCATCACGTTGCTGACCTTCGCCGAGCAGCGCCGCCACCGGTACATCGAGATGCTGACCGAGCAGATCGAGCAGCGCGGCTTCGAGGCCCGTCACCGCGTGGATGGTGATGCGCAGGTCAAAAGTCTGCAGACCACGACCGCCAGCATCGCGGTCGGCGAAGGTCTGGCGCACTTCATTGAGGATCTTCTGATACGTGCCGATCGGGCTGCCGACCACCAGGCTGCGCGCGTCTTCCAGGGTCTGGCGAATACGCTCGCCGCCGGGCACTTCTCCGACGCCGGTGTGGCCGGCGTTGTCCTTGAGGATGACGATATTGCGGGTGAAAAACGGCCCGTGAGCGCCGCTCAGATTGAGCAGCATGCCGTCGTGGCCGGCCACCGGGATGACTTGCATGTCGGTGATGATCGGGGCTTTGGCGGTGTCGTGTGCGGTCATGGTTTTTATCCTTCTTATTCGCAATCTTTAAAAATGGACGTCAGGCGTGCTTTGGCACGGCATCGGCGACGGCAATGTCAGCCGCAGGTTTCGGCGTGGTGCGCGCGAAGAAGACGATGATCGCGGCAATGATCGAGGTCGCGGCCAGGCCATAGAGGCCGCCCTGAATCGAGCCGGTGTGTTCTTCGAGCAGGCCGAAAGTGGTCGGCGCGACGAAGCCGCCGAGGTTGCCGACCGAGTTGATCAACGCGATCACCGCCGCCGCGATGCGTGCATCCAGATACGCCTGCGGAATCGGCCAGAACAGCGACGAAGCGGATTTGAAACCCAGCGCGGCAAAACAGATCGCGACGAAAGCGAAGATTGGCCCGCCGGTGGTGGACATGAACATCCCCGCAGCGGCGATCAACAGGGCGGTGGCGACCCACGCCTGTTGGTGTTTCCACTTGGCCGAGAACGAGGCGAAAGCGTACATGCCGATGATCGACAGCAACCACGGAATCGAGTTGAACAGGCCGACCTGGAAGTCGCTCATCTCGCCCATTTTCTTGATGATGCTCGGCAGCCAGAAGGTTGCCGCGTAGATCGTCAGTTGAATGAAGAAGTAGATCAGGCAGAACAGAATGATCTGGCGGTCCTTGAGCAGCTTGCCCATCGATGGCCGGATTGGCGTCGCGGCTTCGCGGGCCTTCTGTTCAGCATCGATGGCGTTGACCAATGCATCCTGTTCGGCGCGGGTCAGCCATTTCGCGTCGTGGGGTTTGGCGTCGAGCCAGAACCAGACGAACACGCATAGTCCCACCGAGAACATCCCTTCAATGAAGTACATCCATTGCCAGCCGTGCATGCCTAGTCCGTTGATTTGCAGGAGCAGACCGGACAACGGGCCGGAGATCAACGAGGCCACGGCGGAGCCGCTGAGGAAGATCGCAATCGCCTTGCCGCGTTCGGCGCCGGGCAGCCAGCGGGTGAAGTAGTAGATCACCCCGGGAAAGAACCCTGCCTCGGCCACGCCGAGCAAAAAGCGCAGTACATAGAAGTGGGTTTCGTTCTGGATGAACGCCATACCGGCGGCGACCAGACCCCAGGTAAACATGATGCGGGTCAGCCAGATGCGTGCGCCGACTTTCTGCAGCAGCATGTTGGAGGGGACTTCGAACAGCGCGTAACCGATGAAGAACAGACCGGCGCCGAAGCCATAAGCGGCGGCACCAATACCGAGGTCATGTTCCATGTGAGTGCGGACGAAACCGATGTTCACTCGGTCAATGTAATTGACGATGAACATGATCACGAAAAGCGGCAGGACGTGGCGTTTCACTTTCGAGATGGCGGACGCGAGTGTCGAATCGACGCCCTCGTTCATCCCGGAGACGGAGGTTTTCACTTGGTTTTCTCCCACTGATTATTTTTATGCGGGGTAGGGCAGGTGCTGCGTTGTTGCTAGACATCATACAACTGAGAAATTTTGTCCTACAAGTAGGGTTGGCCGATTATTTTTCTCTGGGATGCCGGTTTTTTATGCTTTTTTGCGTTAATGATCAATGTTTACTGGGTTTTTAAGGCGTAGAACATCGCGTCACCCCCAGGGCGACACGGTTCTGTTTGTCAGGAGTGTTTGAAGGTATTTCCGTTTATTTGAGTGTTGTCATACAAGTTGAGCCGCTAGACTCAATTTCGTCATCCCCGCAGGATGCTACGATCCACAAGCCCCGATCACCGGAACCGATCATGCAAGAAGACCTCGACGCTCCCGCCCGTAAACGTGCGCACAACCTCGCCCATGACCTGGTGGAGAAGCTCACGCAAAGCATACTGCTCGGCCAACTGTCGCCCGGCGACAAGCTGCCGTCAGAGAATTCCATCGTTCAGGAACACGGTGTCAGCCGCACGGTGGTGCGCGAGGCGATTTCCAAGTTGCAGGCCTCCGGGCTGGTGGAGACGCGCCACGGCATCGGCACCTTTGTCATCGAGCGTGTTGCGGAGCAGGGCTTACGCCTCAATGTCGACACGGCGCTCGGTGTGCGCAGCATTCTCGAACTGCGTCTGGGCCTGGAAACCCAAGCGGCGGCGCTGGCGGCGCAGCGGCGCACGGAGGCGCAAGTGCTGCAGATGCGCCAGGCGCTGGATGACTATCAGCGTCTGCTGGACAACAACGACAGTTGCGTCGAAGCGGATCGGCGCTTTCATCTGCTGATTGCCGAGGCCACCGGCAATGTTTGCTTCAGCGAGATCATGCAGCACCTGGGCAGCGCGATGATTCCGCGTCACCGGCTCAACGCCGCCGAGCGCGGTGCGGCGGATCTGAGCAAACTTGGGCAACTGGCTCATCTGGAGCACGAGGCGATTCTGAATGCGATCAAGCGTCAGGATGCGGACGCCGCGCGCGCGGCCATGTGGCTGCATCTGACCAACAGCCGCGACCGGTTTTCCGCGCGGGGTTGATGGCCGTTGGTCTGTTCGATAGCACGCCGTGCAAAGGGCTGATTCCAAGTTGAACGGCCCGGATATTCCGGACCTCCTGAGTGAGGTGCGTCATGGCTAACGATTTGCTGTTTCAGGGTGGCGTGCTGCCCACCGATTCGACCCGGCCGCTGCCCGGTACCGATGAACCGACACTGGCTGATCACGACTCACCGATGGGAATGCCCCCGGGGCGCGATCCATTGAGTGACGCCGACCGGCCGGATGATTGGAAAGATCCGGGAGCGGACGATGAGGGGGTGCCGCCGGCGGATGAGCCGACGCCGTTGTCGGATGATCGGCGCTGAGACTTGGTTTTTATGTTGAGTTTGCTGGCCTCATCGCGAGCGATTATGGATTCAGCCAAGCTGAACGATCGAGTCGATTATGGATTCGGCCAAGTCCAATGTTCTTGATTAAGTGTCGGTTATGGATTCACCGACGTAATTTCAGGTCGGTGAACTTCTCCAATATCCCCCAATCGGTCCCCTCTCCCTCTGGGAGAGGGCTAGGGTGAGGGCCTTCTCAGGCATCACGCAGATCCCGCATCAACAACCCAAACCGCAAATCCACTGCATCCGGAATCGGCAGATACACCGTGTGCCCATCCCCCGGTGCCACCTCGATCGCTTCTTCTTTAGCGTTCTGCAACTTATGCAGATCAAAATGGAAATTGCCCTTCGGCGTCATCAACTCCAGATGATCACCCAAGGCAAAGCGGTTCTTCACCTTGACCTCTGCCAACCGCCCACGCCGCTCGCCGGTCAACTCGCCAACGAACTGCTGACGCTCCGACACCGAACTGCCGTGTTGATAATTCTGGTACTCGTCATGCACATGCCGACGCAGAAATCCTTCGGTGTAGCCACGCTGTGCGAGTGATTCCAGATCCGTCATCAGGCTGCGATCAAATTCACGCCCGGCCAACGCATCATCAATCGCGCGGCGATACACCTGGGTGGTGCGCGCGCAATAGAAGTGCGATTTGGTCCGGCCTTCGATTTTCAGGGAATGCACGCCCATGCGCGTCAGGCGCTCGACGTGCTGCACCGCGCGCAGGTCCTTGGCGTTCATGATGTAGGTGCCGTGTTCGTCCTCGAACGCTGGCATCAATTCATCGGGGCGATTGGCTTCCTGCAGCAGGAACACCTGATCGGTGGGCGTGCCCAGCCCCAGCGTTGGCTCTGGCTGGAAGGTCTGGACGATCTCGCCGAGCTGGTTTTCGGTGGCCTCTTGCGCTGAGTATTTCCAGCGGCAAGCATTGGTGCAGGTGCCCTGATTGGCATCGCGCTTATTCATGTAACCCGACAACAGACAGCGCCCGGAATAGGCCATGCACAGCGCGCCGTGGACGAACACTTCCAGTTCCATGCCCGGCACCTGCTCACGGATTTCGCCGATTTCCTCCAGCGACAATTCTCGCGACAGGATGATCCGGCTCAAACCCATCTGCTGCCAGAACTCGACGCTCGCCCAGTTCACCGTATTGGCCTGCACCGACAGGTGAATCGGCATCTGCGGGAAATGTCGTCGCACGAGCATGATCAATCCCGGGTCGGACATGATCAGTGCGTCGGGGGCCATGTCGATGACCGGTGCCAGATCCTTGAGGAAGGTCTTCAACTTGGCGTTGTGCGGGGCGATGTTGACCACCACGTAAAAGCGTTTGCCTTGCGCCTGCGCTTCACGAATCCCCAGCGCCAGATTGGCGTGATCGAACTCGTTGTTGCGCACCCGCAGACTGTAACGCGGCTGGCCGGCGTAGACCGCATCGGCGCCGTAAGCGAAGGCGTAACGCATGTTTTTCAGGGTGCCAGCGGGGGCGAGCAGTTCGGGGGCGGCGAGGGTAGGGATCATGGCGGTGTCGGTCGCAAAAGCGCGGCAGGGTAAGGCGGATTCGGGCGCGGCTTATTGATCTGGATCTACGCTTTGCACTGAGCGCGTTTTGTTGTGGGTGAACGAGCTCGATAAGCGGCTAACGCTGATCCGCAACTATGCTCCATGAATAAAGATGGCACTCGTGCAGGCCGCGGTTGACTAAGCATCGGGGCGTGCATGACGCCTGACTGACATGGATCGGACATGAACGAAAAAAGCCTTCAATTCAAATCCCTCACCGTGCTGCTGTTGCTGGTCACGGTGGCGTTTATCTGGATCCTCTTGCCGTTCTACGGCGCGGTGTTCTGGGCGGTGATTCTCGGCATTGTGTTTGCGCCGATGCAACGCCGGCTGCAGGCGAAATTCGGCTGGCAGCGCAACCTGACGTCCCTGTGTACCTTGTCGGTCTGCCTGGTGATCGCGATTCTGCCGGTGATCATCCTCAGTGTGCTGCTGGTGCAGGAAGGCGCGGCGGTCTACAAGAACATCGAAAGCGGCGAACTGGACATCGCTGCGTATCTGGCGCAATTCAAGCACAGCCTGCCGCCATACTTTCAGCATTTGCTCGACCGTTTCGGCATGGGCGAGCTCAATGGCCTGCGCGAGAAAATCGTCAAATCGGCGATGCAGGGTAGCCAGGTGCTGGCCAGTCAGGCGTTCAGTTTTGGCCAGGGCACATTCGAATTCGTGGTGAGTTTTTTCATCATGCTGTATCTGCTGTTTTTCTTTCTGCGTGACGGCGCCGAGCTGGCGCGCAAGGTGCGCACCGCCGTGCCACTGGAGGAAGGCCACAAGCGGCGCTTGCAGTTGAAATTCAACCGCGTGGTACGCGCGACGGTGAAGGGCAATCTGGTGGTCGCGGTGACGCAGGGCGCATTGGGCGGGGCGATTTTCTGGTTTCTCGACATCCCCAGCGCGCTGCTGTGGGCAGTGTTGATGGGGTTTTTGTCGTTGCTGCCAGCGGTCGGCGCGGGGATTGTCTGGGCGCCGGTGGCGGTGTATTTCCTGCTCAGCGGGATGATCTGGCAGGGCGTGGTGTTGGGCTTGTTCGGGGTCTTCGTGATCGGTTTGGTGGACAACGTGCTGCGGCCGATTCTGGTGGGCAAGGACACCAAAATGCCCGACTACATGATTCTGATCTCGACCCTTGGCGGCCTGGCAGTCTTCGGTCTCAACGGCTTTGTGATCGGGCCGCTGATCGCGGCATTGTTCATGTCGAGCTGGGCGCTGTTCGCCGAGACCAAGCCCAAAGTGCAACTGCCTTAAGCGTGAAACGGCGCGCTGACGATCTTCTGCGACAGTGCCTGCGCAGCAGGCAAGGAAGTCAGCGGGCCGCTGATCGCTTCGCCGTCACGCATCAGATACCAGCAGGCGAGCAGGCCCGTGGCCCTGAGCGAAGCGGGGACGGCGCTGCCGATAACGGACATGATTTGAACCTGAGCCATGACGAGTACCTCCATCTATCAATGGAGCTACCTTAGAGATTCGCCGGTTCTACGGACAATCAACGCTTTCGATAGTGGTCATTGATGCCGTTGAGGCTTCAGTCGACCACTTGATCAAGCATGTGCATGACTTCGCGCTCGTTGAGCAAACCTTTGTGCACGAGGTTTTCCGCCAGCAGCGAAAGGAACTTGGCGCAACGATGGCCTTCCAGGTGCTTGAGTTCGGTCAGCGCGCTGTACACCTTGCTGGAGGTGCACAGGCCGACGATGCGGTGCGGGTTTTGCGTTGGCATACAGTCGTCCTTGTTGTTATCAACCTGTTGTTTACGGACGGATTCAGATTGCGGTTCCGTCATGACAAATAAGTGACCGTTTTATGGAAAAGTACACAACGGTCAAACAATCATGCCGACTTTAGCCGGTGAAACTGTCCTCACAGCGACCTTGGCGAGATTTTTTCAGACGCTGGCCGACCAACGGTCATAAAAAAGCCCCGCTGTAAAAGCAGGGCTTTGTTTTTTGGTTACCAGCGTGGACCGCCATAGTAGCCATGTGGCCGACCGTAATAACCGCGAGGCGGGCCGTAATAGACGGGGGCCTGTTGAATGTACACCGGCTGCTGCACATACACCGGTGCTGGCTGGTAGTAGACCGGTGGTGGCGGCTGCTGCACGTAGACCGGTTGCGGCTGCACATAAACTGGCTGTTGCTGCACATATACCGGCCGATCCTGGTTGATCAGCGCCGAGCCGATGATGGCCGAGCCGACGATCGCGCCAAACACCGCAGGGCCTTGCCAGCCGTGGCCACCACCGGCTTCTGCCTGACCTGTGACAGCAAGTGCGCCAATCAACAAGGCCAGAATGGGGAGTTTACGAATCATGATAAATCCTCGGTTCTTCGACCCGGCGGCAGGGCCTGCACCAGGCCCACAGTTGTCGCGGGGATACTTCTAAGACAGCGAAATTCTGAAAATCAGCACAGCCGCTGGGTAAATTTTGTGTAAGGTCTGTACCGGCTTCTTTACCGTGACGCTTGATGGTCCCGGAACACGTTTAATACAGGCCTCTATGATCATTCAGAAGCCGATGGGCTGGCTAATCCCGTTTATCCGAAAGTGCGTTTGAAGGAGAAGTTTCATGCAGATGAACCCGAACAAAGACACCCAATTGTGCATGTCCCTGTCGGGGCGCCCGGGTAACTTCGGTCTGCGTTTTCATAACCATTTGTATGAGCAGTTGGGCCTGAACTTCTATTACAAGGCTTTCAGCAGCCAGGACCTGACCGGCGCGGTGGGCGGTATTCGCGCGTTGGGCATCCGTGGTTGCGGCGTGTCGATGCCGTTCAAGGAAGCGTGCATTGCGCTGGTCGATGAACTGGATGCATCGGCAGCGGCGATCCAGTCGATCAATACCATCGTCAACACCCACGGCCATCTCAAGGCTTTCAACACTGATTACATCGCTGTGGCGCAGTTACTGGAAACCCACGCGGTGCCCAAGGCATCGACCTTCGCCCTGCGCGGCAGCGGCGGCATGGCCAAGGCGGTGGCCAGCGCCCTGCGTGACGGTGGTTATAAAAACGGTTTGATCGTTGCGCGCAATGAGCGGGCAGGGCGTGCGTTGGCGGATTCGCTGGGCTATCGCTGGCAGGCTGAACTGGGTGATGAACGCCCGCAGATGCTGATCAATGTGACGCCAGTGGGCATGGACGGCGGGCCGGAAGCGGGGCAGTTGGCGTTTGAGCCTCAAGTTATTGCTGCGGCTGAGACGGTATTTGATGTGGTCGCGATTCCGTCGGAGACGCCGCTGATCGTGCGCGGCCGGGCCGAGGGTAAAAAGGTCATTACCGGGCTTGAGGTAATTGCGATTCAGGCGCTGGAGCAGTTTGTGCTGTACACCGGCGTGCGCCCGACTGAAGAGCAGTTTGCGGCGGCGGTGGCGTTTGCCCGGAGCTGATTGAGTGTTGTGGTGGCAGGGCGGGCCTCTTCGCGAGCAGGCTCGCTCCTACAGTTGGAAAGCGTTCACCCTGTAGGAGTGAGCCTGCTCGCGATGGCCTCACTACGGATTCAGATCTGAACATTGCCTATACTGCCTCCCCAGCAAGCACAGACTTGCTCCCAATAAAAACCGTGACCGAGGCTCCCATGCATCCGCCCATCCTCAACCTGCATCAGGTCGAACTCGAACCCCTGCCCGAAGCCCTGGCCCCGGAAGGCGAAACCGCCGGGCGCTATCAACAGCGCATGGCGCGGATTGGCCAGCAACTGGGTTCGCAGAAACTCGGTTATCGCCTGTATGCCTTGCCACCGGGCATGCGCGGCAGCCCGTTTCACAGCCATCGGGTCAACGAAGAGATGTTTTACGTGGTGGCCGGGGAGGGCGAGGTGCGTCTGGGCGCCGAGCGTTTCCCGATCCGCGAAGGCGACGTGATCGCTTGCCCGCCGGGTGGGCCGGAAAAGGCGCATCAGATCATCAATACCAGCTCGGGCGAATTGCGCTATCTGGCGGTGAGCACCCAGCAGCAGCCCGATATTTGCGAATACCCGGATTCGAACAAGTACGTGGTGATGGATAACTTCAAGGTCGATGCTGAGGGCAATGCCTCAGGCTTTGTCGCAGTGGCACGGCAGGCGGATGGCGTGGATTACTGGGATGGTGAATAACACGCAGATCCCTTGTAGGAGTGAGCCTGCTCGCGATAGCGGTGAGTCATCCAAAAATGATGTGACTGACACACCGCTATCGCGAGCAGGCTCACTCCTACATTGGTTTTGTGTGATTATTCGAGGCGGGCCAGGCGTTCTTCCAGCGCAGCGATTCGCGCTTCTAGCTCTTCGATACGCTCAACCGAAACGCCACTGCTTGCACCGCGATCCTGCGGACTCTGCCGCGCTGCCATAATTGCCTCGCTATCCGCCGGATCACCCAACGCATGGGTATAACGGTCTTCGCGCTGCCCGGCCTGACGCGGAATCAACACGGCCAAACCCCGCGCAATCAAACGTTCGAGCTGATGCACCACCTGTTCGGCGTCTTCGAAATCATGCATGCGCCCGCTGCGGGTCAGCAGCTCATTGACGGTTTGCGGGCCGCGCAGAAACATCAGTCCGCTGAGAATCACCTGCGCTGGCACCAGTTCCAGCGCCTTGTCGACTTTGTGTTCCCAGCGGTCGGCGCGACTGCCCATCACCAGCCTGGCGAAACCGCGACCTTCCAGCGCCCGCAAACTCTGGCCGACCTGACCCTGGCTCAGGTTCATCACCGGTTCGCGGCTGGTTTTCTGATTGCAGGCCAACACCAGCGCATTGAGAGTCAGCGGATAGGTTTCCGGGCTGGTTGCCTGTTTCTCGATCAGCGAGCCGAGAATACGGATTTCCGTTGCGTTGAGCCGTGGTTCGTCGAAGCTGGATTCTGTCTCTGTGGTCATCGCGCGTTCCCTCTGCAGTCGAAGGCGCCTAGCCTAATCCTTGCCAAACAAAAGGCAAGCCGTGTGGTCATCAAGCATGGCTATAATCGCCTCCTTGTTCCACCCAGCCACCACACGAGACTGCCATGACCATTTCCCTGTACGCCGCATCCGTCCCGGTTTTTCAACAAATGCTCAACGCCCTGAGCGATGTCCTGAAAAAGGCTGAAGCCCACGCCACCGAGAAAAACATCGATCCGAACGCTTTCCTGCAGGCCCGTCTGTACCCGGACATGTTCCCGCTGACCCGCCAGGTGCAGATCGCCGTTGACTTCGCCAAAGGTGTTTCCTCGCGTCTGGCTGAAGTCGAAGTGCCTAAGTACGACGATACCGAAACCACCTTCGCCGAGCTGCAAGCCCTGATTGCCAAGGTGCTGGCCTACATTGGCGAGATCAAGCCAGAGCAGATCGATGGCAAGGAAGGCATCGAAATAGTTACTCGTCCGGGTACGCCGAAAGAGAAGCGCTTCAGTGGTCAGGCTTACCTGCTGACTTACGGTCTGCCGCAGTTCTTCTTCCACGTCACTACCACCTATGCGCTGCTGCGTCATAACGGGGTTGAAGTGGGCAAGCGTGATTACATGGGCGCGTTCTAAAACGTCAAAGCCCTCATCGGAACGCCGCCCGCCTAGCCCTCTCCCAGAGGGAGAGGGGACTGACCGAGTTGTTTGTTCTAGATACGCCGACCTGATCTATCGAGTCGAACTCAGGTTTGAGCAGCACTCGGTCTGCCCCCTTTCCCCCTCGCCCCCTTGGGGAGAGAGGGTTGGGGTGAGGGGGAAAAGATCTCAGCCACAAAAAAGCCCGCCAAGGTTCACACCATGGCGGGCTTTTCATTACAGCGTCTGTTACGCCGTACGTTGGGCTTTTGCTTCCTCACCCAGGCACGCCGCAGCGGTAAACAGCACATCAGTCGACGAGTTCAGCGCCGTCTCTGCCGAATCCTGCAGCACCCCGATTATGAAACCGACTGCCACCACTTGCATGGCGATTTCGCTTGGAATACCGAACAGGCTGCACGCCAGCGGAATCAACAGCAACGAACCACCCGCCACGCCCGAAGCGCCACAGGCGCAAATGGCGGCGACAACGCTGAGCAGAATCGCCGTAGGAATATCCACGGCAATACCCAGCGTATGCACGGCCGCCAGGGTCAGCACGGTGATGGTGATCGCCGCACCGGCCATGTTGATGGTCGCGCCCAGCGGGATCGACACCGAATAGGTGTCTTCATGCAGACCCAGACGCTTGCTCAATTCCAGATTGACCGGAATGTTTGCCGCCGAGCTGCGGGTGAAGAATGCGGTGATGCCACTTTCACGCAGGCATTTGAGAGTCAGCGGATACGGGTTGCGACGCAGTTTCCAGAACACGATCAGCGGGTTCATCACCAGTGCCACGAACAGCATGCAGCCGAGCAGCACGGCCAGCAGGTGCGCGTAACCGATCAGCGCACCGAAACCGGAGGTGGCCAGTGTCGATGCCACCAGACCGAAAATGCCCAGCGGTGCGAAGCGAATCACCACGCGCACGATCACCGTCACGCCATTGGACAGATCACCCAGCACTTCACGGGTGGTGTCGCCGGCATGACGAATCGCGATGCCCATGCCGATCGCCCACGCCAGGATGCCAATGAAGTTGGCGTTCATCAGTGCGCTGACCGGATTATCGACCACGCTCAACAACAGGCTTTGCAGCACTTCGCCGATACCGCCCGGCGCCGTCACCGAAACGTTGTCGGTCGACAGCACAAGGTGCGATGGGAACGCCATGCTCGCAACCACGGCCACGACCGCCGCCGCAAAAGTGCCCAGCAAATAGAGGAACAGGATCGGGCGGATATGGGTTTCCTGGCCGTGCTTGTGGTTGGCAATCGAGGCCATCACCAGCACGAACACCAGAATCGGTGCGACGGCTTTCAACGCTGAAACAAACACTTTGCCGATGAACGCCGTGCCTTTCGCCGCTTCCGGGGCAAACAGCGCCAGGGCAATACCGGCGATCAGGCCGATGAGGATCTGCGTGACCAGGCTGAGGTTCTTGAGGCGTTGCAGTAGAGAAGGGGATGAAGCGGTCATAGCGGCATCTCTGATTTTTTATAGGGTGCAAGGTTGCGTAAAGCGATGGCAAAACAGGGGCAGACCACCGCCACGAACCGAAAGTGTTGACGCGACATCAACGCCAATAAACCGGTCGTTGAGCAGGTTGTACGTTTTTCAGGGCGCGGACTTTATCACAGCGTAGGCCTTATCCTTCAGGCATGTGACGATCTGCCACCGGATCAGGCAACAAAGTCGGCAGGTTTGTGCAAGTCAGCCCGGACACACTCTGTTAAGATTGCACATCCTTATTTTCAAATTTCGCCAGCGGGCCTTCGGGTCAACGCTGGTGTCGTCGTTTTGCTGGAGTTGCGCATGCTGTTGCCCATTCTTCTGTTGTCTGCCGCCGGGTTCACGGTGCTGACCACGGAATTCGTCATCGTCGGCCTGTTGCCGGCGATTGCCCGAGACCTCGAAGTCACCATCCCGCAGGCCGGGTTGCTGGTGACTTTATTCGCTTTTAACGTGGCGATGTTCGGGCCTTTCCTGACCGCGTATTTCGCCCGTTTCGAGCGGCGCAAGCTGTTTATCAGCATCTTGATCATGTTTGGCCTGGCCAATACCGTGGCGGCGCTGGCGCCGAACATCTGGGTGATGGCGATTGCCCGGTTGATCCCGGCGCTCGGGCTGCCGGTGTTCTGGGCCTTGGCCAGTGAGACCGCAGTGGACATCGTCGGCCCGGATTTCGCCGGTCGCGCGATCGCCAAGATCGGTTTCGGCATTGTCTGCGCCACGGTGTTCGGCATCCCGGTTGGCACGTTGATTTCCGATGCGTTCGGCTGGCGCAGTGCCTTTGGCATTCTGGCGGTGATCGCTTTTGCCAAAGCCTTGTTGCTGTTTGTTTATCTGCCGAAAACCAGCCTGCACCAACATCAGGTCAGCTTCCGCTCGCAGTTCAAGATTCTGCGCAGCCCGTTGATGATCGGCCACATCGTGCTGTCGATCCTGGTGTTCAGCGGCATGTTTACCGCTTACACGTATCTGGCCGACATTCTTGAGCGCCTCGCCGGGTTCAACGGCACCGTGGTCGGTTGGTGCCTGATGGCTTTCGGTGCAGTCGGGCTGATCGGCAACTCCCTGGGCGGTCGTGCGGTGGATCGCCATCCGCTGGGGGCGTCGGTGTTGTTCTGTGCGTTCATGATTGCCGGCATGGTCTCGCTGGTACCGAACATTCATTCGCCGCTGGGGCTGGCGGTGGCTATGGGGATCTGGGGCGTGACTCAGGCTGCGTTGTTCCTGGTCAGCCATGTGCGCCTGATGAAAGCCGCGCCGGAAGCGCCAGCTTTTGCTGCTTCGTTGAATATCGCCGGGGCCAATCTGGGGATCGGCCTGGGCGCCATCGTCGGTGGCCGGGTGATCGACAGCGCGGGTCTGGGCTTCCTCGGGTTTGCCGCCGCCGGGTTCATTTTGCTGTCGGTGTTCCTCGCCATGGTGCTGATGACGCTCAAGCCGCGCGAAATGTGCGCCGAGGCTTCATAACGCAGTAAACAGCTCGCGTCGGGCACCTTCGGTAATCGCAACGATGCCGGGGTGCTTGACCTTGCGCTCTACCGAGATGGCATAGAACGACTCGGTCACTGCGTCGGTCTGGCCAATCAGCTCGACGCCGCACTGGCGCTTCACTTCATCGGCAATCACGCTTGGACCGATAAAAATCCCGCTGCCGGATTGGCCGAACGCCTGCATCAACGCACTGTCATCAAACTCGCCGACGATTTGCGGCTGGATCTGCTGCTCGGCAAACCAGCGCTGCAAGCGGCTGCGCACCACGGTTTCCGGTCCGGGAATCAACAGAGGCGCACCGTGCAGGCTGCGCGGGAAATCCTGACCGTATCTGGCTGCCAGTTCCGGGGTGGCGAAGAAACTGATTCCGCACTCACCGAGCTTCTGGCTGTAGCCCTTGATGTCGAGGTGCGAGGGCATCGGGCTGTCGGAGATCACCAGATCCAGGCGCTGGATCGCCAGATCGGCGAGCAAACGTTCGAGTTTGTCTTCGCGACAGGTAATGCGCAGAGGCTCGTTCAGCTCCATGGTTGGCGCGATCAGGCGATAGACAATTGATTTAGGCACCACGTCAGCCACGCCGACGCGGAATAGGATCTGCTGCTCGTTGGGCTGGGCACGCAGCATCAGTTCCAGTTCGCCGCCGAGCTGGAACATCTGCTCGGCGTAGGGCAGGGCTTGTCGCCCGGCTTCGGTCAATTCGAGTTGCCGGCCGACGCGTCTGAATAACTCGATGCCATACGTCTGTTCGAGCAGTGATATCTGCCCGCTGATGGTCTGTGGCGTCAGGTTCAGTTGCTCGCAGGCGCGCACGATGCTGCCGGTCTTGGCCACAACCCAGAAGTAATGCAGTTGGCGGTAGTTGAGCATGAGTGTCATCACTTCGTGAAAACCGAAGTATAGCCGCTAAAAATACGAATTTTCCTGAAGTGTTTGTCTCCCTAGAATGCCCAGCCATCCACGGCCGGTCTGTGAGCCTGTCTGTTCATTCGAAGGAAACCTTATGAAATACACAATCCCAGCATTGATGTTTACGTCTTTACTGCTTATGGCCGGTTGCGATCAGGCCGAGAAAAGCGCCCAGCAACTGATGGGCAAAGCGGCCGAAAGCGCCAAGCAAGCGATTGACGACACCCATAAAGCCGCTGAGCAGGCACTCAGTGATGCCACCGGCGGGTTGATCGAGAAAAAAGAAACACCGGAAAAAGACGCGGAAAACTCCGAATCTTCCTCCAAGACCATCTAATTCGTCTTACACAGAGTCAGGACTGACCCATGGAATATCTGTTACAGCTCGCCGCCAGCCCCACCGCTTGGGTTGCTTTGGCCACATTGGTGGTGATGGAAATCGTGCTCGGCATCGATAACCTGATCTTTATCTCGATCCTGACCAACAAATTGCCCAAGCAGTACCAGCAGAAAGCACGCCGTATCGGTATCGGCATGGCGTTGATCCTGCGTCTGGCACTGTTGAGCACCATCGCCTTCATCGTGCAGTTGACCGCACCTGTGATCGAGATCCTGGGCCAGGCCTTCTCCTGGAAGGACATGATCCTGATTGCCGGTGGTCTGTTCCTGGTCTGGAAGGCTACGACCGAGATCCATCACAGCATGGACCCGGCGCCGGAAGATCCGAAGTCGGCGACCTCGACAGTCACTTTGGGTTTTGCCGCGGCTATCGGCCAGATCCTGATGCTCGACATGGTGTTCTCGATCGACAGCATCATTACTGCGGTCGGTATGACCGAACACTTGCCGATCATGATCATCGCGGTGGTGGTGTCGGTGCTGGTGATGCTGTTTGCTGCTGAACCGCTAGCCAAGTTCATCAACGACAACCCGACGGTGGTGATGCTGGCTCTGGGCTTCCTGATCATGATCGGCATGACGCTGATCGCCGAAGGCTTCGGCGCCCACGTACCGAAAGGTTACGTGTATGCAGCGATGGCGTTCTCGGCAGCGATTGAAGTGCTGAACATGATGTCGCGCAGGGCTAGGCAGAAGAAGCTGGCTGAGCAGGCGTAACCGCTGAAAGTGAAAAGCCGCCTGAACTCTTTGAGGTCGGGCGGCTTTTTTTCGATTCGAGATTTTCAGTGTGGAATAGAGCCAGCCCCTCACCCCAGCCCTCTCCCGAGGGAGAGGGAGCCGATTTGTGGAGTGTTTTAGTCTTTAGTTCGGCTCGATATTTCAGGTCGGTGTAACTCGAGAAAACAACTCGATCAGTCCCCTCTCCCTCGGGGAGAGGGCTAGGGTGAGGGGCTTTTGCCTTTGCTGTTCAATTTCAATGTGCGGCCGCGTGACGCACTCGGTGCTTCTCGGCTTTCTCAACCGCAGCAGGCTGAACCGGATGGTGATGATGGCGCCGCGAAACCCGCAGCACCCCCCACAACATGGCAGCGGCCACGGCCAGCCAGCCGGCAATCAACATTACGATGGTCATGGTCAGGCTCATCAGTGCCTCCTCTTCGCCCTGCATCGGGCCCACACTTTTTCAATTCGCTCTGTTTCAGTGACAGTCTAGACAATGGGGTGTTTCAGACTATTGACCAAAGGTCGATTGCGACCAATCAGTTTGCTCTATGCAATCGATGGGTCTGCCGCTTAAGGCTATACCGCAGCCGGGCGCGGCCCTATGATCGCAGGCGTTGCCGGAACACGATGACCGGCGTCTGAACAGAGAGTGATGATGGTGCAGGTATTTTCTCGAATTCGTGCGGCGCTAGTGGTGGCGGGTTGTGCGGCCGTGTTGGCCGGATGTGCAGGTACTGTGGCGCCTGAGGTCAAGCGTCTGCCGGAGCGGGTCGAACTCAGTGGCACGTTCTATCGCGGCGAAGCCAATCAGAGCGGCCCGCAAGTGTTGGCCAGCCTGTTGTCGCAGCAGGGCATCGTGATCACTCCGGGGTTGCTCGAGAAACCTCTGCACTTGCCGGGTGCCGAAGACAAATTGCAACGGAACCTGCAAAACCTCGCCCGCGAGTACGGCATGGTGGTTTACCCGCTGGACAGCAACCTGCCCGCACTGTTGACCCAAGTGGCGGCAGGCTATCCGGTGATGGTGCGCTTCAGCGAGGGGGCAGCATTCTGGGCCGAGCCGCGTTACGCAATCCTGTCCGGTTACGACCGCAACAAACAGAAGGTCTTGCTGCGTGCCGGCATGAACCGTCGCGAACTGATGAGTTTCAGCTCCTTTGAGTCGGCACTGGAAAAATCCGGTGGCTGGGCCGTGCTGATCCAGAAACCGTCGCAGATCCCGGCAGCCGTTGACCGTCAGCGCTGGCTCAAAGCAGCCGATGAACTGGCCCAGGCCGGTCAGGAAAACGAAGCGGCGCAGGCGCGCAAGGCGCTGGCAGCCCACTGAGTTCCCGTTCGTCATTTGCCGGGCACGACTGCGCCCGGCAAGCCTCCTACGAATAGAACCCGTTTTCTGCGGGTGAATCAGGAGGCGAACATGGCAGATTCCCCATCCCCGAAAGGGCCGCATTCGACCGAGCACTCGTCGGGTCATGATCTGGGTTTCGACCCGGACTCGCCGGACGTCGACGATCCGCAAGTCGATCCGGTTGGCCCGGCCAAGGCGCCGAAAGACGTGAAACCCGGTGAAGACCACAAGACACCGGCCAAACCTTATGACCCGTTAGCCAATCTGAAACCTTGATGCGAGGTGCGTATGAGTACTGACTCAAGCTTCGATGACCAAAAACCGGACAGCGTGCCCACGACGCCGGAGCCGGAGATTGATCCGGTGCTGGATCCGGACAGCCCGCTGCGCGATCCGATGGCCCGACCTAATGTCATGACGCCGGAACATTCGCGGGATCCAAGTGCAGGCGATGGCATTCCTGATGACGACAAGATGCCGCTGCCCAATGACTGAAACACAGGCGAAAAAAAAAGCCCCGAGGATTCGGGGCTTTTTCTTGCGCGCTCGGGTTACTTGGACGCTTCAACCACACCGCTCTGGCGTGACTTAAGGTTTTTCTCGGCCTTGTATTGTTGCGCCACCGCAGGAACGTTGGCGCTCTTACCGGTTTCCACCCAACTGCGAATACGGCTGGCATCGGCGAAGTGGGTGTATTTGCCGAAGGCGTCGAGAATGACCAGCGCGACCGGACGGTTACCCATCTTCGTCACCAGCACCAGGCAGTGACCGGCAGGATTGGTGAAACCGGTTTTGGTGATCTTGATGTCCCAGTCGGCCTTGTTCACCAGGTGGTCGGTATTGCGGAAACCCAGGGTGTAGTTAGGTTTGCGGAAAGACACGGTCTTTTCCTTGGTGGTGGTGAGTTCGCTGAGGAGCGGGTACTTATGCGCGGCCACCAGCAGCTTGCTCAGGTCGCGGGCGGTGGAAACGTTACGCTCCGACAGGCCTGTCGGTTCGACAAAGTGCGTACTGGTCATGCCCAGTGCCTTGGCTTTCGCGTTCATGGCCGCGATAAAGGCCGCGTAACCTCCCGGATAGTGGTGAGCGAGGCTGGCGGCCGCGCGGTTCTCCGAAGACATCAAGGCGATCAGCAGCATCTCGCGACGCGGCAGCTCACTCTTGAGTTTGACTCGAGAGAACACACCCCTCATTTCCGGTGTGTTGCTGATATCGACATTGATCCATTCGTCCATGTTCTGCCGGGCTTCAACCACTACCAATCCAGTCATGAGCTTGCTGACAGAAGCGATCGGCACGATCACGTCAGGGTTGCTGGAGTAGATGACTTTGTTGGTCTGCATATCCATGAGCAGTGCGCTGCCGGAGGCGATCTTCAGGCTCGAAGCGTCACGTGGGGCAGCGGTGGTTTCCGCAGCGTTGATCGTTGGCGTGATGAATGTGCCTGTAAAAGCAAAAAACAGGCTCAGAATCGAAAGACGAATTTTCACGCGGGCGAACTCATAAAGGTTGGATATTCCGTTAGTTTGTAACGGGTTATTTCTTCAAAGCGTCGCATTCTAGGAGTATGGCTGAAGATCTGTCGATGGTTGTTTGAATGACCTGAAAAACTCGTGAAAAGGCCTGTAAAAAGAGGGGTTTCCGGCGAACGGTTACAGTTTTTTCTCAGGCATGAAAAAACCCGCACGAGGCGGGTTTTTCTTAGTGCTGAAAGTACCACTCAGGCGTGCAGGGTTTCTGCCGCGTAGAGCGTGTTTTCCAGCAGGCAGGCACGGGTCATCGGGCCTACGCCACCCGGCACTGGAGTGATCCAGCCAGCGCGGGGCAGGGCGGTTTCGTAGACGACGTCGCCGACCAGTTTGCCGTCGTCCTGACGGTTGATGCCGACGTCGATCACGATCGCGCCTTCCTTGATCCACTCGCCTTTGACCAGGCCCGGCTTGCCGGCGGCCACCACCACCAGATCGGCACGACCAACGTGGCCGGCCAGATCCTTGGTGAAACGGTGAGTCACGGTCACGGTGCAGCCGGCCAACAACAACTCCATTGCCATCGGGCGACCGACGATGTTGGAGGCGCCGACGACCACTGCGTCCATGCCATAAAGGTCAGCGCCAGTGCTTTCCAGCAGCGTCATGATGCCTTTAGGTGTGCAGGGACGCAGCAGCGGAATGCGCTGGGCCAGGCGGCCGACGTTATAAGGATGGAAGCCGTCGACGTCTTTGTCCGGGCGAATGCGCTCCAGCAATTTGGAGGCATCCAGGTGCTCGGGCAGCGGCAGCTGAAGCAGGATGCCGTCGATTGCAGGGTCGTCGTTGAGGCGATCGATCAGATCGGTCAGCGCGTCTTGCGTGGTGTCGGAGGGCAGGTCGTAGGCTTGAGAGAGGAAGCCAACCTCTTCACAGTCTTTACGCTTGTGCGAGACATAAACCTGAGAGGCAGGATCGCTGCCGACCAGGATCACCGCGAGGCCGGGAGTGCGCAGGCCTTGCTGGCGACGCTCGGCAACTCGTTGGGCGATCTGCTGGCGCAGGCTGGCGGCGATCGATTTGCCGTCGATTAGTTGTGCAGTCATTGCGCGTGATTAACCATCGAGAGGGGAAAAAATGAGAACGCATTCTCGCATGTCGAGCGGTGAGGGCAAAGGCGCTTGGTCAGCAAATTCCTCTAACTCCTTTAATTAAATGAATTTTTTTCAAAAAGGATTTGACGACCTTCGGAGCGCTCTATACTATTCGTCGCACTTGTCGGGCACAGCCTAGCACTGGTTAAGAAGGTGAAGCGGAATCAAGGTTCTGCAACACTGGAAAGCACTTAGTTTGTAGTCCTTTAAGAGTACAGATTAATAAGGCGCCCGTAGCTCAGCTGGATAGAGCATCCGCCTTCTAAGCGGATGGTCGCAGGTTCGAGTCCTGCCGGGTGCGCCATTAGGCAGCTTTGGCACAAGTAACGCGATATGGTGGGCGTAGCTCAGTTGGTAGAGCACGGGATTGTGACTCCCGTTGTCGTGGGTTCGATCCCCATCGTCCACCCCATATTTCGAAAGGCGCCAGATGTAACAGTCTGGCGCCTTTGCTTTAAAAGCTTCATCGCGGATGTGGTGGAATTGGTAGACACACTGGATTTAGGTTCCAGCGCCGCGAGGCGTAAGAGTTCGAGTCTCTTCATCCGCACCAATTAAAGCTTCATTCATGTCTTCGGGCTGGTGAGGTTTCAACAAAGAAGTTGTTTGGCTTTTTTGTTACGCAATATGGTGGGCGTAGCTCAGTTGGTAGAGCACGGGATTGTGACTCCCGTTGTCGTGGGTTCGATCCCCATCGTCCACCCCATATTTCGAAAGGCGCCAGATTTAACAGTCTGGCGCCTTTTTTGTTTTAGCGGTTCTGAAAAGCGGCGATTGCCGGTTTCGGGGCGCAGGGGCAGGGCGCTTCGTCGTATTTATGTTGCTCGATGATGCTGTGCTGCTCGCCGGACTTGCTTGCAGGTTTGGCCGTCAGGGACTGATTGGCAGCCTCTTCTATATATAGAAGCGGTTGGCGCAGAGCCCTGGCGTGATTGGTTGTATTCGCCTGTGGGACGCGCTGCATCCGTGCATCGATCCCTATAAATTGCCTGCTGTTTTTTTACCCGTTTTCAGTAGGGTGACTTCTTGAGTTTGACCCACTAGAATGCATGCCCTTGATTCTGGGGTCGGAAACGGCCGGCTAACGTCTGTGCAACGAGGAATATCCATGCAAGTTTCTGTTGAAAATACTACTGCTCTTGAGCGCCGCATGAGCGTCACCGTGCCGGCTGAGCGCATTGAGAGCCAGGTCAACAAGCGTCTGCAGCAGACTGCCCAAAAGGCCAAGATTGCTGGCTTCCGTCCAGGCAAAGTGCCAATGAGCGAAATCAAGCGCCGTTTCGGTGCTGATGCTCGTCAGGAAGCCGTAGGCGACGTGATCCAGTCCTCCTTCTACGAAGCTGTGGTTGAGCAGAAGCTGAACCCGGCAGGTTCGCCATCGATCGAGCCTAAGTCGCTCGAAGCGGGCAAAGACCTGGAATACGTTGCTGTATTCGAAGTGTTCCCTGAGTTCACCGTTGCCGGTTTCGACGGCATCACCGTTGAGCGCCTGAGCGCTGACGTAGCTGACGCTGACCTGGACAAGATGCTCGACATCCTGCGCAAGCAGAACACCCGTTTTGAAGTGGCCGATCGCGCTGCCCAGAACGAAGACCAGCTGAACATCGATTTCGTTGGCAAGGTTGACGGCGAAGTGTTTGCTGGCGGTTCCGCCAAAGGCACTCAGCTGGTGCTGGGTTCCGGCCGCATGATCCCGGGCTTCGAAGAAGGTCTGGTTGGCGCTAAAGCTGGCGAAGAGCGCGTTCTGAATCTGACCTTCCCAGAGGACTATCAGAACCTGGACCTGGCTGGCAAAACCGCCGAGTTCACCGTTACTGTCAACACTGTTTCCGAGCCTAAGCTGCCAGAGCTGAACGAAGAGTTCTTCGCTCAATTCGGCATCAAGGAAAGCGGCATCGACGGTTTCCGCACCGAGGTTCGCAAGAACATGGAGCGTGAACTGCGTCAGGCGATCAAATCCAAGGTCAAGAATCAGGTAATGGACGGTCTGCTGGCCACCAACCCGATCGAAGTGCCTAAGGCGCTGCTGTCCAACGAAGTTGACCGTCTGCGTGTGCAGGCTGTTCAGCAGTTCGGTGGCAACATCAAGCCTGATCAACTGCCGGCCGAGCTGTTCGAAGAGCAAGCCAAGCGCCGCGTCGTGCTGGGTCTGATCGTTGCTGAAGTGGTCAAGCAATTCGACCTGAAGCCTGACGAAGCTCGCGTTCGCGAAATGATTCAGGAAATGGCTTCCGCTTACCAGGAGCCTGAGCAGGTTGTGTCGTGGTACTACAAAAACGAGCAGCAGCTGAACGAAGTGCGTTCGGTTGTGCTGGAAGAGCAAGTTGTGGATACTGTTCTGCAGAAAGCTAGTGTGACCGACAAAGCGGTCTCTTACGAAGAAGCAGTCAAGCCGGTAGAAGCTCCAAAAGCCGACTGATTGATTCCGCGTTAAGAAGTACACACCATAAGCCAGCTCTCGAGCTGGCTTATGCGTATTCAAGACATAACTATTTGGGAGCGACTGCAGAGCATGTTCCGTAATTCTTATATTCAGCAGAATTCTGATATCCAGGCCGCCGGCGGCCTGGTCCCGATGGTTGTCGAGCAATCTGCTCGTGGCGAACGCGCCTATGACATCTATTCGCGCCTGCTCAAGGAGCGAGTGATCTTTCTGGTTGGTCCGGTAGAGGACTACATGGCCAACCTGATCTGTGCGCAACTGCTGTTCCTTGAAGCGGAAAACCCGGACAAGGACATCCATCTCTACATCAACTCCCCGGGCGGTTCGGTGACTGCAGGCATGTCGATCTACGACACCATGCAGTTCATCAAACCGAACGTGTCGACCACCTGCATCGGCCAGGCCTGCAGCATGGGCGCATTCCTGCTGACCGCAGGTGCCCCGGGCAAGCGTTTCTGCCTGCCGAACTCGCGCGTGATGATTCACCAGCCACTGGGCGGTTTCCAGGGCCAGGCGTCGGACATCGAAATCCACGCCAAGGAAATCCTCTTCATTCGCGAGCGTCTGAACACGCTGATGGCCAAACACAGCGGGCGTACTCTGGAAGAAATCGAGCGCGATACCAATCGCGACAACTTCATGAGTGCAGAAGCTGCGAAGGAATATGGCCTGATCGACGAAGTGATCAACCAGCGCCCAGCTTAAAATAAGCAGCTCAAAATAGGCTTGGTCGGCTTGTCTGATCAGCGGCGGGCTTGAAAAAGCCCGCAATAGCCTTCATCTTGTGTTGCAAGCCTATCGGATTTGGATCGAACGAATGACTGACACCCGCAACGGCGAGGACAACGGCAAGCTGCTCTATTGCTCCTTCTGTGGCAAAAGCCAGCATGAAGTGCGCAAATTGATTGCCGGCCCCTCGGTCTTTATCTGCGACGAGTGCGTCGACCTGTGCAATGACATCATCCGCGAGGAGGTGCAGGAAGCCCAGGCCGAGAGCAGCGCGCATAAATTGCCTTCGCCTAAAGAAATCAGCGGCATCCTTGATCAGTACGTCATTGGTCAGGAGCGTGCGAAAAAGGTTTTGGCCGTAGCGGTGTACAACCACTACAAGCGCCTGAACCAGCGTGACAAGAAAGCTGACGACGTCGAACTCGGCAAGAGCAACATCCTGCTGATCGGCCCGACAGGCTCCGGTAAAACCCTGCTGGCCGAAACACTGGCCCGCTTGCTGAACGTTCCGTTCACCATTGCCGACGCAACCACCCTCACCGAGGCGGGTTACGTGGGTGAAGATGTCGAGAACATCATTCAGAAGCTGCTGCAGAAGTGCGATTACGACGTAGAGAAAGCCCAGATGGGTATTGTCTACATCGACGAAATCGACAAGATTTCCCGCAAGTCCGACAACCCGTCGATCACCCGGGACGTTTCCGGTGAAGGCGTGCAACAGGCCTTGCTGAAGTTGATCGAAGGCACGGTTGCTTCCGTACCGCCGCAAGGTGGCCGCAAGCACCCGCAGCAGGAATTCCTGCAGGTCGACACCCGTAACATCCTGTTCATCTGCGGTGGTGCGTTCTCTGGTCTGGAGAAGGTTATTCAAAACCGTTCCACCAAGGGCGGCATCGGCTTCAACGCAGAAGTACGCAGCAAGGAAGAAGGCAAGAAAGTCGGTGAATCCCTGCGTGAAGTCGAGCCTGACGATCTGGTCAAGTTCGGTCTGATCCCGGAATTCGTCGGTCGTCTGCCGGTCCTCGCGACGCTGGACGAGCTGGATGAGGCTGCGCTGATGCAGATCCTCACCGAGCCGAAAAATGCTCTGACCAAGCAGTATGCCAAGCTGTTCGAGATGGAAGGCGTGGATCTGGAATTCCGGACCGACGCACTGAAATCGGTCGCCAAGCGTGCCCTGGAACGTAAAACCGGTGCTCGTGGTCTGCGCTCGATTCTCGAAGGTGTACTGCTCGACACGATGTATGAAATCCCCTCGCAGTCCGAGGTGAGCAAAGTCGTGATCGATGAAAGCGTGATCGAAGGCAAGTCCAAGCCACTGTATATCTACGAAAACAGTGAGCCGACGGCCAAGGCAGCGCCGGACGCTTAAGCGTCCAGTCTGCTGGAATAAAGAAGGGGCCTTCGGGCCTCTTTTTTTTTATGTCATTTTTTACATCCGCTTTGTGCTTGTTTTTTTTCAAGGCAGCCCCCATCTTGGTTTCAAGCTCAATTCCATCTGATTACGGCCATATGGCCGCCGTAGAGGCGAAATCATGAAGACAACCATCGAATTGCCTCTCCTGCCATTGCGTGATGTCGTGGTTTATCCGCACATGGTTATCCCGCTGTTCGTGGGGCGCGAGAAATCCATCGAAGCCCTCGAGGCCGCGATGACGGGCGACAAGCAGATCCTGCTGCTGGCCCAGAGAAACCCGGCTGACGACGATCCCGGTGAAGACGCTCTCTATCGCGTAGGTACCATCGCCACTGTTCTACAGCTTCTCAAGCTGCCTGACGGCACCGTCAAGGTTCTGGTCGAGGGTGAGCAGCGTGGCACCGTCGAACGCTTCAGCGAGGTCGACGGCCATTGCCGTGCCGAAGTCTCGCTGATCGAAGAAGTCGACGCTGCCGAGCGCGAATCCGAAGTGTTCGTGCGCACACTGCTGTCGCAGTTCGAACAATATGTACAGTTGGGCAAGAAGGTCCCGGCTGAAGTCCTGTCGTCGCTCAACAGCATCGATGAGCCGGGTCGCCTGGTCGACACCATGGCGGCGCACATGGCGCTGAAAATCGAGCAGAAGCAGGAAATCCTCGAAATCATCGATTTGTCGGCCCGGGTCGAGCACGTTCTGGCGTTGCTGGATGCCGAGATCGATCTGCTGCAAGTCGAAAAACGCATTCGTGGCCGCGTCAAAAAGCAAATGGAGCGCAGTCAGCGCGAGTACTACCTGAATGAGCAGATGAAGGCCATTCAGAAAGAGCTCGGCGACAGCGACGAAGGCCACAACGAAATCGAAGACCTCAAGAAGCGTATCGACGCTGCCGGTCTGCCGAAAGACGCGTTAGCCAAAGCCACTGCCGAGCTCAACAAGCTCAAGCAAATGTCGCCGATGTCCGCTGAGGCCACCGTGGTGCGCTCGTACATCGACTGGCTGGTGCAAGTGCCGTGGAAGGCCCAGAGCAAGGTACGTCTGGACCTGGCGCGCGCAGAAGACATTCTCGACGCCGATCACTACGGCCTCGAAGAGGTCAAGGAACGTATCCTTGAATACCTCGCCGTGCAAAAGCGCGTGAAGAAAATCCGTGGCCCGGTGTTGTGCCTGGTCGGTCCTCCGGGCGTGGGTAAAACCTCGCTGGCGGAGTCGATTGCCCATGCCACCAACCGCAAATTCGTGCGCATGGCCCTCGGTGGCGTGCGTGATGAAGCGGAAATTCGTGGTCACCGTCGGACTTACATCGGTTCGATGCCAGGAAGATTGATTCAAAAGATGACAAAAGTGGGTGTGCGCAACCCGCTGTTCTTGCTCGATGAAATCGACAAAATGGGCAGCGACATGCGTGGCGACCCGGCGTCGGCGTTGCTGGAAGTGCTCGATCCGGAGCAGAACCACAACTTCAACGACCATTATCTGGAAGTCGATTACGACCTCTCGGATGTGA
This sequence comes from Pseudomonas sp. Irchel s3a12, assembly GCF_900187485.1. Classification (NCBI taxonomy): domain Bacteria; kingdom Pseudomonadati; phylum Pseudomonadota; class Gammaproteobacteria; order Pseudomonadales; family Pseudomonadaceae; genus Pseudomonas; species Pseudomonas sp. Irchel s3a12. The sequence goes on from NZ_FYDN01000001.1 coordinate 270,361, forward strand.
TGTTCCTGTGCACCTCGAACTCGATGAACATCCCGCCGGCGCTGCTCGACCGGATGGAAGTGATCCGTCTGCCGGGCTACACCGAAGACGAAAAGATCAACATCGCCGTCAAATACCTCTCGCCAAAGCAGATCGCCGCTAACGGTCTGAAAAAGGGCGAGCTGGAATTCGACGCTGAAGCGATCCGCGACATCATCCGTTACTACACCCGTGAAGCCGGTGTGCGTGGCCTCGAACGTCAGATCGCCAAGGTCTGCCGCAAGGCCGTTAAAGAGCACGCACTGGAAAAACGCTTCTCGGTGAAAGTGACAGCTGACTTGCTGGAACACTTCCTAGGTGTACGCAAATTCCGATACGGTCTGGCCGAGCAACAGGATCAGATCGGTCAGGTCACCGGCCTTGCCTGGACTCAGGTTGGCGGTGAATTGCTGACCATCGAAGCCGCGGTTGTGCCGGGTAAGGGTCAGTTGATCAAAACCGGTTCGCTGGGCGATGTGATGGTCGAATCGATCACTGCCGCGCTCACTGTAGTGCGTAGCCGGGCCAAGAGCCTGGGCATTCCTCTGGACTTCCACGAGAAGCGCGACACGCACATCCACATGCCGGAAGGGGCGACGCCGAAAGACGGTCCTAGCGCCGGTGTAGGCATGTGTACGGCGCTGGTGTCGGCATTGACCGGCATTCCGGTGCGCGCTGATGTCGCCATGACCGGTGAAATCACGCTGCGTGGCCAAGTGCTGGCGATTGGCGGTCTGAAGGAAAAACTGCTGGCGGCTCACCGCGGCGGAATCAAGATCGTGATTATTCCAGAAGAGAACGTACGTGATCTGAAGGAGATTCCTGACAATATCAAGCAGGATCTGCAGATTAAACCGGTTAAATGGATTGACGAGGTCCTGCAAATTGCGCTGCAATACGCGCCGGAGCCCTTGCCGGATGTGGCTCCCGAGATAGTTGCCAAGGACGAAAAACGTGAGTCTGACTCTAAGGAAAGAATTAGCACGCATTAATACGCTTTTGCCTGGGGGGCTTCCTTGACAGTTTTTTAGAGCCCTTGTTATAAAGCGGCTCTTAAGTGTCTGTAGGCCATTCAGCACTCGTTTTTGCTTTCACCAAAAAACTTAGAATCATCTCAAAATAGATATAAGGGGACTTAGAGTGAACAAGTCGGAACTGATTGATGCTATCGCTGCATCCGCTGATATCCCGAAAGCTGCTGCTGGCCGTGCGCTGGACGCTGTAATCGAATCCGTCACTGGCGCTCTGAAGGCTGGCGACTCCGTTGTTCTGGTTGGTTTCGGTACTTTCTCCGTGACGGACCGTCCGGCTCGTACCGGTCGTAACCCTCAAACCGGCAAGACTCTGGAAATCCCGGCTGCCAAGAAGCCAGGTTTCAAAGCCGGTAAAGCACTGAAAGAAGCTGTTAACTAAGTTTTCAGGTTTTTACCCATCCGGGTCGGGGTCATGCCTGACTTGGCAGCGGAGCGGTAGAACAGGTAGCTGAAACAGTTGTCTGTAACGCCGGGATCGAGGGTTCGAGCCCTGTCCGCTCCGCCAGTTACGAGAAGGCGCATCCTCGGATGCGCCTTTCTTCTATCCGGATTCTACCCACGCTCCACGGTTGCCTAATTTTGAAGTTCAACCGTTTCTGGGGGACGCATGCTGCAGAATATCAGGGACAATTCACAAGGCTGGATTGCCAAGACCATTATCGGGGTCATCGTTGCACTGATGGCTCTGACCGGTTTCGACGCCATTTTCCAGGCCACGACTCACAAGAATGAGGCGGCCAAGGTCAACGGTGATGAAATCAGCCAGAACGAGCTGAGCCAGGCCGTTGATATGCAACGCCGTCAGCTGATGCAACAGCTGGGCAAGGACTTCGATGCTTCCTTGCTCGACGAAAAAATGCTGCGCGAATCGGCCCTCAAGGGTCTGATCGATCGCAAGCTGCTGCTGCAAGGTGCAGAGCAAGCGAAATTCGCTTTCTCCGAAGGCGCACTGGACCAAGTGATCCTGCAGACACCTGAATTCCAGGTGGACGGCAAGTTCAGCTCCGAGCGTTTCGACCAGGTGATCCGTCAACTGGGTTACAGCCGTATGCAATTCCGCCAGATGCTGGCTCAGGAAATGCTGATCGGCCAACTGCGCGCCGGTGTGGCGGGCAGTGGTTTCGTCACTGACGCCGAAGTGCTGGCATTTGCCCGTCTGGAAAAACAGACCCGCGATTTCGCGACCCTGAACGTCAAGGCTGACCCGGCGGCGGTCAAACTGACCGACGACGAGGTCAAGGCTTACTACGACGAGCACGCCAAGGAGTTCATGACTCCGGATCAAGTGATCATCGATTACGTAGAACTGAAGAAGTCTTCGTTCTTCGATCAGGTTGCCGTCAAGGACGAAGACCTGCAGGCGGCGTATCAGAAAGAGATCGCCAACCTGTCGGAACAGCGTCGTGCCGCGCACATTCTGATCGAAGTGAACGACAAGACCACCGAGGCTCAGGCCAAAGCGAAGATTGAAGACGTCCAGGCGCGTCTGGCCAAGGGCGAGAAGTTTGAAGCGCTGGCCAAAGAGTTCTCGCAGGATCCGGGTTCGGCCAACAATGGCGGCGACCTCGGTTATGCAGGCCCTGGCGTTTACGATCCGGCGTTCGAAAAAGCCTTGTACTCCTTGTCGAAAGACCAGGTGTCCGAGCCGATTCGTACCGACTTCGGTTATCACTTGATCAAGCTGTTGGGTGTGGAAGCGCCTGAAGTGCCGACCCTGGCCAGCCTGAAAGACAAGCTCACCCGCGAGCTGAAAGCCGCTCAGGTCGAGCAGCGTTTTGTCGAGGCGACCAAGCAACTGGAAGACTCCGCATTCGAAGCGTCTGACCTGGCTCAGCCAGCGGCAGATCTGAAGCTGACCGTGCACACCTCCAAGCCATTCGGCCGTGAAGGTGGCGAAGGTGTTGCGGCGAACCGCGCCGTGGTTACTGCTGCGTTCAGCACCGAAGTGATCGACGAAGGTGCCAATAGCACCGCCATCGAGCTGGATCCGGAAACCGTGATCGTGCTGCGTTCCAAGGAACACCTCAAGCCTGCGCAACTGCCGCTGGAAAACGTGAGTGCGGCGATCCGCACCCAGTTGACCAAAGAGCACGCCAGCGCGGCTGCCAAGACCAAGGCCGAGAAGCTGATCGCGGATCTGCGCGATGGCAAGGCGCCGTTGGACAAGGCGGTTGATGGTCAGAACTGGAAAGCCACTGAAGCGGCCACCCGTGGTCAGGAAGGTGTTGATCCGGCGGTGCTGCAAGCGTTGTTCCGTATGCCGAAGCCGGCTGCGAAGGACAAGCCGACGTTCACCAGCGTGACGTTGCCGGATGGCAGTCTGATGATCGTGCGTCTGAATGGTGTTAACGAAGCGGCTGCGCCGACGGATGAAGAGAAGGTTCAGTACCGTCGTTTCCTTGCTTCGCGTGAGGGGCAGCAGGACTTTGCTGCTTATCGCAAGCAGTTGGAAGCTCAGGCTGACATCAAGCGGTTTTGATGGTTGACTGAGATGTGATGAGAGCCCCGGCCTGAATAGGTCGGGGCTTTTTTTTAGGCTTTGGGTAGTGGCGGCCTTTGGGCCGGCCATGTTCTTGGGGTTTTGGGTGAATATCCGTTGCTGCGGGTGTTGCCGCTGGCGGTTTCGCCCTTACGGCGAGTCCCTTTGGCAAACGCCCCAAAGGAACCAAAGGTCTTTGCCCTGACGTTCGGCCCACTCGCTAAAGCTCGGGGTTCCTTCGCTCCGGGATTGATCCGGGCGCAGCGTCTCCGGTTTGCTTCGCTGCACCTACTCCCGCTGTGTTTGGCTTCGCCAAACGGTCGCTGCGCTCCCACGCCCGGATCAAGCCCTCCACTCAGCCTGCCGACGGGCCTTCAGATCAAGATCAAAAGCTGCAGCCGAGCTAACGCTCATCCTGTGAGTGGTGAGGAGCAAAAGCCGCATGCGTTCTGCTGTTGCTCTTCTGTGTGCGAGCCTGCTCGCGAAGGCGGCCTGACAGCCGACCTGTTTTTTGCGGATGTACTCATTCCAATTGTAGGAGTGAGCCTGCTCGCGAAGGCGGTCTGACAGCCGACCTGTTTTTTGCGGATGTACTCATTCCAATTGTAGGAGCGAGCCTGCTCGCGAAGGCGGCCTGACAGCCGACCTGTTTTTTGCGGATGTACTCATTCCAATTGTAGGAGCGAGCCTGCTCGCGAAGGCGGCCTGACATCCGACCTGTTTTTTGCGGATGTACTCATTCCAATTGTAGGAGTGAGCCTGCTCGCGAAGGCGGCCTGACAGCCGACCTGTTTTTTGCGGATGTACTCATTCCAATTGTAGGAGCGAGCCTGCTCGCGAAGGTGGCCTGACAGCCGACCTGTTTTTTGCGGATGTACTCATTCCAATTGTAGGAGCGAGCCTGCTCGCGAAGGCGGCCTGCCAATCGACCCATTTCCCGCAGACCGGAGCTAATTCAGCCGGGCATCCGATCTCATCCGGCTCTTGGAAAACCATGACCCCGAGCTTTGACCGCCACATACAAAGTCAACACCAACAATCCAGCAACAATCCACGGGAATACCCCCACCCCGGGGTTTCCCAGCAACAAACCACCCACCAATCCCCCTCCAGCTATCCCGACATTCCACAGGGTAACCAGCATCGATTGCGCCGTATCGGCAGCCTCTTTCGCCGTTTTCGCCGAGGCGGTTTGCAGCAGCGATGGCATGGCGCCAAACGCCAGTCCCCAGATGGCGGTGGCTATGTAAATGACGTTGGGCGAGTCGCGCCACAGGCCCAGTGCTATCGCGGACAGCATGAACAACCCGGCACTGATCAACACCAGTTCGCGCAGCCAGCGGTCAATCAGGCTGCCGACGATCCATAAGCTCAACACTGAAGCGAGGCCGAATGCCAGCAGCACGCGGTCGACATTGGTGTCCAGCCCGGACGGTTGCAGGAACGGCGCGATGTAGGTGTACAACAAGTTGTGCGCGACGACGTAGGTGAGGGTGACCAATAACACGGATCGCACGCCAGGCAAGGTCAATACCTGACGCAGTGGCAGGCGGTTTCCCACGCGTTCGCCGGCGAAATCCGGTACTTGCCAGCGTACCCAGATCACCAGCACAACGGTCAGCGCGGTCATGATGGCGAAGCTCAGACGCCAGCCGACCAGGGTGCCGAGCAGGGTGCCTGCGGGTATTCCCAGCGACAGCGCAAGCGGCGCGCCGAGCATGGCCACGGTAATGGCGCGACCTTGCAGGTGTGGGGCGACCATGCGGCTCGCGTATCCCGCCAGCAGTGCCCAAAGCAAACCGGCAAATACCCCGGCGATAAAGCGTGCGATCAGGGTCAGCCAGTACCACTCCGACAGGGCGGTGATGCTGTTGGCGATGGCAAAGCCGCCGATAGCGGACAGCAAAAGTGGTCTGCGGCGCCAGCCGCGGGTGGCGATCGTCAGGGGAATTGCAGCGAGTATCGAACCGATCGCGTACAGCGTGACCAATTGGCCGATCAGCGCCTGGGAAACGTTCAGGCTGCTGCTCATCTGCGGCAACAGGCCGGCAGGCATGGCTTCGGTCATGACCGTGATGAATCCGGCGGTGGCCAGTGCCAGTAGCGCGCCGAGGGGGAGTCGCTCGCGGCGGTCGACGGGGCGTTCAAGTGTGGGGCAATCGAGTTGTGCGTCGTTCATGAGCCGGCATCCATGTGCAGAGTTGACGAGGAGCACAGGGTAGGGCGCTGCACATCGGCGAAAAACGGGTTAAGGTTCCGAACATATCGGACACGGATGTCAGCAATGGGAGATTGGTATGGATAGCCTGGGCGGTATTTCGGTGTTTGTTCAGGTCGCCGAGACCCGCAGTTTTACCGAAGCTGGTCGGCTGCAAGGGGTGTCATCGTCGGCGGTGGGCAAAAGTATTGCGCGACTGGAAGCGCGACTGGGTGTGCGGCTGTTTCAACGCACCACCCGCAGCGTCACGCTGACCAGTGAAGGTGCGCTGTTTCTTGAGCGGTGTCGCAAGATTCTCGCGGAAGTCGAGGCGGCGGAGTTTGAGTTGTGTGACGCCGCTGCCAAACCCCACGGCAAGTTACGCATCAGCCTGCCGCAGGTGCATGGCCTAGTGATGCCGGTGATGAACGAGTTCATGGCGTTGTACCCGCAGATTGAACTGGATCTGGACTTGACTGATCGCATGGTCGATGTGGTTGAAGAAGGCTTCGACGCGGTGATCCGCACCGGCAAACCACGAGACTCCCGACTGATGGCGCGAGCGTTGGGCGAGTTTCATATGGTGCTAGTGGCCAGTCCGGCGTATCTGGAGCAGCGCGGGGAGCCGCAAAAGCCCGGCGATCTAGCGGCTCACGCGTGCCTTCGGCATACGTTTCATGCCACTGGCAAACTGGAAACCTGGCCGCTGATCCGCGTGGAAGGCGCCGCAGAGGCGACGTTGCCGACACGGTTGGTCAGCACGTCGATTGAGGCGGTGAGCCACGCGGCGCTGGCCGGCATGGGCATTGCCTGTCTGCCGGATTTCATGACCCGGGAGGCCGAGGCTCAAGGCCGTTTGCGTCGCGTGCTTGATACGCATCTGGAACACACCGGACAGTTCTGGGTCCTATGGCCATCCAGTCGCCACGCCACGGCAAAGTTGCGCGTGTTCATCGATCATCTGGCATTGCGACTTTTTCCCGCAACTGAAGGTCGATAGAGTTGTAACTGCTTTAAGACACTAATCCATGCGCCGCCGGGGCGTGATCTGTTGCACAATACGCCCCGGACTGTTTTCTCTCAGGATGTTCAATGTTGATTTCCACTCCCATGCGTGTTGTCGGGTTGGCGCTGTTGTTGACCGCTGTTGCCGGCTGTTCGAAAGACAAGCCGATGTATGAGCATGAGAACTTCGATGACTCCGGTACGTTTTCGCGCAATTACCCGGTGACCGACGCGGTCAGCTGCGAAGCGGCGCGCCGTGCATTGCTCAGCCAGGGCTACATCATCACCAGCAGTGACCCGAAACTGGTCAGTGGCCACAAGAGCTTCCAGCAAACCGGCGACACCCACATGGAGATCAGCTTCAACGTGGTCTGTGCCGATGACGGCAGTGCCGGGCACCATGCGACGATGTTTGCCAACGCCCTGCAGGATCGCTACGCGCTGAAGAAGACCAACAACTCGGCCAGCCTCGGCGTGGGGGTGTTGGGCTCGGTGTCGATGCCGATCGGCTCGTCCGACGATTCGATGGTCAAAGTCGCCAGCGAAACGGTGACGTCGCAGAAGTTTTACGAGCGATTCTTTACGTTGGTGGAATTGTTCCTGCCGGCGGAAGCAAAGAAAGCTGCGCACATTGAAGAGAAGCCGAAGGCTGACCTGGGTGTACCTGAGGCGAAGGCTGCTCCGGCAGCGCTGGCGCCAACGCCAGTGCCGACTCCAACGCCTGCGCCCGCCGCAACCCCTGCGCCTGCAGCGGAGCCCGCTCCCGCACCTGCCGAGACCGCACCCGTGACGTCTGAACCGGTTGCGCCACCGGCAGAGGCCGCGCCGATCACTCCGGCGCCGAGTGCAGAACCGGCACCGGCGACCGAAACCATCACGCCACCGGCCAACCCGGATATCCCGCCGCCATCCGAGCCGATTCCGGCGATGCCTGCGTCCGGCCAATAATCCAGCCTCACCGCACACCCTGTGGGAGCGAGCCTGCTCGCGAAGACGGACCTTCAGTCACCTATGTGCTGAAGGGGCCGAGGCCTTCGCGAGCAGGCTCGCTCCCACAGTGGTTTTTGGTGCACTTAAAATCTAGTTACATTCCCCTGACAAAAATCCTGCGATAAATTCCTGACCACCTGCTACGTTTTATTCATGAAGGCCGGGTTTCACTTTTCCTTCATACGAGCACGTTAAGCTCGAGGCACTGGGCATTTGCTCAGGCCCATTCAAAAGAGCAGCAGGGGATTACACGATGGATGAATATCAAGAAGAGCTGCTCGAATACCAGGCCTTTGAACTGGACCCACCCGAGCCAGCCGAAGACGCCACCGAGCTTTAACTTGCAGCTGCGTTTATGCCGTCTTGCGGTGACTGCGGCGGAATTCGCCGGGCGTCTGACTGCTCCAGCGTTTGAAGGCGCGCTGGAACGCCTCGGCTGAAGCAAAACCCAGCAGGTAAGCGATTTCACCGAATGCCAGTTCGGTATCGCGGATGTAAGTCATCGCCAGGTCCCGGCGAGTGTCATTGAGGATTGCGCGAAACTGCGTACCTTCCTCGGCCAGTTTGCGCCGCAACGTCCAGGTCGGCAACTTCAGGCGTGCCGCCACTTCTTCCAGGTCGGGTTCCCGGCCACCATTGAGCAACGGCCCCAACAGTTGAGTGATGCGTTCGCGCAGGCTGCGGGTGCGAGTCAATTGCTCCAGCTCACGTTCACACAATTGCAGCAGATGCCGCCAGGTACTCGGGCAATGCTCGGGATTGCGCTGTGCGAGGCTGTTCAGGCTCAGGCGCAGTTGATTGCCCTCGGCGCTGAACTGGATCGGGCAATCCCCCAGCAAGTCGTACGCCTCGCGGTAATCCGGCTCATCGAATTCGATTTCAATGCGTTCGGCGCGCAGCGGTTCGCGGCTGACACTGGAGAGCTGATGCAGCCATCCGGCAATGATCGAGTCCACGACAAAACGGTTATAGGCGTTGTACGGGCTGATCGAATAGAAACGCAGCCACGCGCCATGGGCATCTTCGTGGAAACTGGACTGACCGCGATAGTTGGAACCGTACAACGCCTCGAAACGGATCAGGCAGCGCGCGGCTTCTCGCACGGTCGGCGCTTGTGCGGCGGTGACGCCGGCCAGCCCGGCCTGACTCAGGCGACTGAGCTGACCCATGCGCAAGCCCAGCGCCGGGTCACCGGTCAACTGAATCGCCGCGTGGCCCAGGCGCATATAGCGCGGAATCGACAAACGCGCCCCGGCCTCGGCCAGTCGCGCGGCGTCCAGACCATATTGCTCCAGCAACGGCTGCGGATCCGCCCCATGACTGCGCACGGCGTCGGCGAGGCTGTGAACGAAGCCCACCGACAGGTCCCCGAGGCGCATCGGCAGGGGCTTCATGGCTTACAACCAGATGTTCAACAAACGCGCGCCACGGGCATCGCCATCGGCGAACTGCTGACCGTTGCTGCTGAGGAAACTCTGACCGGCACTGGCCTTGTCCCAGAACTGCCCGCGCAGGAACACACTGATGCCGGCAATCGCTCGACTGCTCGGTGGTTGTGCGGTCAGTGTCAGCCGATGCCAGGCTTGTCCTTCGGTGACTTCACCGGGTTTGAGGCTGACCGACCCCGGTGTGCTTGAACCTTTGTAACCGCGCCATGGCTGATTCCACGCACCTTGACCGAATACCTGCGCCGGTACCGCGATCAATTGTGCGTTTTGCTCGTCGAGTTTGCGGTAATTGTCGGGGTACCAACTGTCGCTGCCAATCAATACGCCAAGGCGTCCGGCCGGGGTGTCGACCACGTTGAGCGCGTGTTTGTCTGCGCTTTCGAGCACTTCGCGCTGATCGAATACCGGGTGCATCTGCCGTTGCGGCTGGCCCAGCGGCACGCCATCGCGGCCGAACACCACGCTGCTGTTGAACAGGGCACCGCTACCGGGTTTGAGCTGGCCATCGCGAACGCTGGGTTCCGGTAATACGATCGAGCCGGCCACCAGGGTCACGTGAAATTCTTTGGCCAGACCACCGAACAGCGCCTGGTAATCCTTGGCCATCGCCTTGGCTTTCATCCGCAGGTACGCGTCGTTGAGGCGGTCGCTGCCGTTGGCGCTGAGCCAGGCGCGGGCGAACAGCAAGGGATTGCTCGCCGCCAGCCAGTTCATCGCCTCGGCGAGGGTCGGGGCCTGATACAGCTCGTCTTTCTCGCCGCTGAGCAGCAGCCAGGTGCCGACGTTCTCCGGCAACACCACGACGGTTTTGTCGTTCAGCAGGCCTTGATCCTGGGCTTGCTGCAGATAGGCTGCGAGTTTGCGGTGCAAGCGCTCGGGGTTTTGATAATCGGTGGGAAACAGCTCGGGCTGGATGCCCAGCAGATTGCCACGATCGGCGGGGATGCCCTGATCGACCGCCACTTTAATGCGTAAGTCCGACAGGTAATGGCCCGCCGGCCGGTCCGCCGCCCACATGGCGTAGGTGGTCAGGGCGGCGACGAGGGCCATGGAGAAGAACAGGTACAAAAGTTTGCGCATGAAAACCAACAGCTACCGGGTACAGGGTATGGCGACTAGGGTAGGGCCCATGGACCTGATTGCCAAGGGGTGCTGCGCATTTGGATCAATAAGTTGTCAGTTACGGTCATTGAGTGACAGCGATGCGCCTCTTAGTCTGTCGAACATGACTGACGGGAGCCGCAGAGCGCCCGCAACTTTTCCGTGATCGCTCGTTGTGGAGTTACCGATGACCGCCGCTCATTACCCGCACCTGTTGGCCCCGCTGGACCTGGGATTCACCACGCTGCGCAACCGCACCTTGATGGGTTCGATGCACACCGGTTTGGAAGAAAAACCGGGCGGTTTCGAGCGCATGGCGGCGTACTTCGCCGAACGTGCCCGTGGCGGCGTTGGCCTGATGGTCACTGGCGGTATCGGCCCGAACGACGAGGGCGGCGTGTACTCCGGGGCGGCCAAGCTGACCACCGAGGAAGAAGCGCTCAAGCACCGCATCGTCACCCGCGCGGTGCACGACGCGGGCGGCAAGATCTGCATGCAGATCCTCCACGCCGGGCGTTATGCCTACAGCCCGAAACAAGTCGCGCCGAGCGCGATTCAGGCACCAATCAACCCGTTCAAGCCCAAAGAGCTGGACGAGGAAGGCATCGAGAAGCAGATCAGCGATTTCGTCACCTGTTCGGTATTGGCGCAGACCGCCGAATACGACGGCGTCGAGATCATGGGCTCGGAAGGTTATTTCATTAACCAGTTCCTCGCCGCGCACACCAACCACCGCACCGACCGCTGGGGCGGCAGCTACGAAAACCGTATGCGCCTGCCGGTGGAAATCGTTCGTCGCGTGCGTGAAGCGGTCGGCCCGAACTTCATCATCATTTTCCGTCTGTCGATGCTCGACCTGGTCGAGGGCGGCAGCACCTGGGACGAGATCGTCACCCTGGCCAAAGCCATCGAGCAGGCCGGCGCAACCATCATCAACACCGGCATCGGCTGGCACGAAGCGCGGATCCCGACCATCGCCACCAAAGTGCCGCGTGCGGCATTCAGCAAGGTCACGGCCAAGCTGCGCGGTTCGGTGAAGATTCCGCTGATCACCACCAACCGCATCAACACCCCGGAAATCGCCGAGCAGATTCTGGCTGAAGGCGATGCCGATATGGTCTCGATGGCGCGGCCGTTCCTCGCCGATCCGGACTTCGTCAACAAGGCCGCTGAAGGCCGCGCTGACGAAATCAACACCTGCATCGGTTGCAATCAGGCGTGCCTCGATCACACCTTCGGCGGCAAGCTGACCAGTTGCCTGGTCAACCCGCGTGCCTGCCACGAAACCGAACTCAATTATCTGCCGGTGCAGCAGATCAAGAAAATCGCTGTGGTTGGCGCCGGCCCTGCCGGTTTGTCCGCCGCGACCGTGGCGGCTGAGCGTGGCCATCAGGTGACGTTGTTCGATTCGGCCAGCGAAATCGGCGGTCAGTTCAACATCGCCAAACGCGTGCCGGGCAAGGAAGAATTCTTCGAAACCCTGCGCTACTTCAAACGCAAGTTGCAGACCACGAATGTCGAGGTGTGCCTGAACACCCGCGTCGATGTCGCGAAACTGGTGGAAGGCGGTTACGACGAGATCATCCTCGCCACTGGCATTGCACCGCGCGTGCCGGCAATTCCGGGTGTCGAGAATGCCAAGGTGCTGAGCTACCTGGACGTGATCCTTGAGCGCAAGCCGGTCGGTAAACGCGTAGCGGTGATTGGCGCCGGTGGTATCGGTTTCGACGTCTCGGAATTCCTCGTTCACCAAGGCGTGGCCACCAGCCAGGATCGCGCCGCGTTCTGGAAAGAGTGGGGCATCGATACGCAACTGGAGGCCCGTGGGGGTGTGGCCGGGATCAAAGCCGCACCGCACGCGCCGGCCCGCGAAGTGTTTCTGTTGCAGCGCAAGAAAACCAAGGTCGGTGATGGTCTGGGTAAAACCACTGGCTGGATTCACCGTACCGGTCTGAAGAACAAGCAGGTGCAAATGCTCAACAGCGTTGAATACCTGAGCATCGATGACCAAGGCCTGCATATCCGCATCGGTGAAACCGGCGAGCCGCAAGTGCTGGCGGTGGACAACATCGTGATTTGCGCGGGGCAGGATCCGCTGCGTGAATTGCATGACGGTCTGGTGGAAGCGGGGCAGAACGTGCACCTGATCGGCGGTGCGGATGTCGCGGCTGAGCTGGATGCCAAACGCGCGATCAACCAAGGCTCGCGCCTCGCTGCTGAACTTTAAGCTCCACCGCTGAACCTGTGGGAGCGAGCCTGCTCGCGAAAACGGTGTGTCAACCGATGCAAATGTCGATTGATACGACGCCTTCGCGAGCAGGCTCGCTCCCACAGGTTTTGTGTCATTTACACATACAGTGAGCCTGCTCGCGATGGCGGCTTGTGAGCGACTAGAATGCTGGCTCTGTCCAGATCGAATCGTCGCCCATGCTTTTGCCTCCCACCGATTGGCTACCCCAAGCCCCTCTCGAACACCTTCACCTCGACTGGCTCGCAACCGCCGGCATTGAAATGGCCATCCTGCGCCTCGACCAGATCGACCCGCTGATCAGCGGCAACAAATGGTTCAAACTCGTCGAACACCTCAAAGCCGCCGACCGTATGGGTGCCGAGGGCATCATCAGTCTCGGTGGTGCGCATTCCAATCATCTGCACGCGTTGGCAGCGGCGGGGCAACGGCTCGGGTTCAAAACCGTGGGGCTGTTGCGCGGGCATGCGCAGGAAACTCCCACGGTGCTGGATCTGCAGGCGTGCGGCATGCAATTGCATTGGTTGGGTTATGACGGTTATCGCGCGCGCAACGAGCCGGGATTCTGGCAACCCTGGCACGAGCAATACCCCAATCTGCAAGCGGTTCCCGAGGGTGGAGGTGGACTTGCAGGGGCGCTCGGTTGTGCAGCCATCAAGGAACAGGCGCAAGCGCAATTGCCTACGCTGGGCTGGAGCGACTATCACGGTTGGTGGCTGGCCTGCGGCACCGGGACGACACTCGCCGGACTGGTCCTCGCCGAGGCGGGTGCGCACCGAGTCTATGGCGCGTTGGCAGTCCCTGAGGATCACGGCGTGGCGCCGCAGGTCGAGTCGATTATGCGGTCAGCTGGACTGGCCACTGCCGACTATGAGTTGATCGATGCCAGCCGTGGCGGTTTTGCCAAGGTTGATCCGCTGCTGCTCGCGTTCATTGACCAGACCCAGCAGGCCAGCGGCGTCCCACTGGAGCCGTTGTACACCGGCAAGGCGTTGCTGGCACTCAAGCAACAGGTCGAGGCAGGCAGGTTCGCGCCCGGCACGCGGCTGATCTTCATCCACACCGGAGGCTTGCAGGGCCGGCGTGGGTTTAGCGCCAGCCGCTGATATTCAGCCGCGCTTGGGCATCATCCGCAGCAGCGTGTTATCGCCCACCACATAGTGGTGATAAATCCCCGCCAGTGCATGCAGGCCGATCAACCAGTAGCCGATCGTGGCAATCAGCACATGCCAGCCCTCAACCTGCTTGGCGAAATCTTTGTTTTCCGCGACCAACAGCGGCAGGTCAAAACCATAGAACATCACCTGATGTCCTTCGGCGCTGGTGATCAGCCAGCCCAGGATCGGCATGCTGATCATGAACAGGTACAACGCCCAGTGCATCAGCCGCGCCAGCACGGTTTGCCATTGCGGTGAGGCGGGGAAGATTTTTGGCGCCGGACCAATGCTGCGCGCGAGCAGGCGAAACCACACCAGCACAAACACGGTCAGGCCGAGCATGTAATGCACTTCGCGGATCAGCGTGCGCCCGCCACTGCCTTTGGGAAACAGACCGCGCAACTCCATGCTGGCGTACACCAGCACCAACAGGACCAGCATCAGCCAGTGCAACAGGACCGAGACGGTGCTGTAGCGGGATTCGGAACTTGTCCACGGCATACGGTGTTTCCTCACAGATCAGGGTTCAAACCTGCCGTTCTTGGCCGACGGCATGCTTTAACTGTAATCCGCTTTGGCGGATTTGCCTGAGGCTGATCGGACTTTCAATGCTCTGAGTCAGGGCTTGCCAATAAAAAACGCCAGCGTCGTGCAGACACTGGCGTTTTTCTTTGCAGCAAGCGGCAGGGATCAGCTCGATTGCGGCATTTCACCGTTGGCCAGACGCTTGTTGATGTCGGCGATGACTTCCGGCAAATCGGTAATGGTGTCGATCATGTAATGCGGGCGCGAGCCTTCGAACAGCGCGTGAATGCGTTTGCGCTCGCTGGCCAGTTCATCGCTGCCCAAGGCACGGAACCCTTCGTAGTCCAGACCCAACGCGTTGCCTGAGCAGATCAGCGCCACGGTCCACATTCCGGCGCGGCGGCCTTCGAGAATGCCCGGCACGGTGTCGTCGATCTTCACGCACGCTGCGACATCGTCGATGCCCAGCGCGATCACGTTGGCCAGCGCCTGAGCCGGCCACGGACGGCCATTTGGCACTTCGTCGGTGGCAACCACGTGGTCGGCGACGTAGCCGTTGGTGGCGGCCAGCTCGACGACCTTGTCCATCACCTGCTTCGGGTAGCCGGAACAGGAGCCGATCTTGATGCCTTGCTGACGCAGATTGGCGATGGTTTCCAGTGCGCCGGGAATCAGCGCCGAGTGTTCGGCGATCTTCTCGATCTGCAGCGGCATGAAGCGGTTGTAGATGGCGGTGACGTCATCGTCGGTCGGCGTGCGGCCGAACGCCTTGCGATAACGCTCGGCCACTTGCGGCTGATCGCAGAGGGTGCGGATGTGGTCCCACTTGCCCATGCCCATCGGGCCACGCGCTTCTTCGATGGAGACCTGCACGTCGAACTCGGCGAAGGCTTCGACGAAGATCTGCGTCGGCGCGAACGAGCCGAAATCGACCACGGTGCCGGCCCAGTCGAGGATCGCGGCTTGCAGCTTGTTTGGGTTGACGTAGTTCATGTTGATCAAATTCCTGAGTTGGCAATGCAATTCAAATGTAGGAGTGAGCCTGCTCGCGATAGCGGTTGATCATTCAACATCTTCGTCGACTGGCACGGCCTCATCGCGAGCAGGCTCACTCCTACAGGGGGATTTTTGGTGTGGGTTAGATTTCTAACACTTCCATCTCGCGCAGCACTTCGCCGATCGCTGCAACGGCCTGGCGCATTTCGCCCGGACTGACGTGACCGATGCAGCCGACGCGGAAGGTCTCGACCTGAGTCAATTTGCCCGGATAAAGGATGTAACCCTTGGCCTTCACGCGTTCGTAGAAATCCTTGAACTGGTAGCGCGGATCTTGCGGCGCATGGAACGTAGCAATGATCGGCGCCTGAATTGCCGCCGGCAGGAAGCTGCGCAAACCGAGTTTGCCCATCTCGTCCATCAGCGCCTGGCAGTTGGCGGCATAACGCGCATGGCGTGCCGGCAGGCCACCTTCTTCGTTGTATTGCAGCAGCGCTTCATGCAGCGCCGCGACCACGTGGGTCGGCGGGGTGAAGCGCCATTGACCGGTTTTCATCATGTAAGCGTGCTGGTCGTACAGGTCCATCGCCAGCGAGTGCGAATTGCCAGCGGCTGCGGCCAAAGACTCTTTGCGAGCGAAGACAAAACCCATCCCCGGCACGCCTTCCAGGCATTTGCCGGAAGCGGCGATCAGCGCGTCGAACGGCACTTTCTGCGCGTCCACCGGCAGAGCGCCAAAGGAACTCATGGCGTCGATGATCAGGCGTTTGCCGTGTTGCTCAACGACCTGGGCAATCTCCGGCAGCGGATTGAGAATCCCGGTGCTGGTTTCGCAGTGGATCAGGGCGACGTGGGTAATATTGCTGTCGGCGCGCAGCAAGCGGTCGACGTCGGCGGCGGTGGTCGGTTCATCTTCAGCGGTTTCGAAGGTGCTGAACGAGCGGCCGAGCACTTCGCAAATCTTCGCCAGACGCTTGCCGTAGGCGCCGTTGATCAGCACCAGGACTTTGCCGTCACGCGGCACCAATGTGCCGATCGCTGCTTCGACGGCGAAGGTGCCGCTGCCCTGTAAGGGTACGCAGTGGTGAGTGGCGGCGCCGTTGAGGATCGCCAGCAGTTGTTCGCAAAGGCTGGCAGTCAGTTGATTGAAGCGGTCATCCCATGACCCCCAGTCGACCATCATCGCCTGGCGGGTGCGGGCCGAAGTGGTCAACGGGCCGGGAGTGAGCAGGATGGGTTCGGCAATACTCATTCGTGTGTCCTCGGATAGCGCTGTGGGATGAAGCTACGGGGCATACGTTGCAATTCGCCGTTGCATCAATCAAATTGTTTGTTGTTATGCCAGCCATCAGTGAGAGTTATCCATGAACCTGTTCCAGCTCCGCGCCTTCGACGCCGTGGCCCGCGAAGGCAGCTTCACCCGTGCCGCCGCGCGCTTGTTCATCAGTCAGCCGGCGGTTACCGGGCACATCAAGGCGCTGGAAGAGCACTACCAGATCACCCTGTTGCGGCGCACCGCGCGACGGGTGGAACTGACCGAGGAGGGCACCAAACTCGCGGCGATCACCCGCGCGATGTTCGGCCTGGCGGAAGAGGCGCAGACGATGCTCGAGGCCAACCGGCAATTACTCACCGGGCGACTGGAAGTGGCGGCGGACGGGCCGCATATGGTCATGCCAATGTTGGCGAGCCTGCGCGCGCGGTACCCGGGAATTACGGTGAACCTGCGCTTGGGCAATGCCCAGGAAACCCTCGCTGCATTGTTGTCGGAACACGCCGATGTGGCGGTGTTGACCGAAGTGGAGCCGCGCAAAGGCCTGCACCTGCAGGCATTGAGCGAATCACGGATTTGCGCGTTGGTGCCGGCAGGGCACCCGTGGGCGATGCGCGCCGGGGAAGTGAAACTCAAGGATCTGGATCAGGTGATCATGGTGCTGCGCGAACCGAGTTCGATCACCCGGCGTACATTTGATGAGGCCTGTGCGCAGGCGTCGATCCATCCTCGCGTGTTGCTGGAACTGGACAGCCGTGAGGCGGTGACCGAAGCGGTGGCGGCCGAGTTGGGCGTTGGCGTGGTGTCATCGGTGGAGGTCAGCCATGATCCGCGGGTGGTGGCGATTCCGATTGTCGGGGCAGGGCTGGTCAATCGGCACATGATCGGCTGCATGGAGCGGCGACGGGAGTTGCGCTTGATTCAGGCGTTCTTTGGCCTGGCGCCAACCGCCCCGTGATCGTTCCCACGCTCTGCGTGGGAATGCAGCCTGGGACGCTCTGCGTCCCATCCAAAGCCGAACGCGGAGCGTCCGTTGAGGCGTTTCCACGCAGAGCGTGGGAACGATCAGGAACCGGGGAGGCTGTCGCGGACCATATCGAGGAAGGTCGCCACCACCCGTCGATTGCTTTGCTCGCGCAAACACACCAGCGTCTCCGTCAACCGTCGGGTGCAGTCGACAATCGGCAACGCACACACCCGCGAATCGGCGCCAAATTCCGCGGCCGACACCACGCCAACGCCAATCCCGACCACCACCGCCTCACGCGCCGCTTCCCGGCCCTCGACCTGAATCGCCGGACGAATGCGAAATCCGGCCCGGGCCATTTCCTCTTCCAGCGTCTGCCGCGTTACCGAACCGTGTTCACGCAACACCAGCGGCGTGTCATCCAGGTCTGCCAGGCAGATCGATTCACGCTCGGCCCACGGATGATGGCGCGACACGAACGCGACCATCGGATCATTGCGCAGCGGCACACACAGCAAGCGTTCATCACTGACATCGCGGCCAAGCAACGCCAGATCGGCCTGATAGTTGAACAGGCGAAATAACGATTCATCGGTGTTGCCGGTCTCGATCTTCACGCTGATTCCCGGATAGCGCTCACAGAAGCGCGCGATCTGCGGCAGCACGTGGACCGGCGCATCCACTGCCAGAATCAGGCTGCCGGTCTGCAAGGCCTGGGATTCCTGCAACAGTTCCTGTGCTTCGGCTTCAATCACAAACAGGCGCTGGGTGATCGCCAGCAAGCGTTCGCCCAAGTCAGTCAGGCGTACGGAACGTTTATTGCGGTGAAACAGCAAAACGCCGAAACGCTCTTCGAGTTTGCGCACTTGGTCGGATATCGCCGGTTGCGTGAGAAAAAGGCGCTCGGCGGCTTTGGTGAAGCTTCCATGCACGGCCACGGCGTGGAAGGCTTTGAGTTGGGCGTGGGACACCGACATGAAGTCACCTGATCGCTTAGTCAGTAACAAGCTGAGCTTATGTGTGAAATACGATAAATCGATTTTATTTATTAAACAGTAATTGCTTTGATCGGCTCACGCCATCGCTGACTGCCCGCTCGGGCCGCACGGTAGCCATGAGCCTGTGCGTGCAACAACAGGACTCATCTGACCGATATCGCCACAGGGACGGGGTGATATCGCAGTGCTCAACAATAAAAACACAGGCGTTTTTCTTAACGATTCTGCCGGCACACTCACACCCTGAGGTCAGAACCACCATGAACAAGCACATCGGCACCATTGCGCGTTGGCGCGTGCAGATTTTCGCGATTACCTGGCTTGCGTACGCCGCTTTCTATTTCACCCGCAAAGCGTTTTCGGTGGCCAAACTGGGCATCGCCGAAGACCCTACCTTCATGCTCGACAAGATGGCCATGGCCAACCTCGATGCGATTTATCTGGCGGCTTATGCCCTCGGCCAGTTCACTTGGGGCATGCTCGCTGACCGCTTTGGCCCACGGGTCGTGGTGCTCGGCGGCTTGCTGATTTCCGCCGCAGCGGCGCTGGTGATGGGCAGTTACGCGACGTTGCCGATCTTCGCCACCTGCATGTTGATACAGGGGTTGGCGCAGTCCACTGGATGGTCGGGGCTGTGCAAAAACCTCGGCAGTTTTTTCCCTTCCCAACAACGCGGGCGAGTGCTCGGATTATGGAGTTCCTGCTACGCGTTTGGTGGTCTGGTAGCGTCGCCGTTCGCCGGCTGGTGGGCGTATACGTTGATGGGCACCTGGCACGCGGCGTTCATTTCCAGTGCGGTGGTGGTTGCCGTCGTGGCGGTGTTGTTCTTTATCTTCCAGCGCAACAAGCCGGAAGACGTCGGCTTGCCGGCGGTCGAGCCGGAGCCTGAACTGACGGCGGAAGAAACCGAAGCCAACAGCAAACTCAGCGTCTGGGAGCCCTTGAAGGAAATCCTGCGTAACCGCACGGTGCTGGTATTGGGCCTGGCGTATTTCATGTTGAAACCGGCGCGTTACGCGATTCTGTTGTGGGGCCCGGTGATTGTCTTTGAACAGATGCCCAGTGTCGGCAAGGTCGGCGCGGCGATCATTCCCACCTCATTCGAACTGGCCGGGTTGCTCGGGCCGATCCTCATCGGTCTGGCTTCGGACAAACTCTTCGGCGCCCGTCGGATGCCGGCCTGCGTGTTGAGCCTGTTGGCGTTGACCGTGACGCTGGCGCTGTTTATGGCCGCGTTGCACACCGGCAGTGTGTTGCTGGTGGTCGCGCTGCTGTTCGTCATGGGCCTGACTTTGTATGGGCCGGACTCGATGATCAGCGGTGCCGCCGCGATCGACTTCGGCAAAGCCAAGGCCGGCGCCACGGCGGCCGGTTTCGTCAACGGCTGCGGCTCGGTTGGCGCGGTGCTCGGCGGTTTGCTGCCGGGTTACTTCGACTCGGTGACGGTGTTTATCGTCTTCGCCGGTTGCGCGCTGTTCTCGGCGCTGGTGCTGATTCCGCACTGGAACAGCCGCCCGGTTGGCGTGATGGAACCGCGCGCCTCTATCCCCAATTGCCCGCTGACGATCAAACCCCTGCGTTCCTGAAACCCTTGCCTCGTGGCCTGCTGCGACGCTCGCGGCAGGCTGGGTCGTGGCCATCTGACTTGGAGAAACCCCATGAGACCGTTTTGGCTGGAGCAGGCCTTGCAGGCCGACACCTCGCAAACCTGCCCGCCGTTGCAAGGCGAAGTCCGCGCCGATGTGTGCATCGTCGGCGGCGGGTATACCGGGTTGTGGACGGCGATCATGCTCAAGCAACAAAACCCCGAACTTGATGTCTTGCTGATCGAAGCGGACATCTGCGGCGCCGGCGCCAGTGGGCGTAATGGCGGATGTGCGCTGTCGTGGTCGGCGAAATATTTCACCCTTGAGCGCCTGTTTGGCGTCGAAGAAGCGGTGCGTCTGGTCAAGGAATCGGAACGCAGCATCCATGCGATCGGTGAGTTTTGTGAGCAGTACGGCGTCGATGCCGACTACCGCCTCGACGGCACGCTGTACACCGCGACCAACCGCGCGCAAGTCGGTTCGACCGACGCGGTGATTGCCGCACTGGAGCGCAACGGCATCAACTCGTTCACCCAGCGCCCGCTGGCCGATGTGCAGCGCATGGCCGGTTCGAGCAAGCATCTGGAAGGCTGGTTCTCGCCGGCAGCGGCCAGTGTGCAACCGGGCAAACTGGTGCGGGGCTTGCGTCGGGTGGCGTTGCAGTTGGGTGTGAATATTTACGAAAGCACGGCGATGACCGGGCTGGAAGAAGGGCGCCCGGCGCGCCTGCAAACACCGAACGGCAGTATTGTTGCCGATCGCGTAGTGCTGGCGATGAATGCGTGGATGGCCCGTGCCTTTCCACAGTTCGAACGCAGCGTGGCGATTGTTTCCAGCGACATGCTGATCACCGAGCCGCGCCCGGATCTGTTACAGCAGATCGGCCTGACCAGCGGGGTCACTGTGCTCGATTCGCGGATTTTCGTGCACTACTACCACAACACCCCGGACGGCCGAATCATGCTCGGCAAGGGTGGTAACACCTTCGCGTTTGGCGGACGAATGCTGCCGGTCTTCGATCAGCCATCGCCTTATGCCGGCCTGCTGAAAAATAGCCTCGCCGACTTCTTCCCGGCGTTTGCCGATGTCAAAGTCGATGCCACCTGGAACGGCCCGTCGGATCGCTCGGTCACCGGTTTGCCGTTCTTCGGCCAGATGAGCAGCGCCGGCAATGTGTTTTACGGCTTCGGCTATTCCGGCAGCGGCGTCGGCCCGTGCCACATGGGCGGGCAGATTCTTGCTTCGTTGGTGCAGGGCCTGGACAACCCGTGGACCCGTTCGCCGCTGGTCAACGGGCCGCTGGGTTATTTCCCGCCGGAGCCAATCCGCTACCTCGGTTCGTTGATGGTGCGCAACGCCATCCGCCGCAAGGAACGCGCCGAGGATCACGGGCGGCGTCCTCGGCATCTGGATGTGCGCCTGGCGAAATTCGCTGCGGCGGCGGGCAAGGCTGACAAAGCCTGAAGCACGGCGTGTTGATGTAGGAGCTGCCGCAGGCTGCGATCTTTCGATCTTGTTTTTAAGATCAAAATCAAAAGATCGCAGCCTGCGGCAACTCTTACAAAGGGATCAGCGTGCGCCGCTGTCGAGTAGCCAGTCGAGTAATAGGCTGTCACGTGCGGGTGGTTCGCGAGGTGTGGGCTTGCGTGAGTTGCCCAGACACAGAATCGGCCGGTCGGGGTCGCTGTCAAGGAAACTCACCCACACTTCGCTGCCGGCGCAGGGCAGTTCCTCCCGTGCCACTCGGCCATTGGCGCGAGTCATGGCGATGGGCAGCCAGATCGCCTCGTCATCAAGGGTTTGCAGATGTTCCGAGGGCCACAGCCTGACGGCGACCCGACCCTGTTCATCGAGCTGCGCCGGTTGCCCGGCAGGTCCCAGCACCAGCGCCAGGTGATAACCGGCAATGCCTGGACGCGGTTGGTTGAGCGCCGGGCGAAAATCGCTTGACCAGGGCTGGGCGGTAAAATCGTTTTCGTAGCGGTGCAGGGGTGGGGTCGGGTCAAGAATCGACGGATGTTGCCCGTGATGACGTATCGAGGTGAGCCGCCATTGTTCGTTGAAGTGGCTGATCGGATGCGCCGACACTTGCAGCAGTTGTCCACTGAGCAAGCCGATCCGGTCGCTGCGGCCATTGATCGTGCGATGCTGGCAGCGTTGCCGTTCCAGATGTCGACGGCTGCGTTGTTCGTGGTGTCGTTGTTCGAGGGAAGATGCCTGCGGCAAGGGATTTGCCGTGATGTGGTTGGCGGCCTCGTCGCTGATCGCCCGCTGCCCTCGGTTACGCACGGCATGCAGCGTGGCGACGGGCGCGGCGTGATGATGCTGGTACAGCGAAGCGATGCAGGGTGAAGGCGTTTGCTCACAGGCCTTGAACGGAACCAGTACCGGCTTTTGCGGCAGACTGAGGCTGTCATCGGCAAACACGACAACGTGTCCGTCCATCCGGTGTTCGAAGTGGTAGTGAATGCCTTCCTCCTCGCAAAGCCTGTGCAGCAGCGCCAGATCGCTTTCTTCGTACTGGATGCAAAAAGGCCGGATCGGGTAGCGGCCGACAGTCATTTCAATCCGGTAGCCGTCAGCGGGCAGGGCGTTTTCCGTGAGCAACTGCTGGAGAATCTGCGGCACACTCTGTTGCACGAACACTCGCCGTTTGCTCGGCTGAGCCAGCCTGTGCAAGCGCGGCACGACCGTCACGCGATAGCCGATCCGGTGCGTACCGCGATGTTCGCAACTGGCACTGTCGATCACGCCGTGGATTCCATGATGGTCGTCCAGACGCAGAAAGGCCCGTTGGTGCAGGAATGTGCCCGGCGCCACGGCGGGGGCCAAACCGATCAGTTCGATATCGAAACGGTAGGGCTGGTTGAGCGCTTCCTCGCCGTGAAAGCGCACCACTGGCAGGCACAGACCGCTGTCGTTCAGGGTCAGGGTAAAAGGACTTTCCTTGTCATTGAGCATTCGAACGGGCTCTGTCAGGCAATACGGGCCTGAGAGGGTACGAAACCGCAGCGTTGAATGGTCATGTCAAAGGCGTTTTTCAGAATTCCCCTACAAGCTCTGGTGAAGATGTCGATTCCACATTGCGTTTTTTTGGTCGATTGCCGACTTTAGGCCGTATAAACTTGGCGCCACGCGTCGGCCAATAGATGTCTCGGCGCCACAGATCAAGAGAGTGAGTAATGGGCGCACAGTGGAAGGTTAAACACAAAGAAGCGGCATCCAACGCCAAGGGCAAGATCTTCGGCAAACTGGTGAAGGAAATCACCATCGCTGCCCGCAACGGTGCCGATACCGCCACCAACGCACACCTGCGTCTGGTGGTCGAACAGGCCAAGAAAGCCTCGATGCCAAAAGAAACCCTCGATCGCGCGATCAAGAAAGGCGCCGGTCTGCTCGGTGAAACCGTGCAATACCATCGTGTGACCTACGAAGGGTTCGCCCCGCACCAGGTGCCGCTGATCGTCGAGTGCGTGACCGACAACATCAACCGTACCGTCGCCGAAATCCGCGTGGCGTTCCGTAAAGGCCAACTGGGGGCTTCCGGCTCCGTGGCCTGGGACTTCAACCACGTCGGCATGATCGAAGCCTCGCCGGACACCCCGGACGCCGATCCGGAAATGGCCGCGATCGAAGCCGGTGCTCAGGATTTCGAGCCGGGCGAAGACGGCGCAACGCTGTTCCTGACCGACCCTACCGACCTGGATTCGGTGCAGAAAGCGTTGCCAGAGCAGGGTTTCACCGTGCTGTCGGCCAAGCTCGGCTACCAGCCGAAGAACCCGGTCAGCGGCTTGAGTGACGAGCAGATGGCTGAAGTTGAAGCGTTCCTCGAAGGCCTCGACAACCATGATGACGTGCAGGACATGTTTGTTGGCCTGGCGGGCTGATCTGTTTCGTCAGTGATGGCCTCATCGCGGGCAAGCCCGCTCCCACAGGTTCAGAGGTGTCCACACATTTTGTGAACGACCCGGACACTGTGGGAGCGGGCTTGCCCGCGATTGACTGCGCAGCAGTCAGCTTTCCTGCAACACCGCAATAACTTCAGCAAACCCCGGCCGCGCCAGCACATCCGCCTGACAGCAACGTCGCTCCAGCTCTTCAAGCACCGCATGCTGCTCATCACTCAACCCCGAGTCGATGCGCGCCAGCAATTCCCCCAGCAAAACCCCGAACGCACGCACTTCGATGCGTTGCAACGCGCGCGTTTCCGCCGTATCGGCAATAGCATGGAACGACGCCCCGCCAAAATCCCCGAGCAGGCAATCGCCGCGCTCGTTCAACAGAATGTTGTGCCCGTACAGATCGCCGTGGGTGATGCCTTGCCGGTGCAAGTGTTCGGCTGCCGAAGCGATGCCTTTGGCAATGTTCAGCGCGACCTCGGCACTGAACCGGCAGTCATCGGCGTACACATCCCGCGAGCAGGACGCCAGGCTCGGCAGATCAGCGAGGTTGCGGAAAGACGGATCGATCAACTGCATCACCAATCCTTGCTGGTCGTCGGGATGGCCGCTGATGCGACCCTCGACGCGGATCAGATTGGGATGCAGGCCAGCAGTGATGCAGGCATTCATTTCGTGCAGTGGCGAACCGTCGCTGGTCATTTCACCTTTGTACAGTTTCACCGCGACCGGCGTCACTGCGCCATCGGCGCGTTGCCAGTTCGCCCGGGAAATCACCCCCGAGGCGCCTTCACCCAAGCGTTGCTCCAGACTTAGCGCAGACCAGGGGATCTGTGCCGTTGCCTCGAGTGCGGCGGCGTCGGCCTCGGTTTCCAGCGGGTTACCGGCATAAGCCAGCCAGGTCAGGCTCGGCAGGCTGAGCAGCCATTGCGGCAGTTCGCTCAGGCGGTTGGCGGAGACGCGCAGCAACTCCAGTCGATGGCAGTTGCTCAGCGAGGGGGGCAGCGTTTGCAGACGGTTGCCCGAGAGCATGAGTTTTTGCAGGGCAGGGCGCTCGCCAAGTTCGCTCGGCAGGCTTTCGATGCAGTTGTCGGTCAGGATCAGCCAGCGCAGCTGAGGCGGCAGGGCGGCACCGGGTACGTTGACGATGCGATTGGCCCTGAAGCCGACCATCGTCAGGGCCGCGCACTGGCCGAGGCAGGCGGGCAGTTCGGTGAAGGTGTTATCGGAGCAAAACAACACGCGCAGGCGAGTCAGGCGATGCAAGTCGTCCGGCAGGCTGCTCAATTGGTTGCCGCTGAGGTTGAGGATTTCCAGGGTGTCGGCCAGATCGAAAATCTCGCGCGGGAATTCGGTCAGGCCACAAGACAGATCCAGTCGAGTGATGCCCGACAACTCGCCGGCGCGCAATTGAGCAAGGGTGTGCATGTTTGGTGTTCGCTATTGATCAGGGGCGCGCCGCTGGGGCGCCGGGAATGGCCGACATGATAACGGCAATACCCTGATTTGAAATTGGCTAGGTGGCGAAACTTCAGATGCCCTTGGTGGGAGCGAGCCTGCTCGCGAAGGCGGAGTGTCAGAAGCTGATGTTTTGACTGATAGGGCGCTTTCGCGAGCAGGCTCGCTCCCACAGGGGAGTGGCGTGCTCAGATCGTCCCGTGCACTTCCTGCAACTGCCCCAACCGACTGCGCGTGCGCGCCAGGTCAATGGCATTGCCATCCAGGCTAGCGCACAAGGGCAAACGACCGAGTAGCGTCAGGTGCTTGTCCTGGTCGTACAGCACGTCGATCAGGTTGATGAAGCGTTGTTGCGCGGCGATCGAGCACTCCGCCAGTTCCGGCAGACCATCGATGATCCAGCGGTCGAAACGGCGACACAGTTCCAGGTAATCCATCACCGCCGTTGGCTGTTCGCACAGATCGTTGAAGGTAAAACCGACCCGCCGCTTCTCAAAAAACCGCGCCTGAAACTGCCGGGTGCCGACCGTTAGCGCAACGGCCGGTGCCTCTGCAGGCGGGAGATCCAGGGCCGTGCGTTGTGCTGGCGTGGCCGGCCACACGTAATGTCCCTGGGTGAATATCTGGTGTGCAGAGTGACGCGTCTGGCTGCGGTAATCGTGCGGGCCGCCGACTTCCATCACCTGCATGTGCGTATTGATCAGTTCGATCACCGGTTTGAAGCGGGCGTGATAAAGCGGATTGGGCAGCAAACCTTCAGGCGCATAGTTGGAGGTCACCAGCAGCAGAATCCGTCGTTTGAACAACGCCTTGAACAGCCGGGTGATAAGCATGGCATCGCCGATGTCATGCACATGAAACTCGTCGAAACACAGCACCCGACAATCTTGCAGCAGTTCGTCGAGAGTCACTTCGAGGGCATCGTCCTGCAGGCGATGGCTGAACATGCCCTGATGCAATTGCGCGAAAAACTGATGGAAATGCAGGCGTCGTTTCTGGGTGATCGGCAGCGCCTGAAAGAAGCCGTCGAGCAGCCAGCTCTTGCCACGCCCGACGGCGCCGAACAGATACAGGCTTGGCGCGGTTCGGCCACTGGCGGCCAACAGCAGACTGGCCTGCTGCGCCATGCACTCGATGACGCGCTGCTGGCTGTGGCTGAGGGTGTAGCCCTGACCGCTGGCCTTGTGTCGGAAGTAATCGCGGATCGACTGGGCACTGGCGTCATGCCCGGCGCCGGCCGGCAAACCCTTGCCGAACCAGCGGTGCAACGCCGGCCAGCGCTGGATCAGTCGCGATCGTTTCGGCGGGTGGGCAGGCACTGTCGGCGTCTCCGTATTCGTCAAAACCGGCTCCCGGGAGCGCGGCGATGTAGTGTAACCAGACGCCGAGATGACCAGCCACCGCGACGTGTCGACAATGGGCGGTTATTGAACAAATTTGTGCGGCACGTACAGCCATTTTTAGCGACATGGCTCGCCCCGTTGCCAATCTTTCGAAACATATCCCGGCCGATCCATGGATCCAATCGACTGGCGGAATCGTCGACCGTTGCTAACCTCAATCACAGAAACGACGTCGCAAGCGATCACTGACAAGGAATGGCGCAGTGAATGTATATGGGGTCATGGGGCTGTTGGGTGTGCTCACTGCGCCTGCCTATTCGGCGGATCTTCAGGTCGAAGTGCGCGTCGATGTGCAACGCGGCTGCCAGTTGATCGGCCAGCAGCGGCAGGCTGGCATCGAGCAATTGGGTGTGCTTGATTTCGGCAGCACCGCGCGCCTCGATGACCCGGCCGGGCCTTTGGCAGCGGCGCTGACCAATCAACGCCTGCCACGGCTGGAGTGTAATCCGGACACGCCGTACCAGATGCGCGTCGACGGCGGTTTGCATGGCGGTGTCGGCGAAGTCCGTTACATGGCCGGTTCGGTCGGCAGCAAACCGATTCCGTACCGCTTGTATCAGGACGCGGCGCGCCGGGTGCCGCTGGTGGTGGATGTTCCGGTCAGTGGGCGGGTGCCGGACAGCGGCACGGTGGAGTTGCCACTGTACGCGCGGATCGAGCGCCTGGCTGAAGTGCCGCAGGTCAGCCGTTATTCGGATTTGGTCAAGGTGACGGTCACCTGGTGAGCGTGGTTTCAAGGCAGCCGCTGGACGTGGGTGCGCAAGGAAGGCGTTCGATGATGAGCGCGGTGATCGAGTCAGCGTAAAGGAGCAGGGACGGGCGCAATGACAGGTAAACACTGGATGGTGGTGGCAGCAGGTACGCTGGCATTGCTCGCAGACGAGGCGCAAGCGGCGGTCAGCGGGCAGATCAATGCGCGGCTGATCCTGATTGCCGGCTGCGAAGTCACCAATACCAGCACACCCGACAGTCCGCTCAGCGCCCTCGGCACCCTCGACTTCGGCCTTCAGGGGCCCACCTGGAATGCACCGATCAAGGCCAGTCTGGACGGCGACAGCAGCGGCAAACTCAACGTCGCCTGCAATCCCTCGGTCACTGGTTTCACCGTCACCATCGACGGCGGCACCCACGGTGACGGCAATACCCGGCGCCTGAGCAACGGCCGCCAGACTCTTCCTTATCAGCTGTTTGTCGATCCCTCCGGTGCCCGGAGTTACAGCATCGGCCAGCAACACAATTTCGCTGTCACCAGCGGTGCGCAGATACCCATTCCGGTATTTGGCTCGGTGGTGGCGAATACCCGTGCGGTACCGGCAGGAGTCTATACCGACACCCTGACGGTGACGCTCGACTGGTAACCCCGTAGAGGACGGACACCATGCGTATGTTTGCATCAAGGATAGGTTTGTCGTTGCTTGGCCTGGCGCTGGCTTCCGGTGCCAACGCCGCCACCACGGTCACTGGCCAGATCACCTCCAGCCTGATTCTGATTAGCAGCTGTCAGGTCAACGGCGCTGGCGGTTCCACCGGGCTGAACTTCGGTGCGTTGAACTTCGGCACTGCCAACAGCCTGTTCACTACCGCCACCGGGCAGGTGTTGGGCGGGGGCGGCGGGGCGTTGTCGATTCTCTGCTCCAGCGGCACCACGCCGACGGTCAAGGTGCGCGCCGGTTCCCATGACGGCATGTCACCGGGCGGCACACGGGCGCTGTATGACGGCGTTGCCAATTATGTGCCGTACGACTTGTACACCGATGCCGGGCACTCGCAACTGCTGGCGATTGACGGGACGATCAACCTCGCGGCCAGTACTGGTGTCGCGCAGACAGTGAACATCTACGGTCAGGCGGTCGGCAAGGCCGGTTTGCCGGCGGGGACGTACACCGACACTGTCGCCGTAGAACTGACGTTCTGATGCCATGCGCCGCCATGGCTGTGCCGCGCTGCTCCTGCTCTGCGCAGGCAGTACGCCGCTGCCGCTGACCGCAGCAACGAGCCAAAGCTTTCAGGTCAGTGCCACGGTCACTGCCGGGTGTCTGGTGGTGGGCGGGGTGTCGAACTATGGCGGGCTGAATTTCGGTTCGCGTTCGGCACTGGCCACCGGCACCGTGCAGGTCGCGCTGACGGGTGGGGTGCAATTGCAATGCACGCCGGGCGTGACGCTGAACATGAGCGTTGATGGCGGCCAGTACAACAACAGCGGCCGGCACATGCAGGTCAACAGCGGCAGTGCGCGGGTGGCGTATGCGCTGTTTAGCGATGCGGCATACAGCCAGAGCCTGGGCATCGGCCAGAGTGTGGCGGTGGCCTACAGCGATGCGAACAACATCAGCCTGCCGATTTACGGTCAGGTGCAATTGCCGGGCAATCAGCCTGGGGGGACGTACAGCGACGTGTTGCAGGTGCAACTGTCGTGGTAAGGCGAAGTTGAATGGCCGACAAGGAGCAGGTTTATGGGGTCAGTTACGTCACGGCATTCGTTCGTGCGCTGTGCGATGTGGACGCTGGTCATGCTTGGGGCAAGTCAGGCACACGCGGCGAGTTCGGTGCTGATCTGGCCGATCGATCCGGTGCTGGAGGCTGATCAGCAGGCCAGTGCGCTGTGGCTGGAGAATCGCGGCAGTGAAACCGCCAATCTGCAGATCCGCGTGTTTGGCTGGAGCCAGAGTGGTTTCGCCGAGCAATACCAGAACCAGCGCGACGTGATCGGCAGCCCGCCGGTGGCGAAAATCGAGCCGGGACAGAAACAATTGGTGCGTCTGACCCGAACCAAGGAAGTGCCACCGGGGCAGGAACTGGCCTATCGGATCATCATTGACGAAATTCCTTCCGCACAACCCGCGACCGCTGACGGAGGCAAAACCGCCGCAGCGATCCGCTTCCAGATGCGTTATTCGGTGCCGCTGTTTGCCTATGGCGCCGGGCTGTGGAGCAAGGAAGACAGCAGCCGCGCGCGTGATCCCAAGGGTGTCGGCCTGCCGCAATTGAGCTGGCGCACGGTGGCCGTGGACGGCCGGCCCTATGTGGAAGTGCGTAATCAGGGCGCGGTGCATGCGCGACTGACTGACGTGGCAATCAAACAGGCGGGGCAGAGCAGACCGCTTG
Organism: Pseudomonas sp. Irchel s3a12; assembly: GCF_900187485.1. Taxonomy (NCBI): domain Bacteria; kingdom Pseudomonadati; phylum Pseudomonadota; class Gammaproteobacteria; order Pseudomonadales; family Pseudomonadaceae; genus Pseudomonas; species Pseudomonas sp. Irchel s3a12. Next base: position 300,248 of record NZ_FYDN01000001.1, read on the forward strand.
CCGAAGGGCTGCTGGGGTACGTGCTGCCGGGGGCGGTAATGCGGTGGCCGGCACCGGGGCCGTTGGCCGGTGATTCGGCGTTGCAGGTGCGGGTGAACGGCGCGCCGCAGGTGCAGAGCATTACACCTGCCAAGTGAGTGAGTCGTAGCGCAGTTATCTGACGTCGGCTAAAGCGGTATCAGGGAGGATTCAGTCCATTGACGGACGTAAAACGGGTATGAGCCCAGGACGGGTTCGTCGTATTCAGCGTCCGTTGTGGCTCATCACTGGCGCGTGTTGCCTGATGTTTGTTCAACCATCCGGGGCCGGCGATCTGCCGCCGCCACCGAGCGGCATGGAGGCCGTGAGTGATGCACAGTTGTTTCTGGAACTGGTGGTCAACCAGATGAATACCGGTCGCGTGGTGGCGGTGCAGCAGCGCGACGGGCGCCTGTTCGTGCCAGTGACGGCGTTGCGTGAGACCGGCATGAAACTGCCCGACAGCCTTGGCGCCGAGGTCGATCTCGACAGCCTGGCGGGGCTGCACAGCGATTACGACAGTGTCGGTCAGCGCCTGCTGCTGGACGTGCCGCCGGACTGGTTGCCGGAACAGTTCATCGGCAATCGCCAGGCTTACCCGCGCACCCCGGCGCTGAGCAGTTTCGGCGCACTGTTCAACTACGATCTGTACCTCAACGACACCGACGATGCCGGCACTTACCTGGCGGCGTGGAACGAAGTGCGGCTGTTCGACAGCTGGGGCACGCTGTCCAACACCGGGCAATACCGGCGTACGTTGTCTGGTGACTCGCTTAACACGCTGGACAACGGTTACCTGCGTTACGACACCACGTGGCGTTACTCCGATGACGAGCGAATGCTCACCTACGAGGCCGGTGACGTGATTAGCGGTGCGTTGCCGTGGAGCAGTTCGGTGCGTCTGGGCGGCGTGCAGTTCTCGCGGGACTTTGCCGTACGCCCGGATCTGGTGACTTATCCGTTGCCGCAATTTGCCGGTGAAGCAGCAGTGCCGTCCTCGGTGGACCTGTTCATCAATGGCTACAAGTCGAGCAGCGCAGATTTGCAACCTGGGCCTTATACGCTGACCAATATTCCATTCATCAACGGCGCTGGCGAAGCGGTGGTGGTGACCACCGATGCACTGGGTCGGCAGGTGTCGACCACGGTGCCGTTCTATGTCACCAGCACGTTGTTGCAAAAAGGCTTAAGCGATTTTTCCGTGGCGGCCGGTACGTTGCGCCGCGACTACGGCTTGAAGGACTTCAGTTACGGCTCGGGTGTCACCTCCGGCAGCCTGCGTTACGGCGTCAGCGACAGTTTTACCCTGGAAAGCCATGCCGAAGCGGCCGATTCGCTGACACTGGGCGGCCTCGGCGGCAACCTGCGGCTGGGTAATTTCGGTGTACTCAATAGTGCCCTGAGTCAAAGCCGCTTCGACGGCGAGGGCGGTCAGCAATTGAGCCTGGGCTACCAGTACAGCAATCAGCGCTTCAGCTTTTCCTACCAGCGCCTGCAACGTCACGATCAATATGCCGACCTGACCGTGGTCGACAGCTCCTACATCAGCCTGAGTCGACGCAGCGAACAGGCGACCTTAAGCCTTAACCTTGATCGTTGGGGCAGCCTCGGCGCCGGTTATTTCGATGTTCGTGCGGCGGACGACTCGCGCACGCGGCTGCTCAACCTCAGCTGGAGCAAACCGCTGTGGCGCAACAGCAGTTTTTACCTGTCGGCCAACCGCGAAATCGGCGACAGCAACTGGGCGGTGCAGGCGCAACTGGTGATTCCGTTCGATCTGCGTGGCACCCTGGCGATCAGCAGCGATCGCAGTAAAACCGGGCAGAGCCAGCAACGGGTCAAATACAGTCGTGCGGTGCCGACTGAGGGCGGCGTGGGTTTCAACCTCGGCTACGCCAAGGGTGATGGCGCCGATTATCGCCAGGCCGACGTCACCTGGCGGCTGCAATCGGTGCAGTTGCAGGCTGGTGTCTACGGCACTTCCGAGGCTGAAACCCGTTGGGCCGATGCCAGTGGTTCGTTGGTGTGGATGGACCGTCAGGTGTTCGCCGCCAACCGCATCGACGATGCGTTTGTAGTGGTCAGCACCGATGGTTTCGCCGACATTCCGGTGCGCTACGAAAACCAGCAGGTTGGTCAGACCGACAAGAACGGTCATCTGCTGGTGCCGTGGAGCAGCGCCTATTACCGGGGCAAGTATGAAATCGACCCACTGAATCTGCCGGCCAATGTGCGCAGTCCCAATGTCGAACAACGCATCGCTGTAAGGCGCGGCAGCGGTTATCTGCTGGAGTTTCCGCTGGCCCGAGTGATTGCTGCGAGCATCGTGCTGGTCGACGCGCAACAGCGCGAACTGCCGCTGGGCGCGGGTGTGTTGCATGAGCAGAGCGGCACACGGACGGTGGTCGGTTGGGACGGGCTGGTCTATCTGGAAAACCTGCAGGCGCAGAACTCGCTGCAGGTCACGCTGGCCGACGGCAAGACCTGTCAGGCGCAGTTCAGCGTCGATATGAATCAGGACCAGGTGCCGCTGATTGGCCCGCTGGTGTGCCAATGATCCACGCACGATTGCTTTTGTTGCTGGCGCTGATGCTGCCGGGCGCGGCGCAGGCTGCGTGCTCGGTGGTCAGCACCACGCCGGCAGCGTTCGGTACGCTCAGTTCGATCGCCGTGCGCACGACTTCACAACCCAGTTCAACACTGAATGCAGGTTTGAGCTGTACCGGTTCGCTGCTGTCCCTGCTGACCAGCAACGACCACTTCTGGGGCACCGTTTCTTCGACTCAAAGTGGTCTGGTCGGGCCGACCGGCGATGTCATCAACTACACGGTCTACGCCAACAACAGCACCAGCTACCCGCTGACTCGTGGCACGGCCTACGACTTTGCGCGCAACGGCATCATCGATGCCTTGGGCCTGCTCAACGGTACAACGCCGAAAACCGTGCCGCTGTATCTCGGCACAACCATTGGCAGCAACGTCGCCGCCGGGGTGTACACCGAGACCCTGAGTATTTTCTGGAACTGGAATTACTGCTCGGGGATTGGTATTGGTTCTATCTGTCTTGGGCGCGACATCGCCAGTGGCACGACCTCGTTGACGGTGAATATGACGGTGTCCAACGACTGCACGATTACTGCGCCGAACATTGCGTTCGCCAGCGCTCCGGTGATCAGCGCGTTCACCCCGGTGACCGGGCAAACCATCAATCTGGCCTGCACCAAGGGCAGTGCCTATACCGTGGGGCTGAGCGACGGGCAGAACGCGGTGAGTGTCGGCGGCCGGCGACGGATGATTTCCGGGAGCAATTATCTGGCCTACGACATTTTCAAAAGTGCCGGCACCACGCGCTGGGGCAGCGTCGGCGCGGCGCGGCGGGCGAGTACCGATGCCGAGGTCAATCCGGGTAACGGCTTGGGCACGGGCAGCCAGATCTTCAACTACAACGCGAAGATCTACACCGACCAGACCACGCCGCCTGCGGGTACTTATCTGGACAATGTGGTTTTGGACGTAGGTTTCTGAGCTGACACGATCCTTTGTAGGAGCTGTCGAGTGAAACGAGGCTGCGATCTTTTGATCTTGCCCTTAAGAACAAGGTCAAAAGATCGCAGCGTGCCGCAGCTCCTACATAGAACAGCGGTGTTTTCAGAATTGCAGTGATTGCTTGAGCTGTTGCGCCGCCGGTGTATCGACCGGGCTGACCATCGCGTAGTTGTACCCGCCGCCCGACCAGTACTCGGCCTGCAAGTCGCCATCACTGCGGCTGCCACGGGGCAAAAAGGTGTTCTTCGGCCCCGGCGGGCGCACGTAGAAACTCACTTTGTGGCCGCTGCCATCCTCATACACCACCATCGCCGCCGGACCTTCATCAGTGCTGAGCAAGCGTCCGCTGACCGGTTCAAACCCGGCCGCCTTCAGGTCGGGCAAGCGACTGGCCCGGGTGAAATAGCGGTCGAGCCAGCGCTGCATGTCGTCGGCACTCTCGACCTGGTAATCGGCGGGCAACATGCCTTGCTGGGCAATCAAGCGATAGGCCTGCAAGGCGTCGGTCATCGGCAACATGGCCGGGCGCACGAGGGTCATTTCCCGGGCCTGCCAGCCACTGAAACCGCCGAGGCTGACCGCGATCAGCAACACCGCAGCACTGGCCAGATGACGACGCGACTGGCGCTGACGGCGCTGGCGAATCATCGCCGGGTCAAGCGCCGGGTTGGCCGGTTGCTGCAACGCGCCGCTGAGTGCCGCGCGTAGTTGCTGGGCATCCTGTTGCCAGGCGCGAACCTGCGCCGCTTCGTCCGGGTGACTGGCCAGCCAGGTTTCCAGCACACGCCGGTCGGCGTCGCTGAGCTGGTGGTCGACATAGGCGTGCAGGTCACGCTCGTTGGGAGGCAGGCTGATCATTTGAGTATCCGCAAAGAAGGGCTGCTGATTTCGCCGTCGCTGAGTTGGCGCAGGGCCTGGCGGGCGCGGGACAGGCGCGACATCACGGTGCCGATCGGGGCGCCGAGAATCTCGGCGACCTCTTTATAGGAAAGGCCTTCCACTGAAACCATGAGCAACAGCGCGCGCTGTTCGCTGGGCAGTCGGTCGAAGGCTTGCAGGGTCGACTGGGCAATGACGGTGCGCTCCGCCGAGGGTTCGGCATCGTCGCGACCGGTGAAGAATTCGAGCATTCGCGCATAACGCCGGGAGCGCCGGTGGGCGTCGAGAAACTGCCGATAGAGGATCGCGAACAGCCAGGCACGCAAGTCGCCGTCGGCGCGTTTGTCGCCCCAACTCGACAGGGCACGCTCCAGACAGGCCTGCACCAGATCGTCAGCACTACTGCTGTTGCGCGTCAACGACACGGCAAAGCGGCGCAATCTGGGAATGATTTCTCTCAACTGTTCGTCGAATTCGCTCATGAAATTCTGCTAGTCACTACGCTGTGGACTAGGGAGACGCCCGCCGTTGGAGGTTATTCCACGTTCGGAAAAATAAATACCGTTGTGTGGAATAAACCCGGACGAGGCGCGTCTTGCTGATTCTTCCTACTTGTGGCCATTGGCCCTGGAGTCCTTCATGGTTGATCGCACCTCACCCAACGCTTCACCGCCCGGCGGGCCGCAGCGCCCGCCACTGAGTCCCGCGAGCCTGATATTGCGTCTGGGCGGCATTGCCGTGGTAGTCGCCGCGGTGGCCGGGGTGTTTGCCTACGTTCACGGTAACTTCGACCCACAACGCCTGACGCCAAAGGCGCTGGTCGATGTGCTGGAGAAGAACAATGGCGTGCATCCTGGGTTTCGTCGTAATCACGCCAAAGGCGTGTGCGTGATCGGGCATTTCGAAAGCAGTGGTGAGGCACGGGTATTCTCCACCGCGCAGGTGTTCAACGAGCCGCAGACTCCAGTGGTCGGGCGTTTTGCGCTGCCGGCGGGCAATCCCTATGCACCGGACAGCAGCGTGCCGATTCGCAGTCTGGCGTTGCGGTTCACCCAGGTTAACGGGCAGCAGTGGCGCACCGGGATGAACAGCATGCCGGTGTTCCCGGTCGGTACGCCTGAGGCGTTTTATCAATTGCAACAGGCGCAATCGCCAGATCCGGCCACCGGTAAACCTGATCCGGCGAAGGTTCCGGCGTTCTTCGCCGCGCACCCGGAAACCGTGCCGTTTTTGACCTGGGTGAAGACGGCCAAACCGTCGGCCAGTTATGCCACCGAAACCTATAACAGCGTCAACGCGTTTTATCTGGTCGACGCCAGCGGTAAAAAACAGGCCGTGCGCTGGAGCATGACACCGTTGGCGCGCGATGCTGCGGGCGCCAGTGCGCCTGAGGGCGGCGATTTTCTCGAGAAAGATCTGGTGCAACGGTTGTCGTCTGCACCGCTGCGTTTTCAGTTGAATATCACTCTGGCCAATCCCGAGGATCCGGTGAACGACGCCAGCAAGACTTGGCCGGCCGGGCGCAAAGTATTGAACGCGGGCACACTGGTGCTGGAAAAGACCCAGCCGCAATTGAGCGGCGAATGCCGGGACATCAACTATGACCCGCTGGTGCTGCCGGCCGGGATTCAAGGTTCCGACGACCCGTTGCTCGCGGCGCGTTCCGCCGGTTACGCCAATTCCTATCTGCGTCGCACCAGCGAAGTCAGTCAGTTGCCCGCCGCCAAACAGGAGGCTCGTCCATGAGCACTCAACCGACGCATTTCGCCCTGTTGGCGCGGCTGCTGCACTGGCTGATGGCGCTGATGATCATCGCCATGCTGTTTATCGGCGCCGGCATGGTCACCTCGGTGTCCGAGCGGCATGAATGGCTGATCCATCTGCACAAACCGTTGGGCATTGCGATTCTGGCGCTGGTGATCGTGCGTTTGCTGGTACGGCTCACCACGCGCCAGCCACCGTTGCCCGCCGATCTGCCGGGCTGGCAAGTACTGGCGGCCAAGGCGTCCCATCTGCTGCTTTACGCGTTGATGCTGGTGTTGCCGTTGCTCGGTTGGGCGATGATCAGCGCTTCTGGTGAACCGGTGATGCTCAGCACAACGTTGCAGTTGCCAGCGATCGTTCCGGCCGACGCGCAGTTGTTCGCGTTTCTGCGCAAGGCTCACGGGTATCTGGCCTATCTGCTGTTCCTGACGGTGCTGCTGCACCTGGCGGCGGCGCTGTTTCATGGCTGGGTCCGCCGCGACGAGGTGCTCGACAGCATGTTGCGTGGTCGCGATCGCAGCTAACCCGTTTGTGTGGCGCATCGTAGCGATGCGCCACGTTTCAGGGTCAGCCACCAGTACGCCAGCGCCACGGCGTTGATGCCGGCGCCGAGCAGGCACACGCCGATCCAGCCGGCCCACGCGTACATCGCGGTCGAGCCGATGGAACCGAGCGCGCTGCCGATCGAGTAGAACAGCATGTAACCGGCAGTGAGACGGCTTTGCGCTTCGGGGCGCACGCTGTAGATCATGCTCTGGCTGGTGACGTGCACGGCTTGCAGACCCAAGTCCAGGGTGATTACGCCGAGCAGCAATGCCCACAGCGAGGATTGAGTCAGGGCGATCGGCAACCATGAGGCGAGCATCAGCAACAGCGAAAGACCGCTGACCCATTGTCCGAGTCCGCGATCAGCCAGATGCCCGGACCGTGCGGCTGCCAGTGCACCCGCAGCACCGGCGAGTCCGAACAGCCCGATTTCACTGTGCGACAGGGACAGTGGCGGCGCGGCTAGTGGCAGCACCATCGGCGTCCACAGCACCATCGCACTGGCGAAAGTCAGCAATGCGAGGATCGCGCGTTGGCGCAGTACCGGTTCTTCTTTGAACAGGCTGAATACTGAGGCGATCAGGGCGGCGTAAGTCGTAGTCGGTTGCGAGACCTCATCCTTCGGCAGAACACGCAACAGCAGCAACGCCATCAACAGTGTCAGCCCGGCTGACAGCAAGTAAATCGCTCGCCACCCAGCCAAATCGGCCATACCGCCGGCAACCGTGCGTGCCAGCAAGATGCCGACGACGATGCCGCTGGTGACCACCCCGACCACGCGCCCGCGTTGTGCCGGGATTGCCAGCGTCGCGGCATAAGCTACCAAGACCTGCGTCACTACCGCGAGCAGCCCTGTCAAGGTCATGCCAAGCAGCAGCCACGCACTGTTGGGCGCCAGCGCGATCATCAACAGCGCCGCTGCCGACAGCAGGGTTTGAGTAACGATCAATCGGCGCCGATTGAGCAGATCACCGAGAGGGACTAATAGCACCAGTCCGATGCCGTAGCCGATTTGCGTCAGGGTGATGACGATGCCGATGGTTGCCGGCGACATCGCAAACGCCTCGGCCATCGCGTCCAGCAATGGCTGGGCGTAATACACATTGCCCACGGCCAGACCGCAGGCTACGGAGAAAAGCAAAACGGCATCGCTCTTGAGAGGTTTCATTTCCCGCATCCTTTTAGGTTTCAAAATAAAACCTTTAGTACGGTATTGATTCGGGTTTTATTTTGCAACCTGTTTGCGCGAGATGGTGAATGGCGAAAAGCAAAAGATCGCAGACAAGCTGCGATCTTTTACAGAACGGAGGAGGGGATCAGCGCAAGGTATCAACCATGTCAGCGATGGTCGTCAGCACGTCTTTACCCAACTGTTTGGAGCGTTTACCCGACCAGCCGGTGACCTTGTCGGGATGGTCGTCGTGATCCTTGAACGGCATTTCCAGCGTCAGCGACAGGCAGTCGTATTTCTGGCCGACGCTGTTGCACGCCAGGGTCATGTTGGCCTGACCCGGTTCGTCGCGGGTGTAGCCGTACTTGGTCTGGAAATCTTTGGTGGTGTGTTTCAGGTGATTGCGGAAATGCTCTTCGAGCTTCTCGATACGCGGCGTGTAGCCCGGATTGCCTTCGCAGCCGGCGGTGAATACGTGAGGAATGGTTTCATCGCCATGGGCATCCAGGAACAGATCGACGCCGTACTTTTCCATTTGCTGCTGGACGAAGAGCACCTCGGGACTGATCTCCTGGCTGGCGTTCTGCCAGGCCCGGTTCAAATCCTGGCCCATGGCGTTGGTGCGCAGATGGCCATGGAACGCGCCGTCCGGATTCATGTTCGGTACCAGGTACAGATCGGCACTGGCGAGCAGCTTGTTCAGCACCGGATCATCGTGCCTTTCCAGGCGCTCGATCACGCCTTCCATGAACCATTCGGCCATGTGCTCGCCGGGATGTTGCTGAGCGATGATCCAGATTTTGCGCTGGCCTTCGGCGCCAGTGCCTTTGCGCAGCAATTGAATGTCGCGACCTTCGACACTTTTACCGCTCGCCAGTAATTCGGTGCCGGCCTTGCTCAGCGCCTGCTCGATCAGCCAGTCGTGACGGCCACGGCTATAGGGTTCGAAGTAGGCGAACCAGGCATGGGTCTGCGTGGCCTCGAGGCAAAAGCGCAGGCAGTCGCCCTCGTAAATAGTTGGCACGCGGAACCAGTTGACGTGATCGTAGGACGCTACGGCCTGATAACCGGGCCAGCCCTTGCTGTACGTGGATTGGCTGGCATTGTTCAGGCGGAACCAGTGTTCCTGGCCGACATGCAGGCCGCTGGCCTTGAAGTGAAACCACTGGAAATGCGCGCTGCGAGTATCCGGACGAATGGCCAGAACCGGATTGAGCGGATTGCTGATGTCGATGACTTGGATGTTGCCGCTGTCGAAGTTGGCACTGATGTCGAACGAAGATTTGGCCACGGTCATAATCGATTCCTGAATATGATTTTTATGGCCGTTACTGTACACGCAGGCAGGGCTGAAACCGAGGGGAATTGCGGTGTGTGGCGGGGGGCGTCCTCCATGACGCGCAAGCAGCTTAGAGACTGTGCGATTGATTCTCAAGTGCTAATTGGCATTAGTTTGCCCCAATGTGGCCGGGCTTCGCTTGCCAACCAATATTCTTTTGATATTATCCGCGCCATCGAATTTGCAGCACCTAAAGACTTCATTAGCCTGAAGCCATAAGCCTGAAAAACGGGCAAAAAAAAGACCCGGCAAAAAGCCGGGTCAAAAACCGTGATTAGCCTGATGAGGAGATAGTCCAGAAGACCGACCTAAGGTCTCTGGTCCATCGACTGATCTCGCGACCAGCTGCTTGCAATAATAATCATTATCATTTGCAAGTCAAATGTTTTTACCTGCTCGATTGGAAAATTCTTTCCCGTCCGCCCGCACTTCCGTTTCTCAGGCTTCATCGCCATCGAGTGAATGGTCGACCATCGCCCGCGCCATATCCACCATATGCACCACTGAAAATGCCAGATCGCGACTCGCGCCTTGCAGGTTTTCGGCTGCCTTGAACGCCGTGGCTGCCGCGCAGCGCAACAGGTCCGAGGCATGCACCAGGGCTTCCTCGCCACTGAGATGGCGCCTGACATCGAAAAAACGCTCGTCGACCTCAGGTTCTGACACAGCTGGTTTCAAGTAATAGTCCAGCGCTCGTTGCGCCGCCGCATTGCCTTGGGGCGAGGTGAAGGTGGTGTCCATTTGCAGATCGGGCAAGTCTTTGCTGCTGATATTCATGATGAGGGGGCACTCCTTGGTCGATTGAAAATCCGTGCCTTCAGAATAGTACTCTGTGTAGTTGTGACGAGAATTTAAATACTACAATATGTGTTTTGCTGGCCGAAGGCGTCCACGTAAGGTGCTGCACATGGATAAATGGATTGAGTTGGTCAAGGCCAAGATGAGTGAACTCAAAATCACTCAAACAGAGCTCGGAGAGCGCGTCGGCATGTCCCAGGGCGGGATCGGCCATTGGCTGAACAAGCGTCGCGAACCCGGTATCACTGAAATGAACCGGGTGCTGCAAGCGCTGGGCATGGATTTCCTCGAAGTGGTGCTGGTGATCCGTGAACCGCAACCCACGTCCGAAGACGAGATGCCGCTGGCGCAGAAGTACAACCCGTACTTCCGTTACCCGGTCAGCGATTGGCAGACGACGTGCGAAGTGCGTGAAAGCGATCCGGCGTCCTACGGCAAGGCGTCCGGCAAACAGCGCTTCGAGCTGACGGATTACCACGCGCGCGGCCCGGCGTTCTGGTTGACGGTGACGGGAGATTCAATGACCGCACCGAGTGGCCAGAGCATTGCCGAAGGCATGCTGATTCTGGTCGACCCGGCCGCCGAAGCGCTGCCCGGTAAACTGGTGATCGCCCAGTGGCCCGACAGTACGGAGGCGATTTTTCGCAAACTCGACGAAGAGGGCGGCCAGCGTTACCTGGTGCCGCTCAATCCGACGTGGCCGAAAGCCCTGCTGACCGATGAGTGTCGAATCATCGGTGTTGTGGTGCAGGCAACGGCGCGTTACTAGTCAGATCGATCCTCGCCAGGCGTAGGATCGATCCTCCCGTTCATACTTCTTCCAGCTCAACCAAAGCGCTGCCTTCGCCAACCATTTCACCTTCCTGGCAATACAGCGCTTTGATCACCCCGGCATGCGGCGCACGGATGCTGTGTTCCATCTTCATCGCTTCCAGCACCACCAGTTGCGCACCGGCCTCAACCGATTGCCCGGCCTCGACCAGCACACGGACAATGCTGCCGTTCATCGGCGCGGTCAGGCCGCCCTGATGGCTGTGGCGGGCTTCGACGGCGCTGATCGGATCGTACGTCTCGATACGGCGCAACTCGCCTTCCCATTGCAGGTACAACGCATCGTCCTGGCGAATCGCACGCAACGTACGACGAACGCCCTCGTGCTCGACGATAAGTGCTTCGCCGGACAGTCTGGCGTGGTCGGCAGCATTCAGCGTCAAGGCGCGATCCTGCCCCTCGCAACTCAAATGCAGGGTGATTTCCGGCGGCAGCCCCGCACGCAAACCGCTATTGAGTGACCAAGGCGAAGCAGGGTCATCCTGGCGTGCGAGTTGTGGCAGGCTCTGCGCCACCGCTTGAGCCGCCGCCGCCCAGAACGCATCGCTCAGCGTGCCCGGTGCAGGTAGCAATTGCTCCTGGTAACGCGGAATAAACCCGGTATCCAGTTCCGCCGCCGCGAACGCCGGGTGCGCAATGATCCGCCGCAAGAAGTTGATGTTGGTTTTCAAACCGCCAATCGCAAACTCGTCGAGCATGCTCAACAAGCGCAACCGAGCCTGTTCGCGATCCTCGCCCCAGGCAATCAGCTTGCCGAGCATCGGGTCGTAGAACGGCGAAATTTCATCGCCTTCTTCAACCCCGCTATCCACCCGGCGCCCTGGCCCTTCGGCCGATTCGCGATACAACGCCAGACGTCCGGTCGCCGGCAGGAAGTCATTTGCAGGATCCTCGGCGTACAAGCGAACTTCAATCGCATGGCCGTTCAACGGCACTTGTTCCTGAGTGATCGGCAGTGCTTCACCACGGGCAACGCGGATTTGCCAGGCGACCAGATCAAGACCGGTAATCGCTTCCGTCACCGGGTGCTCGACCTGCAACCGCGTGTTCATCTCCATAAAGAAGAATTCACCGCGCGCATCCAGCAGGAACTCCACCGTACCGGCGCCGACGTAACCGATCGCCTGTGCCGAACGCACCGCTGCTTCACCCATCGCCCGCCGCAGTTGCGTGGACAGACCGGGTGCCGGCGCTTCTTCGACGACTTTCTGATGGCGCCGTTGAATCGAGCAATCCCGTTCATTGAGGTACAGGCAGTTGCCATGCTGATCGGCGAACACCTGGATTTCCACATGACGTGGCTTGAGCAGGTATTTCTCCACCAGCATGCGCGAATCGCCGAACGACGACTGCGCTTCACGCTGAGCCGAGGCGAGGGCTTCGGCCAACTGGCTGACGTCCTCGACCACTTTCATGCCTTTGCCACCACCGCCGGCCGTGGCTTTGAGCAGCACTGGATAACCGATGCGTTCGCAGGCATCGCGGAAGGTGTCGAGATCCTGCGCTTCGCCGTGATAACCCGGCACCAGTGGCACACCGGCGGTTTCCATCAGTGCTTTGGCGGCGGATTTGCTGCCCATGGCATCGATGGCCGAGGCGGGCGGGCCGAGGAAAATCAGCCCGGCCGCTTCGATGGCACGAGCGAACCCGGCGTTTTCCGAGAGAAACCCGTAACCCGGATGAATCGCCTGCGCGCCACTGGCCTTGGCCGCTGCGATCAGCTTGTCGATCTGCAGATAACTGTCGGCGGCTTTGCTGCCGCCCAGGTCCACGCGAATATCCGCTTCCCGGCTGTGCCTCGCCTCACGGTCGGTGGCGCTGTGCACGGCAACCGTGGTCAGGCCCAAGGCTTTGGCAGTGCGCATCACGCGGCAGGCGATTTCGCCACGGTTGGCCACCAGCAGGGTGGTGAGAACAGGTGCGCTCATCAACGCGGCTCCTTGGTGGTGGTTGCGGCTTGCCAGCTCGGCGGACGTTTTTGCAGAAAGGCGCGCAAGCCTTCCTGACCTTCAGGGCTGACGCGGATACGGGCGATGGCATTTTCGGTGTAGCGGCGCAGCGCCGGGGTCAGCGCGCCGTTACCGACTTCACGCAACAGATCCTTGCTGGCGCGCATGGCGGCGGGGCTGTTGAGCAGTAAATTGTTGATCCACTGTTCGACTTGCTGATCAAGTTCGGCAGCAGGATAGCTCTCGGACAACAAACCGATTTCCCGTGCACGTTGTCCGCCGAAACGCTCGGCGGTCAGGGCATATCGACGCGCAGCGCGTTCGCCGATGGCCTGCACCACGAACGGACTGATCACCGCCGGCGCCAGACCGATGCGCACTTCCGACAGGCAGAACTGCGCGTCATCGGCGCCAATCGCCATGTCACAGCAACTGATCAGCCCCAGCGCGCCACCGAACGCCGCGCCTTGCACCACGGCCACTGTGGGGATCTTCAGCTTGGCGAGGTTGTACATCAGCTCCGCCAATTCGCGAGCGTCGTCGAGATTGGTGTGGTAATCGAGCTCGGCCGATTGCTGCATCCACGCCAGATCAGCGCCGGCACTGAAGTGCTTGCCACGACCACGCACCAGCAGGAAACGCAGGCTGGCGTCGCTGGCGACTTTGTCCAGCGCGAGGATCAGCTCGCGGATCATCTCGGCGTTGAAGGCGTTGTTCTTTTCCGCGCGATTGAGCCACAGCGTCGCGAAGCCACGTGGGTCGCTGTGCAGTTCGAGGGTGTTGAAGTCACTCATATTCATCCGTCTCCACGGTTCCTGCGGGAGCGAGCTTGCTCGCGAACGCGTTGTATCAGTCGACATTTCCGCTACCTGACAAACCGTATTCGCGAGCAGGCTCGCTCCCACAAAAAATCACATCCGGAACACGCCGAAGCGGCTCGGTTCGATAGGCGCGTTCAGCGACGCGGACAAGGCCAGGGCCAGCACATCGCGGGTCTGCGCCGGGTCGATGACGCCGTCGTCCCACAGCCGTGCGCTGGAATAGTAGGGGTGACCCTGCTCTTCATACTGGTCGAGGATCGGTTGCTTGATCTCGGCTTCCTGCTCGGCACTGAAGGCCTGGCCACTGCGTTCAGCCTGTTCACGCTTGACCTGCACCAACACGCCCGCCGCCTGCTCGGCGCCCATCACGCCGATCCGCGCGTTCGGCCACATCCACAGGAAGCGCGGATCGTAAGCGCGCCCGCACATGCCGTAGTTACCGGCGCCGAAGCTGCCGCCGATGATCACGGTGAATTTCGGCACTTTCGCGCAAGCCACGGCCGTTACCAGTTTCGCGCCATGTTTGGCGATGCCGCCGGCCTCGTATTTCTGACCGACCATGAAACCGGTGATGTTCTGCAAAAACAGCAGCGGAATGCCGCGTTGGCAGGCCAGTTCGATGAAGTGCGCGCCTTTCTGCGCGGCCTCGGCGAAAAGGATGCCGTTGTTCGCCAGAATCGCGATCGGGTAGCCGTGCAGATGCGCAAAGCCACACACCAGCGTGGTGCCGAACAAAGCCTTGAATTCATCGAACACCGAACCGTCGACCAGTCGCGCAATCACTTCGCGCACGTCGAACGGCTGCTTGGCGTCAGCCGAGACCACGCCGTACAACTCATTGCTGGCGTACAGCGGCGCAATCGGCGCGCGTTGCTGCACGTCACCGAGTTTGCGCCAGTTAAGGTTGGCAACGCTGCGGCGGGCGAGGGCGAGGGCGTGTTCGTCGCTCTCGGCGTAATGGTCGGCGACCCCGGAAATCTTGCAGTGCACATCGGCACCGCCCAAGTCTTCGGCGCTGACCACTTCACCGGTCGCGGCCTTCACCAGTGGCGGGCCGGCGAGGAAAATCGTCGCCTGATTGCGCACCATGATCGCTTCGTCCGCCATCGCCGGCACATAGGCGCCGCCGGCAGTGCACGAGCCCATGACCACGGCGATCTGCGGAATGCCCATCGCGCTCATGTTGGCCTGGTTGAAGAAGATCCGCCCGAAGTGCTCACGATCCGGAAACACTTCGTCCTGACGCGGCAGATTGGCGCCGCCCGAATCGACCAGATAGATACACGGCAGACGATTCTGTTGCGCGATGGTTTGTGCGCGTAGATGTTTTTTCACGGTCAGCGGGTAGTAAGAACCGCCCTTCACCGTCGCATCGTTGGCGACGATCATGCATTCGACGCCTTCAACCCGGCCGATCCCGGCAATCACACCAGCGGCCGGCACGTCTTCGCCATACACAGCGTGGGCGGCCAGTTGGCTGATCTCCAGAAATGGCGAACCCGGATCAAGCAAGCGGTTGATGCGTTCACGAGGCAACAGTTTGCCGCGTGAGGTGTGGCGTTCCTGGGCTTTCGCGCCGCCGCCCTGCGCCACTTGGGCGAGCAGGGTGTGCAGGGCGTCGACCTGTTTGAGCATCGCCGCGCTGTTGGCGGCGAACTCCGGCGAGCGGGGGTTGAGCTGAGTGTGCAGGGTAGCCATGGTCAGCTCCGTTAGCGGGTTTCGTTGAACAGTTCGCGGCCGATCAGCATGCGACGGATCTCACTGGTGCCGGCGCCGATTTCGTACAGCTTGGCGTCACGCAGCAAGCGGCCCGCCGGGAATTCGTTGATGTAACCGTTACCGCCGAGAATCTGGATCGCGTCGAGGGCCATTTGCGTGGCGCGCTCGGCGGTGTAGAGGATCACCCCGGCGGCATCCTTGCGGGTGGTTTCGCCGCGCTCGCAGGCCTGGGCCACGGCGTAGAGGTAGGCGCGACTGGCGTTGAGCTGGGTGTACATGTCGGCCACTTTGCCCTGGATCAGCTGGAACTCGCCGATGCTCTGGCCGAACTGTTTGCGGTCGTGGATGTATGGAACGATCAGGTCCATGCACGACTGCATGATCCCGGTCGGGCCGCCGGAGAGCACGACGCGTTCGTAATCGAGGCCGCTCATCAACACTTTGACGCCGCCGTTGAGCACGCCGAGGATGTTTTCTTCCGGCACTTCGACGTCATCGAAAAACAGCTCGCAGGTGTTGGAGCCGCGCATGCCGAGCTTGTCGAATTTATTGCTGCGGCTGAAGCCTTTCCAGTCGCGTTCGACGATGAACGCGGTGATGCCGTGTGGGCCTTTTTCCAGATCGGTCTTGGCGTAGATCACGTAGGTGTTGGCGTCAGGGCCGTTGGTGATCCAGGTTTTGCTGCCGTTGAGGACGAAGCGGTCGCCGCGTTTGTCGGCGCGCAGTTTCATCGAAACCACATCGGAACCGGCATTCGGTTCGCTCATCGCCAGTGCGCCAACGTGCTCGCCGCTGATCAGCTTCGGCAGGTATTGGTTTTTTTGTTCGTGGTTGCCGTTGCGGTTGATCTGGTTGACGCAAAGGTTGGAGTGCGCACCGTAGGACAGCGCTACAGAGGCCGAACCACGGCTGATTTCTTCCATCGCCACCACATGCGCCAGGTAACCCAGACCCGCGCCGCCGTACTCTTCCGGCACGGTGATGCCGAGCAGGCCCATGTCACCGAATTTGCGCCACATGTCGGCGGGGAACAGGTTGTCGTTGTCGATCTGCGCGGCGCGCGGAGCGATCTCCTTGGCGACAAAGGACTGAACCTGATCGCGCAACATGTCGATGGTTTCACCGAGGGCGAAGTTCAGGGATGGATAGCTCATGGGTCACCTTTTGGCTTTTTTGTAGGGTGGGGAGGGCGGTCACTCAGCTCTCACCTTTACGTTAACGTAAGCCTGCGATGGATGGCTGTCAATCACCCTTTACGTTAACGTCAACTTGAGCGAGAGTAAGGGCAGTTCAAGATTGAAAGCTGATTGGTTTTTGTAGGAGTGAGCCTGCTCGCGATGGCGTCGTGTCAGTCGACGTAAATGTTGACAGTTGGATCGAGATCGCGAGCAGGCTCACTCCTACAAGTGACCGTCGGCAACCCATAAATAAAGACAATAGGGGTCGTCATGGATCAACCCAGTGCAAACCCGCAGCGCAGCTATACCCGTGGATCTCAGGACAAAGCCTTGCTGGCGATGACCATCGGGCAGAAGTTCGATCACACCGCCGCGCAATACCCTGACGGCGAAGCGCTCGTCGTGCGCAATCAGCAGCTGCGTTACTCCTGGCGACAACTGGCCGATGCGGTGGACCTGCACGCCAGAGCGCTGCTCGCCCTGGGTTTGCAGGCCGGCGATCGCCTCGGTATCTGGGCGCCGAACTGCGCGCAGTGGTGCGTCACCCAAGTTGCTACGGCAAAAATCGGCGTGATCCTGGTCAACATCAACCCGGCCTATCGCAGCTCCGAACTCGAATACGTGCTCAAGCAATCCGGCTGCCAATGGCTGGTCTGCGCCGGGGCGTTCAAGTCCTCCAACTACCACGCCATGTTGCAAGGGTTGGTGCCGGAACTGGCCGAGCAACCCATCGGCCAATGGCGCAGCGAACGCCTCCCCGCACTGCGTGGGGTAATCAGCCTTGACGCGCAACCACCGTCAGGTTTTCTGCCGTGGTCGCAACTGGCCGATCTGGCCACCAGCATCTCTCCCGATCAACTGCGCGAACGCAGCGAAAGCCTGCACTTTGATCAACCGGTGAACATCCAGTACACCTCCGGCACTACCGGTTTCCCCAAAGGCGCAACCCTCAGCCACTACAACATCCTCAATAACGGCTACATGGTCGGTGAAAGCATCGGCCTGACCCCGCGCGATCGTCTGGTGATCCCGGTGCCGCTCTACCACTGCTTCGGCATGGTCATGGGCAATCTTGGCTGCATCACCCACGGCAGCACGATGATTTACCCCAGCGATGCCTTCGATCCGTTGCTGACCCTGCAAACCGTCGCCGAAGAAAAAGCCACCGGTCTTTATGGCGTACCGACCATGTTCATCGCCATGCTCGACCAGCCGCAACGCGGCGAATTCGATCTGTCGAGCCTGCGCACCGGAATCATGGCGGGCGCGACGTGCCCGATCGAAGTGATGCGTCGGGTGATCAGCGATATGCACATGAGCGAAGTGCAGATCGCTTACGGCATGACCGAAACCAGCCCGGTGTCGCTGCAAACCGGCCCGACCGATGAGCTGGAATTGCGCGTGACCACCGTCGGCCGCACCCAGCCACAGCTGGAGAGCAAGATCATCGACGAAGCCGGCAACCTCGTGACGCGCGGCACCATCGGCGAACTGTGCACCCGTGGCTACAGCGTGATGCTCGGTTACTGGAACAATCCGCAAGCCACCGCCGAAGCCATCGATGACGCGGGCTGGATGCACACCGGCGACCTGGCGAGCATGAACGAGGAGGGCTACGTCAACATTGCCGGGCGCAACAAGGACATGATCATTCGTGGCGGCGAGAATATTTACCCGCGTGAGCTTGAGGAGTTTTTCTTCACCCATCCGGCCGTGGCGGATGTGCAGGTGATCGGCATTCCGTGCTCGCGTTACGGTGAGGAGATTGTTGCCTGGATCAAATTCCACCCCGGCCACAGCGCCTCGGAGCTGGAGCTGCAAACCTGGTGCAAGGAGCGTATCGCGCATTTCAAGACGCCACGGCATTTCAAGTTCGTTGAAGAGTTTCCGATGACGGTGACGGGCAAGATCCAGAAATTCAGGATGCGTGAGATCAGTATCGAAGAACTGAAAACAATCGAGCGTTAACCACCACCCCTGTGGGAGCTGGCTTGCCAGCGATTGCGGTGGATCATTCAATATTGATGCTGGCTGACCTGACGCCATCGCTGGCAAGCCAGCTCCCACATGGATTTGCGGTGAAAACACAAATCACAGAAAGCACAAAGGGGAGCCGAAGCTCCCCTTTAATTTTGTCGTCGCGTGCTCTTTTTTATTATTGAGGGTCGGTCTGTTGTTGTTTTTGGCAACCGTGGCCCTTTACCGCTGTTTTTGGCGACCCCCATCCGGGGTCAAGAGCAAACGTATTTTTTTGAGCGCTGATCTACTTTCTCGCTAAGCGATCCAACCGATTCGGGAGCTACCTGAAGGTAGTTTTATTGTTCTCTGCCCGGTTGCGGGTCACTCCTGAGAGCACCCTGAAAAGCACACCTTCTCCAAAAAAATCTGTTAGCTGCGTCTCTGCCGTGTTGTTTTTGTTATGTCAGAGTCGGTACGTCTTATTTTTATTGGTTTGCTGCTTTTTATTCTTGTTATGCCATAGAGATAGCAGAAGCCGTGCCAACTTTTAAAAATCCTTATAAATCAATAGTTTGAAAATTTCAGAGATTTTTCACTCCGACGAAACCAGACAATTTGTTTCCGTGTTACTCGCTTGAACCCACATTCCGGACACAGCGGTAACACCTTCCCCCCTCACTGCGCGCTACGAGCCTTGGCCACGCGCGAACCGCTCGGGCGGCCGAGCACCGCGCTGATCTGCTGACCCGCAGCAATCAAGGCGTCCAGGTCGATACCGGTCTCGATACCCAAGCCGTTGAGCAGGTACACCACGTCTTCGGTAGCAACGTTACCGCTCGCGCCTTTGGCGTACGGGCAGCCGCCGAGGCCCGCGATAGAGCTGTCGAACACCGAGATGCCCTCGAGCAGGCTGGCGTAGATATTGGCCATGGCCTGACCATAGGTGTCATGGAAGTGCCCGGCGAGCTTGTCGCGCGGAACCTGCGCCGACACCACTTCGAACAAGCGGCGAGTCGCGCCAGCGGTGCCGGTGCCAATAGTGTCGCCCAGCGAAACCTCGTAGCAGCCCATCGCATACAGCTCGCGCGCGACCATCGCCACTTGTTCCGGCGCGACCGTGCCTTCGTACGGGCAACCGAGCACGCAGGACACGTAACCGCGCACGGTAACGCCGTGCTGTTGCGCCGCTTCCATGATCGGTGCGAAGCGCGCCAGGCTTTCGCTGATCGAGCAGTTGATGTTGCGCTGCGAGAACGCCTCAGACGCGGCCGCGAACACGGCGACTTCCTTGACCCCTGCGGCGATGGCATCTTCGAAGCCACGCAGGTTCGGCGCCAGTGCGCCGTAGGTCACGCCCGGCTTGCGCTGGATCTGTGCAAACACTTCGGCCGAACCCGCCATCTGCGGGACCCATTTCGGTGAAACGAAACTTCCGACTTCTATATAGCCAAGGCCGGCAGCGCTGAGTGCATCGACTAGTTGCACCTTGTCGGCCACGCTGATCGGTTGGGCTTCATTCTGTAGGCCATCGCGCGGGCCGACTTCGATCAGGCGTACTTGGGAGGGGAGGGACATGACGGTTGACCTGTTGTAGTTATCTGAAGTCTGCGGATATCCCCCTGTGGGAGCGAGCCTGCTCGCGAATGCGCCGGGTCAATCACCATAGATGTCGAATGACAAATTGCATTCGCGAGCAGGCTCGCTCCCACAGGGAATGGGGTTGTTACTGAATGGCCTGCTGGCTCTTCAGCGTCTGCTCCAGTGCCTGCACGCAGCGCTCTTCGGCGGTATCGAGCTCCAGCTTCATTTGCTCAATGTCGAGCAACTGCTGCTCCAATTGTTCCCGGCGCTCGCTGATTTTCGCCAGCATGCTGTTGAGTTGTTTGGTGTTACCGCTGGAAGGGTCGTAAAGCTCTATCAGTTCACGGCATTCGGCCAGCGAGAAACCGATGCGCTTGCCGCGCAGGATCAGCTTCAGGCTGACCTTGTCGCGTGGCGAATAGATACGTTCCTGGCCACGGCGCTCAGGGCTGAGCAGGCCTTGCTCTTCGTAAAAGCGGATCGCCCGGGTGGTGATGTCCAGCTCGCGGGCGAGGTCGGAGATGCTGTAAGTCTGGCTGCTCATGGAAGCGCTCGAAAAAAGGTCTTGGCGCTAAGCTAATGGCAGGTTGACGTTTACGTCAAGAAGGATGATCTGTGGTGTTCATGCTGGCCTCATCGCGAGCAGGCTCACTCCTACAGTTGACCGTGTTTCATCTGAAGAAATGCAACCAATTGTAGGAGTGAGCCTGCTCGCGATGGCAGCGCCGCGGTAAGAAGCCCTACACCTTATCGAGCTTCTTCTCCTGCGCCGTCACCTGCTGGCACAACTCGATCATCTGCTCGCGCATCCAGCGATTCGCCGGGTCCTGGTCAGTGCTTTCATGCCAATACAGATGCGTCTCCACTGGCGGCACATCATTCACCGGCAGATTAAACGCCTGCAGCTCATGCCGACGGGCAAAGCGCTCCGGCACCGTCATGACCATGTCGGTCTGCTGCATCACTTGCGACGCCATCAGATAGTGCTGCGAGCGCAGGGCAATTTTGCGCTGAATGCCCATTTTGCCCAGCGCCAGATCGACATAACCCAGACCACTGCGACGGCTGGAAATATGGATATGGGTCAGCGACAGGTAATCATCCAGCGAGAGCTTTTCCTTGCCTGCCATCGGATGCCCCTTGCGCATCGCACAGACGTAACGGTCTTCCATCAGCTTGACGTGGCGCACCTGCGGGTCGGTGTTGAGCGGCGCATCCACGGCGAAATCCAGACGCCCGGCGGCCAGTTCCTTGGTGGTCTCGCGGCGCTTGGACAGAAAGCTTTCGATAATCACGGTCGGCGCCAGACGGCGCAGGCGCTGGAACAGCGGCGGCAGAATTACCGCTTCGGTGAGGTCGGTCATGCTGATGCGGTAGGTCTTGACCGCCTGCGCCGGGTTGAAAATGCGGCTTTCCTGAACCGACACACGCAGCAGCGACAAAGCGTTGCGCACCGGGCCGATGATGTTCTGCGCCATTGGCGTCGGCACCATGCCCTGAGCCGTGCGCACGAACAGCGGATCGTTGAAGGTTTCGCGCAACCGCGCCAAGGCGTTGGACACCGCCGGCTGGGTGATTCCGACAATCTGCCCGGCGCGGGTCAGGTTGGCTTCGGTATAGATCGCGTCGAAGACGATGAAAAGGTTGAGGTCGACCTTACTCAGATTCATAACGCGGCTTCTCTTGTTATTAAGGGCGGTGATTTAAGGGCTGGTAATCAGCCGATCATATATCGGTGATGAATGTTTATACACGCCGAGAATAGGCTAGGTAAATTATCAGCGCTGTTCTAGCATCGATTGCATGACTTAAACAACCTCTGCCCAAGAAGGTAATTGATCATGGATTTCGCTTATTCGCCCAAGGTGCAAGAACTGCGTGAGCGCGTGACCGCGTTCATGGACACTTACGTTTACCCGGCCGAGGCGGTGTTCGAACGCCAGGTTGCCGAAGGCGATCGCTGGCAGCCGACGGCGATCATGGAAGAGCTCAAAGCCAAGGCCAAGGCCGAGGGTCTGTGGAATTTGTTTCTGCCTGAGTCGGAACTCGGTGCCGGCCTGACCAACCTCGAATACGCACCATTGGCGGAAATCATGGGCCGTTCGCTGCTCGGGCCGGAACCGTTCAACTGCTCGGCACCGGACACCGGCAACATGGAAGTGCTGGTGCGCTACGCCAACGAAGAACAGAAACAGCGCTGGCTCGAACCGCTGTTGCGCGGTGAAATCCGCTCGGCATTCGCCATGACCGAACCGGACGTTGCCTCTTCGGACGCGACCAACATGGCTGCCCGCGCCGTGCGTGATGGTGACGAGTGGGTGATCAACGGCAAAAAATGGTGGACCTCCGGCGCCTGCGACCCGCGCTGCAAGATCCTGATCTTCATGGGCCTGAGCAATCCCGATGCGCCGCGCCACGCCCAGCACTCGATGATCCTTGTACCGGTCGACACTCCCGGGGTGAAAATCGTCCGTCCGTTGCCGGTGTTTGGCTACGACGACGCTCCGCACGGCCACGCCGAAGTGCTGTTCGACAACGTGCGTGTGCCGTTCGAAAACGTTTTGCTCGGTGAAGGCCGCGGCTTTGAAATTGCGCAAGGTCGCCTTGGCCCAGGCCGGATTCACCACTGCATGCGCTCGATCGGCATGGCTGAACGGGCTCTGGAATTGATGTGCAAACGTGCGGTAAGCCGCACTGCATTCGGCAAACCGCTGGCGCGTCTGGGCGGTAACGTCGACAAGATCGCCGACTCGCGAATGGAAATCGACATGGCACGTCTGCTGACGCTGAAGGCGGCGTACATGATGGACACCGTCGGTAACAAAGTGGCGAAAAGCGAGATCGCGCAGATCAAAGTCGTTGCGCCGAACGTCGCACTGCGGGTGATCGACCGAGCGATTCAGATGCATGGGGGGGCCGGGGTGTCGAACGATTTCCCGCTGGCCTACATGTACGCCATGCAACGCACCCTGCGCCTGGCCGACGGCCCGGACGAAGTGCACCGCGCGGCGATCGGCAAGTTCGAGATCGGCAAGTATGTGCCGAAGGAAATGTTGCGTAGCGAACGCTGATCCACCTGATCATTCCCACGCTCTGCGTGGGAATGCATCCCGTGACGCTCTGCGTCACAGTGGACGCGGAGCGTCCATGGTGGCGTTACCACGCGGAGCGTGGGAACGATCTGGTGATATCAATACACCCAAACCTCAACCCGCCGATTCTTGATCCTCCCCTCATCCGCATTGTTCGCCGCCACCGGCATCAACGCACCAAAGCCACGAACCTCACGCAACACCACGCCGTTCTTCACCAATTCCCGCCGCACCGCCATCGCCCGCAGCTTCGACAGCAGATCTGCCCGTGCCGGGTCATCCTTGGCATCACCAAAACCAACCAATGTCACCGCGCGCTCGGTCTTGTCATGACGTTTTATATAGTCGATCACCCGCGCCAGATCCTGCCGCGCCTTGTTATCCAGACTCGCGCTGCCTTCTTCAAAACGGAAATTCACTGTCAGACGCTGGGCGTGACGGCTGAGGGATTGATAACCCTCGGGCATCAGTGCATTCGGCGCGACGCTCATCGCATGCACGGTCTGACTGATAAAACCGTTTGCCGCGACAATCACCTGGCCCTGACGGCTCTGCGCAAACGTCACCAAGGCTTTTGCCCACGGATTGTTGCTGTCGGGTGGCAGATAGAAGAACAACCGCCGCGACAGTGGATAGTCTTCGGTAGCGATCAGGCTGTTGAGCGGCAGCATCGACTGCGATGCGCCATCAGCAATGGCCACGGCTTTGGCCTGACGCACGTAGGGCAAACCGATGAAACCGATGCCTTGCGGATCGCTACTCACCGCGTCGGACAACTGTTCGCTGGACTCAAACCTTTTCGCCGCGTTGCTCAGACTTTTCCCACGACGACTCAGGACCAGTTCCTTAAACGTGTCGTAAGTGCCGGACTGATCATCGCGCGCATATAAATGAATCGCACCACCACGCCCGCCGAGGTCTTCCCAGGTTTTCACATCGCCGGCGAAGATCCGCGCCAGTTGCTCAGTGTCCAGTTGTTGGAGGGGATTGTCGGGATGAAGGATGATCGCCAGGCCGTCGATGGCGATGACTTGTTCAGCGGCGGGGCTTTTCAGGTCGCCCAGTGATTGCAGGGTCTGTAACTCACTGTCCTTGATCTCGCGGGAAGACGCGGCGAGGTCGGCGCTGGCATTTTTCAACGCGGTGAAACCGGTGCTGGAACCGTGGGCGGCGACTTCAACGACCACGCGTTTACCTTCGCTGGTCTGGCCGACGATGCGCAGTTCGTTGGCGGTGTCCGGGGTTTCTCGGTGGATTTTCAGCAGGCCTTGCTCTTGCAGCAGGCCCTCAACGAGTGCGGGGCCGAGTTCGGCGCCGATGGTGTTGGAACCTTGAATGCGCAGCGCGGGGCCGTTTTCAGGAAGGGGCAGGGCGGCGGCAGAAACCGTCAGCCACGCACTCAAGAGAAACACGCACAGAACACGCAGGGTCATGCCGGCACCGAATCAAGCCAAGGGGATTGCCGGGGAGATTAAGTCAGGCGCATGACCAAAAGATGACAGATCAAAAGATCGCAGCCTTCGGCAGCTCCTACAGGGGAACGCATTCCAAATGTAGGAGCTGCCGAAGGCTGCGATCTTTTGATCTTGGCTGATATCAGCTGAGTTCAAGCCAGATCGGCGCATGATCGGACGGTTTTTCCATCCCGCGCAGTTCGTAGTCCACGCCCGCAGCCTTCACCCGCGGCAACAAGCCATGGGACGCCAGAATCACATCGATGCGCAGCCCGCGCTTCGGCTCATCCTCAAATCCACGGCTGCGGTAGTCGAACCAGCTGAACATGTCGGTCACGTCCGGGTTCAAGTGGCGATAGCTGTCGGTCAGACCCCAGTTCTTCAGGCGTGCCATCCACTCGCGCTCTTCCGGCAGGAAGCTGCATTTACCGGTTTTCAGCCAGCGCTTCATGTTGTCCGGGCCGATGCCGATGTCGCAGTCTTCCGGGGAAATATTCACATCGCCCATCACCACCAGCGGCTGCTCGTTGTGGAACTGGCTTTCCAGCAGCGCTTGCAGATCGCTGTAGAAACGCTGCTTGGCGGGGAATTTGGTCGGATGGTCGCGGCTTTCACCCTGGGGGAAATAGCCGTTCATGATGGTCACCGGTACGCCATTGGCGTCGGCGAACGTGCCCCAGATAAAGCGACGCTGAGCGTCTTCTTCGTCGGTGGCGAAACCTTTGTGGATGGCGATCGGCTCCTTGCGCGAGAGCATGGCCACGCCGTAATGGCCTTTCTGGCCGTGGAAATACACGTGGTAGCCGAGGGCGCGGACTTCTTCGAGCGGGAACTGGTCGTCGTGGACCTTGGTTTCCTGCAGGCCGATCACGTCCGGCTGGTGTTTTTCGATCAGCGCTGCCAGCTGATGCGGACGGGCACGCAGTCCGTTGATGTTGAAGGAAACGATCTTCATGGTCGGCAGTCCTGGCAAAAGGGCGATGCTAGCTGACATGGGGGAGATGGGCCAGTGTGGGAGAAATCATTTTGGCCTGTGGGACATGTGTTGTCCCGGAGGGCCCCATCGCTGGCAAGCCAGCTCCCACAATGTCGGCGTCGTTCATAACATTCATGTACACCAGAGAAACCTGTGGGAGCTGGCTTGCCAGCGATGAGGCCCCACCGGTCGATGAAGATCCCGAGTTGGTCTATACCTGTGGGGAACCACGCCACCCGTAAAAGGTTCGTACCAACAAGAGCGCCGCCATTTGCACGCGCCCCGGGGAGATTCACCGTCATGCCTGAAACCCAGACCGCCATCGCCGACATACATATGCTCGACCGCGGTTATTCCCGCGAAGCCCGCTCGCTGCTTTATCAGGCCTATCGCCACGAACCGACCTTCTGCTACCTGTTCGAAGCCGAGCGCCCCGGCTACGAGCAACGGGTGCGGGCGACGGTGCGTGAACTGGTCAAGCAACACTTTCTGCAGGACCTGCCCGCCATCGGCCTGTTGGTCAACGACCGCCTGATCGGCATCGCCCTGATCGCGCCACCGCAACGGCGTTTGGGCATCACCGAGAGTTGGGCGTGGCGCCTGCGCATGGTGCTCAGCACCGGTTTTCGTTGCACCCGACGCTATCTGGAATACCACGACGCCGTCGCCGCGTGTGTGCCCAGCGATTCCGTGCACATGCTTCCCTTGTTGGGCATTCACCCGCAGTTCCAGGGCAAACACTTCGGCGAACAATTGCTGACCGCCGTACACAACTGGTGCGCCGTCGACGAAACCTCGCAAGGCGTGGTGCTCGACACTGGCAACCCGCGCTATCTGGAATTCTATAAAAGGCAGGGTTACGAAGAGATCGGCGAAGTTGCCGTCGGCCCGGTGCGCGAACACGTATTTTTCCACGCCAATCCGCAGGTGTTACAAACTGCAACAGCATGACAATCGAACTTCTTGGGAAATTTCCTGTTCTATCACGCTCCCAAGCCCGTGATAGCATCCGCGCCTATGAAGTTTCCAGGAAGATTTACCAGTGGCGTGCTCCTGCTGTTAACCAGCTGCACGGCGCTGGCGCAAAGTGAATTGGATGTGCGGATCAAACCGTCCAACGATGAACTCAAGGCCAATATAGAAGGCTATATCGGCAGCCTCGGCGATCGTGACGAAGAAGCCCTGCAGCGCTTCAGTCGCGGTGCCGAAGAGCAGGCGCGCAAAGCGGCTCAGGCGTTGGGCTACTACCAGCCGCAGATTGAAAGTGACGTCAAGGGCGGCGACAAGCCGCGCCTGGTGTTGAACATCGATCCCGGCGAGCCTATTCACCTGCGCAACGTCACCATTCGTGTCGACGGCCCGGCTGCCTCCCTCAAATCCTTTCGTGTACCGAAAAGCGACGCGCTCAAGTCCGGTGCGGTGCTCAACCATGGGCGTTATGAAGACGCCAAAAGACTTATTCAGAATCAGGCCTCGCGCTTCGGTTTTTTCAGTGGCCATTTCACCAGTCAAAAACTTATGGTCGACCCGCGCGCCGGGGTGGCCGACATCGAACTGATCTACGACAGCGGCCCGCGTTATGCGCTGGGCAAGGTCAAATTCGAAGGCGACACGCCGTTCGACGAAGACCTGCTGCAACGCATGGTGCCGTTCAAGGAGGGTGAGCCGTACGACTCCGAGCTGATCGCCGAACTCAATCGCGACCTGCAATCGAGCGGCTATTTCGAAGGCGTGCGCGTCGATGCCGCACCGACGACCGCGAAAAATGACGTGATCCCGGTGGACGTCAAACTCGACACGCGCAAGCCGCGCACCATGGGCCTGGGCCTCGGTTATTCGACCGACGTCGGCCCGCGCATCAAAGCCAACTGGACGCGCCATTGGGTCAACCCGCAAGGCGACAGCTACGGTTGGGAAGCCGAACTCTCGGCACCTCGGCAAAACGTCGGGCTGTTCTACGACATCCCGCTCGACCCACCACTGACCGACAAACTGCGTTGGGCCGGCGGTTATCAGTTCGAAGATATCGACGGCTCCGACACCCTGAGCAAACTGCTGACCTTCGGCCCGGAATGGCACAGCAAATTGCCGAGCGGCTGGCAGCGGGTGATTTCGCTGAAATGGCAGCGTGAAGAATATGAACTCGGCGATGACTCCGGCCTGAGCACCTTGCTGATGCCCGGCATCAGTTACTCGTATCTGAAAAGCGACAACCGCATCGACCCGCACAATGGCTATCGCCTGAGCTTCGAAAGCAAAGTGGCGAAGGAAGGCCTCGGCTCGGACAACAACCTTCTGTATGGCACCGCGCTGGTCAAAGGCCTGACCACGGTGTTCGACAAACATCGCTTGCTCGGTCGCGTGCAGGTCGGCGGTAGCGCCACCAATGGCTACAACTCGATTCCGCCGTCGCTGCGCTTCTTTGCCGGTGGCGATCAGAGCGTGCGCGGTTACGACTATCAGAGTCTGTCGCCGAAAAACTCCGATGGCGACCGAATCGGCGGCCGTTACACGGTCGCTGGCAGCGTCGAGTATCAATACTCGATCGCCGAAAAATGGCGCGTGGCGACGTTCGTCGACCAGGGCAACTCCTTCAACAAACTCGAACTGCCGAACCTCAAGACCGGGGTCGGCATTGGTGTGCGCTGGGTCTCGCCGGTGGGGCCGATCCGCCTCGATCTGGCCCACGCACTCGACGACGATGGCGGCATCCGGCTGCACTTTTCCATGGGGCCTGAGCTGTGAAGCGTGGTTTGAAAATTACGGCGCTGACGCTGCTGGCGCTGGTGTTGTTGATTGTATTGAGTGTCCCCGCCGTACTCGGCACGGCGGCTGGCAGCCGTTGGGTACTGGGTCTCGTTCCGGGGCTGACGGTGGAGAATTTCCAGGGTCGCCTCGGCGGGCAATGGAGTGCCGATCATCTGCTGTGGCAGCAGGACAGCAGCCGCGTCGAGCT
Source organism: Pseudomonas sp. Irchel s3a12 (assembly GCF_900187485.1). Lineage (NCBI taxonomy): Bacteria > Pseudomonadati > Pseudomonadota > Gammaproteobacteria > Pseudomonadales > Pseudomonadaceae > Pseudomonas > Pseudomonas sp. Irchel s3a12. Next base: position 328,825 of record NZ_FYDN01000001.1, read on the forward strand.
GAACAAGGCGATTTTCGCCTGGTCGCCGTTGTGCCTGACGCGTATGACCTTGTGCATCGAACAGCTCAAGGCTGATCAGGTCATTCTGCAATTCCCGCCGAGCGAAGAAACCACCGAAAGCGGCCCGATCAAACTGCCGGATCTGCAATTGCCGGTGGCCATCGAACTGGGCGACGTGCAGGTTGGCAGCCTTTTATTCAACGGCAGCGAACAGCTCAAGGGTTTGCAACTGGCGGCGCACTGGACCGCGCAAGGCATGCAGATCGACAGCGTGAAATTGCAGCGCGACGAGCTCAGCCTGAACTTGTCCGGAACGCTCGCGCCAACCGGCAACTGGCCGCTGAACATCGCCGGTGATCTGACATTGCCGTCGCCGGGCACGGGGCCGTGGGCGCTGGCGTTGAAGATCGACGGCGACCTGTTGAAAACCCTCAACCTGCACGCCGACAGCCGGGGTTACCTCGACGGCCAGTTGAGTGGTGAATTGCAACCGCTGGCGGAAAACCTGCCAGCCAAGGTGCGCATCACTAGCGAGGCGTTCAAACCGAGCGCCGACCTGTCCGACACCCTGCAACTCAATCAATTGCTGTTGACGGGTGAAGGCGACCTGAAAAACGGTTACCAGCTCAACGGCAACGCCACGCTGCCCGCCGACAAAGGCCCAGTGGCGCTGCTGCTCAAAGGCAAAGTCGACGCCAGCGGCGCGCAGATCGCCGGCCTTGATCTGACAGCCAACGACAAACAAAGCCTGAAACTCACCGGTAGCGTCGACTGGAGTAAAGGCCTCAGCGCCCAAGCCAACATCAACTGGCAGGACTTTCCGTGGCATCGGCTCTACAACGAAATCGACGAACCTGAGGTCGCTTTGCGCACCTTCACGGGCGAAGTCTCCTACACCGATGGTCAATACCTCGGCAACTTCGCCGCCGCTCTGGATGGTCCGGCCGGCGCGTTTACCCTGAGCAGTCCGTTCAGCGGCAGCCTGAAACAGGTCGCCTTGCCGCAACTGAAAATGGAAGCCGGGCAGGGCAAGGCTGAAGGCCATGTGAATGTGCAGTTCGCCGACGGTATCGCCTGGGACACCGCGCTGGAACTGTCGGCGCTCAACCCGGCGTACTGGGTCGCCGAATTGCCGGGCACGTTAGCTGGACCGCTGAAAAGCCAAGGCGAAATGAAAAACGAACGCCTGAGCCTCACCGCCGACCTCGACTTGAAAGGCAAATTGCGTGGGCAACCGGCGATCCTCCAGGCCAAGGCTGATGGCGCTGGCGAACAGTGGAATCTGAATGCCCTGCAAATCCGTCTCGGCGACAACAGCATCAGCGGCAAGGGCAGTCTGCAACAGAAACTCACCGGGCAGATTGATATCAAGCTGTCGCGTCTGGCTCAGCTCTGGCCGCAACTGCGCGGGCAGGTCAACGGGCAGGTCAATGTCGCCGGCACGTTGAAAGCACCGCAGGGCAAACTCGACCTGCAAGGTTCGCAACTGGCCTTCCAGGACAATCGCCTGCAAAGCCTCAACCTCGACGCCACCCTCGACAGTGCGCAGCGGGCAAAGATCGATCTGAAGGGCAGCGGCATTCAGGCCGGCGACACCAATCTGGGTGTGTTGACCGCCAGCGCCCAAGGCGACATCAAGAACCAGAAACTCAACCTCGACCTGATCGGGCCGAAGCTGAAACTAGCCCTCGGTCTGGATGGCAATCTGGACAAGGGCAACTGGCGTGGTCGTCTGGCCAGTGGCGATATTCAGGCGGGTGGCCAGGATTGGAAACTGCAAAGCCCGGCCAAGCTCGAACGTCTGGCAGACGGCAAAATCAACTTTGGCGCTCATTGCTGGATGTCCGGCGACGCCAGCCTGTGCGGTGAAGATCAGCGCCTGATGCCGGAGCCGAAACTGCGCTACCACCTCAAGCAGTTCCCGATCGAAAGCCTCGCGCAATGGCTGCCAAAAGATTTCGCCTGGAAGGGTAAGCTCAATGCCGATCTGCAACTGGATCTGCCGGCCAGCGGCCCGAACGGCGTGGTCAGCATCGACGCCAGTGGCGGCACCTTGCGCATGAAGGAAAAGGAACAGTGGCTGGACTTCCCGTACCAGACCCTGAAACTCACCAGCAAACTCACGCCAAAACGCGTCGACACCGAGCTGAATTTCGTCGGCGGCAAACTCGGCGAGTTGATGGTGCAGGCACAGCTCAATCCACTGCCGAAAAACAAACCGCTGAGCGGCTCGTTCCGTCTCTCCGGGCTGGACTTGTCGGTGGCACGGCCGTTTGTGCCGATGGTTGAAAAACTCACCGGGCGCCTGAATGGCAGCGGCACGATTTCCGGTGGATTGCTCGCGCCGCTGGTCAACGGCACCGTGCAACTCAGCGACGGTGAAGTGTCCGGCGCCGAGTTGCCGATGGAACTGCAGAACCTGCAACTCACCGCGCTGATTGCCGGCGAATCGGTACGCCTCGACGGCGGCTGGAAAAGCGGCAAGAACGGGCAGGGCAGCCTCAACGGTAACGTCGCCTGGGGTCAGGCGTTGGTGGTCGATCTGGCGCTCAAAGGCACGCAATTGCCGGTCACCGTCGAGCCCTATGCCAAGCTCGAAGTGGCGCCGGACCTGAAGATTTCCATGGCCGGCGACGAGCTGAAAATCGCTGGCAAAGTGCAGGTGCCCAAAGGCGAAATCACCGTGCGCGAATTGCCGCCATCAACGGTGAAAGTCTCCGATGACACGATCATCGTCGGCGCGCAGACCGAAGAGGGCAAACCGCCGATGGCGATGAAAATGGACATCGACGTGGTGGTCGGCGAAGACAAACTGGCTTTCGCCGGTTTCGGCCTGACCGCCAACGTGAAAGGCCATGTGCACATCGGCGACAACATGGACACCCGTGGCGAACTGTGGCTCAACGACGGCCGCTACAGTGCCTACGGCCAGCGCCTGCAAGTGCGCCGTGCGCGTCTGTTGTTCGCCGGCCCCCTCGATCAGCCGTATCTGGACATCGAAGCGATCCGCCAGACCGACGACGTGATCGCCGGTATTCGCCTCAGTGGCAGCGCCGAGCAGCCGACCACACAGATCTTCTCCGAGCCGGCGATGAGCCAGGAGCAGGCGTTGTCCTATCTGGTCCTCGGTCGTCCGCTGAGCACCAACGGCGAAGACAACAACATGCTCGCGCAAGCGGCATTGGGTCTGGGTCTGATGGGCAGCTCCGGGGTCACCAGCAGCCTGGCCAAGGATCTGGGTATTCAGGACTTCCAGCTCGACACGGCAGGCAGCGGCGATGCCACCAGTGTGGTGGCCAGCGGCAATATTACCGAGAAGCTCAGTTTGCGTTATGGCGTTGGCGTGTTTGAACCGGCCAGCACCATTGCGCTGCGCTATAAGCTGAGCAAGAGGGTTTATGTCGAAGCGGCCAGTGGCGTGGCCAGTTCGCTGGATATTTTCTACAAGCGCGATTTCTAGATCGCGCTTTCTCCTGAACCGAGTCGCTTCAATCGCTGGCAAGCCAGCTCCCACAAGCTTCTGTGGCGTACATGATTGTTGTGTGCGCCAAGGACTTTGTGGGAGCTGGCTTGCCAGCGATGGCGTCTTCTCAGTCAGCCACTGGCGCGCGGCACACCAGGGAGGCCCGCTCGTAGTTCAACGCCTTGTCCCGCTCGGGCAGTGCATACGACGCCTCGCAGCGCTGGCCTTGCCAATTGATGGTCAGGGTGCCGGCGTCGTCCGCGACCAGCGCCAGTGCCTTGCCGCTCGGGTCGGAGATCGCCAGTTGCTTGCCGGCGGCATCTTCCAGTGACGCACCAAACGGGATCGGCTGGTGCTGCGCATCGAACAAGGCAAATTGCACGCGGCGTCCGGTCTTGCTCGCATAGCGCGCGAGCACCACTGCACCGCGGCGCGGCACCACTTGCCGGGTCGCATTGTCGATCTCGATATCGCCGCCCAGATCGCGGGTATCGAGGTTGATCCAGTTGACCCGATAGGGTTGCGCGTTGGGCACCACGGCATAGCCGTTACGCCCGGTTTTCGCTCCGGAGAAACTGCCGATTTTCACCCCGGAAACGCCTTCGACCTGCGCCAACGCAAACGTCTCACCCACGGTTTGCCCGAGGTTGATCCCGCCGCCGTGGCCGACGATCGAGCCGGCCAGATTAAGGTTCTGCGAGTTGTAGCCGCGGCCCTGACTGTAACCGGCGCTGATGTCCATCACCGATGTTCGCGTGCTGATATTGGCCGAACCGCTGCTGCCTCCGCTGCTGCTGTTGCCACCTTGCACCGAGTAATAGGTGTCGCTGTCTTCGGTCAGGTAGCCGTTGATTCCGACCTGAGTGCTGTCAGTGGCTTTCTGTGTGCTCGCGGAAACAAAGGCGCGGGGCGCGCGAGGTTTCGAACCCAGCGGGAATGACAGCGACAGGTTGACCAGGGTGTCGTTGTTCGCCGGCCCATAGTTGCCGACGTCCTTGGTGTAAGTCGCGCCGAGGTTGTAGCTGACATCGCCCCAATAGTTGCTGTAACCCGCCGACAGGCTTTGCGATCCGCCGCGCCCCCAATAACGCTGGTCACTGGCGTTGAGGTAAACGCTGCCATATTGCTGGTTAGTCCCCAGGCTCTGGTTGATGGTCAGGTCGGTACGGGTTTTCGAGTTGCCCGTGCGTTTTTCGCCCTCGTGGCTCAGTTCCTCGACGTGGTCGGTGAGGGTGCGATAGCCCTCGGTCGAATAGCGATAGGCGGCGAGGGTGAAGCTGGTGTCGGTGCCGGTAAATGTCTTGGCGTACAGCGCGCGCAAACTGTTGCCTTTGACCACTTGGCCAAAGGTGCGACTGGCGGAATGGGTCACGTCCAGTGACACGGCGCCGATCGGCGTATTGCGCCCGGCGCCCACGGACAACGCCTGGAAATTCTCGGTCGCCTGTACGCCGACGATGCCGGACAAGTTGCTGCTGATGCCATAGGCCAGCGTGCTGCTGACGAACTGCGGCGATTGCTGATCATCGCTGTTGCTGTTGTAGCGGCCGGCCGAGACGCTGTACTTCAACTGCCCCTGGCGCACCATGATCGGCAGGCTGGAAAACGCCTGCACCGTCACCCGGCGCTGACCGTCGGCCTCGATAATCGTGATCTCCAGATCGCCGTTGGAACCGCTGGGATAGATATCGCTGATCTCGAAGGGGCCCGGCGGCACGTTGGTGGTGTAGAGGATGTAGTTGTTCTGACGAATTTCCACCGTGGCGCTGGACTGGGCAATCCCGCGAATGACCGGTGCATAACCGCGCTCGCTGTCGGCGCGCATGCCGTCATCGGAGGCCAGTTTCAAGCCGCGATAGCGCACGCTGTCAAACAGGTCGGCGTCGGAGAAAATATCCCCGGCACTGAACTGGCCTTTCAACGCGGTCAGGTCATGTTGCAGATAGCTGCGGTTGCTTTTGAAGGTGCTCGGCTGGCCCGTGCTGCTGTTGAAGTTGGACTCGTTGCGCAAGCGCCAGCCACCGAGGTTGATGCCGTTGCGCAAGCCGACGTTATTGGAAAGCGTGTTGGCGGTCTGCGTGCTGTTACGGTTGCTGCTCAGTTGATAGTTGATAAACGCCGCAGGCACGCCTTCGTCCCACAGGGCCGGGTCAACGTAACCACGCCGGCCACGTTCCATGGCGCTTTGCGGCACGCTGACCAGCAGGCGCAGGCGCGGCACGTCGTAACGCACGCTGGCATGTTCGATCAATGCCGGCAGGTCGAGGCAGGCGTTCGGGTCGTCAGCGTTGAGTTTGCCGCTGGCATGCAACTTGGCGATGTCGACGCCCAATTGCTGGACCATTTCCAGGGTCAGGCAGGCCTGGATCTTGCCGTTGCCGGGGTGGCGACGGAAGTCGATGTCGCGACGACCGACCAGCGTGTCGTTGCTGTAGAGGTCAACCCGGTAGTTGCCGGGCAGTACGCTGTTGCTGGCGAGCAGCGATTGCACATCGACAGTCGACGCGGCACCTTGCAGAAACGACGTGTTGAACTGTTCTTCGCCGTCAGCCTGGCACGCCGAGCTGATAGCCGAGGCGATCAACAACGACGTCAAACCGTCGCGTTTGAGTAAAAACATGCAGGAACCCTATATCACCTCCGATACGAACTAACGGAGCGAAGAGAAATACAGTGAAAGTGTGCGATCAGAGCGATTCGCGAGTTATGGCGTTTCTTTCTTTGGACTGGCGCTGGTGTCAGCGCTGTTGGAAAGTTGCGCGGTATAACGATCTTGGGCGCCATAGTCGTTAATGCTGCTGAACAACAAATTTGCCGCATTAGTTGAATGAAGTTGTTTGAGGGCGAACTCTTTGCGTTCCCCGGGCGCGATCATCATCGAATCAAACGGGTGCTCGCTGAGTGCGCCGGATTGCAGAGTGATATCGGCAATCGACACGTGATACAGGCCGGGGTTGTTCACCACCAGCACGCTTTTGCCGGCGCGCTCGGCCAGGCGCCAGGTCAATTCGCCCGGTGCCAGATAGGCGTTGTTTTTCAGACCGGCCGGGCGGAAGAACACCTTGATGCGCTGGCGCACGGCGAGTTGCAGAGTGTTCTGGGTCTTCGCGTTCTGGGGGATTTCCTGCACGTTGAGCCAGACCACCGATTCGCGGTCGGTCGGCATGCCGGTGCCTTCGTAGATGACCCGCAGTATTTGCTGTTCGTCGCCGCTGACGCGCACCAGTGGCGGTGTGACCGCAAACGGCACGGAGGTGGTTTCGCTGGCATCGGTGTCGATCCACGACTGGACCAGAACATCTGCACCGCTGTTACGCACGGTGATGCCGGCTTCCTTGTGCTGGCCGTCGAAGACCAGGCGGGTGCTGCTCAAGGAAATGCCGGCGGTGGCCTGATTGACCACGAACAGGCCCAGCAGGCCCGCGCAAAAGGACAATGAGTGACGATAAAACATGATGGTTACCGCGCAAGTGATTGAAAGCGCGGGGCCGGGCGGCCCCGCACTGGGCTCGAATAGTTGCGCGGGTTATTCGTATTGCAGGGTGAACGGCAGGGTAGCGTCGCCGCGACCGGCAACCACGGTTGCGACGTCAGCAGTGGTGACGTAGGCGGCCGAGAATTTCAGCGTGGTGTTGCTGTCCTGCAGGGTGTTTTCGATCTTCGCCGCAGCGGGCGAACTCAGATCGATCAGCGCACCGTTGGAATCGAGCAAGGCAATACCGACGTTCTTGGCCGCGCCCAGACCGTCAATCAGCTTCAGCACTTTGGTCCCGGCAACGATGCCCGAACCCGCACCTTTGGTCGGTTCGAAGATCATCGCAACTTTGGTGCCGGCGTTGCAGTTGATCTTCATGTCGAAGTTCTCGGCGCTCAACGTGCCATTGCCTTTGGGTGCAGTGGCTGTGCCCATGTCCTTGATCGACACTTCGCCCATGGCGACCGAAATGGTTTTATTGCTGCCCGCGCCTTCAACGGAGCAGGCGTCATTGTTGATGGTGCCGGTGAAGTTGATGGTGCCGCTGCCGGCTTTGGTTGGCACGACCGGGTCAGCGGCCAGGGCGTTACCTGCGGCAGCGAACATCGAAAGGGCGAGAAGTGTTTGGGACAACTTTTTCATGTTGCTTTTTCCATTGGTGGGGTTAAAGCAACACAATAAAACGCCAATTACCGAGCGAACATCAGACGATTCCTAGATGTGCGGAAGTTGCAGAAAGGTATCCCGTACTATTAATTGAACAAGTTGCGTTCTATGCAGTAAGTCAATAACTCCTGATCGCTGCCGACTTCAAGTTTGCGCATCGCCGAGATTTTCTGCGTGCTAATAGTCTTGGCACTTCTGTTCAAGTAACGGGCAATGTCGTTGACGCCTTGGCCCTGTACGAACAAACGCAGGATTTCATGTTCCTTGGGCGACAGCCGGGAAAAACGCTCATCCAGATCGGCGCCGTCGTTCACTACGGATGTCGGCGCAGGTACCTGCCAGCGCACCGGGCTGCCCTTGGCAATCGCTTTGAGGGCAGTCTCAATTTCGTCGTGCAGCTGGTTTTTCTGAATGACCGCCAGCACGCCAAGTTCCTGCAGGCGCGTCAGGATCAGGGGGTTGGAGATCATGGTCAGCACCAATACCCGAACCCTGGGAAAGTGTCGTGTCAGGTATTCCATCAGTTTCAGGCCGTCCCCGTAAGGCGAATCGGCGGGCATGTTGAAATCGGTGATCAACAAGTCCACGGGCCGGGTTTCGAGCAGATTGATCAGTTCATTGGAGCCTACGGCTTCGCCCACCACGCGAAAGCGTTGGTCACGCTCGACCAGTTCCCGCACCCCCAGCAGCACGATGGGATGATCATCGGCAATGACAACGTTGAAGGTTTCCATGAGTGATTTATCCAGAGTGAAGTTATTCGAGGGAGTCGAGCAGATCTTGCAGCCGCGTCAGATTTTGTCGCACCGCCACGGCCAGAGCGGGCGTCACGGCCATGCCGGTCAAGCGACATTCCAGCTCGACAAACGCGCTGGCCAAGGCGTTGATCTGCACTGCCCCTAGCGCCCCCGCCATGCCGTGCAGTTGCTGCGCCACGCTGTTGGCGTCGGCCGCATCCAGTGCCGCCAGGGTGGTCTGAATATCCTGGCGCAGGGTGGTGACAAACAACTCGCGCATTTTTGCAGATAGCGACGGCGGGGTATCGATAACGGGGGCCACAGCGATTTTGCAATGTTGCTCAAGTTGCGTACGCAGGGTGGCAAGGTTCAGCGGCTTGACCATCCACGCGTTCATGCCGACGGCGGCGCAGCGTTCGCCTTCTTCGCGCAGGGCGTTGGCGGTGACGCCGATGATCGGCAGCGTTGCGTCCTGTTGGCGCACCGCTTCGGCCAGTCGGTAGCCGTTCATGACCGGCATGTTGACGTCGGTCAGCAGCAGATCGAAGCGGCCGGGCGCCCACTGCGCCAAGGCTTGTTCGCCATTCGCGGCGACGACCACCGAGCAGCCCAGAGCCTCCAGTTGCTCCTTGATGATCGCCGCGTTGATCAAGTTGTCTTCGGCCACCAGCACCTGCAGATTCAGTGGGCGGGTCTTTGCCTGCAATGCGCCTGGGCGCTGCGCATTGGCGCCGTGTTGTGCCAGATAAATAGCCCAGGCAATCGCGCGGACATCGTTGGCGTCGACCGTCCAGTCGGGGCCATTCAGTTGCGCCGGATTTGGGCCGCCCGACAAAGCGACGATCCGTGGCCCGCTCCAGTGCGGGGCATTGTCGAGCGGGGTGAGGTCCACCAGTAGCGCCGAGAGTGGTGGCATCTCGGTCGTCACCAAGCGGCAATCCAGACCAAAACGGTTGAGCCAGGCCATCAGGTGCAGCGCCAGTTCGCTGATCGGTGCACGTACATAAACGGCGGGGCTGCCGGCCACGAAAGCGGGGCAGTCGGCCAATGCGCCCGGCACGTTCTCCAGCGTGAGTTGCAGGGTAAAACTGCTGCCCAGTCCCGGTTCGCTGACCACGCTCAACTTCCCGAGCATCAACTCGCACAGCCATTTGCAGATGGCCAGGCCCAGACCCGCGCCGGCCTGACTGTCGGCATCGTTGACCTGATAGAACGGGTCGAACAATTGCTGTTGCTGCGCCGGGGAAATCCCCACCCCCGAGTCGCTGACCTGCCATTGCACTTCGGCGCTGCCAGCGGCGTTTTGCAACACGCGCACGCGCAGCACCACGCGACCGTTGTCGGTGAACTTGATCGCGTTGCTCAGCAGGTTGTTGAGGATCTGGCGGATGCGCAACGGGTCACCGCGCAGTTGATCCGGCAAGCCCGAATCGATGCAGGCATACAGTTGCAGGCCTTTGGCGCGGGCAAATGCGCTGTAAGTACGCACGACATCTTCAGTCAGCTCCAGCGGACAGAAGTCCTGAAGCTCAAGGGTCATTTGCCCGGCCTCGATCTTCGACACATCCAGCACATCGCTGATCAGCTTGAACAGGCTGGCGGAGGAACGCTGGATGGTGTCCAGATAATCCTGCTGGCGTGGGGCGAGCGGTGTCAGCCCGAGTAATTCGAGGGTGCCCAGCACGCCGTAGAGCGGGGTACGAATTTCATGGCTCATGGTGGCGAGGAAGCGGCTCTTGGCCTGGTTGGCCGAGTCGGCGGCCTGACGGGCTTCTTCCAGGGCGGCGGCGTCTTCGATATGCCGGGTCACGTCATGCAACGCACACAACCAGGCATCCTGGCCCTGGTAACGGGTCGAGACGAAGGCCAGATGCAGATGACGCCCGTCGATCTCGAGATCGGCATGGCCGGACTCGCTGTGCGCCTTGAGCAGGCTCATCAAACGGCTGCTGTCGTGCCATTGCTGGGCGCGCTGGTTTTCCAGGAGCACGTGGTGATCGCTGCGGCGAATCACACAGAGGCCGGTCGGTGCGGTGTCGATCACCGCACGGCTGAACGCCTCGCTTTCGGCGATGCTCGCGTGCGCACTTTGCGCGGGGATGATCACGCGCGCGGTGTACCAGCGATTGATGACCCGACCGCAACCGAGCAACGCCAGCACCACCGCTACGAGGCACAGCAATGGCCACAGCGCATAGCTGAGAAAACTGCGCAGGCTGATAACGTAGATCGCGGTCCAGTGCTGTGCGCCGGGGCTGCTGAGCTTGAACACCAGACCGTCGCGGCTGAAATTGATCCCCTCATCCAGTACCTGGTCGGGCCTGTGTGCGCCGGTCAAGACCACGCCGGCCGGGGTGATCAAGGTGAAGTCATCGTAAATCGACCACTCCATCAAGCGCTCGATGTTGTTGATCTGGGACAGTTTCAGCAACGTGCCGAGCACCACCCAGGAATCGGCGCCCTCGATGGCCTGCATAGGCTGGAGCAGATTGATCCTGACGTAGGCCAGCAGCGTCGGTGTTGCCTCGCTGTCCTGAGTGGACGGGTAGGGTACCCAATGCACTTGATGATCAGCGACTGATGACGGCTGCTCGCGTGCATGCTGGTTCACCTGGCTCATGACTTGGGCAAACGCGCCGATCTGCATCGGGCCGGCACCGCGCAAGCGCCCGGCGGAGGGCACGGCCACGTCGAAATTGTCGGGGCCATTGAGCAGGATCACTTGCGGCGACTGATAGTGCGAGGCCGCCCAGAACGCGCTGTAGTAGGCGGCCAGATAACTGCCCAGCGCGAAAACCTTGGGGTATTGGTCGGCGGCGATTCTGTTCGGATCGATCTTTACGCTGAACGGCAGTGAAAACGGCAAGCCGCGACCTTCATAGATATTCGGGCCTTCTTCGGGCAGCAGCTTTTGCGAATAGGTGGGCAACACCACCAAAGGGAAATATTGACCCTTGGCACTGGCCTGGGAGATATCGCGCAGAAACACTTCCTGCTCGTGGATGTTCTCCATCAATCGGGCGAAGTGAAACTGCAGGGTGTCGCGCTGCTCTTCGAGCATGCGCTGCACCCCCAGATAGCTGATGCCCAACAGCAGCAACACAAGTGCGCCGAGCAGCAGCAGACTTTTGTTCAAACGCAGCGAACTGCTGGCGAGTTTGTCCAGAAATGCATTGGTATGCGGCATTACAGCGCCTGACCAGCGGTGATGGGGCAGCCTTGGGACACAGTGACCTCGGTAGCGATCGACGTTCAACAATAGCCACGTGCCGCTCAACAGGCGTTCGCCGGCCCGTCGTGGGTCAGCAAGTGCTGGAACTGATCGGCTGAAACGGCGTGGGAGATCAGGAAACCCTGAACCTGAGTGCAGTCGATTTTACGCAACAGAGCAAGTTCTTGTGCGGTTTCTACACCTTCGGCCACCACCGTCAGGCCCAATTGGCGACCGAGGCTGACAATGCTGGTCAGGGCTTGCGCGAGTTCGGCGTTGGCATTGCAGCCTTGTACCAGAGCACGGTCGATTTTCAGTTCGGTGAACGGCGCCGATACCAGGTTCATGTACGAGCTGTAGCCCTTGCCGAAATCGTCCTGCGACAGACCGAAACCCTTGATCCGCAAGCGGCAGGCGCCGGCGTAGAAATTGCTGATGTCGTCGGGTACCGAGCACTCCATCAATTCGAAACAGATCCGCGCGGGCAAGCCTTGATGGGCAAGCACGAAAGCGAGTATGCGGTCGGGCAGGTCGTGGCTGTTGAGCAGGTGCGTGGGCAGGTTGACCGAAACCGGAATGTCATAACCCTGCTCGCGCCAAGTCGCTTGGGCAGCGATCGCTTGTTTCAGCACGCACCAGAGCAACGGCTCTTCGAGACCGAACGCGATCAACGCCGGCAAAAATACCCCGGGCAGCAGCGTGCCATGTTCGGGATGATTCCAGCGTACCAGTGCTTCGGCGGCGACGATCCGGCCATTGTTCAAAGCCTTCTTCGGTTGAAACCAGGCTTGCAGTTCACCGTTGTCGAGGGCGTTGCAGATACTCTGGCGATCGATGCCGGGGTGGCTCGCCGCCGGGACGCTCTGGCGCAGCGCCTGCAATTGATCAATCAGGCAGCGCAGTGCGGCGGCATTCACCGGTTTGGAAATCAGCCCGATGACTTTCACCTGCAGGTTGCTCGCCACCAGGCTCGCGCCCATCAGCATGCGTCGTGAGGCGGCGCTCATGATCGCCAATGCCGGGCGCGAACGTTGCGCGGCGAGGCCCTGAATGAATTGCACGCCGTCCATGCCCGGCATCAGCAGGTCGGTGAGCACCAGATCGAAGTCGCGTTGTTTCAGGCAGTCCAGTGCTTCTTCGCCGTCCCTCGCACAGGCCAGATCGAAGTCGCCCAACTCGCTGAACAGGTTCTGCAAGTACAGGTGCTGGAAGGGGTGATCTTCGACAATCAAAATGCTACAGGGCTTCATGGGCGACTCGTTCGTAGGGAGCCAGGACAGCGAACAAGGCTCGTAGCGTAAAAGGTTTGACCAGGCAGTGATTCATGCCGGCAGCCAGACACAGCGCATCCTCACCACGCAGGGCGTTGGCGGTCGCGCCGATGATCGGAATGCTGCAACCGAGGCGCCGCAGGGCTTTGGCCAGTTCGTAACCGTTGAGGCGGGGCATGTTGACGTCGGTCAGGACGATGTCGAACGCAGCGTCGGGCCACAGCGACAAAGCCTCTTCGCCATCGCTGGCCAGCGCTACGGTGCAGCCCAGTTCTTCGAGCTGATCGCGCAGGATCAGTTGATTGATGATGTTGTCCTCGGCCACCAGGATGTGCAGGCGTAACGGGCGCAGGGCATGGGATTCAGTGTCTTGCGGGCGTTGAACGATCTGGCCGCTCTGGGCCTGGCGAACGGCGCGTTGAATCGCCAGCAGATCATTCAGATTGACCTGCCAGCCGTCGCCGCTGAACTGCGGCTCATGGGCGCCGTCACCGCTGGCCAGTACGCGCGGCCCATGCCATACGAGGTTCGGGCGCTGTCCGAAGGCTGCGGGATAGAGTTCCAGCAGCACCGCCGTCGCATCCGGCTCGATGCCATCCGGTGCGCCGATATGCGCGCGGGCGCCCCAACGCCGCAGCCAGCCGCTGATGCTGTCGGCCAGTTCGCGGATCGGTGAGACCACATAAACGATGTCCGCTGCCAATGGCGGCAAAGCGGCGGTTGGTGCGTCGCAGGAACGTTGCTCCAGCGGCACGCTGAGGGAAAAACTGCTGCCCAGGCCCGGCTCGCTGACCATGCGCAGAGTGCCGTTCATCAAGTGCGTCAGACGTTGGCAAATGGGCAGACCGAGGCCCGTGCCGGCGACCACATTGGTGTTGCCGGCGGTCTGGTAGAACGGCTCGAAAATAAACGCCTGATCGTCATGGGCGATGCCTTTGCCGGTGTCGGAAACCTGCCATTGCAGGCACACGCGTTCGCCTTCGCGGGCGAGCAGTTTGACCCGCAATACCACCCGCCCGGAATCGGTGAACTTGACCGCGTTGCTCAGCAGATTGTTGAGGATCTGCCGTACGCGGCTGACATCGCCCAGCAGGCAATCGGGCAGTTGCGGATCGAGGCAGGCATAGAGTTGCAGGCCTTTGCTTTGCGCGGCGGCGGCATAGCCTTGCACCACTTCGTGCACCAGTCCCGGGACGGAAAACTCGCTCAGCTCCAGCGCCAGTTGTCCGGCCTCGATCTTCGATACATCGAGCACGTCGCAAATCAACTGCAGCAACGTAGCTGATGATCCTTCGATCGCGCGCAGGTAACTTTTCTGCTGAGTGTCCAGTTGCGTGCGCGCGAGCAACTCCAGGGTGCCCAGCACGCCGTAGAGCGGGGTGCGTATTTCGTGGCTCATGGTCGCCAGAAACAAAGTCTTGGCTTCGTTGGCGGCATCGGCCGATTGGCGTGCCTGTTCCAGTGCTGCTTCGATTTGTCGCCGAGCGCTGATGTCACTGAAGGCACAGAGCAAGACGTCTTCACCTTTGTAGCGGGTGGGTGAGCAGCTCAGGTACAGGTGACGACCGTCGGCGGTCTCGAAGTAGTCAGTCAGGCAGGGCGTGTTGTCGTCAAACGCATCGCGGATCCAGCCAGCCCCCAGTTGCTCGCTGCACTGGCCCAGCCATTGCCGCGCGAGGGTGTTATCCAGCACCACTTGACCGTCACTGCGGCGCAACACGCACAGCGCCACGGGGGCGGTCTGAATCACGTCGCGGCTGAACAGTTCGCTCTCCACCAGCGCCTGAATGCGCTGGATCGCCGGGGTGATGAAACGATGCTCCAGACGGCGGACCAACAGGCACACCAGGCTGATACTCAACACGCAGAACAGCAGCGCGCCGAGCATTTGCGGCCACAACGCGCGCAGCACCGCCAGCAAGTCAATGGAGTAGGTGAGCTGCCAATCCGACGATTTCAGTTGCTTGCGCAACACCAATTGCTCGGGCAACCAGCCATTGCCGACGAAGCCGAAGAAATCCTGTTGTCGCAGCAACGGCAGGTGCTGTTCTGGCGGTGGTTTGTGGCTGTTGCTGAACAGCGGTTTGCCTTGGGAGTTGAACATGGTGAACTCGCCGGCACTGTGGTCGCTAAGGGCATTGGAGACTTCACGGTCGTCCATTTCCAGACCGAGCCAGCCGGAGTGGACGTCGCGTTCATCCAGGCGGATGAAGATGTACAGCCGCGAGTGGCCGTCTGCGGCATGGGTCAGCCACAGTTCCGACAAGGTCGCCGTGAGCTTGAGCGCTTCCAGCTGATCCAGCGTGGCCTGTGGCAAACCGGCGACCAGTGGTGTCGCGTTGTATAGACGCAATACATGACCACCGTTGCTGATATACAGCAGATTGAGCTGCTTGGCTTTCAGGTAATCGCGCATGCGCTGGGTCAGCCAGATGCTCCATTGCTTGCCCGGCGTTTGCCCCAGCAGCAGACGGATTTCTTCTTCGGACACCGGCACGTTTATTTTCGCCTTGCGTGTGGCCGACAGGCTCAGGCTTTCCAGCAGCGCTTCACGGGTGGTGAAAAAGGTATGCGCTTCGGCGATGGCGCTGCTCATGTAGCTGCGCCGTTGGGAAATCTCATTGTTGAAGGTAAACAGCAGGAAGCTGTAGACGCCGCCGAGAATGCCCACCAGCAGCACCAGGGCAAAAATGCGCAGCAGACGCCGCGCCGCATCGGGCGAGGACAGGAGCGGGCTGATCTGATGGAGGTAGTTCTTCAATCTCATCCCGGCACTCTAGGGAGGGCCGGGAGCGGGGGAAATCAGACGATCCTTAGAGTGCTACAAGTAGTTCACGACGAAGGTGACTTCGGTGTTGGCGCTGCCAGCCTTGAGTTCGCCCGTGGGCAGACGGTAGTACGCGGCGGTTAACGGGATCTTGAAATCGGTGCCGGTGGTGGTAAAGGCGTTGAACGGGTAGGTGGTATCGAAGGCGATCGGCTGCCCGACGTCGTTCATCAATTGCAGGCCGATGCCGCTGGCGGTGGAGGTGCTGTTGAGCGCGACGATGCCCTTGGTCGCGTCGATGACGGGCGTGGTGGCTTTGAGCGAATAGGTGACTTTCTTGATGCCGGTCTGGCACTGGTTCAAGGCGATATCAAAGCGCACGGTGCGGGGTCTGGCGCCCGCGTCGCTAAACTCCTGGAGTTGATAGTCATCGCCCATGGCGACCGGGACGGAAGGGGTCTGGCAGGAGGCCGCATTCAACACCAGCGCATTGGTCAAATTGAAGTTATTCAGAATCAGCTCGCCGGCTTTCAGGCTGGCCAGGTTGCCGGCCGGTATCGTGATCTGCGCCGCCAATGGGCCTGACTTGACGATTTCCAGGCGGATCGAGCCTGACATCACGCCGTAGCCTTTTGGGGCGACCGAAAAGAGCGAGGGCTCATAGCGATCCAGCATACCCATCCAGATACGGAACGACAGCCCGGTCTTGCCAAGGGGGAAGGTCCTTACGGTACCGGTCGGGGTGCCAAACGCGGGATTGACCGCTATTCCGTAGAACGAGCTCGCATTGCACGACCAACTGTGCGAGCTCGATTGCTGCGCGGTTTCCTGATAAACCACCGTGCCATCCGGTGTGTCGGCGGGGATGGTCAGGCCGCCATTGGCCAGGCTGCCGCCGTAACTGAGCGTTTGCGTGGAAGGGGAACCGTTGAAGCTACAATTCGCCGCCATCGCGTCCGCCGCGCAGGTCAGCAACGTCGCCGCGACAAGGGTGAGCAGGGGGCGCTGCAGAGTTATTCGCTTCATGAAAAGGGCTATACGTGTCGGCCAAAGAGCGGCGTACGTTAAACACGCCGTTTGCCGATGGACATCAGGCGATTCTTAGAACACGTTCCCGCGCCTGCGCAAACGCGGCGATGTATTAGACTCACCACAGCCTGAAAACCGTGCAGGTTGTGCGGCCCCCGGTTCACCAGAGAGGTCATATGATCCGCTTGAGTATGGTCTTGCTCGGTCACGAATTCGTCCGCAAGCGTTGGTCTGCGCTGGCGCTGACGGGCATCGTCTGGGGCGCGGCCGGTGTGGGCATCTTCATTGATGCGCTGGACGGCGTGCTGTATTTCCCGCTGCATCTCTTCGGCTATCTGTTGTTGCTCGAAGCGCTGATCCTGCTGCTGGTGCCGGCACCGCAAGCCGGAACTGCTGCGGCCCTGCGCAGAGCGCGCGGACTGGCTTTTCTCTTGCTGGGGCTGCTGATTGTCGACCGGCAACATGCCGCCGGGCTGATTCTGGCGGTGCTGTTTGGTGGGGCTTTTCTGCTCGATGGCGGCTTTCGGTTGGCGGCGGCGCTGGTGGTGCGCTTTGTCGGTTGGCAGGTGTCGTTGCTGGCGGGGTTGTTCGAAATCGGCTTTGGCGTGTTTATCCTCGAGCCGTATCCGACGCTGTATAAGGGCACGGTGCCGTTTTGCATTGGCATGAGCCTTTTCCTGACCGGTTGCGCCTTGTTGCGGCAAGCCGTGCGCTTCAAAAACCAGCTGCCGCTGACAAGCCCTTTGTCGGTCAGTGCGCCGGCCAGCAGCGATGCGTTGGTGATTCACGTCTGGACCCCCAGTGGCACCGTCGACGACACCTTGGTGCGCAATCGCCTGCTCAACCGCTACATCGCGGCGGTCGATATCAACGGCGTGATCTCCGCCGGTCATGCGGCGCTGGAATGTGGCCCGGACATTTACATCAGCCATTACCCACAGGACGACATCGATCGTTCGGCGGGGGATTTTGTGCGATTGCTGCGGGCGACGCCGAACAACGATGTCGCCGGCAGATTTTTACCGGATTATGCGGGGGAGGTGGCTGACTGGTGTCCGTCTTCGGTGCAGGTCAGTTTTGCCCACTATGACGCCCGGCGCCTGCATGCGTTCTGGACTGAGTATCGGCAGAACAGCACTTACAACCTGACCAGTCGCAACTGTTCCAGCGCCGTCGCCCATAGCCTCGAAGCGGCCTTGGAAGGGGCGATGAACCGGGGGCATTCGAGCATGCTGGATTTCGCCCGGATCATTTTCAGTCCCGAGTTCTGGGTTGCCGCGCAAGTGCGCAAACGGGCAGAGGCGATGGCGTGGACGCCCGGACTGGTGCTCGATTATGCGCGGGCGTTGCATGCCGCCATCGAGCCGGCACCGCCGGGTTGGCACAGCATTTATGCGGTGAGCAAGCGTGCGTTTGGGTATGTGGGCACTGCGTTGCGGGGGCGTGAGGTACATCCTGTGCAGCCGCCACCTGTGCATCCTTCCGACGATTCCTGACCGACGTTACACCAAGTTGCCCCCATCGCTGGCAAGCCAGCTCCCACAGGTTTCTGCGGCGTGCATGAATTTCGTGTGCGACACGGACCCTGTGGGAGCTGGCTTGCCAGCGATGGCGTCTATGTGGGCACCACAAACCCCAGCCCATTGGTCAACAATTGCAAAGCAACCTAACTATTGCGTTGACATTCGCTGCCTAGGCAGTAACATCTCGACATACATTCACTGCCTAGGCAGTTATTAGGTGAGCAAATGAAGCATTTCACCCCGGACGAATTCAAACATTGCCATCTCGGCCTGTTGCTGGGCCGTGCGGCGCTGCTCAAGGACCGGATCATCGACACCCACATGGAACCCCACGGCATCACCGCCGCGCAGTTCAAGGTGTTGATCATCATGGCCCAGTTCGGCGTCGATACCCCGGCCGAGCTGTGCCGGCATCTGTCGCTCGACAGCGGTTCGATGACACGCATGCTCGATCGTCTGGAGCAGAAAGGCTTTCTGGCTCGCCAGCGCAGCGAAGGCGATCGCCGTCAGGTGCAACTCAAGCTGACCGAGCAAGGCCAGCAACTGGCCGATCGTCTGCCGCATATCGGCGCCGATGCGATGAATGAACTGGCCGGCGCCGTCACCCCGGACGAGTTGAAGACCCTGGAATACATCCTCAAGAAAATTCTGCTGGCAGCCGGTGACCCGATCACCATCCAGCGGTTAGGTGAACACAATGAGCGGTAAAACCTTGCGCAGCAGCCTGACGCTGGTGCTGTCGGCGATGATCCTCGCCGGTTGCGCCAACTACAGCGGCCTCGACACTTCGGGCGCGAGCCTCGATGCGAAGAACCTGAAAGTCGGCCAATCTCTCAACGGCGTGACCCTGTCGCCGGCCGCGTGGCCGAAAAGCGACTGGTGGACCAGCCTCGGCGATCCGCAACTCGACGGCTTGATCCGCGAAGCCCTGCACGACAGCCCGGACATGCAAATCGCCGAAGCGCGCGCCCATCAGGCCAGCGCCGCCGCGTATGCCGCCGACGCCGAACGCTATCCGACCCTCGACGCCAGCGCCGGCATCAGCCGTTCGCGTCTGGCCAAGGATCAGGACCCGCGAGGGCAGGGCGATGCCTACGCCACCGTGCGTAACGTCAGCGCCGGTTTCAATTACAACTTCGACCTCTGGGGCGGCCAGCGTGATGCGTGGGAAGCCGCACTGGGCCAGGCTCGCGCCGCTGAGGTCGATCGTCAGGCTGCACAACTGACCCTCGCCGCCGACGTCGCTCGCGCTTACAGCGATCTCGGTCAGGCACACATCGTTTATGACCTGGCCAACGAAGACCTCAAACGCACCAAGCAGATGCTCGACCTGAGCCAGCGTCGCCTGAGTTCCGGGATCGACAGCCAGTACCAGTTCCAGCAAACCCAGAGTCTGGAAGCCAGTTCCGAAGCCAGCCTGATCGACGCAGAAAAACGCTTGAACAGCGCCAAGATCGCCTTGGCCGTACTGCTCGGCAAAGGCCCGGATCGCGGCAACGAAATTGCCCGACCGAAAGTCCTGCAAGCCAGCGCTGTCGCCGTACCGTCGGTGTTGCCCGCTGAACTGCTCGGTCGTCGTCCGGATCTGGTCGCCGCACGTTGGCGCGTTGAAGCGGCGAGCAAGGATATCGACTCGGCGAAAACCCGCTTCTATCCCAACTTGAACCTGTCGGCCTCGGCCGGTGCCGAGTCTTTGTTGGGTGACGCGATGTTCGGTTCGGCCAGTCGCTTCTTCAACATTGCCCCGACCATTTCGGTGCCGATCTTCGACGGCGGACGCCTGCGCGCCAACCTCGATGCGCGCGACGCCGATTACGACCTGGCGGTGGCGCAGTACAACAAAAGTCTGGTGAAGGCACTGGGCGACGTCAGCGACACGCTCAACCAGTCGCGTGACATCGGCCGGCAGATCGGTGCGCAGCAACACGCCACCGACATTGCCCAGGACTCTTACAACACCGTCGTCCAGCGTTACGGTTCCGGCATCGGCAACTACCTGGACGTGCTCAGCATTGAGCAGCAATTGCTGCAGGCCCAGCGTCAACTGGCCAACCTCAATGCCGAGCAGATCGACCTGTCGATTCAACTGATGCAAGCGCTGGGCGGCGGCTTCCAGGGTGACACCCTGACCGCAGCCAACGCCAGCCCAGCCACGCCGCACAACTAATTCAAGGTACTTGTCATGGCCACTGCCGAAAACACCCAAGCTCAAGGCAACACCCCGGACACCGGTAACCCGCGCAAACGCAAAGTGATGCTGCTGGTGCTGGCCGTTGTCGTCGCGCTCGCCTGCGCCGGCGTCTGGGCGTATCACGAATTCATCGGGCGCTTTAACGAAAGCACTGACGACGCCTACGTCAACGGCAACGTTGTCGAAATCACCCCCCTGGTGACCGGCACCGTGGTCAGCATTGGTGCTGACGATGGTGATCTGGTTCACGAAGGTCAGGTGCTGATCAACTTCGACCCGAACGACGCTGAAGTCGGTCTGCAAAGTGCCCAGGCGAAACTGGCGCGCACCGTGCGTCAGGTACGCGGCCTCTACAGCAACGTTGACGGCATGAAAGCCCAGGTCAATGCGCAACAGGCCGAAGTACAGAAGGCGCAGGACAACTACAACCGCCGGAAAAACCTAGCGCAGGGCGGGGCGATTTCCCAGGAAGAACTGTCCCACGCTCGCGACGACCTGACCTCGGCGCAGAACGCCCTGGCCAACGCCAAGCAGCAGCTGAAAACCACCAGCGCGCTGGTCGATGACACCGTGGTGTCGTCGCATCCGGACGTGATGTCGGCGGCTGCAGATCTGCGTCAGGCCTACCTGACCAATGCTCGTAGCACTTTGATCGCGCCGGTCACCGGTTACGTCGCCAAACGCACCGTGCAACTCGGTCAGCGTGTGCAGCCGGGCACCGCGTTGATGGCGGTGATTCCGCTGGATCAGCTGTGGATTGACGCCAACTTCAAAGAAACCCAACTGCGTGACATGCGCATCGGCCAGCCGGTCGACATCGAATCCGACATCTACGGCAGCGACGTGAAATACAGCGGCACCGTCGACAGCCTTGGCGCCGGTACCGGTAGCGCGTTTGCTCTGCTGCCGGCGCAGAACGCTACCGGTAACTGGATCAAGATCGTTCAGCGTGTGCCGGTGCGGATTCACATCAACGCTGAAGAACTGGCCAAGCATCCGCTGCGCGTTGGCCTGTCGACCAATGTTGAAGTGAACCTGCACGACCAGAGCGGCCCGGTATTGGCACAGCAGCCTCCACAAAAGGCTTCGTTCAGCACCAACGTCTACGATCGCCAGCTGGCCGAAGCCGACGCGATGATTGCGCAGCTGATCCACGACAACAGCGCAGCGGTGAGCAAAACCGCGCAACGCTGATCCCTCACCCTGTGGGAGCGAGCCTGCTCGCGAAAGCGGTGGGTCATTCAGCATTTATTTGTCTGAAAGGCCGCCTTCGCGGGCAGGCTCACTCCTACAGAGAGCCCGGCGCTAATCAGGTTTCATAGGATTCACAATGAGCAATAACGCCTCTTTCACGCCGCCCAGCCTGTTGCTCAGCACCATCGGCCTGTCGCTGGCGACGTTCATGCAAGTGCTCGACACCACCATCGCCAACGTGGCGCTGCCGACGATATCCGGCAACCTCGGGGTGAGTTCGGAGCAGGGCACCTGGGTGATCACCTCGTTCGCCGTGAGCAACGCGATTGCGCTGCCGCTGACCGGTTGGCTCAGCCGCCGTTTCGGCGAGGTGAAGCTGTTTCTCTGGGCCACCATTCTGTTTGTGCTGGCCTCGTTTCTCTGCGGTATCTCAACATCGATGCCGGAACTGATCGGCTTCCGCGTGCTGCAAGGTCTGGTCGCCGGGCCGCTGTACCCGATGACGCAAACCCTGCTGATCGCGGTCTATCCGCCCGCGAAGCGAGGCATGGCCCTGGCGTTACTGGCGATGGTCACGGTGGTTGCGCCAATTGCCGGGCCGATCCTCGGTGGCTGGATTACCGACAGTTACAGCTGGCCGTGGATCTTCTTCATCAACGTGCCGATCGGCATCTTTGCGGTGATGGTAGTGCGCTCGCAACTGGCCAAACGTCCGGTGGAAACCAGCCGTCAGCCGATGGATTACGTCGGCCTGATCACGCTGATCATTGGTGTTGGCGCGTTGCAGGTGATCCTCGACAAGGGCAATGACCTGGATTGGTTCGAGTCGAACTTCATCATCATCGGCGCGGCGATTTCGGTGATCGCGCTGGCGGTGTTCGTTATCTGGGAAATGACCGACCAGCATCCGGTGGTCAACCTGCGGCTGTTCGCCTACCGCAACTTCCGCATCGGCACGCTAGTGTTGGTGCTCGGTTACGCCGGGTTCTTCGGCATCAACCTGATCCTGCCGCAGTGGTTGCAGACACAAATGGGCTACACCGCGACCTGGGCCGGTCTGGCCGTAGCGCCGATCGGCATTCTGCCGGTGCTGCTGTCGCCATTTGTCGGCAAGTACGCTAACAAGTTCGACCTGCGTTTGCTGGCCGGACTGGCGTTTCTGGCGATTGGCTTGAGTTGCTTTATGCGCGCCGGATTTACCAATGAAGTGGATTTCCAGCACATTGCGCTGGTGCAGTTGTTCATGGGCATTGGTGTGGCGCTGTTCTTTATGCCGACCTTGAGCATTCTGATGTCGGACCTGCCGCCGAGCCAGATTGCCGATGGTGCTGGTCTTGCGACTTTTCTGCGGACGTTGGGCGGTAGCTTTGCGGCGTCGCTGACCACGTGGATCTGGATTCGCCGCGCGGATCAGCATCATGCGTATATGAGTGAGAGCATCAGCACTTTCGAACCGGCGACTCGCGAGACCTTGAATCATTTGGGCGGGGCGAGCCAGTCGGCTTATGCGCAGATGGATCAGATTTTGACGAGCCAGGCGTACATGCTCTCCACCGTGGATTACTTCACGCTGCTGGGCTGGGGGTTTATGGGGTTGATTCTGATTGTGTGGCTGGCGAAGCCGCCGTTTGCTGCGAAGGCGGGGCCTGCGGCTTCAGGGCACTAAGGTCAAAAGCCCCTCACCCTAACCCTCTCCCGGGGGGAGAGGGGACTGACCGTGGTGTGCTTTCGAGGTACGCCGACCTGAGTCACCGATTTGAACTCCGGTTTGGGGAAAGCGTGATTTGAGATCGGGAGTCGAGCGCGGGTTTTGAGCTGCACTCGGTCGGCTCCCTTTCCCCCTCGCCCCCTGGGGGAGAGGGCTGGGGTGAGGGGGAAGCGATCTTCAGCCGTGCGGCAAAGCCAGCGGCGGGGCGAAGTCGAACGGCGCCAAGGCGTAACCGCTTTCATCCACCTGCAACGCCCACCCCTGACGATCCCAATCCCCCAACACAATCCGCTTCGCCGCTTGTTCACCAAGCTGCAACTTGTGAATCGCCGGGCGGTGGGTGTGGCCATGAATCAAGGTTTTCACGCCAAACGCCTGCATGATCCGCGGAATCTCTTCAGGCGTGACATCGACAATGTCATTGGCCTTCATCCGCGTCTGTGCACGGCTTTCACTGCGCAGCTTGCGCGCCAGTTTATGGCGGCTGCTCAAGGGCAGGTTACGCAGGATGAACAGCGTGATCGGATTACGCAGATAACGCCGCAGCTTCATGTAGCCGACGTCGCGGGTGCAGAGGCTATCGCCGTGCATCAACAGCACCGGCTCGCCGTAAAACTGCACGACACTCGGGTCCTTCAACAACGTACAGCCGGCCTGCTTGCAGAAGGCCTTGCCGAGCATGAAGTCGCGATTGCCGTGCATCAGAAAAATTGCCGTGCCGCTGTCGCTCAGTTCGCGCAGGGCCTGGCAGATGGAACGCTGGAAGGGCGTCATGGCGTCGTCGCCAATCCACGCCTCGAAGAAGTCGCCGAGGATGTACAGCGCACTCGCCGAGCGGGCGCGTCCGGCGAGTAAATCCAGAAACGCCCGGGTAATGTCCGGGCGCTCCTCTTCCAGATGCAAGTCTGAAATCAGCAATATCACGCTTCGATGATCTCGGCTTTCTCGATGATCACGTCGTCTGCTGGTACGTCCTGATGGCCGGCCTTGGAGGTAGTCGCCACGCCTTCGATCTTGTCGACAACGTCAGTGCCTGCAACGACTTTACCGAACACTGCATAACCCCAGCCCTGAGCGGTTTTGGCGGTGTGGTTGAGGAAACTGTTGTTGGTGGCGTTGATGAAGAATTGCGCCGATGCCGAATGCGGGTCCATGGTGCGAGCCATGGCCAGGGTGTACTTCTCGTTCTTCAGGCCGTTGTCGGCTTCGTTCTGGATGCTTGGACGCTTGTCTTTCTTTTCCTGCATGCCAGGCTGGAAACCACCGCCCTGGATCATGAAACCCTTGATCACACGGTGGAAAACCACGTTCTCGTAGTGACCGGCTTTAACATATTCGAGAAAGTTGGCAACGGTGATTGGCGCTTTTTCCGCGTCCAGTTCGATGACGATGTCGCCGAAGTTGGTGGTCAGTTTGACTTGAGTCATGATCGCTACTCTTTATAAGGAATTCGTGGGCAATGGGACATTTCTGCCCGTTACCGGTTCAGCCCGTAGGCCAAGGTGCGCAGTTTAGCGTGACAGGCGCGAATTTCGAGGCTGTTTTTCCAAATCCCTGCGATTAAATGCGCTCCTTTATAGGCCGTGCTCTGTCAGCCCCTTGACAGCATCGGCTATGATAGCGGCTTTGTTTTGTCTGGCCCCCTCTGCGGCCGCGCACATGTAAGTCAAGGATCCTATGAGCAAGCCCACTGTCGACCCTACCTCGAATGCCAAGTCCGGCCCTGCCGTGCCGGTCAATTTCCTGCGGCCGATCATCCAGGCAGACCTGGACTCGGGCAAGCACACCCAGATCGTCACCCGTTTCCCGCCGGAGCCCAACGGCTACCTGCACATCGGCCACGCCAAGTCGATCTGCGTGAACTTCGGCCTGGCCCAGGAGTTCGGCGGCGTCACGCACCTGCGTTTCGACGACACCAACCCGGCCAAGGAAGACCAGGAATACATCGACGCGATCGAAAGCGACGTCAAATGGCTGGGCTTCGAGTGGTCCGGTGAAGTGCGCTACGCCTCGCAGTATTTTGACCAGTTGCACGATTGGGCCGTCGAGCTGATCAAGGCCGGCAAGGCTTACGTCGACGACCTGACCCCTGAGCAGGCCAAGGAATACCGTGGCAGCCTGACCGAGCCGGGCAAGAACAGCCCGTTCCGCGACCGTTCGGTAGAAGAGAACCTCGACTGGTTTGCGCGTATGCGTGCCGGTGAGTTCCCGGACGGCGCCCGCGTGCTGCGTGCCAAAATCGACATGGCCTCGCCGAACATGAACCTGCGCGACCCGATCATGTATCGCATCCGTCACGCGCATCACCACCAGACTGGCGACAAGTGGTGCATCTACCCGAACTACGACTTCACCCACGGTCAGTCGGACGCCATCGAAGGCATCACCCACTCGATCTGCACCCTGGAATTCGAAAGCCATCGTCCGCTGTACGAGTGGTTCCTCGACGCACTGCCAGTGCCGGCGCACCCGCGTCAGTACGAGTTCAGCCGTCTGAACCTCAACTACACCATCACCAGCAAGCGCAAGCTCAAGCAACTGGTCGATGAAAAGCACGTCAATGGCTGGGACGATCCGCGCATGTCCACGCTGTCGGGCTTCCGCCGCCGTGGCTATACGCCGAAATCGATCCGCAACTTCTGCGAAATGATCGGCACCAACCGTTCCGACGGCGTGGTCGACTTCGGCATGCTCGAATTCAGCATCCGTGACGACCTCGACCAGACCGCGCCACGCGCCATGTGCGTACTGCGTCCGCTGAAAGTCGTCATCACCAATTACCCGGAAGGCCAGGTCGAGAACCTCGAACTGCCGCGCCACCCGAAAGAAGACATGGGCGTACGCGCGCTGCCATTCGCCCGGGAAATCTACATCGACCGTGACGACTTCATGGAAGAGCCGCCGAAGGGCTACAAGCGCCTGGAACCGGCCGGTGAAGTGCGTCTGCGCGGCAGCTACGTGATCCGTGCCGACGAAGCGATCAAGGACGCCGATGGCAACATCGTCGAACTGCGTTGCTCGTACGACCCGGAAACCCTCGGCAAGAACCCTGAAGGCCGCAAGGTCAAAGGCGTGATCCACTGGGTGCCGGCCGCGGCCAGCGTCGAGTGCGAAGTGCGTCTGTACGATCGTCTGTTCCGTTCGGCCAACCCTGAGAAGGCTGAAGACAGCGCGAGTTTCCTCGACAACATCAACCCTGATTCGCTGCAGGTACTCACCGGTTGTCGTGCTGAGCCATCGCTTGGCAATGCACAGCCGGAAGACCGTTTCCAGTTCGAGCGCGAAGGCTACTTCGTTGCGGATTTGAAGGACTCGAAACCAGGTCAGCCGGTATTCAACCGTACCGTGACCCTGCGTGATTCGTGGGGCCAGTGATTCAGCGTCAAGGGAAATAACGTGCTAACGATCTACAACACGCTCACCAAGAGCAAAGAAGTCTTCAAGCCGCTGGATGGCAACAAGGTGCGCATGTACGTCTGCGGGATGACCGTGTACGACTACTGCCACCTTGGCCACGGCCGCAGCATGGTCGCGTTCGACCTGGTGACCCGCTGGTTGCGGTTCAGCGGTTACGACCTGACCTACGTGCGCAACATCACCGACATCGACGACAAGATCATCAACCGGGCCAACGAGAACGGCGAATCGTTCGAAGCGTTGACCGAGCGTATGATCGCGGCGATGCACGAAGATGAAGCGCGCCTGAACATCAAGAAGCCGGACATGGAACCGCGCGCTACGGATCACATTCCGGGCATGCACGCGATGATCCAGACCTTGATCGACAAGGGTTACGCCTACGCCCCGGGCAACGGTGACGTGTACTACCGCGTCGCCAAGTTCATGGGCTACGGCAAGCTGTCGCGCAAGAAAATCGAAGACCTGCGCATAGGCGCGCGCATCGAAGTCGACGAGTCGAAACAGGACCCGCTGGATTTCGTGCTTTGGAAAGCCGCCAAGCCGGGCGAGCCAAGCTGGGAATCGCCGTGGGGCGCCGGGCGTCCGGGCTGGCACATCGAGTGCTCGGTGATGTCCACCTGCTGCCTCGGCGAGACGTTCGACATTCATGGCGGCGGCAGCGACCTCGAGTTCCCGCACCACGAAAACGAAATCGCCCAGAGCGAAGCGGCCACCGGCAAGACCTACGCCAACGCGTGGATGCATTGCGGCATGATTCGCATCAATGGCGAGAAGATGTCCAAGTCCTTGAACAACTTCTTCACCATTCGCGACGTGCTGGAAAAGTATCACCCGGAAGTCGTGCGTTACCTGCTGGTGTCGAGCCACTACCGTAGCGCGATCAACTATTCGGAAGACAACCTCAAGGACGCCAAAGGCGCACTCGAGCGTTTCTACCACGCGTTGAAAGGCCTGCCGACCGTGGCGCCGGCGGGCGGCGAAGCCTTCGTCGAGCGTTTCACCACGGTGATGAACGACGACTTCGGCACGCCGGAAGCTTGTGCTGTGCTGTTTGAGATGGTGCGTGAGATCAACCGTCTGCGTGAGAGCGATCTTGATGCAGCGGCAGGTCTGGCGGCGCGTCTGAAAGAGCTGGCGAGCGTGTTGGGTGTGTTGCAGTTGGAGGCGGATGACTTCCTGCAGGCGGGCGCTGAAGGGCGTGTCGATGCGGCAGAGGTTGATGCACTGATTGCGGCGCGTCTGGCGGCGCGGGCCGGGAAGGATTGGGCTGAGTCGGATCGGATTCGTGATCAGCTGACGGCGATGGGTGTTGTGCTGGAAGACGGCAAGGGTGGGACTACCTGGCGTCTGGCTGACTGAGATCAGGAACGCGGAGCGTCCCAGGCTGCATTCCCACGCGGAGCGTGGGAACGATCAACAAAACCCGCCTTGTGCGGGTTTTTGTTTGGCCGCCAGAAAAGCCCCTCACCCTAACCCTCTCCCAGAGGGAGAGGGGACCGAATGGGGGATGTTTAGGAAATACGCCGACTTGAACGTGCTGCTTTGAATCCATAATCG
The DNA here is from genome assembly GCF_900187485.1 of Pseudomonas sp. Irchel s3a12. Lineage (NCBI taxonomy): Bacteria > Pseudomonadati > Pseudomonadota > Gammaproteobacteria > Pseudomonadales > Pseudomonadaceae > Pseudomonas > Pseudomonas sp. Irchel s3a12. The sequence continues at coordinate 357,037 of NZ_FYDN01000001.1, forward strand.
ACTGTTTTTTTCAGGTCGATGCACAACGCCAGACACTTCGGTCAGCTCCCTCTCCCCCTGGGAGAGGGCTGGGGTGAGGGTTGCTTTTGACGTTCGCGTAGGTCTTGATGTCGGCAACGCCTTCAGCCGGATGCTGAGCGGCGACGAATATCGAATGGAGACACCATGGCCAATCACTACCGCGAACTGCTAACCACCCCCGGCGCCACCGGGCTAGTGCTCGCGAGTTCCATTGCACGCTTGCCGCAGGCAATGATCGGCATCGGCATCATCACCATGCTGGTGCAGCAAACCGGGGTGTACTGGCTGGCCGGCGCAGTCGCCGGTACTTTCACCCTGGCCAATGCGTTGCTCGGCCCGCACATCTCGCGACTGGTCGATCAACATGGCCAGAGTCGCGTACTGCCCATCGTCACCGCGTTCAGCATTGCCATGCTGCTGGCGCTGATCACCGCCGTTTACCTGAGAGCGCCCGCCGCGGTGTTCTTTGTACTGTCGGCCTTGGCGGGGACGATGCCGAGCATGCCATCGATGATCCGCGCGCGATGGTCGCAGTTGTTCCGGGGCAAGCCGCAGTTGCACACGGCGTTCTCGCTGGACACCGTATTGACCGAACTCGCCTACATCATCGGCCCGCCACTGGCGATCGGTCTGAGCGTGAGCTTTTTCGCCGAAGCCGGGCCGCTGGTTGCGGTCGGGCTGTTGGCTGTCGGGGTCACGGCGTTTCTGCTGCAACGCCAGACAGAGCCGAAGGTTGTCGTCGGTCACGCCAGCCATAGCGGCTCAACCTTGCTGATCCCCGGCGTGCGCACCATTGTCCTCGCGTTGTTAGCGATGGGGGTCATTGGCGGAGCAATCGATGTCGCTGTTGTCGCCTTCGCCAATGCGCAAGGCTGGCCGGGGGCGGCGACCTTCATCCTCGCGGCCTATGCGTTCGGCTCACTGGTGGCGGGCCTGACGTTTGGCGCGATGAGGGTTTCCCTGGCGATCGAAAAACAGTTCCTGATCGGGATATTGGTCACGGCGTTCACTGGCGTGCTGCCCATTTTTGCCACGGACGTTTATGTCCTTTCAGCGACGCTGTTTATTGCCGGCATCTCGTTTGCGCCGACGATGGTGGTGGTCATGAAGCTGGGGACGATCATCATCCCGCCGTCGCGGATCACCGAAGGGCTGACGTGGATGACCACCGGTATCAGCATTGGCGTTGCGCTGGGCGGCATGCTGGCGGGGCTGGTGATTGATGCGTGGGGCGCGCGGGCGGGGTTTGGCGTGGCCATTGGCGCTGGGATCATGATGGTGGTTGTTGTGATGGTGGGATTGCGCACATTGGAGGCGGCTTCGGTTGCGCATGTTGAGCCGGAATTTTCGCCCTCACCCTAGCCCTCTCCCCCAGGAGAGGGGACTGAATGGGGGATGTTCAGGAAATACACCGACCTGAGCGATTTGCGCCGAATCCATAATCGCCACGATCTTTCAGGTCGATGTCCGGCGCCATACACCTCGGTCAGCTCCCTCTCCTGGGGGAGAGGGCTGGGGTGAGGGGAACCGGATTCACTCAACCCTCAATCTGCCGCAACCGCTTGTAAAGCGTATTCCGACTCACCCCCAACCGTCGCGCCAGGTGCGAAATATTCCCCCCGGCCGCTTTCAACTCCCGGTTCAACGCTTCCAAATCATTCAAATCAACCCCCAGCGGCGCCGCGCTCTCCACCGGCTCCATCTCCAGATCAACAAAAAAATCATCCGGCAAATGCTCCAGCCTCACCGGCTGCTCCTCAGCCATCGCCAACGCCACCTGCATCACGCTACTGACCTGACGTAAATTCCCCGGCCACGGATGACGGCTGAACAACTCCAGCACCTCCTGACTCAATCCCGCCCACTGCGTCGGCTCGCGATGCTGTTCCCACAACCGTTTAAACAACGCCTCTTTATCACTGCGCTCTCGCAATGGCGGCAGCTCCAGCGTCAATCCACCAATGCGGTAATACAAATCCTCACGAAACCGCCCCAACTGCACTTGTTCACGCAAAGAGCGGTTAGTCGCCGAAATGATCCGCAAATCCACCGCAAACAACTCGCTGCTGCCCACCGGTTGCACGCAACGCTCCTGCAGCACCCGCAACAACCGCGCCTGCGTCGGCAACGGCATATCGCCGATTTCATCGAGGAATAACGTGCCTCTGTCAGCCTTGCGAATCAGTCCGATGCTGCCTTTCTGATTCGCGCCGGTGAACGCGCCTTTCTCGTAACCGAATAATTCGGATTCCACCAGTTCGGCGGGGATCGCCGCGCAGTTGACGGCGATAAACGCCTGTTTGCTGCGCGAGCTGGCCTGATGCAGAGCTTTGACGAAGACCTCTTTGCCGACACCGGTTTCGCCATGGATCAGCAGCGGAATGTCTTTCTCCAGCAAACGCTCAGCCTGGCGCACAGCTTTCTCCACGCGACTGTCGCCGAAGTGCAGGGTGCTGAGGCTGATAGCGCCCGCGGGTGGTTTTAATGGCACTTCAATGCTTTTCGGTTCGGCAAACACCCGAGGCTGAATTGGCGCCTGTTTCGGCCGCTTCAACAAACATTGAAAACGGTTACGCCCGGACGTCTGCAAGGCAAACGGCAACCCGTCGGGCTGATTGATCAACTCCAGCAGTGACACCTTGAACAGGCTTTCAACGCTGACCCGCGACAAGCGCACGCCGAGCAAATTGTCCGCCCGGCGATTGGCCGACAGCACCTGACCGCTCTCATCAAAGATCAACAACCCGGCCCACTGACTGTCGAGGTTGTTCAACCCGGTGTTGAAGGTCAGTTGAAAGTGCTGGCCATGGAACAGGTTGAGGATCAGCCGGTTCTCCACGGTCTGGCTCATCATCTTGACCATGCCCAAAGTGTGCGAGGGCGGCAGGTAGCTGTCGCTGGACACATCGAGCACCGCGATCACCTTGCGTTCGGCGTCGAAAATCGGCGCGGCGGAACCGGTCATGAAACGGTTGGCTTTCAGGAAGTGTTCATCGTGTTCGATGTGCACCGCTTGTTCACACGCCAGCGCCGTGCCGATCGCATTGGTGCCGCTGCAGCGCTCCATCCAGCTCGCCCCAGCCTGAAACCCCCGGGCCAGATTCGGCTCGATAAAGCGTTGCGTGCCCCACGAGGTCAGCACCTGGCCCTGATTGTCGGCAAGCATGATCAGGCAGTTGGAATTGCTGAGGATGTTTTCGTAATAGGGCAGGACTTCCTGGTGCGTGGTCTGCACCAGTGAATGGTGGCTGTCGAGCAACTGCGCGATGCCGGCGGCGGGCAGTTGATCGAAGGCTGGGGTGCTTTGGTGGTCGAGACCGAACGCGCGGCAACGTTGCCAGGAAGTCTGGACGATCGCGTCGTGGGACAGCGGCGGGGCAGGTGCGGCCATGGCAGTGGGCCTCTGATGCAGCGATTTTTATTGTTGTTATGAACCCGATCTTCGAAACCTGCACAGATCCCTGTAGGAGTGAGCCTGCTCGCGATAGCGGTCTATCAGACGGATTTGCATTGACTGACACACCGCTATCGCGAGCAGGCTCACTCCTACAGGGATCTTCCGTGTTTACGAGATCGGGCAAAAAGCGTTCATAGAGTGTTGTTCACTATTGTTCATTGTCAATCGCTCAACTGTTCAAATGTGTTCAGCAATGAACGCCTGTTCTCCGCGCTTTCAACGATTTTCGCGACAAATCAATCACTTGCCATTTCTGGCACGAAACTCGCTCCCGTGCACAGGTCGCTTGACTCCAATAATAAAAAGGCCGAGCCATGTCACTCACCCTGGAGCACGTCAGCCGTACCGTCGAGGGCCAGATCTGGATCGACGATGCGTGCCTGAAATTCGAACCTGGTTCTTTCAACGTTTTGCTCGGCCGCACGCTGTCCGGCAAAACCAGCCTCATGCGTTTAATGGCCGGTCTGGACAAACCGGACAGCGGCCGAATCCTGATGAACGGCGTCGACGTTACCCAACGTCCGGTGCGTCTGCGCAACGTGTCGATGGTCTATCAGCAGTTCATCAACTACCCGACGATGACCGTGTTCGAAAACATCGCCTCGCCGCTGCGCCAGGCCGGCGTTTCCAAAGAGATCATCCACAGCAAAGTGCAGGAAACCGCGAAGATGCTGCGCATCGAGAAGTTTCTGCAGCGCTATCCGCTGGAGCTGTCCGGCGGTCAACAGCAACGCACCGCCATGGCCCGTGCGCTGGTCAAGGATGCCGAGCTGATCCTGTTCGATGAGCCGCTGGTCAACCTCGACTACAAACTGCGCGAAGAGCTGCGCCAGGAAATGCGCGAGCTGTTCAAGGCGCGCCACACCATCGCGATCTACGCCACTACCGAACCCAACGAAGCGCTGGCACTCGGCGGCACCACGACCATTCTTCACGAGGGCCGGGTGATTCAGAGCGGCCCGTCGACCTCGGTGTATCACCAGCCACAAAGCGTGCTCGCCGCCGAGTTGTTCTCCGAGCCGCCGATCAACCTGATGCCTGGGCGTATTGCCGGTAATGAAGTCAGTTTCGCCAATTTCGTGCACTTCCCGTTGAACGTCGATCTACGCCCGGTGGGTGAGGGCGAGTTTCGTTTTGGCGTGCGCCCCAGCCATATCTCGCTGGTGCCGAGCAACGATGACGATCTGGAATTGGCAGTGACCGTCGAAGTCGCCGAGATCAGCGGTTCGGAAACCTTCCTGCACGTGCGCAACGAGCATTTCCTGCTGGTGCTGCACCTGCCCGGCGTTCACGAATACGACGTCGATGCGCCGATCCGCATTTACATCCCGACCCACAAACTGTTTGTTTTCGATGCGCAGGGCCGGCTGGTGCAAGCACCGGGCCGGCGTGTCGCGAGGGTTGCCTGATGGCCGAAATCCGTTTGCAGCACCTCGCCCACAGTTACAGCAAAACCCCCAGCGGCGCCGAGGATTACGCGATCCGTGAGATGGATCACGTCTGGGAGCAGGGCGGTGCCTACGCCTTGCTCGGGCCGTCGGGTTGCGGCAAGTCGACCTTGCTCAACATCATTTCCGGCCTGCTCAGCCCTTCGCAGGGCCACGTGTTGTTCGACGGCAAAGCGGTCAACGACCTGACGCCGGAGAAGCGCAACATCGCCCAGGTTTTCCAGTTCCCGGTGGTCTACGACACCATGACCGTGTTCGATAACCTCGCTTTTCCCCTGCGCAATCAGGGCATGGCCGAGGCGAAAGTGCACAGCAAGGTGCAGGAAATCGCCGAAGTCCTCGACCTGCAAAACCTCCTGAGCAAGAAGGCGCGCAACCTCACCGCTGACGAAAAACAGAAAGTCTCGATGGGCCGGGGTCTGGTCCGCGACGACGTTTCGGCGATCCTCTTCGACGAACCGCTGACGGTGATCGACCCGCACCTGAAATGGAAATTGCGACGCAAGCTCAAGCAGATCCACGAGCAGTTCAACATCACCATGGTCTACGTCACCCACGATCAGCTGGAGGCCTCGACCTTCGCCGATAAGATTGCGGTGATGTACGGCGGCCAGATCGTCCAGTTCGGCACGCCTCGGGAACTGTTTGAGCGGCCGAGCCATACTTTTGTCGGTTATTTCATCGGCAGCCCCGGGATGAACCTGATCGACGTGCAGCCACAACCCGGCGGCGTCGGTTTCGCCTCGACGCATCTGCCGCTGTCTGACGCGATGCAGCGACATATCGAACACGGCCAGTGGAAAAATCTGAAGGTCGGCATCCGCCCCGAGTTTATTCACGTGTGGGACGAGCCGTTTGATGACGCGATGCAGGCAAAGGTCGTACACGTCGAAGACCTCGGCACCTACAAGATCATGACCCTCGACCTCGACGGTGCACCGCTGAAAGTGCGTCTGGCCGAAGACAAACCGGTGCCCCAGGGTACGGCGTACATCAGTTTTCCGGCGCAGTGGCTGATGGTCTATGCCGATGAGTTTCTGCTTGAAGCCGATGAAGAGGTGCAGCCATGAACAAGGTGCAGAACAACAAGGCCTGGTGGCTGGTATTGCCGGTGTTCCTACTGGTGGCGTTCAGTGCGGTGATCCCGATGATGACCGTAGTCAACTATTCGGTGCAGGACATCTTCGACCAGTCCAGCCGCTACTTCGTCGGCGCCGACTGGTACAAGCAAGTGCTGCTCGATCCGCGTTTGCACGACTCATTGCTGCGCCAGTTCATCTATTCGGCGTGCGTGTTGCTGATTGAAATTCCGCTGGGTATTGCCGTTGCGCTGACGATGCCAACCAAGGGCCGCTGGTCGTCGGTGGTGCTGATCATTCTGGCGATTCCGCTGCTGATCCCGTGGAACGTGGTCGGCACCATCTGGCAGATTTTCGGCCGTGCCGACATCGGTCTACTGGGTTCGAGCCTCAACGCGATGGGCATCAGCTACAACTACGCGGCAAACACCATGGACGCCTGGGTGACGGTGCTGGTGATGGACGTCTGGCACTGGACTTCATTGGTGGCGCTGCTGTGTTTCTCCGGTTTGCGCGCAATTCCCGACGTGTATTACCAGGCCGCGCGCATCGACCGCGCCTCGGCCTGGGCGGTGTTCAGGCACATTCAGTTGCCCAAGCTGAAGAGCGTGCTGCTGATCGCGGTGATGCTGCGCTTCATGGACAGCTTCATGATTTACACCGAGCCGTTCGTGCTCACCGGCGGCGGGCCGGGTAACGCCACGACCTTCCTGAGTCAGACGCTGACCCAGATGGCCGTAGGGCAATTCGACCTCGGTCCGGCAGCGGCGTTTTCGCTGGTGTACTTCCTGATCATCCTGTTGGTGTCCTGGCTGTTCTACACCGCCATGACGCACTCCGACGCCAACCGCTGAGGCCCGGCCATGAGCAAAAGAAAGCTTATTCCGTTGCTGGTCTACATCCTGTTCCTGCTGGTGCCGATCTACTGGCTGCTGAACATGTCCTTCAAGAGCAACACCGAAATCCTCGGCGGCCTGACGCTTTTCCCACAGGATTTCACGCTGGCGAACTACAAGGTGATCTTCACCGATCCGAGCTGGTACACCGGTTATCTGAACTCGCTGTACTACGTGAGCCTGAACACGGTGATCTCGCTGAGCGTGGCGTTGCCGGCGGCCTATGCGTTTTCGCGCTACCGTTTTCTCGGCGACAAGCACCTGTTCTTCTGGCTGCTGACCAACCGCATGGCGCCGCCGGCGGTGTTTCTGCTGCCGTTCTTTCAGTTGTATTCGTCGATTGGTCTGTTCGACACGCACATCGCCGTAGCCTTGGCGCATTGCCTGTTCAACGTGCCGCTGGCGGTGTGGATTCTGGAGGGCTTCATGTCCGGCGTGCCGAAGGAAATCGACGAAACCGCCTACATCGACGGCTACAGTTTTCCCAAGTTCTTCGTAAAGATTTTCATCCCGCTGATCGGTTCCGGCATTGGCGTCACGGCGTTTTTCTGCTTCATGTTTTCCTGGGTCGAATTGCTGCTCGCGCGCACGTTGACCTCGGTAAACGCCAAGCCGATTGCGGCGGTGATGACGCGTACGGTGTCCGCTTCGGGCATCGACTGGGGCGTGCTGGCAGCGGCGGGGGTGTTGACCATCCTGCCGGGCATGCTGGTGATCTGGTTTGTTCGCAACCACGTGGCCAAGGGCTTTGCCCTCGGTCGGGTCTGAGGAGCTGATGATGGAATGGATGAGCTGGACCACGCCTACCGCAGCATTCTTCATCGTCATCGGCCTGATTCTGGTCGGCATGACGACGTGGGAATTGCGCTCGCCGAGCATCCTGCGGCGAGGTTTTCTGCCGATTGCCACCACCCGTGGCGATCGTTTGTTTATCGGTCTTCTCGGCAGCGCCTACCTGCATTTGCTGGTGATCGGCGCCACCGACTGGAGCATCTGGGTAGCGTCCGCGTTGTCCCTGGTGTGGCTGTTGGCTGTGATGCGTTGGGGCTAGTCGAGTCGTTCGGCAACGCGGCTCCACAACTTAAACAGGAGGTCTCTATGTTCGACAAAAACAATAAGCTGCGACATAGCATTTCATTGGCAGCCATGCTGGCACTCAGCGGTTTGAGCGCCGCCGCGTGGGCGGATGCCTACGAAGACGCGGCGAAAAAATGGATCGGCAGTGAATTCAAACCGTCGACCCTGACGGCCGAGCAGCAACTCGAAGAGTTGAAGTGGTTCATCAAAGCGGCCGAGCCGTTTCGCGGCATGGACATCAAGGTCGTTTCCGAGACCCTGACCACCCACGAGTACGAGTCGAAAGTGCTGGCCAAGGCGTTCAGCGAAATCACCGGGATCAAACTCACCCACGACCTGCTGCAAGAAGGCGACGTGGTCGAGAAAATGCAGACGGTGATGCAGTCGGACAAGAATATCTATGACGGCTGGGTCAACGACTCGGACCTGATCGGTACGCACTTTCGCTACGGCAAAACCGAATCGATCACCGACCTGATGGCCAACGAAGGCAAGAACTTCACCTCGCCAACCCTCGACATCAAGGACTTCATCGGCATCTCGTTCACCACCGCGCCGGACGGCAAGATCTATCAACTTCCCGACCAGCAATTCGCCAACCTCTATTGGTTCCGCGCCGACTGGTTCGAACGCGCCGATCTGAAAGCCAAGTTCAAGGAAAAGTACGGCTACGAATTGGGCGTGCCGGTGAACTGGTCGGCTTATGAAGACATCGCCAAATTCTTCAGCGAAGACGTCAAGGAGATCGACGGTAAACGCGTTTACGGGCACATGGACTACGGCAAGAAAGACCCGTCGCTGGGCTGGCGCTTCACCGATGCCTGGTTCTCCATGGCCGGTGGCGGCGACAAAGGGTTGCCCAACGGTTTGCCGGTGGACGAGTGGGGGATTCGCGTCGAGGACTGCCACCCGGTCGGCTCCAGCGTGACCCGTGGCGGCGACACCAACGGCCCGGCGGCGGTGTTCGCCACCACCAAGTATGTCGACTGGCTGAAGAAGTACGCGCCACCGGAAGCGGCGGGCATGACCTTCTCCGAATCCGGTCCGGTGCCGTCGCAGGGCAACATTGCGCAGCAAATCTTCTGGTACACCGCGTTCACCGCCGACATGACCAAGCCGGGCCTGCCGGTGGTCAACGCCGACGGCACGCCGAAATGGCGCATGGCACCGTCACCGCGCGGGCCGTATTGGGAAGAGGGCATGAAGCTTGGTTATCAGGACGTGGGTTCGTGGACGTTCATGAAGTCCACGCCTGAGAAACAGAAACTCGCGGCGTGGCTGTACGCGCAGTTCGTGACTTCCAAAACCGTATCGCTGAAGAAAACCATCGTCGGCCTGACGCCGATTCGTGAGTCGGACATCAACTCGCAAGCGATGACTGACCTGGCGCCGAAACTTGGCGGTCTGGTCGAGTTCTATCGCAGCCCGGCCCGCGTGCAATGGACCCCGACCGGCACCAACGTTCCGGACTATCCGCGTCTGGCGCAATTGTGGTGGAGCCACATCGCCGAAGCGGCCAGCGGCGAGAAGACTCCGCAGCAAGCGCTGGATGGGTTGGCGAAAGATCAGGACGCGATCATGACGCGCCTCGAACGCTCCAAGGTCCAGGCCACTTGCGCGCCGAAGATGAATCCGGAGCGCGATGCTCAGTACTGGTTCGATCAACCGGGCGCACCGAAGCCGAAACTGGCGAACGAGAAGCCGAAGGGCGAGACCGTGAGCTACAACGAACTGCTGAAATCGTGGGCGGATGCGCGTAAGTAAAAGCTGAAATGTGAAAGGCGAACGGCACCGGAAGGTGCCGTTTTTTTTTGCTGCCTTTGCCATTGCTATCGCGAGCAGGCGAAGGCCTACAGTTTTTTGCATCGTTCACAGATGCGGTGTACGCCGCAAACCTCTGTAGGCCTTCGCCTGCTCGCGATAGCGGTGTGTCATACGAAAAAGATATCGACTGACCCGCCGCCGTCGTCAGCAGGCTGGTTCCCACAGGTTCAGGGGAGGTGATTAGACTAAAACAGCCAGATCGGTGTACCGAGCAACCAAAGCATCGGCTGTGAGCAACTTCATCGGTTCGGTCATTGCTGTGGCCACGATAATGCGGTCAAACGGATCGCGATGATGGTGCTCAAGATCCTTCACGGCGATGGCGTGCTCTGCAGTCACTGGCAGTTCGATAAAGCCACTGTCGAGACAATATTGGCGGACTTCTTCCAGATCAACATTCAGCTTGCCGAGTCCGACCTTGATCGCCATTTCCCAGAAGGTGGCGGCGCTGATGTAGATTTCGGCGGCGTTCTCAATCAGTTTTCTGGCTTTGCCGGACAGTCTGGCGTCATCACTGAGCGTCCAGAGCAAAATGTGCGTGTCGAGCAGAAGCCTCATGCTTGAGTGCCCTCAAATGCATCAAGCATGTCATCGGGCAATGGTGAGTCGAAATCGTCCGGTAACACCAGTTTGCCTTTCATTGCGCCAATACGTTGAGCGCTGGGTTTTCCTACGGGAACGAGGCGAGCCATCGGCCGGCCATGCTTGGCAATCGTGATGACCTGGCCAGCAGCGGCATCATCGACGAGTTTGGATAAATTATTTTTGGCTTCAGCCAGCGGAACGATGATCATCAGCTCACTCCTGTATTCTGGATAAATATAGCCAGAATATTTCAGCGCTGCCAATCCATACACCTCTTCAGCCCATTCGCAAACGATATCCCTGTTCATTTTTTGCCTCTCGTCGGTATTCCATCTGCCAAGGCCTCCACCATAGAGCCATCTGCTCAAAACTGGCTGTAGGACAAAACGGAGGTTGCGGCGAGAGCTTTCGGCGTTTGTGTGGGGACGGGAGCAAATCGGTAAAAAATCGTACAAAAATATCGACTGACCCGCCGCCATCGCAGGCAAGCCAGACTCCCACAGGTTTCTGTGGCGTGCACAAAACGCTGCGTACACCGCAACTCACTGTGGGAGCTTGCCTGCAAGCGATGGGGCCATGGGCGGCACCGAAGGGAATCCGAGGCGAAACACGGTCATCGCCCCCGGCAGGCTCTTCACGTCGGCCACGCCGTGATGCAGGCTCATGATCGAGCGCACGATCGCCAGCCCCAATCCGGTACTGCCCTGCGAGCGCGAGCGGCTGCTGTCGACGCGGTAGAAGCGATCAAACAGATGCGGCAAATGCTGCGCCTCGATCCCCGCGCCAGGATTGCTGACCAGCAGTGACGTCTGCGTCGCGCCTTGCTCGATCAGCAACGTCACGGTTTTCCCGGTCGGACAATGCCGCAGCGCGTTGGACAGCAGATTGGAAATCGCCCGCTGAATCATCAACCGATCGCCCATCACCGAGGCGCTGCCGAGCACATTCAAATGAATCTGTTTGTCCTGCGCCGACAGCGAAAACATCTCCGCCACCTTCAGCGCTTCCGCCTCCAGTGCCACCGACTCAAAAGGTGCCAGCGCCGATGGATGACTCACCTGCGCCAGAAACAGCATGTCCGAGACAATCCGCGCCACGCGCTCCAGCTCTTCGGTACACGACACCAGCACATCCTTGTATTCCTCCACGCTGCGCTCGCGCGACAGTGTCACTTGCGCCTTGCCCATCAGGTTATTGATCGGCGTGCGCAACTCATGCGCCAGATCATCGGAGAACTGCGACAACTGCTGCACACCGGCATCCAGCCGATGCAGCATGACGTTGATGCCCTGCGCCAGTTCGCTCAACTCCTGCGGCATGTTCACCACTGACAGCCGATGATCCAGATCCTGGGTCGAGACCATTGCCGCCACTTTGCGAAACTCGCGCATCGGCGCCAGCCCGCGCTGCACCGCGCCCCAGGCAGTCAGGCCAATGAAGATCAGCAACAACGGCAAGGCAATCAGCGTCGAACGCAAATAGGCACTGAGCAGGGCCTCGTCATGGGCGTTGTCCATCGACAGCAGCACCGGTACGCGGGTGCCGTCCTTGAGGCCGATCAGCCTCGACGCGGTGAGGAATTTAGCGCCATCGGCGTCGGTGCTGGTCGAGTAGGCGAGGTCATCGGTGATCGCCCGCACGACCTTCAATTCAAGCCGCGGATCAGCCAGGCCGGTACCGGATTTGAGCAGTGGCGCACGTAGATTGGCGCGATCGTAAATCGTCAGTGTGAGGTTGTCGTGCCCCATCACCTGATCCAGCAGGATGTGCGGTTTTCCGCTGATTTCGTTGGCATCGGCGTACAGCGACAGGCTGTGCTCAACCTGCGCCATTTTCTTTTCCAGGCTGTCTCTGGAAAGGGCATTCAGCTCATGGGTCAGGGCGAAATACGCGAGGATCGCCAGAAACACCACTAGCAACGCGCCTAGCGTACTCACCGTCAGACCCAGGCGCATCGACAGGCTGGCCGGCTTCATTCCCGCGCCTCCAGCACGTAGCCGACACCGCGCAAAGTGTGGATCAGTTTATTGTCGAACGGCTCATCGATTTTGGCCCGCAATCGCCGGATCGACACTTCGACCACATTGGTGTCGCAGTCGAAATTCATGTCCCACACCAGCGAAATGATCTGCGTGCGGGTCAGCACTTCGCCTGACTGGCGCATGAGCAGATGCAGCAGGGCGAATTCCTTGGTGGTCAGGTCGATGCGCTGCTCGCCGCGAAACGCGCGATGACGCCCGGGATCGAGTTCCAGATCAGCGACTTTCAGTACTTGCGGTACCGGGATGTTTTCGCTGCGCCGCATCAATGTGCGCACCCGCGCCAGCAGTTCGGGAAACTCGAATGGCTTGACCAGATAGTCGTCGGCGCCCAGATCCAGCCCGCGAATCTTGTCGGCCAGACGCCCGCGCGCGGTCAGCATCATCACTCGCGTTGAGTGGGTGCGGCGCAATTGTTCCAGCACGCCCCAGCCGTCGAGTTCCGGCAGATTGACGTCGAGGATGATCAGGTCATAAACCTGTTGTTGCGCCAGATGCAGTCCATCGGCGCCAGTGGCCGCGTGGTCAACGATATAGCCACTTTCGGTCAAACCCTGATGCAAGTATTCGGCAGCTTTAAGCTCGTCCTCGATGACAAGGATTCGCATGATCTATCACCACTTTTATTTAATGGATATTTAATTAAGGGTGGCCGGGAAAGTTATTGTTTTTGTAAGGGCTTCCGGACGAGTTTTATTAACGACTAAATATGTTCTTACAGAGGTTTCTCTGTTTGCAGGCGTGCAAGGTAAAGGCTGTAGTCGCTACAGAGTCAACGAAAAACCTTTCGGTAAAGCCCTGAATAGAGCTGCTGCGACAGCCTGTCGCAGTATCCGTGAGCGTGCCTCATGAGAACTCGTTTCAGGCAAGTGCTGTTCGGCAGATAACTTCAGTGTATTTGTTTCCATGTATTGCGTAATTGCGTGCGCACTGCGCATGCTAGAGCAAAACAACTTCCTGCAACCGTGGATAACGGATTTGTAATCTTTCAGTCACCTTGTCGATAAGTTCAAAACCCTACCGTGGCGGCATCGAAAAATCCTTAATTGAAGGAAGTCTTCCATTGCCCGGTTCAAGACAACTGACGGCGCCATCACGCCTGAAAAAAGCAGCCAGCGGCATTCTGTTGTTGGCCAGTACCAGCCTTGCCAGTGCATCGACTCTGACCCTCGACCAAGCACTGCAAAGCGCCTTCGCTGGCAACCCGGATCTGGCCGCCGCCCAATGGGAAATCGGTATCGCCGAAGGTGACCGTCAACAGGCCGGGCTGATCCCCAACCCCGAAGTATCCTGGGAGGCCGAAGACACGCGCCGCGAATCCCGCACCACCACAGTGAAGCTCAGCCAGCCGATCGAACTGGGTGGCAAGCGCGGCGCGCGCATCGACGTCGCCAGCCGCGCGCAGGACGCCGCCGGCATCGAGCTGGAGCGCAAGCGCAATGCCTTGCGCGCCGACGTCATTCAGGCGTTCAACGGCGCCCAAACCGCGCAACAGCGCTTGCAGTTGTCCCGCCAATCCATGCAACTGGCCGAGCACGGTTTGCGCGTGGCACAAGGTCGAATCGAGGCCGGCAAATCCTCACCTGTCGAAGGCACGCGAGCACAGGTGCAGCTCTCGGAAGTACGCCTGGAACTGAGCCGCGCCGAACGCGATCAGGCCAACGCCTATCAACAATTGGCGCAGGTCATGGGCGCACCGTTGCCGACCTCGACAAATGTACAAGCAGCCACGCAAAGCCTCGCTGCCGTACCCCCACCGACCCGCTTGCTCGAGCGTCTGAACGAGACTGCCGAACTGCGTCTGGCCAAGTTGCAGATCGATCAGCGCGAAGCATCGCTGGGCCTGGAAAAGTCCCAGCGCATTCCCGATCTCACCGTGAGCATCGGCAGCCAGTACAGCGAAACCGAGCGCGAACGGGTCAATGTGGTCGGGCTGTCGATGCCGATTCCGCTGTTCAACCGCAATCAGGGCAACGTCCTCGCGGCCGCGCGCCGAACCGATCAGGCGCGGGATCTGCGCAACGCCACCGAGCTGCGATTGCGCACGGAAGTCCAGACCAGCCTTGAGCAATGGCAGACCGCCAACGGCGAAGTCACTGCGTTCAACCAGACCATCCTGCCCGCCGCGCAAAGTGCGGTCGACAGCGCCACGCGCGGTTTCGAAATGGGCAAGTTCGGCTTTCTCGATGTGCTCGACGCGCAACGCACCTTGATCAGCGCTCGCAGCCAATACATCCAGGCCGTCAGCGAAGCCACCGACGCCCGCGTACGCATCGAACGGATCTTCGGCGACCTCAGCGTCAGCCGTTGAATTTCACTTTTCAGACAACTGCGCGATGGCTCGGCGCAGAGGAGTTTCCATGGATAAAAAATTGATGATTGTCGCGGTGGCGACGTTGGCGCTGGGCATTGGTATCGGCTCGCAGTGGTCAGGTAACGCAAGCATCGACGCGCATGCCGACGAGACTTCTGAGCATGCCGATCACGCCGAAGAGGGTGCAGCGGCTGAGCATGCCGAAGAGGGACACATCGAATTGAGTGCGGAGCAGATCAGTGCTGCCGGCATTCAACTGGCCGAGGCAAAACCGCAAAACATCAGCCGCGGCCTGCCGTTCCCCGGCGAAGTGCGCTTCGACGAAGACCGCACCGCCCACGTTGTACCGCGCGTTCCGGGCGTGGTCGAGACGGTGGCGGTCAACCTCGGGCAGACGGTGAAGAAGGGTCAGTTGCTGGCGGTGATCGCCAGTCAGCAGATATCTGATCAACGCAGTGAGCAAGCTGCCGCGCAACGTCGTTTGGCCTTGGCGCGCACCACCTATGAGCGCGAGAAAAAGCTCTGGCAGGACAAGATCTCCGCCGAGCAGGATTTCCTCCAGGCGCGCCAGGCACTGCAAGAAGCCGAAATCGCCGTGAGCAATGCGCGGCAAAAGATCAGCGTGCTCAGCGGCAGCGTGGTCGCCACTGGCGGCAACCGCTACGAGCTGCGTGCGCCGTTCGATGGTGTGGTGGTGGAAAAACACCTGACGCCGGGGGAGGTGGTCGATGAAACCACGGCGGCTTTCACGCTCTCGGATTTGTCGCGGGTGTGGGTGACGTTCGGCGTTTCGCCCAAGGATTTGACCAAGGTGCAGGTGGGTAAAGCCGTCACCGTCAGCGCGCCGGAGTTGAACGCGCAAGTCACCGGTAGCGTGGCTTACGTCGGCAGTCTGCTTGGCGAACAAACCCGCACCGCGACCGTGCGCGTCACCCTGGAGAACCCGCAGGGCTCGTGGCGTCCGGGGTTGTTCGTCACGGCGCTGGTGGCCACCGACAGCCGTCAGGCGAAAGTCGCGGTGCCGGAAAGCGCGATCCAGACCGTCGAGGACAAACCCACGGTGTTCGTGCGCACTGACGACGGCTTCAAATCGCACGCGGTGGAGCTGGGCAGTCGCGCCGCCGGGCAGGTGGAAATCACCCAGGGCCTGGAGGCGGGCGCGCAAGTCGCCAGCGCCGGCAGCTTCGTCCTCAAGTCGGAGCTGGGCAAAGCCTCAGCCGAGCACAGCCACTGATCCGGAAGAATCCCATGTTCGAACGCCTGATCCAGTTTGCCATCGAGCAGCGCATCATCGTGCTGCTCGCCGTTCTGCTCATGGCCGGCCTCGGCATCGCCAGTTATCAAAAACTGCCGATCGACGCCGTGCCCGACATCACCAACGTCCAGGTGCAAATCAACACCGGCGCCGCCGGGTTCTCGCCGCTGGAAACCGAGCAGCGCATCACCTTTCCGATTGAAACCGCGATGGCCGGTTTGCCGGCACTTGAACAGACCCGTTCGCTGTCGCGCTCGGGCCTGTCGCAAGTCACGGTGATCTTCAAGGACGGCACCGACCTGTTCTTCGCCCGGCAATTGGTCAACGAGCGTCTGCAGATCGCCAAGGAGCAATTGCCCGAAGGCGCCGAAGCGGTGATGGGGCCGATTTCCACCGGCCTCGGCGAGATCTTTTTATGGACAGTGGAAGCCAAGGAGGGCGCACTCAAGGACGACGGCACAGCCTACACGCCGACCGACCTGCGGGTGATTCAGGACTGGATCATCAAGCCGCAATTGCGCAACGTGCCGGGCGTGGCCGAGATCAACACCATCGGCGGTTTCGCCAAGGAATATCAGATCGCTCCGGACCCGAAACGCCTGGCCGCGTACAAGCTGACCCTCACCGATCTGGTCACCGCGCTGGAGCGCAACAACGCCAACGTCGGCGCCGGTTACATCGAGCGCAGCGGCGAGCAATTGCTGATTCGCGCGCCGGGGCAAGTGGCGAGCACCGAGGACATCGCCAACATTGTCATGGCCAACGTTGACGGCACGCCGATCCGGGTGAAGAACGTCGCGACAGTGGAAATCGGCCGCGAATTGCGCAGCGGCGCGGCCACGGAAAACGGGCGTGAAGTGGTGCTCGGCACGGTGTTCATGTTGATCGGCGAGAACAGCCGCACAGTCTCGCAAGCGGTGGCCAGCAAACTCGAACAAATCAACAAATCCTTGCCGCAAGGCGTGATCGCCGTGCCGGTGTACGACCGCACGCACCTGGTCGATAAAGCCATCGCCACGGTGAAAAAGAACCTCATCGAGGGCGCGATTCTGGTGATCGCGATTCTGTTTCTGTTCCTCGGCAATATCCGCGCGGCGCTGATTACCGCGATGGTGATTCCGCTGTCGATGCTGTTCACCTTTACCGGCATGTTCAGCAACAAGGTCAGCGCCAACCTGATGAGCCTGGGTGCGCTCGACTTCGGCATCATCGTCGACGGCGCGGTGGTGATCGTTGAAAACACCCTGCGTCGACTGGCCCATGCGCAGCAGCATCACGGACGTTTGCTGACCCGTGCCGAGCGTTTCAAGGAAGTCTTTGCCGCAGCGAAAGAGGCGCGGCGACCGCTGATTTTCGGCCAGTTGATCATCATGGTGGTGTACCTGCCGATCTTCGCGTTGAGTGGTGTCGAAGGGAAAATGTTTCACCCGATGGCGTTTACCGTGGTCATCGCTTTGCTTGGCGCGATGCTGTTGTCGGTGACCTTTGTGCCGGCGGCGATTGCGCTGTTCGTGACGGGCAAGGTCAAGGAAGAAGAGGGCGCGGTGATGCGTGGCGCACGTCGCGTTTATGCGCCGGCGCTGGCCTGGGTCATGTCCCATCGCGCAATCGCAGTGGGCGCGGCGTTGGGTGTGATTGTGCTCAGCGGTATGCTCACCAGTCGCATGGGCAGCGAGTTTGTGCCGAGCCTCAGCGAAGGGGATTTTGCCCTGCAAGCGCTGCGCGTGCCGGGCACTAGCCTGACGCAATCGGTGGATATGCAGCAGCGCCTGGAGACGTTGATTCTGGCGAAAGTGCCGGAAGTCGAGCGCGTGTTTGCCCGCACAGGCACGGCCGAAATCGCCTCGGATCCGATGCCGCCGAACATCTCTGACAGCTACGTGATGCTCAAACCCAAGGACCAGTGGCCGGACCCAGGCAAGTCCCGCGAAACCCTGATGGCCGAACTGCAAGCCGCCGCCGCGACGCTGCCGGGCAGCAACTATGAACTGTCGCAGCCGATCCAGTTGCGTTTCAACGAGCTGATCTCCGGCGTGCGCAGCGACGTCGCGGTCAAGGTGTTTGGTGATGACATGGACGTGCTCAACGCCACCGCTGCGAAAATCGCTGCTGCCATGCAGAAGGTCAACGGCGCATCCGAGGTCAAGGTTGAGCAGACTACCGGGTTGCCGGTGCTGACCATCAACATCGATCGCGATAAAGCCGCGCGTTACGGACTCAACGTCGGTGATGTGCAGGACACCATTGCCGTTGCAGTTGGTGGTCGTCAGGCCGGGACGTTGTATGAGGGTGATCGGCGTTTCGATATGGTCGTGCGCCTGTCCGATGCCATGCGCAAGGACATCGACGGCTTGTCGGCACTGCTGATCCCAGTGCCGGCACTGAGTGGCGCTGCGAATCAGATCGGCTTCATCGCGCTGCAAGACGTCGCCAGCCTCGACCTGGTGCTCGGGCCGAATCAGGTCAGCCGCGAGAACGGCAAGCGACTGGTGATCGTCAGTGCCAACGTGCGTGGGCGTGACATTGGTTCGTTTGTCAGCGAGGCCGGTGAGGTGATCGAGCGTGATGTGCAAGTCCCGGCCGGTTACTGGACCAGTTGGGGCGGCCAGTTTGAACAACTGCAATCGGCGGCCAAGCGCTTGCAGATCGTGGTGCCGGTGGCGTTGCTGTTGGTGTTCGGGTTGTTGTTCATGATGTTCAACAACCTGAAGGATGGCTTGCTGGTGTTTACCGGGATTCCGTTTGCGCTGACTGGCGGGGTGATGGCGTTGTGGTTGCGGGATATTCCGCTGTCGATTTCGGCGGGGGTCGGGTTTATCGCGTTGTCCGGGGTGGCGGTGTTGAACGGCTTGGTGATGATTGCGTTTATTCGTAATTTGCGCGAGGAGGGGCGGTCGCTTTCGGACGCCATTCACGAAGGTGCTCTCACTCGTTTGCGGCCAGTGTTAATGACAGCACTGGTGGCGTCGCTGGGCTTCATCCCGATGGCGCTTGCGACCGGCACCGGCGCGGAGGTGCAGCGTCCGCTGGCGACCGTGGTGATCGGCGGGATTCTGTCTTCCACGATCCTCACGCTGCTGATCTTGCCGGCGCTCTACCAACTCGCCCATCGCCGGGATGAGGACGCCGTTCCAACTAAATAGGTAATCCCCTCTGTAGGAGTGAGCCTGCTCGCGATAGCGGTCTATCAGTCAGATCTACATTGACTGACCCACCGCTATCGCGAGCAGGCTCACTCCTACAGGTTTTGTGTTCGACTTCAGGAGAGTGCCGGGCACATAACGGATATGTAATTTCCCCGCCACCGTCACGATAGGTTCGGATTGTTACCTTGATCCCGTCAGTTACTTAAACGAGGAATCAACGATGAAACTTACCCAACTCACTGCCTTCGCAGCCGCTCTGGCGATCTCTTCCGTAGCGTTGGCAGAAGGCGGCGGCGACCGCACATTCGAGCGGATGATGACCAGCAACGACCGCTCCATGGAACGGTTCGTCGCCAAGGAAAAAGCCGCCGGCAACCCGGTGGTCGTCACCGACAAGAAGGACGACAAGACCCGCGATCTGTAAGCCTGCCGCACCTGAACAAGCCCTTCATCGCGCATCGATGCCGGGCTTTTTTTTCAAGCCCGGACGGGAAGGAAATGGATATGAACATGCTCAAGTGGATCGCGTTCGTCGGCGTAATGGCGATGTCTGCGAATGTGCTGGCCGAAGGCGGTGGTGACCGCACCTTTGAACGCGCGCTCAGCGCCAACAGCAAAGCCATGGAACAGTACGCCGCCAACCAGGGCAAAGCGCCGCCGGTGGTGAAGGATTACGAATACGGAATGAAGCTGGACGTGGTCAAAGTGGTGAGCGTGGTGAAGCCGCAGGCGGCGTGCAAAGTGGTGCCCACCGCGATGACCTACGAGGACTCCAAAGGTCTGCTCAATACCATCAAGTACAACGTGATGGGCGTGTGTCGAAACGGCGGGAGCTGAATCCTTCACGGCGAAACGCGGTCCCGTGTAGGAGCTGCCGAAGGCTGCGATCTTTTGACTTTGATTTTCAAGATCAAGATCAAGATCAAAAGATCGCAGCCTTCGGCAGCTCCTACAGGGGCCGAATTGCAATATCACGCTGCGTATTTCAATTCGTGATGTTTAAAGGTTGTGTGAGAAGTGCGGAACCTTCCCACAATGTTTTCAGGTTGTCCGTCGGACGTCAGCTCTCTAGCCTGTGCGGGTCGCTGCCAATTCAGCGATCGGGATTGGAACCCCGCGGCTCAACTGAAGCAAAACGCACTGTTCATGACGTATGCTTGCGCACTTTCATGTGTGCACTCCGTTATGGCGGCTGTGCGCGGGAGACTTCGAGTCTGTCGGGTTTGCTCAGTTGCCCGGGTTCCAACCTGCGTACAGCTGCCACCCTTTCGCGTGGAACCGAAAGGGCCAGCTCCACCTTCAAGCTGAGTAAAACATTATGAAAAAGCCAACCCCAAATCCCCCCGAAACAGACGCCATCCCCGACGCCAACTCAACATCGCCTTACGCCTCCGTCGACACCCGAAAACTCCACGAAGCCGCCGACCGCGCCCTCGATTTCTACCTCAAACCGTCGACCGCCATCATGTCCGCACCGTACATCCCCAACCAGATGTTCCTGGTCAATCCCAAAGCCGACACCGAATCATTACTGGCCAACGCCAGCGAATCTCTGGCCTCGGCCACGGTGATGCTCGGTGACTTCGCTGCGCTATTAGGCGGCACCCATCGCAAGACCCTGCTCGGTATCGCGCAGGTGGTCATGCTTGGCGAACTGGCGGTGAACAAGGCACTGGATAACGTAGATCCAAACGCGTAGTTATCAATGGCCAGTTTTTAACAGTTGTTTTTGCGTTGACCTCAAAATCCTGCCCCCTCACCCCAGCCCTCTCCCCCGAGGGGGCGAGGGGGAAGGGAGCGGATCTTCAAGCCATTCAAAATCAGAGTACGCCTCGGTTTTTCAGGTCGATGTATCTTCAACAACCAGCTCGGTCAGTCCCCTCTCACCCATGGGGCGAGGGGGAAGGGAGCAGGCTTTCAAGCCATTCAAAATCAGAGTACGCCTCGGTTTTTCAGGTCGATGTATCTTCAACAACCAGCTCGGTCAGTCCCCTCTCACCCATGGGGCGAGGGGGAAGGGAGCAGGCTTTCAAGCCATTCAAAACCAGAGTACGCCTCGGTTTTTCAGGTCGATGTATCTTCAACAACCAGCTCGGTCAGTCCCCTCTCACCCATGGGGCGAGGGGGAAGGGCGCAGGCTTTCAAGCCATTCAAAATCAGAGTACGCCTCGGTTTTTCAGGTCGATGTATCTTCAACAACCAGCTCGGTCAGTCCCCTCTCACCCATGGGGCGAGGGGGAAGGGAGCAGGCCTTCAAGCCATTCAAAATCAGAGTACGCCTCGGTTTTTCAGGTCGATGTATCTTCAACAACCAGCTCGGTCAGTCCCCTCTCACCCATGGGGCGAGGGGGAAGGGAGCAGGCTTTCAAGCCATTCAAAATCAGAGTACGCCTCGGTTTTTCAGGTCGATGTATCTTCAACAACCAGCTCGGTCAGTCCCCTCTCACCCATGGGGCGAGGGGGAAGGGAGCAGGCTTTCAAGCCATTCAAAACCAGAGTACGCCTCGGTTTTTCAGGTCGATGTATCTTCAACAACCAGCTCGGTCAGTCCCCTCTCACCCATGGGGCGAGGGGGAAGGGAGCAGGCTTTCAAGCCATTCAAAACCAGAGTACGCCTCGGTTTTTCAGGTCGATGTATCTTCAACAGCCAACTCGGTCAGTCCCCTCTCACCCATGGGGCGAGGGGGAAGGGAGCAGGCTTTCAAGCCATTCAAAACCAGAGTACGCCTCGGTTTTTCAGGTCGATGTATCTTCAACAACCAGCTCGGTCAGTCCCCTCTCACCCATGGGGCGAGGGGGAAGGGAGCAGGCTTTCAAGCCATTCAAAATCAGAGTACGCCTCGGTTTTTCAGGTCGATGTATCTTCAACAACCAGCTCGGTCAGTCCCCTCTCACCCATGGGGCGAGGGGGAAGGGAGCAGGCTTTCAAGCCATTCAAAACCAGAGTACGCCTCGGTTTTTCAGGTCGATGTATCTTCAACAACCAGCTCGGTCAGTCCCCTCTCACCCATGGGGCGAGGGGGAAGGGAGCAGGCTTTCAAGCCATTCAAAACCAGAGTACGCCTCGGTTTTTCAGGTCGATGTATCTTCAACAGCCAACTCGGTCAGTCCCCTCTACCTCTGGGAGAGGGCTAGGGTGAGGGCCGGGCCTGAACCTGGAATACATAACCACGGCAAAACGCAGAGCAAAAAAAAGCGCCCCGAAGGACGCCAAAAGATTCACCTCTTACCAAAGGAGCAAGGAGCTTCTAAAGGTGAATTTGCATCAACCGCGCAATCAAAGAATCGCCAGCGGATACTCGACAATCACCCGCACTTCATCCAGATCCGACTCGAACGCCGTGGCGCGGGTTGTGGCTTGGCGCAAGCGCAGTGACAGGTCTTTCATCGAACCGCTTTGCACCACGTATTTGACTTCGATATCGCGCTCCCAACGTTTCTGATCGGTCAGCGGATTGCCCTCGGCATCGCGGCGCATATACACGGCGTTAGCGTTGGAATAGTCGGCGTCGGTGCCGCGTGCGTAACGGGTCATGAACGTCAGACCGGGTACGCCATAAGTGCTCATGTCGAGGTCATAGCGCACCATCCACGAACGCTCTTTCGGCGAGTTGAAGTCGCTGTACTGGATCGAGTTGTCGAGGAAGATCGAATCGGACTGGCGCAGGTAATCGAAGTCGTCATTGCCGTTGTTGCGCTGGTGGGAGAGGGCGACGGAGTGGGCACCAAGCTTGACGCCAACGCGGCCGCTCCAGATGTTGTTGTCGAACTCGCCGAGCAGTTGTTTGCCCTCGTCGATGGCCTTGTAATAGTTCAGGCCACCGAACAGCGATAGGTCATCCGAGAGCGGATAGGTCCAGGCGGTGCCGGCGTAATACTGGTTCCACGCATCCTTCAGGCGACTGGAGTACAGGCTGAAACTGAGATTCTTGTTCAGCGCATAATCGCCGCCGCCATACGCGATCCACGGCGAATTGACTGGGCCTGCGTAGAAGGTCGCGAAGTTCTCGCGCATGTCGCTGGACACCGGTTGGCTCATCGCGTGCAACCGACCGCCCTGCACCGACAGACCTTCAATGCTGGTGTTGCTCGCTGTCACCCCGCGAAAACTTTCCGGCAACAAGCGCGAGTCACCCGCCGCAACCACCGGGTTGACCGGGAACACATCACCGACCTTGATCACCGTATCGAACGCCCGCACTTTCGCGGCGCCGCCGACCTTGGTGTATTCGTCCCGCGCTTCGCCGTCGCTGTTGACCGGCAACACATCAAACGAACTGCGCCCGCCATTACGGCCGTCACCGGTGTCGAGTTTCAGCCCAATCATCGCAAACGCATCGACCCCAACTCCGACGGTGCCTTGGGTGAAACCGGATTCGAACTTGCTGATCACGGCATGCGCCCAAGCCTCGGAATAACCGTTGCCGGTGGGGCTGGACTGACCATTGCGATGATCACGATTGAAGTAGAAATTGCGGTTGAGCAGCGTAAGGCTGCTGCCTTCGACAAAGCCTTCGGGTTTGTCTTCTGCAAACACCATGGACGGCCCGGCGCCGACCACCACCGCTAAAGCGGCCATCGATATTTTTGTAGGGTTAACCATCAAACACTCCTTGGGTTCGGCAGAACGGGAACGTGCTTCGGCGTGGGTTTTATTGTTCGGCGGGGCAGGGCCCGCCGGCATGGTCGCCGGGTGACATCGTTGCAAGCTGCGGATAACGTCGAGGTGATGGGGGAATTACAATTTCGTCATGTGGTTATATGGATTGAGTGAACGCCACACAAACCTGTGGGAGCGAGCTTGCTCTGGGCGGCGTTCCGACGAAAGCGGAGTGTCAGCCAATCAAGATGTTGAAAGTGTCTACGCCTTCGCGAGCAGGCTCGCTCCCACAAGTGGTCTGAGGTGTACCTGAGTGTTGGGAACGACACACAATCTGTAGGAGTGAGCCTGCTCGCGAAAGCGGAGTGCCAGGCTCTGAAGAGGGTTGATGTGCCGACGCCTTCGTCGGAACGCCGCCCGGAGCAGGCTCGCTCCCACAGTAATCCGGATGATTCTGATAGATCACATGTGAGCGGATGTGGCTTTTATCTTTCGAAGGTATCCAGCAAGCCATGTGATACAGATGCATCAATTTCGGCGGGAAGTATGAGTTTGCCTTTCATGGCGCCGATCCGTGTTACCCGGGTCTTCTTCAAGGTGATTTTGCCTTGGCGTTCTTCGGCTAACGCATCAAGGCCATTCATCAATTCTGAATAAATATCCCGCTTCATGGTTCGTGGATCTCCACTTGATATGTGATCCCCGAATTTAACGAAAAATGTCTTCTACGGAATGTCAGCCATTGCTCAGGGGTTTGCAGGCAAATTCCTAAAAAGGGGAGGGCGTTGAGATCAAAAGACCTCAGTCTTCGGCATCTCCTAAAGGCTGTGATCTTTTGACGGTAACTCTACAAAACGAAACTGGCACTCGAAGGTGCCGTTTTGCGTAGCTAGTAGACTTTTGTGCTTCTACGTTACTTGCGATCCAGCGCTATTTCTTTACGGTTAATGACTTTCTCGTTCACGACGCGACGTACAACCGGAACAGAAGGTTTATGGGGAGGTGTCGGTCTGCTCGCGTCCTCAGGTTTTGATTGGCCATTTGTGTTGTTCATTTCTGATTTCCGCTGGAGTTTTATTTTCTCGTTCCTGAAGACGGACTCGATTTGGATCGATGTCTTTTACGTCGAACAAGATAAGCAAAAAGCCAAATTCTGGCTGTAGGAGGAACCCAACAGTAGGGCGCGAGATTTCGGGGATTTCAGTAGGAAGGGCATAGCATTGGTAAAAGATCCCACAAAAACAAAAACGGCACCCGAAGGTGCCGTTTTCATTTCTAGCCAGCCAAGCAATCAGCCCGCCAGACCCGCCTGCTGAACCAGTGTCAGCAATGGCTGCGGGTACACACCCAGGAAGAACGCGACCAGGGCGATGGCCAGCAGCATCACGCCGCCTGCCTTTTGTTCCCAGTGCAGCTGGGCGTCGTGGCGACGCAGGTTTGGCTCGATCAGGTACAGGGTGACCATCACGCGCAGGTAGTAGAAGACGCCGATGGCGCTGCCCAGTACCAAGGAGCCGACCAGCCACCATTGGTGCGATTCAACACCGGTAGCGATGATGTAGAACTTGCCGATGAAGCCAGCAGTCAGCGGGATACCCGCCAGCGACAGCATCATCACGGTCAGCACGGCGGTCAGGTACGGACGGCGCCAGAACAGGCCGCGGTATTCGTACAAGGCATCCGCGTCACGGCCGTTGTACGGCGAGGACATCAGGGTGATCACGCCGAACGCGCCGAGGCTGGTGATCACGTAGGTGACCAGGTACACGCCGATGGCTTCCACCGCCAGTCCCTTGCTCGCCACCAGTGCGATCAGCAGGTAGCCGAAGTGCGCGATGGACGAGTAACCGAGCAGACGCTTGAGGTTGCTCTGGGTCAGGGCCAGCAGGTTACCGAACAGGATCGAGGCGATGGCGATAACGGTCAGCACGTCGCTCAGGACGCCGCTGCTGGCAGCAGGGGAGATCTGGAACAGACGCACCATCACCGCAAACACCGCAACCTTCGACGCAGTCGCGAGGAACGCAGCCACCGGTGCCGGAGCACCTTCGTAAACGTCCGGCGTCCACAGGTGGAACGGTACCAGCGACAGCTTGAACGCCAGACCGATCAGCATCATGCCCAGGCCCAGTTGTGCCAGCGAGCTAGGCAGGCCAGTCGCAGCCAGAGCCTGACCGATGCCAACGAAGCTCAGCGAACCCGAGTCTGCGTACAGCAGCGCCATACCGAACAACAGGAATGCAGAACCGGCGGCCGACAGCACCATGTATTTGATGCCGGCTTCCAGCGAACGCTTGTTGAAGAAGGCATAAGCCACCAGACCGTAGACCGGCACCGAGAGCAGTTCCAGACCGATGAACAAACCGGCCAGGTGCTGCGCGCTGACCAGAACCAGACCACCGGCGGCGGCCATCAGGATCAGCAGGTACAGTTCTTCACGGTTGCCCGGGTAACCCGAACCGCCATCACCCAAGTAGGCGTGGGCGAGGGTCACACAGGCGAGGGTGGCGACCAGGATCAGCGCCATGTACAGGCAAGCGAAGGTGTCGATTTGCAGCAGTGGAGTCACGGCCAGAGGCGCGACTTTCAGGGCTGGCAGGATCGACAGCAAGGCCAGGTTCAGACCGGCGACCGAGATCAGGAAGGTCTGCGAGTGGTTGCGGCGCCAGGCGATTGCCAGCATCACCACGATAATGGTGAGGCTGGTGATCAACAGTGGCGCAAGCGCAATAAAGTGTTGAATCGTGAATTCCATAGCGCTCTTACCGGGCCGAAGCGAGTTGAGTGAAGGCGGTGCCGAGCCACTGCTGCACGCCATGCATCGTGGCGGCAGAGGTGTCGAGGAACGGTTGCGGGTAGACGCCGAGGTAAACCAGCAGCACCGCAAGGCCCAGCACCATGATCAGTTCGCGAGCGTCCATACCGTGCAGGATCGAATCCGATTTCGACGGACCGAAGTAGGCACGGTGGATCATGATCAGCGAGTAGACCGAACCGAACACCAGACCGGAGGTGGCAATTGCAGTGATCCACGGCCAGCTTGCGAAGGAGCCGATCAGGATCAGGAACTCACCGACAAAGTTACCGGTACCCGGCAAGCCCAGGGATGCGGCTGCGAAGAACAGGCTGATCGCCGGCAGGTAAGCGATACGCGACCACAGACCGCCCATCTCACGCATGTCACGAGTGTGCAGACGCTCGTACAACTGACCGCTGAGGATAAACAGTGCCGCCGCCGACACACCGTGCGCCAACATCTGGATCACTGCACCTTGCAGCGCCAGTTGGCTGCCGGAGTAGATGCCGATCAACACGAAACCCATGTGGGAAACGGACGAGAAGGCGATCAGACGCTTGATATCGGTTTGTGCGAAAGCGAGGAACGCACCGTAGAAGATCCCGATCAGACCGAGGGTCATGGCGATCGGCGCAAACTCGGCCGAAGCATTCGGGAACAGCGGCAGGGCGAAACGCAGCAGACCGTAAGCAGCGGTTTTCAGCAAGATACCGGCGAGGTCGACGGAACCGGCAGTCGGCGCCTGGGCGTGGGCATCAGGCAACCACGAGTGGAACGGAACCACTGGCAGCTTGACCGCGAAGGCGATGAAGAAGCCGAGCATCAGAATGTACTCGGTGGTCATCGACATCTTGGTTTTCAACAGGTCGGCGTAGTTGAAGGTAATCACGCCAGTATTGTTGAAGTTGACCAGCACCAGACCGAGGATCGCCACCAGCATGATCAGGCCGGAAGCCTGAGTGAAGATGAAGAACTTGGTCGCTGCGTAGATCCGGGTTTTCTTGCCGTCCGAAGAACTGTGACCCCAGAGCGCGATGAGGAAGTACATCGGCACCAGCATCATTTCCCAGAAGAAGAAGAACATGAACAGGTCGAGGGCGAGGAACACGCCGACAACGCCGCCCAGGATCCACATCAGGTTCAGGTGGAAGAAGCCAACGTGACGTTGAATCTCTTTCCACGAGCAGAGTACCGAGAGGATACCCAGCAGACCGGTCAGCAGGATCATCAACAGCGACAGGCCGTCGAGGGCCAGGTGCACGTTGATGCCGAAGCGCTGGATCCAGACATGCTTGAACTCAAGCGCCCAGGTCGGATCGGCGCCAGGCGCCGGTGCAAATGAATAGTCACCGTGGGCCCACAGCCAGAGGCCGAGGGCGAGTTCCAGGGTCATGGTCAACAGCGCAATCCAGCGCGGGAGGGTAGCGCCGAAGCGCTCACCCATCCAGCACAGCAGGCCGCCGATGAAGGGGATCAGGATTAGCCAAGGCAGAATCATGACGGGCTCGTTTCCTTTCGCAAATTCGCAAGGTTCATATCAGACCGCTACCAGCACGATGGCGCCAATCACCAGCACGGCACCAGCAGCCATCGAAGCAGCGTACCAACGCAGTTGACCGGTCTCGGTGCGGCTCAGGGCAGTGTGACCACCCTTGGCCATACGCGGGATCAGACCAATGGTCTGGTCGAGCGGGTCTTTGCGCAGTACGTGGCTGATCGCCAGGTAAGGCTTGACGAACAGTTTGTCGTAGATCCAGTCGAAGCCCCAGGCAGCGAACCACCAGGCCGAAAGGAAGCGGCCGATGCCGCTATTGGCGATTGCCGTTACGAAGCGACGCTTGCCGAGGAACAGCAGCGCTGCCAGCAGGATACCGGCCAGGGCGATGGCGCCCGAAGCGATTTCCAGACTGTGCTTGGCTTCGCCACCGGCATGACCAACGCTTTCTGGCAGCACGCCGTGCAGCGGTGGCACGATCATGGCGCCGACGAAAGTCGACAGCACGATCAGCACCGACAGTGGCAGCCAGTGCGAGATGCCGTGACCGGCGTGGGCTTCAGTCTTGGCTTCACCGTGGAACGTGATGAAGATCAGGCGGAAGGTGTACAGCGAAGTCATGAACGCGCCGACCAGACCTGCGTAAAGCAGACCGTGGTTGCCGCTGGCGAACGCTTCCCAAAGGATTTCGTCCTTGGAGTAGAAGCCTGCGGTAACCAGTGGCAGAGCGGCCAGGGCGGCACCACCGACGATGAAGCTGGCGTAGGCCAGTGGCAGTTTCTTCCACAGACCGCCCATTTTGAAGATGTTCTGCTCGTGGTGGCAGGCAACGATCACCGCACCGGAAGCAAGGAACAGCAGGGCCTTGAAGAAGGCGTGGGTCATCAGGTGGAAAATCGCGCCATCCCATGCACCAACGCCCAGCGCCAGGAACATGTAGCCGATCTGGCTCATGGTCGAGTAGGCGAGGATACGTTTGATGTCGGTCTGTACCAGTGCGGCGAAACCGGCCAGAACCAGGGTCACGCCACCAACGATGCCGACCAGGTGGAGGATTTCCGGCGCCAGGGTGAACAGACCGTGGGTACGGGCGATCAGGTAGACACCGGCGGTCACCATGGTCGCGGCGTGGATCAGTGCCGAAACCGGAGTAGGACCGGCCATTGCGTCCGCGAGCCAGGTTTGCAGCGGCAGTTGTGCCGATTTACCTACAGCGCCACCCAGCAGCATCAGGGTCGCCAAGGTGATCCAGAAGTCACCGACCTGGAATTTCTGCGGTGCCAGCACCAGCAGTTCCTGGATGTTCAGCGTGCCCACTTGCTGGAACAGGATGAACAGGCCGATGGCCATGAACACGTCGCCGATCCGGGTCACGATGAAGGCCTTGAGTGCGGCGTTACCGTTGTTGCGGTTGCTGTAGTAGAAACCGATCAACAGGTACGAGCACAGGCCCACGCCTTCCCAGCCGAAGTACAGGAACAACAGGTTATCGCCGAGTACCAGGAACAGCATGCTGGCGATAAACAGGTTGGTGTACGAGAAGAAGCGCGAGTATCCCGCTTCGCCGCGCATGTACCAGGATGCGAACAGGTGGATAAGGAAACCGACGCCAACGACCACGCCGAGCATGGTGATCGACAGGCCGTCGACGTAGAGGGCGAAGTCAGGCTTGAAGCCTTCGACCGCCATCCACTTCCACAGCACCAGGGTGTAGTGACCGCCTTCGGGAGGTGCGACGTTGAATTGCCAGATGACGTAGGCGGCGACGATCGCCGACAAGCCAATGGAACCCACGCCGATCAGTGCCGAGAGGTTTTCCGACCAGCGTCCACGGGAGAACGACAGCAGCAGGAAACCGATCAGAGGGAATACGAAAGTCAGAAAGATAAGATTCATCCGCGCATCTCACTGGCAGCGTCGATATCGAGCGTGTGGAAGCGGCGATACAGTTGCAGCAGGATCGCCAGACCAATACTGGCCTCGGCGGCTGCAAGGCTGATCACCAGGATGAACATGATCTGTCCATCCGGCTGGCCCCAACGGGCGCCAGCAACAATGAACGCCAGTGCAGAGGCGTTCATCATCACTTCCAGACTCATCAACACGAACAAAATGTTGCGGCGGACCATCAGGCCGACCAGACCAAGGCAGAACAGGATGCCGGCAACTGCCAGACCATGTTCGAGAGGGATAGCAGGCATGTCTTACTCCTTCGCCTCGTTACGGCCCAAATGGAACGCCGTGACGGCTGCGGCAAGCAGCAGCATCGAGGCGAGTTCGACCACCAGCAGGTACGGACCGAACAGGCTGATGCCCACGGCTTTCGCGTCTACGGTGGTGTGGCCGATGGCCTGGCCGCTCTGGTGAGCGAACAGCACATACAGCAGTTCGGCCAGCAGCAAGGCGGCGAGAATCACCGGACCGGCCCAGATGCCGGGCTTGAGCCAGACGCGTTCTTGCTGAACCGAGGCCGGGCCGAGGTTCAGCATCATCACCACGAACACGAACAGCACCATGATGGCGCCGGCGTAGGCGATCACTTCCAGCACGCCGGCGAACGGCGCGCCGAGTGCGAAGAAGGTCATGGCCACGGCGATCAACGAGATGATCAGGTAGAGCAGGGCGTGCACAGGGTTGGTGTTGGTGACTACGCGAAGCGTGGACACAACAGCGATACCCGATGCGAAATAGAAAGCGAATTCCATCGTTCTTCCTTAAGGCAGCAAGCTCTTCACGTTGATCGGTTCGGCTTCGTTCTGCGCGGAGCCTTTCGGCTTGCCAGCGATTGCCATACCTGCAACACGATAGAAGTTGTAATCAGGGTTTTTGCCGGGGCCGGAGATCAACAGATCTTCTTTCTCGTACACCAGGTCCTGACGTTTGAACTCGGCCATCTCGAAATCCGGAGTCAGCTGGATCGCGGTGGTCGGACAGGCTTCCTCGCAGAGACCGCAGAAAATGCAGCGCGAGAAGTTGATACGGAAGAAGTCCGGGTACCAGCGACCGTCTTCGGTTTCCGCTTTCTGCAGCGAGATGCAACCCACCGGGCAAGCCACGGCGCACAGGTTGCAGGCAACGCAACGCTCTTCGCCATCGGGGTCGCGGGTCAGGACGATGCGACCACGGTAGCGTGGTGGCAGGTAAACCGCTTCTTCCGGGTATTGCAGGGTGTCGCGCTTGCGAAAGCCATGGCCGAAGACCATGACCAGGCTGCGCAACTGGGTACCAGTACCCTTAACGATGTCGCCAATATATTTGAACATGGGTCAAATCCTCACTGAACCGCGACTGCAGGCGTGTTCCACAACACGACCGCAGCGGTCACCAGCAAATTGATCAGGGTCAGTGGCAGGCAGAATTTCCAGCTGAAATCCATCACCTGGTCATAACGCGGACGCGGAATGGAAGCGCGCAGCAGGATGAACAGCATGATGAAGAACGCGGTCTTCAGTGCGAACCAGACGAACGCCAGTTGCGGCAAGATGCCGAACGGACCGTGCCAGCCACCGAAGAACAGGGTGACCAGCAGCGCCGAGATCAGGATGATGCCGATGTATTCACCGACGAAGAACATGCCCCATTTCATACCGGCGTATTCAATGTGGTAACCGTCGGCCAGTTCCTGTTCCGCTTCCGGCTGGTCGAACGGGTGACGGTGAGTCACGGCGACGCCAGCGATGAAGAAAGTACAGAAGCCGAAGAACTGCGGAATGATGAACCACAGGTTCTGCGCCTGGTACTCGACGATGTCGCGCATGTTGAACGAGCCGACCTGCACCACGATGCCCATCAGGGCCAGGCCCATGAACACTTCGTAGGACACGGTCTGCGCCGACGCACGCAAGCTGCCGAGCAGGGCGAACTTGTTGTTACTCGACCAGCCGGCGAACAGCACCGCGTAGACCGACAGACCGGCCATGGCGAAGAAGAACAGCAGGCCGATGTTCAGATCCGCGACGCCCCAGGTCGGGGTGATCGGGATGATCGCAAAGGCGATCAGCAGGGCGGACATGGCCACCACCGGTGCCAGGGTGAAGATCACCTTGTCGGCAAACGGCGGGGTCCAGTCTTCCTTGAAGAACATCTTCAGCATGTCGGCGGCGATCTGGAACATACCGAACGGGCCAACACGGTTCGGACCGTAACGGTCCTGCCACCAGCCCAGCAGGCGACGTTCGACAAAGCTGAGCAACGCGCCTGCAACCACAACGGCCAGCAGAATCACGATGGCTTTGACGACCGAGAGGATCACATCGATCACTTCAGGGGTGAACCAGGTCATTGCGCTGCCTCCTGCAGACCGTCGACGGATACGCCGGCGAATGCCGGTGGAATGCCGGCGATGCCCGCAGGCAATGCCACCAGACCGGCGCCCAGTTCTTCATTGATGCGCAGCGGCAGACGCAGGGTCTGACCGGCCACGTTCAGGCTCAGCAGGGCACCGTCGTTGACGCCCAGACGATCCGCTTCCGACTTGGCCAGAGCCACGTATGGAGCCGGAATGCGCTCTTGAACCGGGGCGGCTTTCGAAGAGTTTTCTTCGCTGCCGAACAGGTGGAAGAACGGCACGGCTTGCCAGGTGCCCGGCGCCGGGTTGAACGCGCGTGGCGCTGCAGCGAACCAGTTCAGCGAATCACCGGTGCTTTCGATCAGGCGGGTGCCCGGGTCGCCAGCGCGAATGTGACCACCGACTTCGTCCTGGAACTTGTTCCACGCTTGTGGCGAGTTCCAGCCCGGCGACCATGCAAATGGCACTTGCTGACGCGGTTCGGCAGAGCCCGAGTAACCTTCCATGGAGAAGGCAAACGCGGTGTCTTTGTCTTGCGGGGTGCGCGGTTCATGAACGCTGATGTCGGCGCGCATCGCGGTGCGACCGGAGTAACGCAGCGGCTCACGCGCCAGTTTCAGACCCTTGATGCGGAACGCGGCGGACGGTGCTGCGTCGACGATACGCGCCAGTTGCTCGGTGCTCGAAGCAACGGCAGCAGTCACGTGGTCGAGTTGCGTCCAGTCGATCGGCTGGTTCAACAGGGTCGCGCGCAGGGCGTGCAGCCAGCGCCAGCCTTCGTGAACCAGGATGCTCGCGTCCATGTATTGCGGGTCGAAAACCTGGAAGAAGCGCTGGGCGCGACCTTCCTGGCTGACCAAAGTACCGTCGCCTTCAGCGAAGCTTGCTGCTGGCAGAACCAGGTGCGCGCGGTCGCTGGTAGCCGTCTTCTGATGGTCAGCAACGATCACCACTTGCGCAGCGTTCAGTGCAGCATCGACTTTGTCTTTGGCGGTGCGGGTGTACAGATCGTTTTCCAGCACAACGATCGCGTCAGCCTTACCGTCGATGACGGCTTGCAGCGCCGCGTCGACCGATTCGCCACCGAGCATGGCCAGACCAAGGCTGTTGGCTTCCGGCACGATCAGGCTGATCGAACCGTTCTTCTCGCGCAGCTTCAGCGCCTTAGCGATGTTGGCGGCGGCTTCGATCAAGGCTTTGGAGCCCAGCGAAGTACCAGCGATGATCAGCGGACGTTTTGCCGCGAGCAGGGCGTCGGCGATGCGCTTGGCCAGTTCCAGTGCTTCAGCGTCCAGACCTTCAACGGCAGGGGCGCTGGCGTCCAGAGCGTGAGCCACGGCGAAACCGATGCGCGCCAGATCGTCTGGAGCGGCGTGTACGCATTCTTCAGCGATGTCGTCGAGCTTGGTTTCCGCCAGGCTGGCGATGAACAGCGGGTTCAGCGCGTGCTGACCGATGTTCTTCACCGCCGCGTCGAGCCAAGGCTGAACGCGCATGGCTTCGGCCATGTCTTCAGCTTTGCCTTTGACCGATTGACGCAGCGACAGCGCCATACGGGCGGCGGTCTGGGTCAGGTCTTCACCGAGGACGAAAATCGCATCGTGATCTTCGATGTCACGCATGTTCGGCACTGGCAGCGGGCTGTCTTTCAGCACTTGCAGGACCAGACGGATGCGTTCCAGCTCGGAGGCTTCGATACCCGAGTAGAAGTGCTCGGCGCCGACCAGTTCGCGCAACGCGTAGTTGCTTTCGAGGCTGGCGCGCGGCGAACCGATACCGACGATATTGCGCCCGCGCAGCAGATCAGCGGCTTTATCCAGCGCAGCGTCCAGACCGAGTTTGGTGCCGTCGGCCAGCAGCGGCTGACGTGGACGGTCGGTGCGGTTGACGTAGCCATAACCGAAACGGCCACGGTCGCACAGGAAGTACTGGTTCACCGAACCGTTGAAACGGTTTTCGATGCGACGCAGTTCGCCGTAACGCTCGCCCGGGGAAATGTTGCAACCGCTGGAGCAGCCATGGCAGATGCTCGGCGCGAACTGCATGTCCCACTTACGGTTGTAGCGCTCGGAGTGAGTCTTGTCGGTGAACACACCGGTCGGGCAGACCTCGGTGAGGTTGCCGGAGAACTCGCTTTCGAGGGTGCCGTCTTCAACGCGACCGAAGTACACGTTGTCGTGGGCGCCGAACACACCGAGGTCGGTGCCGCCGGCGTAATCCTTGTAGAAACGCACGCAGCGGTAGCAAGCGATGCAGCGGTTCATTTCGTGAGAAATGAACGGGCCCAGTTGCTGGTTCTGGTGGGTGCGTTTGGTGAAGCGATACCGGCGCTCGTTGTGGCCGGTCATCACGGTCATGTCTTGCAGGTGGCAGTGACCGCCTTCTTCGCACACAGGGCAGTCGTGCGGGTGGTTGGTCATCAGCCATTCAACAACACTGGCGCGGAACGCCTTGGATTCTTCATCGTCGATGGAGATCCAGGTGTTGTCGGTGGCCGGGGTCATGCAGGACATGACGATGCGACCACGGGTGTCGTTCTCGTCGGTGTACTGCTTGACCGCGCACTGGCGACAGGCCCCGACGCTACCAAGCGCGGGGTGCCAGCAGAAATAAGGGATGTCGAGGCCCAGCGACAGACATGCCTGTAACAGGTTGTCTGCCCCGTCGACTTCGAGCGCTTTGCCGTCTACGTGGATAGTGGCCATGGTTCAAAGGTCTTCGTTGGCCCGGTGTCAGCGGGCGTGGCTAATGGAATCTTGTTATCCGTCCGAATCCAGTCAGCCCCGAAAGGCGTCATCGGACGAAAGGCGAAGGGCACGGACCCTTCGCCTTTTTAAGCGTTTACGCGCCGATTACGATCGGCCTTGCCAGAGGCGGGACGGCGGCGCTGACTGGCGCGATACCGGCTTCGAACTCTGGACGGAAGTATTTGATGGCACTGCCCAACGGTTCCACGGCACCCGGTGCGTGAGCACAGAAGGTCTTGCCAGGGCCGAGGAAGTTGACCAGACCCAGCAGGGTCTCGATATCGCCTGGCTGACCGCGGCCTTGTTCGATGGCCATCAAGAGCTTGACGCTCCATGGCAAACCATCGCGGCACGGGGTGCAGAAACCGCACGACTCGCGAGCGAAGAACTGCTCCATGTTGCGCAGCAAGGAGACCATGTTGACGCTGTCGTCCACCGCCATGGCCAGGCCGGTACCCATACGGGTGCCCACTTTGGCGATGCCGCCGGCGTACATTTGTGCGTCGAGGTGTTCTGGCAGGAGGAAACCGGTACCGGCTCCGCCTGGCTGCCAAGCCTTGAGTTTGAAGCCGTCGCGCATGCCGCCGGCGTAGTCTTCGAACAACTCGCGACCGGTGACGCCGAAAGGCAGTTCCCACAGGCCCGGGTTTTTCACTTTGCCGGAGAAGCCCATGAGCTTGGTGCCCATGTCTTCGGAACCTTCGCGGGCCAACGATTTGTACCAGTCAACGCCGTCGGCAATGATCGCCGGCACGTTGCACAGGGTTTCCACGTTGTTCACGCAGGTCGGCTTGCCCCACACGCCGACGGCGGCAGGGAAGGGCGGCTTGGAGCGCGGGTTGGCGCGGCGGCCTTCGAGGGAGTTGATCAGTGCGGTTTCTTCACCGCAGATGTAACGCCCGGCGCCGGTGTGGACGAACAGCTCGAAATCAAAACCGCTGCCGAGAATGTTTTTACCCAGCAGGCCCGCTGCCTTGGCTTCTTCTACGGCACGGTTGAGGTGCTTGGCGGCGGTGGTGTATTCGCCACGCAGGAAGATGTAGCCACGGTAGGTTTTCAGCGCGCGAGCACTGATCAGCATGCCTTCGATCAGCAGATGGGGCAGTTGCTCCATCAGCATGCGGTCTTTCCAGGTGTTCGGCTCCATTTCATCCGCGTTGCACAGCAGGTAGCGGATGTTGATGGATTCGTCTTTGGGCATCAGGCCCCACTTCACGCCCGTGGGGAAGCCTGCACCGCCGCGACCTTTGAGGCCGGCGTCTTTCACGGTCTGGACGATGGCGTCCTGATCCATGTCGGCGAAGGCTTTGCGCGCAGCGGCGTAACCGTTCTTGGCCTGGTATTCGTCGAGCCACACGGCTTCGCCGTCATCGCGCAGGCGCCAGGTCAGCGGGTGAGTCTCGGCCGAACGCTGAATGCGGTTGGCAGGACCGAAAGATGTCAGGGTCATACGTAGCCCTCGAGCAGTTTGGCGACGCCAGCAGGCTGCACATCACCAAAGGTGTCGTCGTCGATCATCAGCGCCGGTGCCTTGTCGCAGTTGCCGAGGCAGCAGACAGGCAGCAGGGTGAAACGACCGTCGGTGGTGGTCTGACCCAAACCGATGCCCAGATTGTTCTGGATTTCGCTGACCACCGACTCGTGGCCACCGATGTAGCAGACCATGCTGTCGCAGACGCGAATGATGTGACGGCCAACCGGCTGACGGAAAATCTGGCTATAGAACGTCGCCACACCTTCAACGTCGCTGGCCGGGATGCCGAGGATCTCGCCGATCGCGTACAGGGCGCCATCCGGCACCCAGCCGCGTTCTTTCTGAACGATCTTCAGGGCTTCGATCGACGCCGCGCGCGGGTCTTCGTAGTGATGCAGCTCGTGCTCGATGGCCGAGCGCTCGGTTTCACTGAGGGTGAAACGGTCTGTCTGGATAAGCGTGCTGTTCATGCTTAGCGGTCCACGTCGGCCATAACGAAATCGATACTACCCAGGTACGCAATCATGTCCGCGACCATGCTGCCTTTGATCACCGAAGGGATCTGTTGCAGATGCGGGAAGCTTGGAGTGCGGATCCGGGTACGGTAGCTCATGGTGCCGCCGTCGCTCGTCAGGTAATAACTGTTGATACCCTTGGTCGCTTCGATCATCTGGAAGGATTCGTTGGCCGGCATCACCGGGCCCCACGAAACTTGCAGGAAGTGCGTGATCAGGGTTTCGATGTGCTGCAGCGTGCGCTCTTTCGGCGGCGGCGTGGTCAGCGGGTGATCCGCCTTGTACGGGCCTTCCGGCATGTTGCGCATGCACTGGTCGATGATCTTGATGCTCTGGCGCATCTCTTCGACGCGAACCATGCAGCGGTCGTAGGCATCGCCGTTGGCAGCCAGCGGTACTTCGAACTCGAAGTTCTCGTAGCCGGAGTACGGACGCGCTTTACGCAGGTCGAAGTCGCACCCGGTCGAACGCAGGCCAGCACCGGTGACGCCCCATTCCAGGGCTTCTTTGGTGTTGTACTGGGCGACGCCGATGGTACGGCCCTTGAGGATGCTGTTCTGCAGGGCAGCCTTGGTGTATTCGTCGAGGCGTTTTGGCAGCCATTCAACGAAGTCCTTCACCAGTTTTTCCCAGCCGCGTGGCAGGTCGTGCGCGACGCCACCGATGCGGTACCAGGCCGGGTGCAGACGGAAACCGGTAATGGCTTCAATCACCGTGTACGCCTTCTGGCGGTCGGTGAAGGTGAAGAACACCGGGGTCATCGCACCAACGTCCTGGATG
The DNA here is from genome assembly GCF_900187485.1 of Pseudomonas sp. Irchel s3a12. NCBI lineage: Bacteria > Pseudomonadati > Pseudomonadota > Gammaproteobacteria > Pseudomonadales > Pseudomonadaceae > Pseudomonas > Pseudomonas sp. Irchel s3a12. Next base: position 394,874 of record NZ_FYDN01000001.1, read on the forward strand.
TAAGTCCCGAGGAACAGCAGGTGGCTGGTGATCCGGAAGAACTCGGCCATCATGATGCGGATGACGTCGACCTTCTCAGGCACCTTGATGCCGGCCAGCTTCTCGACCGAGAGCACGTACGGCAGGTTGTTCATCACGCCGCCGAGGTAGTCGATACGGTCGGTGTACGGGATGAAGCTGTGCCAGGACTGACGCTCGGCCATCTTCTCGGCGCCACGGTGGTGGTAACCGATGTCCGGCACGCAGTCGACGATCTCTTCACCGTCCAGTTGCAGGATGATGCGGAACGCACCGTGCGCAGAAGGGTGGTTCGGGCCGAGGTTGAGGAACATGTAGTCCTCGTTCGGACCGGAACGCTTCATGCCCCAGTCTTCCGGACGGAAACGCGCGGCTTCTTCCTCAAGCTGTTGCTTGGCGAGGTTGAGGCTGTACGGATCGAATTCGGTGGCGCGCGCCGGGAAGTCCTTGCGCAGCGGGTGACCTTCCCAGGTCGGCGGCATCATGATGCGCGACAGGTGCGGGTGACCTTTGAAGTCGATACCGAACATGTCCCAGACTTCACGCTCGTACCAGTTGGCGTTCGGCCAGATGCTGGTGACGGTCGGCAAGCTGAGGTCGCTCTCGGACAAGGCGACCTTGATCATCACGTCACTATTACGCTCCAGCGACATGAGGTGATAGAACACGGTGAACTCAGCGTCGCTCGGCAGCCCTTGACGCTTGGTGCGCAGACGCTCGTCCACGCCGTGCAGGTCATAGAGCATGACGTACGGCTTGGGCAGGTTGCGCAGGAAAGTCAGGACTTCGACGAGTCTGGCACGCGCCACCCACAGCACCGGCATGCCGGTGCGGGTCGGCTGGGCGGTGAACGCCTCCGGGCCAAAACGGTTGTTCAATTCAACGACCACATCCTGGTCGTCTGCCTTATAAGGCGGGATGTACAGAGCGCTGCCTGTAGTCATGGTTATTTTTTCGCTTTCGGTCAACGTAAAGAATGAAGCCAGCTTCTCGTTTCTATTTCAGAACAGATCTGGATCAGACTTCGTCAGGGCTGCGCAGGTTGGTGACTGCGATTCGCTGTTCGCGGCGCTGTTCCTTCTGCGAAGGCATGTCGGCGCGATACACGCCTTGATCACCAACGACCCAGGAAAGCGGACGACGCTCCTGTCCAATCGATTCCTGCAGCAGCATCAAGCCTTGCAGAAATGCTTCCGGACGGGGCGGGCAGCCAGGTACGTAGACGTCCACGGGCAGGAACTTGTCCACCCCTTGAACCACAGAGTAGATGTCGTACATGCCACCGGAGTTAGCGCACGAACCCATGGAGATAACCCACTTCGGCTCGAGCATTTGCTCGTAGAGACGCTGGATGATCGGCGCCATCTTGATGAAGCAGGTGCCGGCGATAACCATGAAGTCGGCCTGACGCGGCGATGCCCGGATAACTTCGGCGCCAAAGCGCGCGATGTCGTGGGGCGCCGTGAAGGCGGTGGTCATTTCCACGTAGCAGCACGACAGGCCGAAGTTGTACGGCCACAGGGAGTTTTTACGTCCCCAGTTGACCGCGCCACTCAGCACGTCTTCCAGCTTGCCCATGAAAATGTTTTTGTGGACTTGATCTTCTAACGGATCGGAAACGGTTTCCCGTTCGCCAATCGGATATTGCTCGTTAGGAGCATCGGGGTCGATCCTGGTGAGATTGTATTGCATTGCCAAAGCCTCATTGTTTCAGCTTCGCCTGCCGCTTGCGACGAGCTTCCGGAGCCCAGTCAAGGGCGCCCACTCGGAACAGGTAGACAAGACCTGCCAACAGAATTGCTATGAAAACGAGAGCTTCGACGAATCCGGTCCAGCCGCTTTCGCGGACGGACACAGACCATGCAAAGAGAAAGAGGGCTTCGATATCGAAGATCACGAAGAGCATCGCGACCAGATAGAATTTGGCTGAGAGCCGCAAGCGGGCGCCACCGGTAGGTAGCATGCCCGACTCGAACGGTTCGTTTTTGCTGCGACCCCAGGCTTTTGACCCGAGGAGGCTGGAGACGCCAAGCATGAAGGCACACAGGCCGACGACACCCAGAAGGAAAATGGCAAAGCCCCAATTGTGGGCCATGAGTCCTGTCGCTTCGGGCATGCTGGTAATCCTTAACAGAGAGCAAAGGTCTCTGAGCTTGATAAAGAAATAGGCAGTGACGATATGTCGCAGCAATCAATCGCGCTGATTTTATGGCTAAACACCCTGCAAGTAAAATTCCTATAGCGAAATTATTTATTGGAATAAGGACATAGCGCATCTCCAATGCCCTGCAGCCCATGCGTTGCGGGCATTAGGCGGGTTTATGCAAATAATGTTTTGTAGGGAATGTAACGAACATAGTTGTGGCTAAATGATAATTAATATCGTTTGCGGGTGTTTTGTAACTGTTTAACGGGATGTCAGTCGGGAAGTTGTCTTACTTGCACGTTACTGCAATTAGCGACGGCGCCCGTTTTAGCGGATTTTTCTGACGGTTGTACCGCTCTGGATCAATGTTTTCTCCGAACGACGCCGATCCCTGTAGGAGTGAGCCTGCTCGCGATGGCGGTGGGTCAGTCACCGTATGCGCAAGCTGACACACCGCTATCGCGAGCAGGCTCACTCCTACAGGGATTTGTGGTGTTCATTAAATCGGGGCAAAAAAAACGCCCCGAACCAGTCGGGGCGTCAGTTTTGCGGCTCTGCGGTTAGCTTTCTATACGATCCGCAAAGGCCGTTTGCTCAGCGAAGCAGAATCAGTGGAACTGTTCTTCTTCAGTCGAACCGGTCAGTGCGGTTACCGAGGACGAGCCACCTTGAATCACAGTGGTCATGTCGTCGAAGTAGCCGGTGCCCACTTCCTGCTGGTGAGCCACGAAGGTGTAACCCTTGGCGGCGTCAGCGAATTCCTGCTCCTGCAGCTTCACGTAGGCAGTCATGTCGTTGCGGGCGTAGTCGTGCGCCAGGTTGAACATGCTGTGCCACATGTTGTGAATGCCGGCTAGGGTGATGAACTGGTGCTTGTAACCCATGGCGGACAGTTCGCGCTGGAACTTGGCGATGGTCGCGTCGTCCAGGTTTTTCTTCCAGTTGAAGGACGGCGAGCAGTTGTACGACAGCAGTTGGTCCGGGTATTCCTTTTTGATCGCTTCAGCGAAACGACGAGCCTCGTCCAGATCCGGCTTGGCAGTTTCGCACCAGATCAGGTCGGCGTACGGCGCATAAGCCAGGCCACGGGCGATGGCTTGATCGAGGCCGGCGCGAACCTTGTAGAAGCCTTCCTGAGTGCGCTCGCCAGTTACGAACGGCTGGTCGTACGGGTCGCAGTCGGAAGTCAGCAGGTCAGCAGCGTTAGCGTCGGTACGGGCCAGGATGATGGTCGGAGTACCGGCAACGTCGGCAGCCAGACGTGCAGCGGTCAGCTTCTGTACGGCTTCCTGAGTCGGAACCAGTACTTTGCCGCCCATGTGACCGCACTTCTTCACGGAAGCCAGTTGGTCTTCGAAGTGAACGCCAGCGGCGCCTGCTTCGATCATGCTCTTCATCAGCTCATAGGCGTTCAGTACGCCGCCGAAACCGGCTTCAGCGTCAGCCACGATCGGCGCGAAGTAGTCGATGTAGCCGTCGTCGCCCGGGTTCTTGCCGGCTTTCCACTGGATCTGGTCAGCACGACGGAACGAGTTGTTGATGCGCTTGACCACGGTTGGAACCGAATCCACCGGGTACAGCGACTGGTCCGGGTACATGGATTCTGCAGAGTTGTTGTCCGCAGCCACTTGCCAGCCCGACAGGTAGATCGCCTGGATACCGGCTTTGACCTGTTGAACAGCCTGGCCGCCAGTCAAAGCGCCCATGCAGTTGACGAAATCTTTCTCAGGACGGAAGGAAGGCTTGGCCCCCTGGGTGACCAGGTTCCACAGCTTGTCGGCGCCCATTTTTGCAAATGTGTGCTCAGGTTGAACCGAGCCACGCAGACGGACGACGTCAGCAGCGGAGTAAGTGCGAGTCACGCCTTTCCAGCGCGGGTTTTCAGCCCAGTCTTTTTCGAGGGCTGCAATTTGCTGTTCGCGTGTCAGTGCCATGGAGATAAACCTCGTCGCGTCTTTATGAAAAGTTGTTCTGCGGTGGAAAATTCCTGTGCTCGCTGACCAGAAGCTTAGGTGGTCAAGTCGGATTCGGCGGGGTAGGCGACGGGATGAACGATAGGCTCGAGGGGAAGTGAGCAGGTAGTGGCGGACTGCGGGCGCATTCGGGCGTCGTGGGCCTTTATACGGTCTACAGTGTGAAGCCGGGTTACCTAATTACGCTTCCGTCCCTCGGGACAACTTCGTTCCAGTCGGCAACCTCGTCAAACACACCTTGTGGGCGGTACAGACACGAAGCGGTTCGCGGGGTAGGTGCGAACATCGCTTCGAAGGCCCTTGCCAGGGCCTCTGATTAGCGGGAGCGAGGCCATCATGCCTTCGCTTTTTTACCCCGTCAAACGTTTTGTAGTGCTTTTTTTCAAGCACTACATCTTTCGTCTAATACGACTAATCAGTCAGTTTTCGGTGCTTTAGTCCAGGGCGTCGACTTTCACCCGCAAGGTCATGTCATCCCGGCCTTGAGTCGAGTAGCTGCGGGTCAGGCCCTGTTTGTCGGCCTGGGTCTGGCGATTGACGCCGGCGAGGGTGATCCACTCGCCGAGGCGCCCGCTGACAGTTGTGTCGGTGCTTTGCACGTTCACTACATCGGGACGTTCCTGGCTCATGCGGTCACGGTTGGTACTGATCGCCAAGTGAACGATGTCGCCGGTGACGCTGGCGGTGACATAGAAACCCTGTGTGACGTTGCGGTATTGCGTCTGGCTGTTGTAACCGCCGTAGGAATCGCTCTGAACATTGGTGATCGGAACGCTCTGGCCAACCTGAATCAGCGCCGGCATGCCATCGGTGGCCTGAACTTGCTGGACGCCGCCCTCACGGCTGGCGGTGCTGCGGCTGATGATGCGGGTCTGGTTTGGTTGAGAGCCGTTGACTGAATAGCCTTCGTCCCCACGGCCATTGTTTTCGTTGGTGTCGACGGTGATCAGTAGACGCTTGGGCGCAGTGTCGAGTTGGGTGATCAGCGCCTTGAGTTCCTGAATCTTGTCCGGCTCGGCCTTGATGATCAGTTGGTTGCCATAGGCGCTGACCTGACCGTCCTTGCCGAGGAAGTCTTGCGCCATCGGCAGCATGTCAGTGCTGGTGCGGTAATTGAGAGGCACGATTTCTGTGGCTGCCATCACCGAAAAACTGCAACCGAGCAGCAGGGTGGTGAGCAGGGTGCGTAGGGACATGTCCGTTATCTCCGCTTTCGAAAGGCTTGATATTGCCAGTTTGTCGGCCTTGGGTGGGGCAAGTTGAATCGTAGACAGCAAAACGCCCCGGCATCGGTTGATGTCGGGGCGTGATCGTTCCCACGCTCTGCGTGGGAATGCAGCCAGTGACGCTCTGCGTCACATGCCGCAAGGGGCGCGGAGCGTCCCGAGAGGCATTCCAACGCAGAGCGTGGGAATGATCAGGGCAGAGCTCAGGCCGAATGCCGAACCATGTCGACATGCGGAATCCCGGCTTCGAGGAATTCCTCGCTGACCAAGCTGAAGCCTAAGCGCTCATAGAACGCGGTGGCCTGAACCTGCGCGCTGAGCATTTGCTGCTTCAATCCACGTTCTTCAGCTTCAGCAATCACCGCTTGCATCAGCGCATCACCGACTTTCATGCCGCGCCAGTCTTTCAGCACTGAAACCCGGCCAATGTGCCCATCAGGCAACAGGCGCGCAGTACCAATCGGAAAGTCGCCTTCAAACGCCAGAAAATGCACGGCGGTCGCGTCATCCGCGTCCCATTCCAGCTCAGGTGGCACCGATTGTTCGGCGATGAACACCGTTTCACGAATGCGCCGGATCTCGGCGATGTCCTTCTGCCAGTCTGCGACACGAACGCGAATTTTATTCATCAGCGAACCCCAGGCTCCCTTGCTTGACCAACTGGCACAGCAGGCCGCAAGCGTCTTCGTCGTTCAGCCACTCACCGAGGTTGTCAGTGTGCAGGGCGTCAGCGGCGCAGATCAGCTTCAACAGTTCGCGTAGCTTGCCCGGCAGGTAACGGCTCTGGCCGCTGGCGAACAGCAGCAGGTCGTCATCGACTTCCGACCAGGCCAGGCGCGCACTCGGGTTGCGGATCAGAATGGCGCCATCCTGTAGGGCGGCGAGGAAGTCTTCTTCTTCGATTTCTTCCGGGCCGGCCACCAGTTCCGGATAGCGTGGCTCGGTCATGTACTGGCCGAACCAGGTCAGCAGCAGGCGTTCGTCGCTCATGTGCTCGGCGAGCAGGGCTTTCAGGCGATCCAGTGCATCGTGTTGAATCTGGTGTGGATCGCTGGCCGGCTGCGCATCGGCATCGGTGTAGCGCTCTTCGTCAGTCAGGAACTGGCTGAGGAAGTCGGTGAAGTGAGTCAGCACTTCGGAAGCGCTTGGTGCGCGGAAACCGACCGAGTAGGTCATGCAGTTATCGACCGCGACGCCACAGTGAGCCAGGCGCGGTGGCAGGTAGAGCATGTCGCCCGGTTCCAGTACCCATTCTTCGGTCTCGTGGAATTCAGCGAGGATGCGCAGGTCCGCGTGTTGCAGCAGCGGGCTCTCGGAATCGCACATCTGGCCGATTTTCCAGTTGCGCTTGCCGTGGCCTTGCAGCAGGAATACGTCGTAGTTGTCGAAGTGCGGACCAACGCTGCCACCCGGGGCGGCGAAGCTGATCATCACGTCATCGACCCGCCAGCTCGGCAGGAAACGGAAGTTTTCCAGCAGTTCGCTGACTTCCGGGACGAATTGGTCGACCGCTTGAACCAGCAGGGTCCACTCTTTTTCCGGCAGCTTGCTGAATTCGTCTTCAGCGAACGGGCCGCGACGCAGTTCCCATGGGCGCTCGCCATGCTCGATCACCAGGCGCGATTCGACTTCTTCTTCCAGGGCCAGGCCGGCCAGTTCGTCGGCGTCGATCGGGCTTTCGAAGTCAGGAATCGCCTGACGGATCAACAGTGGCTTTTTCTGCCAGTAGTCGCGCAGGAATTCGCGTGCTGTGAGGCCGCCCAGAAGTTGAAGAGGAATATCGGAGTTCATATGTAACCTATTGAAAAAAAGCACTTTTCAGACGGGAATAAAAACGCCCGGCGCGGCCGGGCGTCTCAAACGGATCAAGCGGTCGATCAGATGCGTTTGGCTTGCGCTACAGCGTTGCCGATGTAGTTGGCCGGAGTCAGTTGCTTGAGCTCGGCTTTCGCTTGCGCTGGCATGTCCAGGCCGTCGATGAAAGTCTGCAACGCTTCAGGGCTGATGCCCTTGCCGCGGGTCAGTTCTTTCAGCTTCTCGTACGGGTTTTCGATGTTGTAGCGGCGCATCACGGTCTGGATCGGCTCAGCCAATACTTCCCAGCAAGCGTCGAGGTCAGCGGCAATCTTCTGCTCGTTGAGCTCCAGTTTGCTGATGCCTTTGAGGCTGGCTTCGTAGGCGATCACGCTGTGGGCGAAGCCGACACCGAGATTACGCAGTACGGTGGAGTCGGTCAGGTCGCGCTGCCAGCGGGAAATCGGCAGTTTGCTCGCCAGGTGCTGGAACAGTGCGTTGGCGATGCCCAGGTTGCCTTCGGAGTTTTCGAAGTCGATCGGGTTGACCTTGTGCGGCATGGTCGACGAACCGATTTCGCCAGCGATGGTGCGCTGCTTGAAATAACCCAGGGAGATGTAGCCCCAGATGTCACGGTCGAAGTCGATCAGGATGGTATTGAAGCGCGCAATTGCGTCGAACAGCTCGGCGATGTAGTCGTGCGGTTCGATCTGCGTGGTGTACGGGTTGAAGCCCAGGCCCAGCTCGTCTTCGATGAAGGCGCGGGCGTTGGCTTCCCAGTCGATCTGCGGGTAGGCCGACAGGTGGGCGTTGTAGTTGCCGACAGCGCCGTTGATCTTGCCCAGCAGCGGCACGGCAGCGACTTGAGCAATCTGACGCTCGAGACGGTAAACCACGTTCGCCAGCTCTTTGCCCAGAGTGGTTGGCGAGGCTGGTTGACCGTGGGTGCGCGACAGCATCGGCACGTCAGCGAAACGGATGGCCAGTTCGCGGATGGCGTTGGCGGTCTGGCGCATCAGCGGCAGCATCACGTCGTCACGGCCTTCGCGCAGCATCAGGGCGTGGGACAGGTTGTTGATGTCTTCGCTGGTGCAGGCAAAGTGGATGAACTCGCTGACCTTGGCCAGCTCCGGCAGCTTGGCCGCCTGCTCTTTGAGCAGGTATTCGATCGCTTTGACGTCGTGGTTGGTGGTGCGCTCGATCTCTTTGACGCGCTCGGCGTGCTCCAGCGAGAAGTTTTCAGCCAGTTCATTGAGAACGGCGTTGGCCTCGGCGGAGAAGGCTGGCACTTCAGGAATGCCAGCGTGGGCGGCCAGACGCTGGAGCCAGCGCACTTCAACCAGAACACGGGCACGGATCAGGCCGTACTCGCTGAAAATCGGGCGCAGGGCCTGGGTTTTGCCGGCGTAGCGGCCGTCAACAGGGGAAACCGCAGTGAGCGAAGAAAGCTGCATGGGGTGTTCTCGGACAGTCGGGCAACGAAATGGGGCGCGTATCATACATGAAAAAATCCGCCGGTCCGTTGCCAACTGACCGGCGTATTACGCGTTACAGACTACAAAGCTTTTATTGCAGGGCGATTTACTCGCTGCGCATCAACGGATACAGCTCTTTGAGCAGCTTGCGCCGGCTGATCACCAACTGCCAGCGATGGCCGCCGAGCTGCCGCCACAGGCGCGCCGAACGAATGCCGGCAAGCAACAGAGCGCGAATTTTCGAGGCATTGCTCGGCTGCTGCAGATTGCGCATGTCGCCATGCACCTGAATGCGTTGGCGCAAGGTGCTCAGGGTGTCCTGGTACAGCGCGCCGCAAGCCGCGACCACGTTTTCGTGGGCCGGGCCGAAATGCTCGACCTGCGACTGGATCTGCGGCAAGCGCTTGCCGATGATGTCGAGCATGTCGTTGCGCTTGGCCAGTTGACGTTCCAGGCCGAGCATCGACAGGGCATAACGCAGTGGCTCGCGCTGCAATGTGCTTGGGTCGCGCTCGAGGGCGCCGATCAGTGCACGGTAACCTTCGCGCAAATTGATGTCGTCGCCGCCGTACACGTCCAGCGTGTCCTTCGGGTCGCGCACGAGCAGGCTGCCGAGCATGCAGCTCAGGCCGGCTTCGTTGGTCTGGCCGGTCTTGGCGATCCGGTCGACCAGCACGGCGGCGAGAAACACGCCGCCGAGCGCCGTCAGTTGCTCCTGAGTCGGGCTCATGCCTGGCCGCTCCACGGCTCGGCCACTTCGATCACGCCGCCGCCGAGGCAGATTTCACCGTCGTAGAACACCACCGATTGACCCGGCGTCACCGCGCGTTGCGGCTCGTCGAACACGGCGCGGTAGCCACTGGCGGTTTTTTCCAGGGTGCAGGTCTGGTCGCTCTGGCGATAACGCACTTTCGCGGTCAGGCGCAGCGGCTGGCTCAGGTCGATCGGGTTGACCCAATAGATTTCCGAAGCGAGCAGGGCGCTGGAAAACAGCCACGGATGGTTGTTGCCCTGGCCGACGATCAGTTCGTTGGTGTCGAGATCCTTGCGCAGCACGTACCACGGCTCATCGCCGGCGTCTTTCAAACCACCAATGCCAAGGCCTTGGCGCTGACCGATGGTGTGGTACATCAAGCCGTGATGACGGCCGATGACTTCGCCTTCGGTGGTCTTAATCTCGCCCGGTTGCGCTGGCAGGTATTGCTTGAGGAAATCGCTGAAGCGACGCTCGCCGATGAAGCAGATCCCGGTGGAATCCTTCTTCTTGGCGGTGGCCAGCTCGTATTTCTCGGCAATGGCGCGCACTTCCGGCTTTTCCAGTTCGCCGACCGGGAACAGGGTCTTGGCAATCTGTTCGCCGCCAACGGCGTGCAGGAAATAGCTCTGATCCTTGTTCGGATCGAGGCCTTTGAGCAGTTCGGTACGACCATCAATGTCGCGGCGGCGCACGTAGTGGCCGGTGGCAATCAGGTCGGCGCCGAGCATCATGGCGTAGTCGAGGAACGCCTTGAACTTGATCTCGCGGTTACACAGGATGTCCGGGTTCGGCGTACGGCCGGCCTTGTATTCGGCCAGGAAGTGCTCGAACACGTTGTCCCAGTATTCAGCAGCGAAGTTGGCGGTGTGCAGCTTGATGCCGATCTTGTCGCAGACAGCCTGAGCATCCGCCAGGTCGTCCATGGCGGTGCAGTATTCCGTTCCGTCGTCTTCTTCCCAGTTCTTCATGAACAGGCCTTCCACCTCGTAACCCTGCTCGATCAGCAGGAGAGCGGAAACGGAAGAGTCCACGCCGCCGGACATGCCGACAATGACGCGCTTCTTGGATGTGTCAGAAGGGGCTGGATCACGCATAGGGATTCAATGAGTGTCTTGAAAAAGGACGCGATTCTAGCAGGCTCGCGGCCTCAAGGCTAAAGAGAAGGGCGGATCAGTTCGAGGCTGAAGTGATGGCCGGCCAAATAATCGTCGATGCAACGGATGATCAGCTCGCTGCGCCAGTTATCGCGCTGGGCGATTAATTCGTCGCGGGTCAGCCACTTGGCGCCGACGATGCCGGCGTCGAGTTGGTAATCGGGGTGGTGTTGCACGGCTTTGGCGCTGAAGCACACGCGCTGGTAGGTCACACCATTGCTCGGTGCGGTGTACAGGTAAATGCCGATCACGCCGGTAGGTTCGACGTCCCAGCCGGTTTCTTCGAGGGTTTCGCGCACGGCGGCGTCGATCAGGGTTTCGTCCGGGTCGAGATGGCCGGCGGGCTGGTTGAGCACGTTACGCCCGGCCTTGTGTTCCTCGACCATCAGGAAGCGGCCGTTGTCCTCGACGATGGTGGCGACGGTGATGTGGGGGAGCCATTCCATACGGTGTCCTCGTTTCTGAATATTGGAACCCGATCCCTGTGGGAGCTGGCTTGCCAGCGATGGCGGCCTATCATTCAGCATTGAAGGTGACTGATCCACCGCTATCGCTGGCAAGCCAGCTCCCACAGGGTTTTGTGGTGATCATAAAGCCCGGAAACACAAACCCCGGCACGAGGCCGGGGTTTGTGATGTTCCCTTTACAACCTTAAACCAGCGCAGCAATCGCCGCGTTGAGGGTTGCGCTTGGGCGCATGGCCTTGCTGATCAGCTCGGCATTGGCGTGGTAGTAACCGCCGATGTCGACTGGCTTGCCCTGAACGGCGTTGAGCTCGGCAACGATGGTTGCTTCGTTCTCGGTCAGGGTTTTGGCCAGGGTCGCGAACTGCGCTTGCAGTGCAGCGTCTTCAGTCTGGGCAGCCAGGGCCTGAGCCCAGTACATCGCCAGATAGAAGTGGCTGCCGCGGTTGTCGATGTTGCCGACTTTGCGCGATGGCGACTTGTTGTTGTCGAGGAACTGGCCGGTGGCCTGATCCAGGGTTTTCGACAGCACCAGGGCTTTCGGGTTGTTGTAGTTCACACCCAAATGCTCAAGGGACGCTGCCAGTGCAAGGAATTCACCCAGCGAATCCCAGCGCAGGAAGTTCTCTTCAACCAGTTGCTGCACGTGCTTCGGAGCCGAGCCGCCGGCGCCGGTTTCGAACAGGCCACCGCCGTTCATCAGCGGCACGATCGACAGCATCTTGGCGCTGGTGCCCAGTTCCATGATCGGGAACAGGTCGGTCAGGTAGTCGCGCAGTACGTTGCCGGTCACCGAAATGGTGTCCTTGCCTTCGCGGGTGCGCTGCAGGGTGTACTTCATGGCGTCGACCGGCGCCATGATCTGGATGTCCAGACCGGTGGTGTCGTGATCCTTCAGGTAAGCCTGAACTTTCTCGATCACTACGCCATCGTGAGCGCGCATCGGGTCCAGCCAGAAGATCGCTGGAGTGCTGCTCGCGCGAGCGCGGTTGACGGCCAGTTTGACCCAGTCCTGGATCGGCGCGTCTTTGGTCTGGCACATGCGGAAGATGTCGCCGGCTTCAACAGCCTGTTCCATCAGCAGGTTGCCCTTGCTGTCGGTGACGCGAACCACGCCGTCAGCCTTGATCTGGAAAGTCTTGTCGTGCGAGCCGTACTCTTCGGCTTTCTTCGCCATCAGGCCAACGTTTGGCACGCTGCCCATGGTGGTCGGGTCGAAAGCGCCATTGGCTTTGCAATCTTCGATCACAGCTTGGTAGATAGTCGCGTAGCAACGATCCGGGATCACCGCCTTGGTGTCGTGCAGCTGACCGTCAGTGCCCCACATTTTGCCGGAGTCACGGATCATCGCTGGCATCGAGGCGTCGACGATCACGTCGCTCGGCACGTGCAGGTTGGTGATGCCTTTGTCGGAGTTGACCATCGCCAGCGATGGACGAGCAGCGTAGACCGCGGCCATGTCAGCTTCGATCTGAGCTTGCTGCTCGGCCGGCAGGGCCTTGATGCGCGCGTACAGATCGCCGATGCCGTTGTTCAGGTTGAAGCCGATCTCGGCCAGCACGTCAGCGTGCTTGGTCAGGGCGTCTTTATAGAACTCGGCAACGATCTGGCCGAACATGATCGGGTCGGAGACCTTCATCATGGTTGCTTTCAAGTGAACCGAAAGCAGCACGCCTTGAGCCTTGGCGCTTTCGATTTCAGCAGCGATGAACGCGCGCAGGGCGTTTTTGCTCATTACGGCGCAGTCGAGGATCTCGCCGGCCTGAACGGTGGTTTTTTCTTTCAGAACGGTAGCGGTACCGTCTTTGGCGATCAGCTCGATCTTCACGGCGTCAGCGGCGTCGATCAGGGCAGCTTTTTCGCTGCCGTAGAAATCGCCGGTGCTCATGTGAGCGACGTGGGATTTGGAGTCTTTGGCCCAGGCGCCCATTTTGTGCGGGTGCTTGCGCGCATAGTTCTTCACCGACAGCGGTGCGCGACGGTCAGAGTTACCTTCACGCAGAACCGGGTTCACGGCACTGCCCTTGACCTTGTCGTAACGCGCCTTGGCATCTTTGTCGGCGTCGCTGGTCACGGTTTCCGGGTAGTCCGGGAGGTTGTAACCCTGAGCTTGCAGCTCTTTGATCGCGGCTTGCAGCTGTGGCACCGAAGCGCTGATGTTCGGCAGCTTGATGATGTTGGCTTCAGGCGTAACGGCCAGGTCGCCCAGTTCGGCGAGGTGGTCGGCTACGGCTTTGTCGCCCAGTTGCTCGGGGAAGCTGGCCAGAATACGTGCTGCAAGAGAGATATCGCGGGTTTCCACGGCGATATCGGCCGAGGCGGTGTAAGCCTCGATGATCGGCAGCAGGGAATAGGTGGCGAGGGCTGGAGCTTCGTCGGTGAAGGTATAGATGATCTTCGAGCGGGTGGGCATATTCGGATTAACTCTCTCTTCTTTGCTAAAGCGTGCGCAGAAACTCGAGGGGCGCCGGGTAAGCGCGTTCGTTCAAAGTCATCCATGAACCGAATGTCGAGATTCTTCGCGGTGATGTTGGGTGCATCAGTAGAGCGTCAAGCAGTCGGACTGCGGTAACAACCCGACCAATCAGGCGGAAAGTCTCGTGCTAGAGAGGCCAGCCGTCGTGACCCTGTGGTCAGCGGGCGGCATTATACATAGGTAGCTGGCAATCTGCCGATGGTTCATATGCAACGATTCTCGTCCATTGGTCTAAAGGTCGCAGGGCGGGGTCGGGCGTAGAGTCGTCGCGAATGCTTGAGTTTGGCGCTTTTCCCTTTGCTTTCAGGCTTGTACGAAACGAGATGTAGGCGCGCCACGAACAGAGGGTTTGCGTGTTGATTTAACTGGGTTACGCTCGGACCAAGCCAGATGTTCAATCCAAACAATGGAGTTCAGCATGGGTTACAAGAAGATTCAGGTTCCAGCCGTCGGCGACAAAATCACCGTCAATGCAGACCATTCTCTCAATGTTCCTGATAACCCGATCATCCCCTTCATCGAAGGTGACGGCATTGGTGTCGACATCAGCCCGGTGATGATCAAGGTTGTCGATGCTGCAGTTCAAAAGGCATACGGCGGTAAACGCAAGATTTCCTGGATGGAAGTCTACGCCGGGGAAAAAGCCACTCAGGTTTACGATCAGGACACCTGGTTGCCTCAGGAAACTCTCGATGCCGTCAAGGATTACGTGGTTTCCATCAAAGGCCCGCTGACCACCCCGGTCGGTGGCGGCATCCGCTCGCTGAACGTGGCCCTGCGTCAGCAACTCGACCTGTACGTCTGCCTGCGCCCGGTGCGCTGGTTCGAAGGCGTACCAAGCCCGGTGAAAAAGCCCGGCGACGTCGACATGACCATTTTCCGCGAGAACTCCGAAGACATCTATGCGGGCATTGAGTGGAAGGCCGGTTCGCCGGAAGCCACCAAGGTCATCAAATTCCTTAAAGAAGAAATGGGCGTCACCAAGATCCGTTTCGACGAAAACTGCGGCATCGGCGTCAAGCCGGTTTCGCTGGAAGGCACCAAGCGTCTGGCGCGCAAGGCCCTGCAATATGTGGTCGACAATGACCGCGATTCGCTGACCATCGTGCACAAAGGCAACATCATGAAGTTCACCGAAGGTGCCTTCAAAGAGTGGGCCTACGAAGTGGCCGCTGAAGAATTCGGCGCGACCCTGCTCGACGGCGGACCGTGGATGCAGTTCAAAAACCCGAAAACCGGCAAGAACGTTGTGGTCAAAGATGCCATCGCCGACGCCATGCTCCAGCAGATCCTGCTGCGCCCGGCCGAATACGATGTGATCGCGACCCTCAACCTCAACGGCGACTACCTCTCCGACGCCCTGGCGGCGGAAGTGGGCGGTATCGGTATTGCACCGGGCGCCAACCTGTCCGACACCGTGGCGATGTTCGAAGCGACCCACGGTACTGCGCCGAAGTATGCCGGCAAGGATCAGGTCAACCCGGGTTCGCTGATTCTCTCTGCAGAGATGATGCTGCGCCACATGGGCTGGACCGAAGCGGCGGATCTGATCATCAAGGGCACCAACGGTGCTATTTCGGCCAAGACTGTGACCTATGACTTTGAGCGTCTGATGGACGGAGCCAAATTGGTTTCGTCTTCGGGTTTCGGCGATGCGCTGATTTCGCATATGTAAAACGCGGGCACATAAAAACCGCCTGACTCTTCATTGAGTCAGGCGGTTTTTTATTGCTTGGGATATTCAGGTGAAGATCAGTCAGCTCACGCTTTGGCAGTTGCGGCGGCAGCAGCGGCGGCAGCGCCAAAAGCAGCACTCTCAGCGGGGCTGGATGGTTCAATGATGACGTTTGTGATTTTTAGGGCATGCAGCCCCTTGGGACCTTGAACAATCTCAAAACTCACCAGTTGTCCGGCCTTTAGCGTTTTATACCCCTCCATCTCAATGGCGGAGTAGTGCGCAAAGAAATCAATCTCTTTTCCGTCTTCATCGCGGCCTTCGCGGGCGTCGGTATTGATAAAGCCGAATCCCTTGGCATTGTTGAACCATTTCACCTTGCCGACAGCCATGCTCAAATCCCTCTGCAACAGACTCCATCGCTGGAGTATCATCCAATTCATCCGCAATCTAATCCGTTAAAAGGATTGACTCCGCGGATCTTTTTTACCCACTGTGGGCTCTATTGGTTGTAACACCGTTTTCCCGATAGTCAAGGTGACCGGGCAGTCGGAGTTGAAAACGTGGACAACCGCCCCCACCACTGTATTTGCACAACTGACGAACCTTTCTTTCCATGCATGCAATCAGCCAGATTCGACTAACATTCAATCAGGATCGCCCGCTTCTCCAAAAGGATCTTCCACAGGAGCACGACGACGATTCGGCAGGCGTTGCTGTTCAGGAAGCAAAGCCTGCGTTACAGGCGCCGCCGATGTACAAGGTGGTTTTGTTTAATGATGACTACACACCGATGGATTTCGTCGTCGAAGTGCTCGAGGTGTTTTTTAACCTGAATCGCGAGCTGGCGACCAAGGTCATGCTGGCCGTTCACACAGAAGGACGGGCAGTATGTGGAGTGTTTACCCGCGACATCGCCGAGACAAAGGCCATGCAGGTCAACCAGTACGCCAGGGAAAGCCAGCATCCGCTACTCTGTGAAATCGAGAAGGACGGTTAATCGCCGACCACTTGGGTATGAGGTGAAGCTATGTTAAACCGCGAGCTCGAAGTCACCCTCAATCTAGCCTTCAAGGAGGCTCGTTCGAAACGTCATGAATTCATGACCGTCGAACACCTTTTGCTGGCCCTATTGGACAATGAGGCTGCCGCCACCGTTTTGCGTGCCTGCGGCGCAAACCTCGACAAACTCAAGCATGACCTGCAGGAGTTCATCGACTCCACCACGCCATTGATCCCCGTTCATGACGAAGATCGCGAAACCCAGCCAACCCTGGGCTTCCAGCGTGTACTGCAACGTGCTGTTTTCCACGTACAGAGCTCGGGCAAACGCGAAGTAACCGGCGCCAACGTGCTGGTTGCCATCTTCAGTGAGCAAGAGAGTCAGGCAGTGTTCCTGCTGAAACAGCAGAGCGTTGCGCGCATCGATGTCGTCAATTACATCGCACACGGCATTTCCAAAGTGCCGGGGCATGGCGATCACTCTGAAGGTGAACAAGATATGCAGGACGACGAGGGCGGTGAGTCTTCTTCTTCAGGCAATCCTCTGGATGCTTATGCCAGCAACCTCAACGAACTCGCGCGTCAGGGTCGCATCGACCCGCTGGTCGGCCGTGAGTCGGAAGTCGAGCGTGTCGCGCAGATTCTCGCGCGTCGGCGCAAAAACAATCCGCTGCTGGTGGGCGAGGCGGGCGTGGGTAAAACCGCGATTGCCGAAGGTCTGGCCAAACGTATTGTCGACAACCAGGTGCCGGATCTGTTGGCCAACAGCGTTGTTTACTCGCTCGACCTCGGTGCTCTGCTCGCGGGCACCAAGTATCGCGGTGATTTCGAGAAGCGCTTCAAGGCGCTGCTCAATGAACTGAAAAAACGTCCGCAGGCGATCCTGTTTATCGATGAGATCCACACCATCATCGGTGCCGGCGCTGCGTCTGGTGGCGTGATGGACGCCTCGAACCTGCTCAAACCGTTGCTGTCGTCTGGCGACATCCGTTGCATCGGTTCGACCACGTTCCAGGAATTCCGCGGCATCTTCGAGAAGGATCGTGCCTTGGCGCGTCGCTTCCAGAAGGTCGATGTCGTCGAGCCATCGGTGGAAGACACCATCGGTATCCTGCGCGGCCTGAAAGGGCGTTTCGAGCAGCACCACAACATCGAATACAGCGATGAGTCATTGCGTGCTGCGGCAGAACTCGCGTCGCGCTACATCAATGACCGGCATATGCCGGACAAGGCCATCGACGTGATCGACGAGGCGGGCGCCTATCAGCGCCTGCAACCGGTCGAAAAACGTGTGAAGCGCATCGAGGTGCCGCAGGTTGAAGACATCGTCGCGAAAATCGCGCGGATTCCGCCGAAGCACGTCACCAGTTCCGACAAGGAGCTGCTGCGTAACCTGGAGCGTGACCTGAAGCTGACGGTGTTTGGTCAGGACGCGGCGATCGATTCGCTGTCGACTGCGATCAAACTGTCGCGTGCCGGCCTGAAGTCGCCTGACAAGCCCGTCGGTTCGTTCCTGTTCGCAGGCCCGACCGGTGTTGGTAAAACCGAGGCTGCGCGGCAATTGGCCAAGGCGTTGGGGATCGAGCTGGTTCGCTTCGACATGTCCGAGTACATGGAGCGTCACACCGTATCGCGCCTGATCGGTGCGCCTCCGGGCTATGTCGGCTTTGATCAAGGCGGTCTGTTGACCGAAGCGATCACCAAGCAACCGCATTGCGTATTGCTCCTCGATGAGATCGAGAAGGCACATCCGGAAGTCTTCAACCTGCTGTTGCAGGTGATGGACCACGGTACGCTGACCGACAACAACGGGCGCAAGGCGGACTTCCGCAACGTGATTGTGATCATGACCACCAACGCCGGTGCCGAAACGGCGGCGCGTGCTTCGATCGGTTTCACCCATCAGGACCACTCGTCTGATGCGATGGAAGTGATCAAGAAGAGCTTTACGCCGGAGTTCCGTAACCGTCTGGACACCATTATCCAGTTTGGTCGCCTCAGCCATGAGGTCATCAAAAGTGTGGTGGACAAGTTCCTCACCGAGCTTCAGGCGCAGTTGGAAGACAAGCGTGTGTTGCTTGAGGTCACTGATGCTGCGCGTAGTTGGCTGGCGGCGGGTGGTTATGACTCGGCGATGGGTGCGCGTCCGATGGCACGTCTGATCCAGGACAAGATCAAGCGTCCGTTGGCGGAGGAGATTCTGTTTGGCGAGCTGGCCGAGCATGGCGGTGTGGTGCACATCGACATCAAGGATGGTGAGTTGACGTTTGACTTCGAGACCACTGCAGAAATGGCCTGACGGCCTTGGATCAAGAGGGCGCCTTCGGGCGCCTTTTTGTTGTCTGGGGTTTTTGGGTGAATATCCGTTGCTGCGGTGATGGCTGATTAGGGTTCCGCCCTTACGGCGGGTCACTTTTTCCAGACGCCGAAAAAGTAACCAAAAAGGCTTGCTCCTACGTGCGGCCCACTCGCTAAAGCTCGGGGTTCCTTCGCTCCGGGATCGATCCGGGGGCAGCGCCTACGGTTTGCTTCGCTGCACCTCCTCTCGCTGTGTTTGGCTTCGCCAAACGGTCGCTGCGCTCCCACACCCGGATCAATCCCTCCACTCAGCCTTCCGACGTCGCCTTGCAGATCAAGATCAAGAGCAGGCGAGCTGACACTCGGCCTATTGAGTGGTCAAGAGCGCGGGTGTTCGGCTTTTGATTTGGGTTGTTGCTGCCCCTCACCCCAGCCCTCTCCCGAGGGAGAGGGAGCCGATTTGTGAGCATTTCAAAGTCTGAGTTCAACTCGGTATTTCATGTCGGCGTACGTCACCTAAACACCTCGGTCAGTCCCCTCTCCCTCCGGGAGAGGGCTAGGGTGAGGGGCTCTTGATCTAGCTTTGGCTTTTGATCTTTTGCCCCATCGGCAGGCCGAGCGGAGGTGTTCATCCGGGGGTAGGCGCGCAGCGCCGTGCGGCGTAGCCGCATACATCGAGAGGAGGTGCAGCGAAGCAAACCGTAGGCGATGCCCCCGGATGGACACCGTAGCGAGGGAACGCTGAGCCTAGGCGAAGTGCCGTACGCCAGGGGCAAAGCCTTTTGGTTCCTTTTTGGCGTTTGAAAAAGGGACTCGCTGTAAGAGCGAAACCGCCAGCGGCCGCACCCGAAAAAACGGATATGCCCCCAAACCCCAAACCCCAAACCCCAAACCCCAAAACCCAAAACCCAAAACCCAAAACGCAGACAAACAAAAACGCCCGGCATAAACCGGGCGTTCTGTATTGACTTGATTAACGAGCGCGGTAAGTGATGCGCCCTTTGCTCAAGTCATAGGGCGTCAGCTCGACGCGCACTTTGTCACCGGTAAGAATACGAATGTAGTTCTTGCGCATCTTGCCGGAAATATGCGCGGTTACGACGTGCCCATTTTCCAACTCCACACGAAACATGGTGTTGGGCAGGGTGTCGACGACAGTGCCTTCCATTTCGAAGCTGTCTTCTTTCGACATGCAGTAAAGCCCTCGGTATCCAATGAATGGCCCGGTGCAACTGCGCCAGGCAAAAGCGGCGTGCATTGTGCCCGAAAAATGGGGTTTACGCCAAGGGGTTTACGGCTTGGGTTTAGTTGAGGATCACCCAGCGCTGATTAATCAGCAGTTCGATGGGGCGATATTGCGTCTTGTAGTTCATCTTTTTGCAGTTCTTGATCCAGTAACCGAGGTACACCGCCTCAAGCCCGAGGCGCTGGCTCTCGGCGATTTGCCAGAGGATGGCAAATCGGCCAAGGCTGCGGCGTTCTTCGGCGGGTTCGTAAAAGGTGTACACCGCTGACAAACCGTTCGGCAGTAAATCGGTGACCGCCACGGCGAGCAACCGTCCGTCGAGTCGGAACTCATAGAAGCGCGAGAAGGGCAGATCGCGTACCAGAAAAGTCGAGAATTGATCCCGGCTCGGCGGGTACATGTCGCCGTCTGCGTGACGCTGTTCGATGTAACGCTGATACAGATCGAAATATTCTTCGCTGAATTGCGGTTTGGCCGGGCGCACCTGCAAATCCGTATTGCGCTTGAGAATCCGCTTCTGCTGACGATTGGGCATGAACTGCGCCACGGGAATGCGCGCAGGTACGCACGCATTGCAGTTCTGGCAATGCGGCCGGTACAGATGATCGCCGCTGCGACGAAAGCCCATTTCCGACAGGTCTGCGTAGACATGCACATCCATGGGCTGACTCGGATCGAGAAACAGGGTCGTGGCCTGCTCCTCGGGCAGATAACTGCAAGAGTGAGGCTGAGTGGCATAGAACTTCAATCGCGCCAACTCGGTCATGATCAACCCTCGGGATAAGCTGGTGAATTAAGTGTAAGCCACGCGCGCAAAAGTCGCTCAGCAAACCCAGGTGGCACGATTGGGTTGGTCCAGATGGCGGGCCAGATAGTCGGCGAATTCCTGGCGGGGAATGGCTCTGGCGCCGAGGCTGTGCAGATGATCGGTCGGCATCTGGCAATCGATCAGCACGAATCCCGCGTCTTTCAGGTGCCGCACAAGGGTGGCAAAGCCGAATTTCGAGGCATTGTCGGCGCGGCTGAACATCGATTCACCAAAAAACAATTGGCCCATCGCCAGGCCGTACAGGCCACCGACCAGTTCGCCCTGATCCCAGACCTCCACCGAATGCGCGAAGCCGCGACGATGCAGTTCGACATAGGCGTCCTGCATCGCCTCGGTGATCCAGGTGCCATCGGCGTAATCCCGTGGTGCGGCACAGGCGCGGATCACGGCATCGAAATCCTGATCGAAGGTCACTTGATAGCGTTCCTGACGCAGCAGTTTGCCGAGGCTGCGCGAGACATGCAGTTCGTCGGGAAACAATACCGTGCGCGGATCCGGCGACCACCAGAGAATCGGCTGACCCTCGGAAAACCATGGAAAGCAGCCATGGCGATAAGCTTGAATCAGCCGGTCGGCCGACAAATCGCCACCCGCAGCCAGCAATCCGTTGGGGTCGCGCATGGCCTTTTCCAGTGGCGGAAAAGTCAGGGAATTACGTTGTAACCAAGTCAGCATGGCATCCAGGCTTACAGAAGGGGAGGGCGGTGGGGCGCCTGGCCCGCGATAAAGTGTGCCGTTAAATGACAGGAATGTCGTCCAGATACTTCTCGGCATCCAGTGCGGCCATACACCCGGCACCGGCTGATGTTACCGCCTGGCGGTAAACGTGGTCAGCCACGTCACCGGCGGCAAATACCCCGGGAATCTCGGTGGCGGTGGCGTCGCCGTCGCTGCCGCCCTTGACCCGCAAGTAGCCGTCGCGCATCGGCAACTGGCCTTGGAACAGGTCGGTGTTGGGCTTGTGACCAATGGCAATGAATACGCCGGCCAACGCCAGTTCGCGGGTTTCGCCGGTATGACTGTCCCGCAGTCGCGCGCCGGTGACGCCGCTGGCATCGCCGAGCACTTCGTCGAGATTCTGGTTCCAGTGCAGGCGCACGTTGCCGTTCGCAGCTTTCTCGAACAGTTTGTCCTGAAGGATTTTCTCCGAACGCAGCTTGTCGCGACGATGGATCAGGTGCACCTCCCTGGCGATGTTCGACAGATAAAGTGCCTCCTCAACCGCCGTATTGCCGCCGCCGACTACGGCGACCACCTGATTGCGATAGAAGAAGCCGTCACAGGTCGCACAGGCGGAAACGCCTTTGCCGGCGAAGGCTTCTTCCGAGGGCAAGCCGAGATACTGCGCCGAGGCGCCGGTGGCAATGATCAGTGCGTCGCAGGTGTAAGTGCCGCTGTCGCCGATAAGCTCGAACGGGCGCTGCTGCAACTTGGCGGTGTGGATGTGGTCGTAAACGATCTCTGTGGCAAAGCGTTCGGCGTGTTTTTGCATACGTTCCATCAGCGCCGGGCCGGTGAGGCCTTCGACGTCACCGGGCCAGTTGTCGACCTCGACGGTGGTGGTGAGCTGGCCACCGGCCTGCAGGCCGGTGATGACCACGGGTTTGAGGTTGGCGCGGGCGGCATACACGGCAGCGCTGTAACCGGCCGGGCCGGAGCCAAGGATGATCAGGCGTGAATGCTTCGCTACGTTCATCAAATAGACCTCATAAGCCTTTGTCACAAAAGGTAATGCATGCTCAAATTGAGTCGCGGCCTCTGTGTGCTTGACTATGCTCAATCCTGGGGCTTGAAGCATGGCATCGGACGCACAAACCCGTACAATGCCGGGCTGTTACAGAATGTTCGCCGTGTGCTGTATTTATAAAAGCGGCAGCACAGTGTTAAAAGTAGTCTCAGTTGCGCTCGTTCACTTTTTTACCTGCCTGGATTGGGCAGTTTTTTATCGTCATTCAATAGATGGACGCGCCTTGGGCGCAGGAAAAGAAGCGTTTTGAAGAAATCCACCGAAGCACCAAAAACAGTCGTCCCGCTCTGGCGCCAACAGTTGCACTACCGGCTCAAGGAAGGTGCATTGATCGCCATCGGCGCCTTGTGCCTGTTCCTGATGATGGCTTTGCTGACCTACGGCAAGGACGATCCAGGCTGGAGCCACAACAGCAAGATCGATGACGTACAGAATTTCGGCGGCCCGGCGGGCTCCTACAGCGCCGACATCCTGTTCATGGTGCTGGGTTACTTCGCCTATATCTTCCCGTTGCTGCTGGCGATCAAGGCGTACCAGATTTTCCGCCAGCGCCACGAGCCGTGGCAGTGGAGCGGCTGGCTGTTCTCCTGGCGTCTGATCGGTCTGGTGTTTCTGGTGCTGTCTGGCGCTGCGCTGGCGCATCTGCACTTTCACGCGGCCTCGGGCCTGCCGGCGGGAGCTGGTGGCGCGCTGGGCGAAAGCCTCGGCAATCTGGCGAAGAATGCACTGAATATTCAGGGCAGCACCCTGTTGTTTATTGCGTTGTTCCTGTTCGGTCTGACGGTGTTCACTGATCTGTCGTGGTTCAAGGTGATGGATATCACCGGCAAGATCACCCTTGATCTGTTCGAACTGTTTCAAGGCGCGCTCAATCGCTGGTGGTCGGCCCGTACCGAGCGCAAGCAGTTGGTTGCGCAATTGCGTGAAGTCGACGATCGCGTGCATGACGTGGTCGCGCCGACGGTCACTGACAAGCGCGAACAAGCCAAAGTCAAAGAACGCCTGATCGAACGTGAGCAAGCCCTGAGCAAGCACATGTCCGACCGCGAGAAACAAGTGCCGCCGGTTATCGCCCCGGCCCCGGCCAAGGCGCCCGAGCCAAGCAAGCGCGTGCAGAAAGAGAAACAGGTGCCGTTGTTCGTCGACAGCGCCGTGGAAGGCACTTTGCCGCCGATTTCGATTCTTGATCCGGCGGAAAAGAAACAACTCAATTACTCACCGGAATCCCTGGCGGCGGTCGGCCATTTGCTGGAGATCAAGCTCAAGGAGTTCGGTGTCGAGGTCACGGTGGATTCGATCCACCCGGGTCCGGTGATTACCCGTTACGAAATTCAGCCTGCCGCCGGCGTGAAAGTCAGCCGCATCGCCAACCTCGCCAAAGACCTCGCGCGTTCGCTGGCCGTGACCAGCGTACGTGTGGTCGAGGTGATTCCGGGCAAGACCACCGTCGGTATCGAGATTCCCAACGAAGACCGGCAGATCGTGCGCTTCTCCGAAGTGCTGTCGACGCCTGAATACGACAATTTCAAATCGCCGGTCACCCTGGCGCTGGGTCACGACATCGGCGGTAAGCCGGTCATTACTGACCTGGCGAAGATGCCGCACTTGCTGGTGGCCGGTACGACCGGTTCCGGTAAGTCGGTGGGTGTGAACGCGATGATCCTGTCGATCCTGTTCAAGTCCGGCCCGGAAGACGCCAAGCTGATCATGATCGACCCGAAAATGTTGGAACTGTCGATCTACGAAGGCATTCCGCACTTGCTGTGCCCGGTCGTTACCGACATGAAGGACGCCGCCAACGCCTTGCGCTGGAGCGTTGCCGAGATGGAGCGCCGCTACAAGCTGATGGCGAAAATGGGCGTGCGCAACCTGTCCGGCTTCAACGCCAAGGTCAAGGAAGCGCAGGATGCCGGCGAGCCATTGAGCGATCCGCTGTACAAACGCGAAAGCATCCACGACGAAGCACCGTTGCTGCAGAAGCTGCCAACCATCGTTGTAGTGGTCGACGAATTCGCTGACATGATGATGATCGTCGGCAAGAAGGTTGAAGAACTGATCGCCCGTATCGCCCAGAAGGCCCGTGCTGCCGGTATTCACTTGATCCTCGCCACCCAGCGGCCATCGGTGGACGTGATCACCGGTCTGATCAAGGCCAACATTCCGACGCGTATGGCGTTCCAGGTATCGAGCAAGATCGACTCGCGCACCATCATCGATCAGGGTGGCGCCGAACAGCTGCTCGGTCACGGTGACATGCTCTACATGCCGCCGGGCACCAGCCTGCCGATCCGGGTTCACGGTGCGTTCGTATCCGACGATGAAGTACACCGTGTGGTCGAAGCGTGGAAACTGCGCGGCGCTCCGGAATACAACGATGACATCCTCAACGGTGTCGAAGAAGCCGGCAGCGGTTTTGAAGGCAGCAGCGGTGGCGGCGACGGCGATGATCCGGAAGCCGACGCGCTGTACGATGAAGCTGTACAGTTTGTACTGGAAAGCCGTCGTGCCTCGATTTCCGCTGTACAGCGCAAGCTGAAGATCGGCTACAACCGCGCCGCACGGATGATCGAAGCCATGGAAATGGCCGGGGTCGTCACCTCGATGAACACCAACGGTTCCCGTGAAGTCCTGGCCCCAGGCCCGGTACGCGACTGATTGCAAACGCAAGAGGCGGGACAATGATGTGCCGCCGCTCTCCCAACGAGTATTCAAGAGGACTCCCATGCGTCTTATCCGCATGCTGCTGCCAGTACTGGCGCTGACCACTCTCACGGCCCACGCCGATCAAAAGGACGTGGCGCGTCTGACCCAATTGCTGGAAACATCCAAGACCCTGAGCGCGAACTTCTCGCAGCTGACCCTCGACGGCAGCGGCACGCAGTTGCAGGAAACCACCGGCAACATGACCCTGCAGCGTCCGGGCCTGTTCTACTGGCACACCAATGCGCCAAACGAGCAGACCATGGTTTCCGACGGCAAGAAAGTCACCCTGTGGGACCCGGATCTGGAACAGGCGACCATCAAGAAGCTCGACGAGCGTCTGACCCAGACCCCGGCGCTGCTGCTGTCCGGTGATGTGTCGAAGATCAGCCAGAGTTTTGATATCAGCGCGAAAGAGGCGGGCGGCGTGATCGACTTCACCCTCAAGCCGAAAACCAAAGACACTCTGTTCGATAACCTGCGTCTGTCGTTCCGCAACGGTCTGCTCAACGATATGCAACTGATCGACAGCGTCGGCCAGCGCACGAACATCCTGTTTACCGGGGTCAAGGCCAACGAGCCGGTATCGGCATCGAAGTTCAAGTTCGACATCCCCAAGGATGCCGACGTGATCCAGGAATAAACACGTAAACCCTGTGGGAGCGAGCCTGCTTGCGAAAGCGATATTTCATCCAGCATTAATAGTGGCTGATACACCGCTTTCGCGAGCAGGCTCGCTCCCACAAGGGCAAAGATCGACCTGATCAAATAGAGGTTTCAACGCTACGTGATGGATCTGTTTCGCAGTGCACCGATTGCCCAGCCACTGGCCGCGCGTTTGCGTGCGACCAATCTGGATGAGTACGTCGGTCAGGAGCACGTGCTCGCTCGCGGCAAGCCTCTGCGTGAGGCGCTGGAGCAGGGTGCCCTGCATTCGATGATCTTCTGGGGGCCGCCCGGAGTGGGTAAAACCACTTTGGCGCGGTTGCTCGCGGAAGTCTCCGATGCGCACTTCGAAACGGTCTCGGCAGTGCTCGCCGGGGTCAAAGAGATCCGTCAGGCTGTTGAAATCGCCAAGCAGCAGGCCGGCCAGTACGGCAAGCGCACGATTCTGTTCGTCGATGAAGTGCACCGTTTCAACAAATCCCAGCAGGATGCGTTTCTGCCGTACGTTGAAGACGGCACGCTGATCTTCATCGGCGCCACCACCGAAAACCCTTCCTTCGAACTCAACAATGCTCTGCTGTCGCGTGCCCGCGTCTACGTGCTGAAAAGCCTCGACGAAGCGGCGCTGCGCAAACTGGTGCATCGCGCACTCACTGAAGAGCGTGGGCTGGGCAAGCGCAACCTGACGCTCAACGATGAAGGCTTCCAGATGCTGCTGTCCGCCGCCGATGGCGATGGCCGGCGTCTGCTCAATCTGCTGGAAAACGCCTCGGACCTGGCTGAAGACAACAGCGAAATCGGCACCGAGTTGCTGCAGAGCCTGCTCGGCGATACGCGTCGGCGTTTCGACAAGGGCGGCGAGGCGTTCTACGACCAGATATCGGCGCTGCACAAGTCCGTGCGCGGCTCCAACCCCGACGGCGCGCTGTATTGGTTTGCGCGGATGATCGACGGTGGTTGCGATCCGCTGTACCTGGCCCGCCGTGTGGTGCGCATGGCCAGTGAAGACATCGGCAACGCCGACCCGCGCGCCCTCAGCCTGTGCTTGGCGGCGTGGGAGGTGCAGGAGCGTCTCGGCAGTCCGGAAGGCGAGTTGGCCGTGGCCCAGGCCATCACCTATCTGGCCTGTGCGCCGAAAAGCAACGCGGTGTACATGGGCTTCAAAACCGCGCTGCGTGCCGCCGCTGAAAACGGTTCGCTGGAAGTGCCGTTGCACCTGCGCAACGCACCGACCAAACTGATGAAACAATTGGGCTACGGTGACGAATACCGCTATGCCCACGACGAGCCGGACGCTTATGCCGCTGGCGAAGACTATTTCCCGGAAGAGCTTGATCCCATCCCGTTCTACCAACCGGTGCCGCGTGGCCTGGAATTGAAGATCGGCGAGAAGCTCAACCACCTCGCCCAACTCGATCGTTTAAGCCCTCGGCAGCGGAGAAAATAGTGTTTCCATTGATCATTGCGGTCTCCGCCGGCGGGGTTGCCGGCACCTTGTTGCGCTTCGCCACCGGTAATTGGGTCAACGCCAATTGGCCGCGGCACTTCTATACCGCGACGCTG
Organism: Pseudomonas sp. Irchel s3a12; assembly: GCF_900187485.1. Taxonomy (NCBI): domain Bacteria; kingdom Pseudomonadati; phylum Pseudomonadota; class Gammaproteobacteria; order Pseudomonadales; family Pseudomonadaceae; genus Pseudomonas; species Pseudomonas sp. Irchel s3a12. Next base: position 422,083 of record NZ_FYDN01000001.1, read on the forward strand.
GCCGTTAATATCGTGGGCTGTCTGCTGATTGGCGTGTTGTACGGCCTGTTTTTGATACGCCCGGAAGTGCCGATCGAGGTACGCGCCGGGTTGATGGTCGGCTTCCTTGGGGGGCTGACGACATTTTCATCCTTTTCACTGGATACGGTGCGCCTGCTGGAAAGCGGGCAAGTGCCGCTGGCCCTGGGCTATGCGGCACTCAGCGTATTCGGCGGGCTGCTCGCGACGTGGGCTGGCCTGTCTTTGACCAAACTTTGATAACGAGAAACCGACATGCTCGATTCCAAACTGTTACGTAGCAACCTTCAGGACGTAGCGGACCGCCTGGCTTCCCGTGGCTTTGCCCTGGATACCGCGCGCATCGAAGCGCTGGAAGAACAGCGTAAGACCGTCCAGACCCGCACCGAAGCACTGCAGGCTGAGCGTAACGCGCGTTCCAAATCCATCGGTCAGGCCAAGCAGCGCGGCGAAGACATCGCGCCGTTGATGGCGGACGTTGAGCGCATGGCGGGCGAACTGAGTGCCGGTAAAGTCGAGCTGGACGCGATCCAGACCGAACTGGACTCGATCCTGCTCGGTATCCCCAACCTGCCGCACGAATCCGTGCCGGTCGGCAAAGACGAAGACGACAACGTTGAAGTGCGCCGCTGGGGCACGCCGACCGCGTTCGACTTCGAAGTGAAAGATCACGTTGCCCTGGGCGAGAAGTTCGGCTGGCTGGATTTCGAAACCGCCGCCAAGCTGTCCGGTGCGCGTTTCGCCCTGCTGCGTGGCCCGATCGCGCGTCTGCACCGCGCCCTGGCGCAGTTCATGATCAACCTGCACGTCAACGAGCACGGCTACGAAGAGGCTTACACGCCTTATCTGGTTCAGGCGCCGGCGCTGCAAGGCACCGGTCAACTGCCGAAGTTCGAAGAAGACCTGTTCAAGATCGCTCGCGAAGGCGAAGCCGATCTGTATCTGATCCCGACCGCTGAAGTGTCGCTGACCAACATCGTTGCGGGCGAAATCGTCGATTCGAAACTGCTGCCGATCAAGTTCGTCGCGCACACTCCGTGCTTCCGCAGTGAAGCCGGCGCGTCGGGCCGTGACACTCGCGGCATGATCCGTCAGCACCAGTTCGACAAAGTTGAAATGGTCCAGATCGTTGAGCCATCGCAATCGATGGAGGCGCTGGAAGGCCTGACCGCCAACGCAGAAAAAGTCCTGCAACTGCTCGGTCTGCCTTACCGCACTCTGGCGCTGTGCACTGGCGACATGGGTTTCAGCGCGGTCAAGACTTACGATCTGGAAGTGTGGATCCCGAGCCAGGACAAGTACCGCGAGATTTCGTCGTGCTCGAACTGCGGCGACTTCCAGGCCCGTCGTATGCAAGCGCGTTTCCGCAACCCGGAAACCGGCAAGCCTGAGCTGGTGCACACCCTGAACGGTTCCGGTCTGGCGGTTGGTCGTACGCTGGTTGCCGTGCTGGAAAACTACCAGCAGGCCGACGGCTCGATCCGTGTGCCGGACGTACTCAAGCCGTACATGGGTGGCCTTGAGGTCATCGGCTAAATGAAATATCTGCCGCTGTTTCACAACCTGCGCGGCAGTCGTGTGTTGGTCGTCGGTGGGGGGGAAATTGCCTTGCGCAAATCCCGCCTGCTGGCCGATGCCGGTGCGCTGCTGCGGGTGGTCGCACCTGAAATCGAAACGCAACTGCGTGAACTGGTCGCCGCTTCTGGCGGTGAATGCCTGTTGCGCGGTTACGTCGAGGCGGATCTCGACGGTTGCGGGCTGATTATTGCCGCCACCGACGATGAGACGCTGAACGCCCAAGTCTCCACCGATGCGCACAAGCGCTGCGTGCCGGTCAACGTGGTCGACGCGCCTGCCTTGTGCAGTGTGATCTTCCCGGCGATCGTCGACCGTTCGCCGCTGATCATAGCCGTGTCCAGCGGCGGCGATGCGCCGGTGCTGGCGCGTTTGATCCGCGCCAAGATCGAAACCTGGATTCCATCGACCTACGGCCAATTGGCCGGGCTCGCCGCGCGTTTCCGCAATCAGGTGAAAAGCCTGTTTCCGGATGTGCAGCAGCGTCGTGGTTTCTGGGAAGACGTGTTTCAGGGGCCGATTGCCGACCGGCAACTGGCCGGGCAGGGCGCCGAAGCCGAGCGTCTGCTGCAAGCCAAGATCGATGGTGAAGCCATGGTCACGACCGGTGAGGTGTATCTGGTCGGGGCAGGCCCGGGCGATCCAGACCTGCTGACCTTCAAGGCGTTGCGTCTGATGCAGCAAGCCGACGTGGTGCTGTACGACCGCTTGGTGGCGCCAGCGATTCTTGAGCTGTGCCGTCGTGATGCCGAGCGGGTCTACGTCGGCAAACGTCGGTCTGATCACGCCGTGCCACAGGATCAGATCAACCAGCAACTGGTCGACCTGGCCAAGGCCGGCAAGCGTGTGGTGCGGTTGAAGGGCGGTGATCCGTTTATCTTCGGCCGGGGTGGCGAAGAGATCGAAGAACTGGCCGCTCACGGCATTCCGTTTCAGGTTGTGCCGGGTATCACGGCGGCCAGTGGTTGCGCGGCATATGCCGGGATTCCGCTGACGCATCGTGATCACGCGCAGTCGGTGCGCTTTGTTACCGGCCATCTGAAGGACGGCTCCACCGATCTGCCTTGGGCCGACCTTGTCGCGCCGGCGCAGACGCTGGTGTTCTACATGGGCCTGGTCGGGTTGCCGGTCATCTGCGAACAACTGATCAAACATGGTCGTTCAGCCGATACCCCGGCGGCATTGATTCAGCAGGGCACCACGGTCAATCAGCGCGTCTTCACCGGCACGCTGGCTGACCTGCCGCGACTGGTGGCGGAGCATGAAGTGCATGCGCCGACACTGGTCATCGTCGGTGAAGTGGTGCAACTGCGCGAGAAGCTGGCGTGGTTCGAAGGGGCTCAGGCGCAGGTCTGAAAACCGAGTTGACCCCATCGCTGGCAAGCCAGCTCCCACAGGTTTTGTGTTGAAGCTGCAATCTTCAGTATCACCAAAATCCCTGTGGGAGCTGGCTTGCCAGCGATGGGGCCCTCAAAAACAATACAAATCTCAGCCCCGGTACCAAACCCCTTTGCCGCTCAAACGCGCCCGATCATGGGCCACGGTGAAATCCTGCTCCGGCCCTTTCGGCACAACCCCTGTCGGATTGATCGTCTTGTGACTGCCGTAGTAGTGGTTCTTGATGTGCTGGAAATCCACCGTCTCGGCGATCCCCGGCCACTGATACAGCTCACGCAGCCAGTTCGACAGATTCGGGTAATCGGCAATCCGCCGCAGGTTGCACTTGAAGTGGCCGTGGTACACCGCGTCAAAACGAATCATCGTGGTGAACAAACGGATGTCCGCTTCCGTCAGGTACTCACCCGACAAGTAGCGATTGGCACCCAGCAGCCGGTCCAACTGATCCAGCTCGGCAAACACCTCATCGAACGCTTCTTCATAAGCCTGTTGCGACGTCGCAAAACCTGCGCGATACACGCCGTTGTTCACCGCCGGATAAATCCGCTCGTTCAGCGCATCGATCTCGCCGCGTAATGGCGCCGGGTAGAGATCCAGATCATTGCCGGTCAAACCATCAAACGCGCTGTTGAACATGCGGATGATCTCCGCTGATTCGTTGCTGACGATGCGCTTGAGCTTTTTGTCCCACAGCACCGGCACGGTGACGCGGCCGGTGTAATCGGCAGTGTCGGCGGTATAGCGCTGATGCATGAATTCAAAACCATCGAGCTTATCGCCGGTTGAGCCGAGCGCCGTGTCGAAGGTCCAGCCATTTTCCAGCATCAACCAACTGACCACCGAGACGTCGATGAGACTCTCCAGTCCTTTGAGTTTGCGCAGGATTAGCGTGCGATGCGCCCACGGACAGGCGAGGGAAACATAGAGGTGATAGCGCCCGGCCTCCGCGGCAAAACCGCCTTCACCGCTGGGGCCGGGTTCGCCGTTGGCGGTTACCCAGTTGCGGCGCTTGGCCTGTTCGCGCTGGAAGGCGCCGTCCTTGCTGCTTTCGTACCACTTGTCCTGCCAGTGGCCATCGACGAGTAAACCCATGATCAAGACTCCGTAAACCAATAATCGTTGGAGTCGAGTCTATTCCGATGAGTTCGAACAAAAAGCGCAAAGATCGGGCGCGAATGATCGGTTAAATCGATTTGTTCCGCGCGGCCCAGTAGTGCTCGGCGGTTGCGAAGGCTTGCTCACGGCTTTGACCGAGACCGCGCAAGGCCAGCGCCATGGTCGCAATCAACGCCATTTGCGGGTAACTGTCGACCACCTCGCCACGCCATACGGCTTTCAGGTGTTCGACGTCCAGGGTCGCCGGTTTGACGTGGCGTTGCGCCGACAATTGCGGCCATTCCTCGTCCCAGCTCTCGCCGCCGGTGGTGCCGTAGAGGTGGCTGTCGGCATCCGGGTTGATCTCGATTTCGCCGCCATCGCCTTTGACCACAATCGCCGTGTCGCCAAGCAAACCACTGGCATCGCGATGCACGGCTTGATACCCAGGATGGAAAATGCTTTGCAGGCCGCAACGCGCGCCCAGTGGATTGAGAATCCGCGCCAGGGAATGAATCGGTGAGCGTAGGCCCAGGGTGTTGCGCAAATCGATCATCTTTTGCAGTTGCGGCGCCCAGTCCACCAGCGGCATGAAGGCCAGGCCACCGTTATCCAGCGCCGTGCCGACCTGCTGCCAAGTGCGGCACAGCGGAATGTTCAATTCACCAAGCAATTGCTCGCTGTACAGACGCCCGGCGGTGTGTGCGCCGCCGCCGTGCATGAAAATGCGCACGCCGTTCTGTGCCAGACACTTGGCTGCCAGCAGATACCACGGCAGATGACGCTTCTTGCCAGCGTAAGTCGGCCAGTCCAGATCGACGTTCAGCGCCGGCGCCTGCAAGCGCTCGCGCAGGGCTTCGGTGAAGCCGGCCATCTCCTCGGCGCTTTCTTCCTTGTGTCGCAGCAACATTAGAAAAGCGCCGAGCTGGGTGTCTTCAACCTTGTCGTCGAGCACCATGCCCATGGCTTCGCGGGCTTCTTCGCGCGTCAGGTCGCGCGCACCGCGTTTGCCCTTGCCGAGAATGCGCACGAATTGGGCGAACGGATGCTCGGCAGGGGTTTCGAGGGTCAGCGCTGGAAAGTCGGTCATAAGCAATTCGTCGGTTTGGGCAGGCCCGCCAGTTTCGCGGCGAGTTTGGCAGGGGTGCCTTTGAACAGTCGGTTGAGGTGCAGGCTGTTGCCTTTGTCCGGGCCGAGTTTCAGTGCGGTGTACTTGATCAATGGGCGGGTGGCCGGGGACAGCTGGAATTCGGCATAGAAGCTGCGCAGCAGTTCGAGGACTTCCCAGTGTTCGGGCGTCAACTCGATTTCTTCGGCGGCAGCGAGGGCGCTCGCGACGTCTGCCGACCAGTCGCTGAGGTCGACCAGAAATCCGTCCTTGTCCAGTTCGATGGCGCGGGCGCCGACGGTCATGGCATTCATAACCAGCTGTTGACCTTGTCGTGATGGATCGACAGCTCGACGAAGGCCGGGTAATCAATGGCCTCAGCCCAGTCCGGGACTTCGATGGCGCGAGCCTGTGCATCTTCGGCCAGAACCAACAATTTGATCTGGCGGCTTTGCATTGCGGTGAACGGCGCGGTGCCCGGTTGCAGAGCATAGACCGCGTCGCCGGACAGCAACACAGCATCAGCGCTGCCGATCAGGCGCAGGCAACTGGTCAGGCGATCGTCGCCAAACGGGGAATGAGACAACACATGCAAAGTCGACATCAGAGGGTGATCACCTGGTCGTAACGGTCAATAAGGGCGGTGATTTGCTCGGCGGCCAGCGGCTGCGCTTCGTCCAGCGACAGAGTGCCGAGGCCACGAGTGCTGGCGCTCTCTGCGCAGTAGAACAACTCTTCGACACCAAACATCGGTAGCGCTTGCAGGTTAGCGCTCAAGTCTTTCTGTTGCAGGGCCTTGGCGCTCTGCCCGGCGGCGAGTTGTAAGACGCCATCATCGAGAAACAGCAAGCCAATGGGCAGATCGAAGGCGCCACCGGCCAGCACGATGTCCAGCGCTTCGCGGGCCGCGGGGCCAGACCATGGCGATTGACGGCTGATGATCAACAGGGATTTAGCCATCTCACGCACCTCCGAAGCAGATCAAGCGGTCAGCGTCTTGTACCGCGTCATGCAACTGACCGAGGCCGGACAATTCCCACGGCGCGCTGACGGAAACGGCGTCACGCTGATAGCGCTTGGCTTCTTCAGCGTCCAGCACGCCACGGCGCAGGGCGGCGGCGATGCACACCACGCCGTCGAGCTTTTGTTCGGTGATGAAGGTGCGCCATTGTTTGGGCAGGTCCAGTTCGTCCTGCGGGGTGACCACCGCGTCCGAAGCGTTGTAAACGCCGTCCTGATAGAAAAACAGCCGGACAATTTCATGCCCACCGGCCAGCGCGGCTTGTGCAAACAGCAGGGCGCGGCGCGAGGAGGGCGCATGGGCGGCGGAAAACAGCGCAATGGCGAACTTCATGACGGACTCGATCAGCAAAACTGCGGCCATGATAAAGCATTGCAGACCGCAAAGGATCGCAGCGCTTGCAGCGAAACACGATCTCTGTAGGAGCTGCGGTACGCTGCGATCTTTTGATCTTGATCTTTAAAAGCAAGATCAAAAGATCGCAGCCTCGTTTCACTCGACAGCTCCTACATGAGCGTTGGTTGAGGAGTCCGTTAACGGGGCATGTAGCCCAGTTGCCAGCGGCGCGGGATTTTCAGGGAGAACAGCCCGATGATTGCAGCCAGCAAACCGCTGACAAACATCGCCTGGAGTCCCAAGTGGTGTTCCAGCACCGCCCCCAGAATCGCGCCGATAAACATCCCGCTCCACGGCACCAGTTGCACCCGCCAGCCGCTGCGTCGTTCGCCGAGCATCCAGCGTCCCAAACCACGGCCGAACCGCGACAATGCGCCAGTCACGTAAGTCAGTCCGACCGGCAAGCCGTTCACCTCTTCAACCGACGCGTTGAGCATGCCCATCGCAATGATCGCCGCCATCAGCGCCGGCAGTTGGGTGTCGAATGGCCAGGCGGCCGCCGCACACAGCAGGGTGGCGATACACAGCAGCAGCGGCAGCGCCCGGCGGCCACCGAAACGGGCAACGATAACGCCCAAGGCGTTCCCGGCTATAAAAGTGGCGACGAGGATCAACAAACGCAGGGTCAGCCCGATATCACCATCGCTTATCGCCACGGCAAGTCGGGTGGTGTTGCCGCTCATGAACGAGACGAAGTCGCCGCTGGCCATAAAGCCGATGGCGTCGGTCATGCCGGCCAGTACCGAGAGGCTGGCCACCAGCGCCAGACCAATCCGCCCGCGCCACTTCTGAGTGTGCAGATGCCCGGGGCTGGCGCGGTGAGTCGAGGCGGATGGCAGCATCGGTAGAAGTGTCCTTGGGCGGCGGTTATGGTTCTATGCCATACAGATCGCAATACTCCGGCCAACCCATCCCGGCCATTTCCGCGACTTCACGGTGTACTTCCAACCGCTGCGCCTGATACTCCTCAGGCGAATCAGCCGTCAGTTGCAAGGTCAACTCCCAGGCAAAAAGTCCGAGACTTTCCGCTTCGGCCTCAAATGCTTCATGCAGTCGCTCCTCACGATACTGCGCCTGCGTTTCGCCTTTGGCCTGAGCCAGTAGCGGGTTGAGGTGGTCGAGGGATACGCGTAGTTCGGGACGCGCCTCGAGAAATACTTTCAGGGCGTGTTCATGTCGCTGGTCGGTAGGCGCCATGTGTTTTCCTTGTGAGGCTGATGACCTTAGGTTGCCGCAGCGGCCTGCGCCTGTCGCGCTATAAATGCAGTAAAGCAGAACGATTCCTGCTGCTGCGATGATACAGTCCGCTTTTTTCTGAATGAGCGAATGCAATGCGAATTCTGATGGTAGCGCTGGCCGCGACACTGCTGGCCGGTTGCGCAGGCTCGGTGATGGACGATGCTCGCACGAAAACCCCGTACAAAGTGTTGACGTCGGACAAAGCCGAAAAAGACGTGGCGCGTTGTGTGCAGTTCGGCTGGCAGGACGAAGCGGTGTTTGGCGTGGATGCGGCGGCGTATCTGGAACCGCGTAGATCGGGCGGTACGACGGTGTATACCCGTTCGGCAGAGTCTTTTGTCGATGTGCTCACCGAAGCATCGGGTACGACGCTGAATTACTACGCGCAGAAGGATGACTTTGTCGCCAAGCGCCGGTTGGCCGCGTTGGCGACTTGCCTCTGATCATGCGTTGACGTGGCTGTCGGCATCGTCGGAACGCCGCCCGGAGCAGGCTCAATCCTACCGTGGAATGCATTCCAAATGTGGGAGCGAGCCTGCTCGCGAAGGGGTCGGTACATTCAACCTACAAGTCGCTTCTGGAAAAAATGCCGCTTGTGCCCCGGCGGATAATCGACAATCTCACCAAACTGGCTGTACCCGAGTTTCTTGTAGAACTCCGGTGCCTGAAAGTCGAACGTGTCGAGCCATGCGCCGATGCAGCCTTTCTCCCGCGCCAGCTCTTCGGCCATACGCATCAGTTTCGAGCCAATACCCTGGCCCCGGCCTGCTTCAGGCACTGACAGCAAATCGATGAACAACCACTGGCAGACCAGCCGGCCATAGAGTCCACCCAGAATCTGATCGTGATCGTCACGCACCAGCAGGGTGAGCGGTTCGGATACCGCGATCCCGGCCTTGGCCACGTTATAGGCATGCAGGGGGGCGAGAATCGCTTGGCGTTCTTCTTCTGTGGAATGTTGTGACAACTCGATGCGCAAGTTCATGCCCGACTTCCTTGTGGTTTGAACCCGCAGCCTATCCTGCCCGGCGGTGATCTTCCAAGCCCCTCTCAACCCGGTGGAACTGCCGCTCACGCGCCGGGGTCTAGCTTTTACAGCGTCATTCCAGCACGCGGTTGATGAGGATCCCCCATGAATATTTTCGAAGCCCTTCGCGAAAGCCATGAGCGCCAGCGTAGCTACGCCAAAACCCTGATCGAAACCAGCGGCGACACCCCGGAGCGGGTCGAGGCGTACAAACAACTCAAAGCCGAACTCCAAGCCCACGAAACCGCCGAAGAACGCCATTTCTACATTCCGTTGATGGAGCTAGACGAGGGTGTCGATCTGAGCCGCCATGCCATCGCTGAACACCATGAAATGGACGAGATGATGGAAGAACTCGACGAGACCGAGATGTCCAGTCCCGCGTGGTTGGCAACCGCGAAGAAGCTGTCGGACAAGGTTCATCATCATTTGAAGGAAGAAGAGCAGAAGTTCTTCCAGATGGCCGGCAAATTGCTCAACGAGAAACAGAAAGTACAACTCGCCGGGCAGTACGAAAAGGAGTTCAAGGCACAGTTGCCGTGAGTACTGAATGGCAGTTTTTGCAGCATCGGCGTGTAATCTTTTGGCGTCATCTCGGGTGGGTATTATCGTAAACGACTGGATATGCATCCAGTATTTGCAGTGTTTTGCTGGCCTTCATCCGCTGACTGCGACAAAACCGCCGATGGACAAAAAATTCGCCTCCGTTAGCTTGAAGGCCTCTCCTCGGAAAGGAGAGTTCTTAAATCAACGGAGTGAAAAACATGAATCAACCACAAGCACAAACCCAACTGCGACATGGTCGCGTCATCTCTCCTGCCAGCCGCGGTGCGGTGGCCATTGAGCAAGGACTGCTCGGTGCCTGGCAGGTCAATGAAATGGAAGGCGGGAAAAATTTCCCGGCGCTGGCAGCGGGGCCGTTTCCGGCGCCATTCCAGAGCGACTCGGACAGTGTCACGCCACCGGCCGACGGCTACATCCTCAGCGGTGGCAAGAGTGATGCCCGCGACTGCGTTAACTTCACCCATGAAGAAATGAGCAAGAAACTCGGTCGTCCATTCACCTGGCCGCTGCTCAATGTCACCCCGGGACAAACCCTCGAAATCAAGTGGGAATACACCGCGCCGCACACCACTCGCGGCTATCGCTGGCTGATCACCAAGGATGGCTGGGACCCGAAACAACGCATCAGCCGCGCGCAACTGGAAGCCCAACCGTTCTTCGAGGACTTCTACACTCAGGTGCCGTATTACAGCTACCCGAATGAGCTGAAGGCCAAGGTCAATCACGCGGTGAAACTGCCGGCCAACAAAAAAGGCCATCACGTGATCGTGCTGATGTGGATCGTCGCCAACACCGGCAACGCTTTCTATCAGGCCTTCGACGTCGACTTCAAATAACGGCGCTGCGTCGCCAAACCCACACGTTCTGAAGGATTAGAACATGTCAAAAATCGATTTCTCTTTAGTGCAAAACGCCGCGAGCGATGCCGCCTCGCTGATGCCGAGCATTGCCGGCAAAAAGATCCTCATGGGCTTCTGGCACAACTGGCCCGCAGGCCCGAGCGATGGTTATCGTCAGGGCCGCTTCGCCAGCCTGTCGCTGGAGCAAGTGCCCAAGGAGTACAACGTGGTCGCGGTGGCCTTTATGAAGGGCAGCGGGATTCCGACCTTCAAGCCGTTCAACGTTTCCGATGCCGAGTTCCGCCGTCAGGTCGGCGTGCTCAACAGCCAAGGGCGGGCCGTGTTGATCTCCCTCGGTGGCGCCGATGCGCACATCGAGTTGCGCAGCGGTCAGGAACAACCGCTGGCCAATGAAATCATCCGTCTGGTGGAAACCTACGGCTTCGACGGCCTGGATATTGATCTTGAACAGAGCGCGATTGATTTCGCGGCCAACAAGACCGTCCTGCCGGCCGCACTGAAACTGGTCAAGGATCACTACGCAGGCCAAGGCAAGCACTTCATCATCAGCATGGCCCCGGAGTTTCCATACCTGACCAGCACCGGCAAATACCTTAGCTACCTGCAGGCCCTGGAAGGCTACTACGACTTCATCGCCCCGCAGTTCTACAACCAGGGTGGCGACGGGGTCTGGGTGCAGGAAGCCAACAACGGCGCGGGCGCGTGGATTGCGCAGAACAACGATGCGTTGAAAGAGGATTTCCTCTACTACCTGACCGAAAGTCTGGTAACCGGCACACGCGGTTTCACCCGCATCGCGGCGGACAAATTCGTCATAGGCCTGCCGGCCAACAACGATGCGGCGGCAACCGGTTATGTGATCGACAAAACCGTGGTCGGTAACGTCCTCAAACGTCTGGCGATCAAAGGGCTGCCGATCAAAGGCCTGATGACCTGGTCGGTAAACTGGGACAACGGCACCAGCAAGGATGGCGTGCCGTACAACTGGGAGTTCAGCCGGCGTTATGGGCCGTTGATTCACGGGGTTCGTTCAGTCGAGCAGGATGTCGATGACTCGCGGTCGCACGTCGCTCGTTAGTTGCAAATAAAGAAGCCCGGTAGCGCTGCCGGGCTTTTTTTGTTGGCGCAATTATTCGACCATGGCGGCTTATTCAGGAAACAGGATCAAGCGTCATGTCCAACACAGCCGAGCGGGTCAGCATCGTCGACACTCAGGTGTTGTCCCACGACTGGTACCTGCTGAAGAAAATTACCTTCGACTATCACCGCAACAACGGTGAGTGGCAGCGTCAGACCCGTGAGGTCTACGACCGTGGTAACGGCGCAGCGATTCTGCTGTTCAACCGTGAAAAGCGCACGGTGGTACTGACCCGGCAGTTTCGTTTGCCGGTATTCGTCAATGGTCATGATGGTTTGTTGATCGAGGTGGCTGCAGGCTTGCTCGAGGGCGCTGCGCCGGAGCAGCGGATTCGCGATGAAGCCGAGGAGGAAACCGGTTATCGCGTGCACGATGTGAAGAAGGTGTTCGAGGCTTACATGAGTCCGGGTTCAGTGACCGAGAAGCTGCACTTTTTCATTGCCGAATACGACGCGGCATCGAAGGTCAGCGAAGGTGGTGGTCTGGAAGAAGAGACTGAAGAACTTGAGGTGCTGGAGTGGAGCTTCGACGAAGCGCTGGCGGCGTTTCAGCGCGGCGAGATCTGCGACGCCAAGACCATCATGCTGTTGCAGTACGCGGCGATGAATAACGTGTTTACCTGATAAATCAAAAGATCGCAGCCTTCGGCAGCTTCTACAGGAAAACGCATTCCAGGGTAGGAGCTGCCGAAGGCTGCGATCTCTTGATCTGTATTGACTGACTAGAACAAATCCCCGGTTTTGCCAACCGTCGACCAGTCGCCACCCTCCAGGGTCAGCAAGTGCTCTTTCGCCTCTAGCCCCCCGGCGAACCCGGTGAGCTTCCCCGAGGCGCCGATCACCCGATGACAAGGCGCCACAATGGAAATCGGGTTGCGTCCGTTGGCGGCGCCTACTGCCCGCACAGCAGCGGGATTGCCAATCTGTCTGGCAATCTGGCTGTAGGTGCGCGTCTGGCCGAAGGGAATGGTCAGCAGCGCCGCCCAGACCTTTTTCTGAAAATCGGTGCCAGCGAAATCCAGTTCCAGATCAAAACAGTCACGCGTCCCGGAAAAATATTCTTCAAGTTGTCGAGCCGTTCGAATCAGGATCGGATTGTCGTGTGCCTCGCTCATCGGCCCGAGGCGCACGCGGTCGGGTTTATCGTTTTCCCAGAGGATGGCCGCCAGTCGTGAGCCGTTCGCGACCAGCTTCAGCTCGCCGACGGGCGATGGCACGGTGATGAACGTATAAGACATGACGGCAGACTCCGGAGCAGGGCGGCAACAGCGCCCAGCATACTGCCTGATCGGGGAGGCGCAATACGCAAAGCCGACCATACTGCTTGGTGCTTTTGCAGCGTTCCCCCCTTCTGTTCTGCACAGACCCTGAAAACAAAAAAGAGATCGACTCATGAAGTACGAACCTTTGGCCAAATCGCTGATAGCGACCTCACTGGCACTCAGCTGTCTCATGGCTCACGCGGCGTCGGTGGCACCGGTTGCCGCAGAAAACGGCATGGTGGTCACCGCGCAACATCTGGCCACCCATGTCGGCGTCGACGTATTGAAAAGTGGCGGTAATGCCGTCGATGCGGCGGTCGCCGTGGGTTACGCGCTGGCGGTGGTCTATCCCGCAGCAGGCAACCTGGGCGGAGGCGGCTTCATGACCATTCAACTGGCAGACGGGCGCAAGACCTTCCTCGATTTTCGTGAGAAAGCACCACTGGCGGCCACTGCCAACATGTACCTCGACAAGGAAGGCAACGTCATTCCCGACTTGAGTACCCGTGGCCACCTGGCGGTGGGCGTGCCGGGCACCGTGTCCGGCATGGAGCTGGCGCTGAGCAAATACGGGACCAAACCGCGCAAGGAAATGATTGCGCCGGCGATCAAACTGGCGGAAGACGGTTTTGCGCTGGAGCAGGGTGACGTCGAGTTGCTGGAGTACGCCACCGACGTGTTCAAGAAGGACATGCGCGACTCCGGTTCGATCTTCCTGCATAACGGCGAGCCGATGCAGGTCGGGCAGAAACTGGTGCAGAAGGATCTCGGCAAAACCCTGCGGACCATTTCCGAAAAAGGCGCCGACGGCTTCTATAAAGGCTGGGTTGCCGACGCCATCGTCACCTCCAGCCAGGCCAACAAAGGCATCATCACCCAGGCTGACCTCGATAAATACAAGACCCGCGAACTGGCTCCGGTGGAATGCGACTACCGTGGTTATCACGTGGTCTCGGCGCCGCCGCCAAGCTCTGGCGGGGTAGTGATCTGCCAGATCATGAACATCCTCGAAGGCTTTCCGATGAAGGATCTGGGCTTCCATTCGGCCCAGGGCATGCATTATCAGATCGAAGCCATGCGCCACGCCTATGTTGATCGCAACAGCTACCTGGGCGATCCGGATTTCGTCAAAAATCCGATTGAGCATCTGCTGGACAAGAACTACGCGACCAAACTGCGCGACGCCATCCAGCCGCAAAAGGCCGGCGTGTCGGCTGAACTCAAACCCGGCGTAGCCCCCCATGAAGGCAGCAACACCACTCACTACTCGATCGTCGACAAGTGGGGCAATGCGGTGTCGGTCACTTACACCCTCAATGACTGGTTCGGCGCGGGCGTGATGGCGAGCAAGACCGGGGTGATTCTCAACGATGAAATGGACGACTTCACCTCCAAGGTCGGTGTGCCGAACATGTACGGCCTGGTGCAGGGCGAAGCCAATGCGATTGCTCCGGGCAAGGCACCGCTGTCGTCGATGAGCCCGACCATTGTCACCAAGGATGGCAAAGTGGTGATGGTGGTCGGTACACCGGGCGGCAGCCGTATTATCACGGCGACTTTGCTGACCATGCTCAACGTCATCGACTACGGCATGGGCCTGCAGGAAGCGGTCAATGCGCCACGCTTCCACCAGCAGTGGATGCCGGAGGAAACCAACCTCGAAGACTTCGCCGCCAGCCCCGACACGAAGAAGCTCCTCGAGAGCTGGGGTCACAAGTTCGCCGGTCCGCAGGACGCCAACCACATCGCCGCGATTCTGGTGGGTGCACCTTCCCTGGGCGGTAAGCCGGTCGGCAAAAACCGTTTCTACGGCGCCAACGATCCACGCCGCAACACGGGCTTGTCACTGGGTTACTGAGGAGCGTAAAAAGGGGGCGGGCTTACGTCCGCCCCTGTCTCAAGGACTGATCAAGGAAGGCTCATCATGACCACCGCATTACTGATCATCGACGTCCAGCGCGCCCTCTGCTCGGGCGAATATCAGTGCTACGACATTCAGCGTGTGATCGACACCATCAACGGCCTCAGTGCTCGCGCACGCAAGGCTGGCGTGCGCGTGGTGCTGATCCAGCATGAAGAAGAGGACAGCCCGTTGGCCCATGGTGCCGAAGGCTGGCAACTGGCTGATGAACTGTTAACCGTCGCCAGTGACTTGCGCGTACGCAAGACCACCCGGGACTCGTTTTACCAGACTGACCTGGGTAAATTTTTGCCAAGCGAAGACTTCGAACGACTGGTTATTTGCGGTCTGCAAACCGATTACTGTGTCAATGCGACCGTACGCCGGGCCCATGAGCTGGGTTATGACGTAGTGCTTGCCGCCGACGCGCATTCCACCGTCGACAACGGCAATATGAGCGCCGAAGACATCATCGCCGAGCACAACAAGGATCTGGCGCATCTGACTGGCTCGGTGGCGCGTATCGACGTCAAACCCGCAGCCAGCATCACGTTCTGACCATCCACACAAAACCTGTAGGAGTGAGCCTGCTCGCGATAGCGGTGTGGCATTTGATGCAACATCGTCTGACCGAACGCTATCGCGAGCAGGCTCACTCCTACAGTGATTGCGAAATCCTGATTGCTATGTACATCAGGGATTTCCGCTGGCAGCACTGGCATACTGCGCGCCGTCCGAAGAATGGAATCTCTCGATGTTCGCTATCTCCCTGCGTCATGCCTTGGCGCTGATGTGCCTTGCGTTTGCCTCTATCACCCACGCCAGCAGTTTTGATTGCACCAGTGCCGCCAGCAAAACTGAAAAAGCCATTTGTGGCGACCCGCAGATCTCGCAACTCGATGAGAAGCTGGGCAAGCTCTGGCACTCGACATCGGCTGATGTCCCCGATGCCAAAGCCCTCAAGTCAGACCAGCGACAGTGGCTGAAAAACCGCAACGCCTGTGGCGATCAGACAGCCTGTTTGCGTCGGCAGTATTTAATGCGCCTGACCGAACTTGAACACGCCACCCAGCCCTTCAGTTGGGACGCGACCTGGCAGCTCATTCCGCCAGGGACCGCAACCTCGGCGACAGTCATAACCCAGCGCCGCGATCCCACGCACATCAGCATCGACATCACGGCGGCTGAGGGCGCCAACTCCGGTGATCTGGATGGCGTTGCCACACTCAAGGACGGTAAAGCCGTTTACTCGGAAGACCAGTGCACCCTGTTGTTCACCCCCATCAATGGTGTGCTGGATATTTCTATCGTCGGTGCAGGCGGATATTGCAGTGCCGGGTTGGGCGTCTACTACACCGGTCGTTTTGTCGCTTCGCAGCAACCGCTGACGCTGGATTACGACATGCTCAGCCTGGGCCTGGCGCAAACACCGGAAGAAAACCAGGCACTGCACACGTTGCTCAAGACTGATTATCAGACGCTGGTGGAAAAGTCCGGTTCGTTGATGACCGCTGAACCTTCCGCTGATGTGCCGGGTAGTCAGGTCTGGGAGATGTGGATGCGCGGCCTGGGTGGCACCGGCATCGTGATGCGGTCAGCCGATGGCCATTTCTGGGTCTTGTTGGTTACCTACGACAACACCGGACACTCGCGGCTGCGCTATTACACCGATGTTGCGAAATGGAAAAAACGTCTACCTGGCGCCTTGCACGACTGGAACGAGCGCATGAAAGATCATCTGGAACTCCCCGTAGACTTCATGCCCTGATCGGCGCAGCACTGCGCCATCACGTCGCAAACAACACCCCACGAATCTCGCCCACCCGCGGCGCTACGACCACGCCCTCCAGCACCATACGCGTGATCGTCTGTGCCGCCGTTTGATAATCCTCGTCCTGCGGCACTTCGCGCCCCATGATCCGGCCCATCTGCCAGCCGATATTGGTGTACGTGCGCGTCGCCGACCAGATGAACAGCATCAAATGCTCCGGATCCACCGGAGCGAGCAAACCGCGCTCGATCCAGCTGCGCAGACATTCAACGTTGCGCCGCGCTTCGGCCTGCAAAAGATCGTGGCACTCATCCGGCAACTGGCGACCGCCCAATAGCAACTCGCCACTGAATACCTTGGCAATCGCCGGATGTTCGCGGGCGATGCGAATGCGTGCGGCCACGTAGGCGCGCAGTCCCGTCAGCGGATCATCACTTTCACGCAGCACCGCCGAGGCTTCCAGCAGCGGCTCGACAAACCCCAGCAGCACTTTGCTGTAGAGGTTTTCCTTGCTCTGGAAGTAGTAATACAGATTGGCTTTGGGCACCCCGGCACGCGCCGCGATATCGCGGGTCTGGGTGGCGTTGAAGCCGTTGGCGGCGAATTCCTCGCTGGCAGCGGCGAGGATCAACTGCTCGTTGCGTACGCGGATGGCACTCATGGCAATACAGGTTGGCTGGACGGCATGGAAAGATTCTGGCGATTTCGGTTTCGCAATATACAAAACTATATAGCGATGAAGCCAGTACACTCGAAGGGCGGCGCTATGCTGGTTCGATCATTGACTGGAAACGGAGCGGGCACATGACCCTTCAGGCATTGCGGGCCGACGCGACACACCTGGATGCGGTGGCGCAGTTGTTCGACGCTTACCGAGGCTTTTACCAGCAGCCGTCGAACCTTGAGCAATCACGAACCTTCATCGCCGCGCGCATGGCCGGCGATGACTCCGCGATTTTTCTGGTTCAGGATGAAAAGGGCGAAGCGCTGGGTTTCGTGCAGTTTTATCCGACGTTCTCGTCCATCGATGCCCACCGCACCTGGCTGCTCAGCGACCTGTTCACCACGCCCGCCGCACGTGGGCGTGGGGTTGGCCGCTTGTTGATGAACACGGCACGCGACTTTGCCTTGGCGACCGGTGCCAAAGGGCTGGTACTGGAAACCGCAACCGACAACTTCACGGCTCAAGGTTTGTACGAATCCCTCGGCTACGAGCGTGACAGCGGTTATTACACCTACAACCTCGACTTGCGGCAGGGCTGAGCAAAATTTTTTTGCTGATTTCCTCAATTCAAGCTTTCGCCCGAAGGCCGCTCTCTCTAGAATCCGCCCGGCCTTCACAATGAAGGCGCAATGCCATCATTTGGTCTTGTACACATAGGGACGGACATCATGCAATTCGGGAAAATGCTGGCGCTGGGGCTGGTACTTGCGCTGGGCGGTTGTGCCAGTTTCACCAAAGACGAAGTGGCGCCGGTGACCATGCCGTCGATGGCCAGCTACACCAACAAGCCAAACGTCTACGTCGATTTCGACTTCTACCAGGGCGAACCGAAAAGCGGCTCCGCTGTGGAAGTGCCGCAAGCGCGCGATCAACTGAAACCACAGCTGCAAAAAATCCTCACTGACTCGGGTCTGTTCGGCCGTGTCACCCTGGACGAGTTCCAGAAGCAGCCGGGCGATTACAGCCTGCGTCTGAAAATGTACAACCATCCGCCGAATGCCGGTTCCATGGTGCTGGCCTTCATCAGCGGCTTCAGCATGATGGTGATCCCGGCGTACGGCACCGATCAGTACACCATGAGCCTGGAAGGCATGGATGGACAAGGTCAGGCCCTGACCACCGCGAGCAACCACGATGCGGTCGGCACCTGGATTGGTATCTGGTTCATTCCACTGATGGCCAACACACCGAAAGACGCGGTGAATGACACCTTCACCCGTCAGGTCAACGCGCTGCTCAAGCAGATGGTTGATAGCAAGAACCTGAAGTACTCGGCACTCGAAACCCGCACTCCACGGGCCTGAAGCAAAAAAGAGCCGCAATCGCGGCTCTTTTTTTGGTCCTTACTTCAGGGCCTGAATGAACTGTGGATCGCTGTACAGTTCCTTGAGCAAGTCACGCACCATCGGGTTGTAAGCGTTGACCGCGTTCGGAATCGCAATGAACCCGAAGAAGCTGCTGCTCCACTGACTGCTGACATCTTTGGTGGCGTCATACACCACATCGTTGCCGTTCAGCAGGGTAAAGCGAGCGGCCAGTTTGCCGTCGCCCGTGCCCATGCCGGCGGACAGTTCGTTCTTCACCACCAGCACTTTCAACTGACGCTGAGCCTGCGGATCGAGCAGACCGGCCTTGCGCAGTTCTTCGGTGATCGCATCCTGAATGTGTGCCGGGATGCTGCCGGACGGCGAGCGAACCGGGTTGGCACGGACCACCAGCGAACCTTCACCGGATTCGGCCGTGACCTGAGGATTGCTGATCGCGTGCAGCGGCGGGGTTTGTTTTAGCTTCTGCACGTTCTCGAAGCTTGGTTCGTAACGGGTCATGGTCATGCCACAGCCTTGCAGGAGCAGGGCCAGCATCGGGATCAACAACAGCGACTTCTTCACGGCAGTTCCTTGCGTGGGAATAGAGGAGGGCGCGAATTATGGGCAGAGTGCCATCATTGAGCAACCTCGTTCGTTTGCGCGTTGAGCATTTGCTCGATCTGCGCCAATTCCCAGGTACTGAGCAAACTCACCGGATCGGTGCCGTAACGCTGCCAGCTCTCCAGCGCACCTTCTTGCCCATCGTCGCTGCGGGCAAATTCACAGTGGTGTAACCGCCCACCTTCAACATCCAGCCGCAACTGCCAGCCCCCGATATCGACCGTGACCAGCCCGGCCTCGGCAGGCCGCTCGCAGATTTTCAAAACGAGCACGCCCAACGCCGCTTCACGCAAACGCTGAGACACCTCGCGGGCGCTCAGAAATGCAGACATGTCGAACTCAATGACCAGAGGAGCGGGCCAGCATAAAGGTCGGGCCGACAAGTGTCAGCGTTCACTGGCCCGATCCGCGACAATTCCGTAACATCCGCAACCCTCTTTTTCCCGAACACCTGCAGCCGCGCTCGGTGGCTGCTCGATAGGTAAGCCATGAAACCGATTCGTCTGCGCGCCGATGTCCTGGCCGGACTCACCACCTCGTTTGCCCTGTTGCCCGAATGCATTGCGTTCGCACTGGTGGCGCACCTCAATCCGCTGATGGGCCTGTATGGCGCGTTCATCATTTGCACGCTGACGGCGTTGTTCGGCGGGCGGCCGGGCATGGTCTCCGGCGCGGCCGGTTCGATGGCCGTGGTCATCGTTGCGCTGGTGGTGCAGCACGGTGTGCAGTATTTGCTGGCGACGGTGTTGCTTGGCGGTTTGATCATGATGGCGTTCGGCTTGCTGCGCTTGGGCAAACTGGTGCGCATGGTGCCGCACCCGGTGATGCTCGGCTTCGTCAACGGCCTGGCGATCATCATTGCGCTGGCGCAACTGGAACATTTCAAGAACGGTGAGGACTGGCTCAGCGGTACGCCGTTGTACCTGATGGCCGGGCTGGTGGCGCTGACCATGGCCATCGTCTATATCCTGCCGCGCCTGACCCGTGCGGTGCCGCCAGCACTGGTGGCAATCCTCGGCGTCGGTCTGCTGGTCTATCTGTTCGGCCTGCCGACCCGCACCCTCGGCGACATGGCGCACATTGCCGGCGGCTTGCCGACGTTCGCTTTGCCGGACATCCCGTGGAATCTTGAAACCCTGCGCATCATCGCGCCTTACGCGATTCTGATGGCGCTGGTCGGTCTGCTGGAAACCCTGCTCACCCTCAACCTCACCGACGAAATCACCGAAACCCGTGGCTACCCGGATCGCGAGTGCGTGGCGCTCGGTGCGGCCAATATGGTCTCGGGCGCATTCGGTGGCATGGGCGGTTGCGCGATGATCGGCCAGACCGTGATCAACCTCAGTTCCGGTGGGCGCGGGCGCTTGTCTGGCGTTGTCGCTGGGGTGCTGATTCTGTTGTTCATTCTGTTTCTGTCGCCGCTGATCGAGCGTATTCCGCTGGCGGCGCTGGTGGGTGTGATGTTTGTGGTGTCGCAGCAGACTTTTGCCTGGGCGTCGTTGCGGGTGGTGAACAAAGTGCCGCTCAATGATGTGCTGGTGATCATTGCTGTGACTACCATCACTGTGTTCACTGATCTGGCCACCGCGGTGTTGTGCGGCATCATCATCGCTGCGCTCAACTTTGCCTGGCAGCAGGCTCGTGAGCTGTATGCCGATGAGCATCTGGAGGCTGACGGCAGCAAGCTTTATCGTTTGCATGGCACGTTGTTTTTTGCTTCGACTACGCCGTTTCTCAATCAGTTTGATCCGGCTAATGATCCGGCTCGGGTGACTTTGGATTGTCGGCATTTGAGTTTTGTCGATTATTCGGCGATTGCGGCGTTGAAGACTCTGCGCGAGCGCTATGCCAAGGCGGGTAAGCATTTGCAGGTGTTTCATTTGTCTGAGCGGTGCAAGAAGTTGCTTAAGCGGGCGGGGGAGGAGCATCACTGATCAGTCGTGGGCGTTGGCTATGGTTGTCTGGATTACTGAGTACATATCCGTTGCTGCGGTAACGGCCACTTAGGGTTTCGCCCTGACGGCGACTCACTTTTTTTACAAACGCCTAAAAAAAGTAAGCAAAAAAACGCTTGCTCCTACGTGCGGCCCGCTCGCTGGGGCTCGGGGTTCCTTCGCTCCGGGATCCATCCGGGCGCATCGCCTACGGTTTGCTTCGCTGCACCTCCTCTCGCTGTGTTTGGCTGCGCCAAACGGTCGCTGCGCTCCAACGCCCGGATGAATCCCTCCACTCAGCCTTCCGACGTCGCCCGTGGATCAAGATCAAGATCAAGAGCTGCAGCCGAGCTAACGCTCATCCTGTTGAGTGGGGCGGCTTTGCCGCTGGGGTTGTACGCACGTTAAAACTGTGGGAGCGAGCCTGCTCGCGAAGGCGGCCTGACAGCCGACCTGTTTCTGGCGGGTTGTAGGCGATCCAATTGTAGGAGTGAGCCTGCTCGCGATGGCGTCGGGTCGGTCAAAGATGCTTTGAATGACACGCCGCTAGCGCTTGCAGATTCGCTCCCACTGGTGTTGTTGTGTGGCCAGACTTCAGATGGCCGGGAAGTCGATATCGGTCAGCGCCGCATTGTTCAGGTAGTTGGTCAGGCTCTGCACGGCCACCAGTGCAATCACTTCAATGATCTTCACGTCGTCGATGCCGGCAGCGCGGGCGGCGGCGATTTGTTCATCACTCAAGTGGCCACGGCTTTCAGTCAATTGGCGGGCGAGGGTTGCGTAGGCGTTGAGCTCGCCCTGGCGTGCGGCGACGATGTCCTGCGCCGAGAGCCCGGCTTTGCCGGCAAACAAGGTGTGTGCCGCCAGGCAGTAGTCGCAACCGTTGACCTGTGAGGTGGCGAGGTACACCGCTTCTTTTTCCTGGGCGTTCAGCGAGGTCTTGCCGAGGATGGCCGAGGCTTGTACGTAAGTTTCGAGGGCCACCGGTGCTTTGGCCAGGGTGGTGAAGACGTTGGGCAGGAAACCGATTTTCTTTTTCACGCCTTCCAGCACAGGGCGGCTGGCGTCGGCGGCGGTTTCGAGGCTGATAGCGTGGATGCGGCTCATGTTGATTCTCCGAAAGTCCGGTGCGAAGTGCGCCGGGGATGGAGGTCATGTTATGCAGTGAGGCTGGTGGATTGGCGGCAAATCGTCGAGGATATGCGGCAGATCGTCCAGATATGCCCTCGGAGTCGTCCATGGATCGCCTTTCAACATTGCTCAGCCATTTCGGCGTGAATGCCGGTACGTTCCACAGCGGCGCGTTTTGCGGCGTCAGCGTTCATGACAACGAGCCGGTGGGGCATGTGCATCTTTTGCAGGCCGGTGAATTGCTGCTCAAACCGGGCAACGAGCGTGAGATTCGCCTGAGCGAACCGTCGCTGATCTTCTTCCCCCGACCCTTTACCCATCGCATGTTTGCCGATGAAGCCATGGACACCCGATTGGTCTGCGCCACGCTGACGTTTGATGGCGGCTCCGGCAATGCCCTGGCGGCGGCGCTGCCGGATTATCTGGTGCTGAAACTGACGGACATCCCGGAGTTGGGTAACACCGTGGAATGGCTGTTCAAGGAAGCGTTCGAAGGTCATTGCGGGCGGGTGGCGGTGATGGATCGCCTGTTCGAACTGCTGGTGATTCTGTTGCTGCGGCACTTGATCAGCAGTCGCGAACAACAACCGGGGATGATCGCCGGGCTGGCCGATCCACGCCTGTCCCGTGCCTTGAACCTGATGCACGAGCAACCGCAAAAACCGTGGAGCGTGGCGGATCTGGCCGCTGTCGCCAACCTGTCCCGCGCCGGGTTTGCCGAGCAGTTTCGCCGGGTTGTCGGGCAAACGCCGGCCGATTATCTGCTGAGTTGGCGCGTCAGCCTGGTGCAGAAACGCCTGCGCGAAGGCAGACCGATTGCGCTGATTGCCGAAGAGGTCGGTTACGAAAGTCCTTCGGCGCTGGCCCGGGCGTTTCGGCGCAAGACCGGGCTCAGCCCACGCGAGTGGAAGGCGGGTGCCTGAAGATCATTTGGCGAACTTCTTCGCCCCGGCGACACACAGGATCACGCCAAACGTCACGGCGAGCATGCCGAGGCTGACCTGTTCATGTAGCAGGGTCGCCGCCAGCGCCAGACCGAAAAACGGCTGCAGTAATTGCAACTGACCGACCGCGGCAATCCCGCCCTGAGCCAGGCCGCGATACCAGAACACAAAACCGATCAGCATGCTGAACAGCGACACGTAACCCAGGCATAGCCACGCCGACAGACTGATTGTGTTGAACGAGGCGGGCGCCAGCCACACACTCAACACCGCCATGAGTGGCAGCGAAAGCACCAGCGCCCAGCAAATCACCTGCCAGCCGCCGAGAGTGCGCGACAACTTCGCGCCTTCGGCGTAACCGAGACCGCAGGCCAGAATCGCCGCGAGCATCAGCAGATCGCCAGTGGGCGAGGCAGTCAGACCTTGTGCCAGCGCGAAGCCGACCACCAGCGCGCTGCCGAGCATCGAGAAAATCCAGAACACCGGTCGCGGCCGCTCACCGCCGCGCAGCACAGCAAAAATCGCTGTGGCCAGTGGCAGCAAGCCGACAAACACAATCGAATGCGCCGACGTCACATGTTGCAGCGCCAGGGCGGTCAACAGCGGAAAACCAAGCACCACGCCCAGCGCGACAATCAACAGCGACAACCACTGATTGCGCGCCGGGCGCCGCTCGCGAAACAGCCACAACAGCGCCACCGCCAACACCCCGGCGATGGCGGCGCGAACCACCGTGAGAAACACCGGATCGAACTCCAGCACCGCCATACGCGTGGCCGGCAGCGAACCGCTGAAGATCACCACGCCGATAAAACCGTTGATCCAGCCACTGGTTTTTTCCAGTGCCGGGGTCGTCAGATTCGAAGTCCTTTCCATCACCGTTCACGCTCGGAAGTGGGTTGCATTGCAGCCATGCTAGAGCCGAGAATCAGCACAATCAAAGAATTGTCATGGATACATCCGGCATGCCACGTTCGCGCTACAAGACACTGGTTGATGCCTTTGCTGCGGACATTCGCTCGGGGATGTTGCCGCCAGGTACACGGTTGCCGACCCATCGGCAATTGGCGGCTCAGGAAGGGTTGGCGCTGGTCACGGCTTCGCGGGTGTACGCGGAGCTGGAGGCCATGGGCCTGATCAGCGGCGAGACCGGGCGCGGCACGTTTGTCCGCGAAACCTCGCTGTCGCCGGGGCAGGGCATCGATCAGAAACAAGTGGCGGTCGGCATGATCGACCTCAATTTCAATTATCCGTCGTTGCCCGGTCAGGCGGATTTGTTGCGCACTGCGCTGCGCCAATTGGCGTTGTCGGGCGATCTGGAGGCGTTGCTGCGTTATCAACCGCACGCCGGGCGCGGCCACGAGCGCGCGTCGGTCGCGCGGCACCTGCTGACGCGCGGGGTGAGGGTCGAGGCCGAGCAAGTGCTGATCGTCAACGGCGCCCAGCAAGGCCTCGCAGTGACGCTGATGACGCTGCTCAAACCCGGCGATGTGATTGCCGCCGACGCGCTGACCTATTCCGGGTTCAAGGTGCTGGCCGAAGCGCTGCATCTGGAAGTCGTAGCCATTCCGCTCGGTGATCAAGGGCCGGATCTCGTCGCGCTGGAGAAACTCTGTCGCAGCCGCTCGGTGCGCGCCGTGTACAGCATGCCGACGTTGCACAACCCGTTGGGTTGGGTGATGCCGCTGGCGCAGCGCGAGCAGTTGGTGGCTATTGCCCGGCGACATGATCTGACAATAATCGAAGACGCGGCCTACGCCTTTTTGGTTGAAAACCCACCGCGTACGCTGATCGATCTGGCGCCGGAGCGCACGGTGTACGTGTCGGGCCTGTCGAAAAACATCGCCACAGGCCTGCGTGTCGGTTTCATCGCCGCCCCGACCGACGTGGTGCCAGCACTGGAACGCATCATCCGCGCCACGACCTGGAACACCCCAGGCGTCATGACTGCCATCGCCTGTGGCTGGCTCGACGACGGCACGGTGACGGTGCTTGAGGAACAGAAGCGCAACGACGCCAAGGTGCGGCAGGCACTGGCCACCGAAGTGTTGAAAGGACTGCCGAGCATTGGCCATCCGGCGTCGTATTTCCTGTGGCTACCGCTGCCGGAAGACGTGCGCGCCGATCAGATTGTCGTCGAGCTGATGCACGAGCAGATTTCCGTCACCACGGCTGAACCGTTTTCGGTGGCGGGTCATGTGCCACATGCGATTCGCTTGGCGTTGGGCTCGGTAGAGATGGACGTGTTGCGTCAGGCGTTGAGCAAAGTCAGAAAGATCATTGGCGCTTACCTGTAAAAACATAATGCTACCCTTGCGTCGCCCGATGCAGACCGATCCGGAACTCTCGATGAAAAACACCGCTGCACTGTCACTCGCCCTGATGCTCGCCACTGGCCTGTCCAGTACGTTCACCCTCGCCGCAGGCGACCCCGAAGCCGGCGCGAAAATTTTTCCGCGTCTGTGCGGCGGCTGCCATCAGGTCGGCGAATCGGCCCGCCCCGGATTCGGTCCGCAACTCAATGGCATCATCGGTCGGCCCGCCGGTACGTCAGCGAATTACGTGTATTCAGATGCGATGAAGAACTCGGGAGTGACCTGGGATCGCGAAACGCTGATCGCCTATCTGAAGGATCCGAAAGGCGTGGTGCCCGGTACGCGGATGATTTTCTGGGGCTTGAGCGACGAAGAAAAACTCGACAATTTGCTGGCGTACCTCCAGACCTTCACGCAATAACGGCAGCTCCTACAGGGCGTGCGTGTTTTTGAGGTGCAGCGATGTCGGTTGATGCTCTCTGTGGCAACCCCCTCCATCACGCTCGATTGATTCCGCCGCCAGGGTCATGACCGTCACCACTACGTCTTCTTCGCGACTCAAGTATTGCGGTGCTCGGGCGATATGCCGGACACCCAAGTCCCTGATTGAAAAATGACATGAAAAAGCTACTCGTCGCTGTTGCTGCCCTCGTTTTGCTGACGGGTTGCGTGACCAAAGATCTCAGCGTTGAAGACCGCCAGCAGATCAAAACCGTGAAAGTGCTGCCGGTGTTTGTTGCCGTCGATAACTTTCAATACACCAGCATGACGCAGGCCTGGGGCGCCGGCCTGGGTGCTGGAGCCGGCGCAGCGGCAGGTATGGCCTCAGGTGCTTCGACTTCTGGCGCCGGTGCGTTAACGGGGGCGGGCTCTGTGGCAGGGACGAAAGCGGCGGACGTGGCCACCGGCGATATCACTCTGGCGATTCGCAACAACATGAAGGCCAATGGCATCGACCTGAGCCAGTTGATCCGGCAAAGCTTCGAAAAACGCGTACAGCAGGAGCATCTGTTTACCGTGGTGGGCGAGGGTGAGCGAGCCGATGCCGAGGTCGAAATTCTGGTCTCGCAATGGGGCCTCTGCCTGAAGAACTTCAGCACCGTGTTATATCCCGTCATCGGTGCCACGGCGCAAATCAAGCGCAACGGCTCAGCGGTATGGCGTAATTTCGACACGATCTCTGTATCCAACGATGCCAACACCATCGCCTATACACCGGAGCAGTACGCCACGGATCCCGAGGCGTTGCGCAAAGCGTTCAGCCATGTGTCCGATCTGGTGGTCAACAAGCTGGTCGATCACTTGAAACAGTAATTGGCACAAGGCGATCGTGTTCGCGGAACGCTGCGGTCGGTCACGGGTCGATAGGGTACTTGTGCGGTATTTCCCTATCGTCCGGCACACCGTTGCACTCAAGGAGCTCACCATGAAATCTCTGCTACTGGCAGCCCCGCTGTTGCTTGTCAGCGCAATCGCCCATGCCGGCATCCCTATGCTCAACGCGACGTGCCCGGGCAAGATCGAAGTGCACGCCGATGAAGGCGGCCCGATCTACATCAATGGCAAGGAAGGCCAGTTGAAGAAGTTCAATGAGAACTACTTCGAAGCCAAAGGCGCGGGCGTGACCATTTCCCTGAGCATCAATCCCGACGGTTCGCCTGCGGTGTCGTACACCGGGAAGAACCGGGCCAACGGGATTTGCGAAGTGAAGAAGGGCTGATCACGCCACCTGATTACGACCTGCCGCCTTGGCCTGATACAACTGCTGATCGGCGCGTTTGATCAGTGCGTTGTGGTTGTTATCGGCCGGGTCCGCCAGGCCGATGCCGATGCTGACCGTCACTTGCCCGATCACCGGGAAGTGAGCTTCGGCGACCGCCACGCGGATCTTCTCGGCGACGACTTCCGGAGTGTCGGGTTTGGCGATTTCCGGCAACAGCACAGCGAACTCTTCGCCGCCGTAACGGGCGACGAAATCGGTGGTGCGCAAGCTGCTCTGAATCAACTGCGCCAATTGTTGCAGCACATCATCACCCACTGCGTGGCCGTGGGAATCATTGATGCGCTTGAAGTGATCGGCATCGATCAGCAGCAGGGAGAACGGACGTCCGGTGCGGCGGAACAGCAGTGTGTATTCGGTGAGTTTCTCGTCGAAACGGCGACGGTTGTAAACGCCGGTCAAACTGTCGTGGGTCGCCAAGCTGAGCAATTCGGCATTGGCCTGCGTCAGCGCAGCGGTGCGTTGCGCGACGGTTGCTTCCAGCGAGGCATTGGCCTCTTGCAGCTCGCGCTCTTTGCCGAGCAGCGATTGCGTCATGGCATCAATGGACTGGCCGAGCTGGGCAATTTCCAGCACCGGGTGTTGCAGCGGGAATTGCGCACCGGGTTGTTGGTTTTGCACCTGCCGCGCCGAGCGCGCGAGCTGTTCGATCGGTCGGCTCAGGTACAGCGCCAGGTAGTAAGCCACCAAGCCGAACAGCACCGCCGCGACCACACCCAGAATCAGCAATTTGTACATCAGCAGGCGCGCCGGTTGCAGTGCGGTTTCCAATGGCTGGCGCACGGCAATCGACCATGACAGCACCGTACTCGATGGCGTCGGTACGATGACCACGCTGGTGAGGAATCCGTTGCCCGCCGTCCAGCCTTGCCTTTTGGTGTCAATTGCCAGTTGCTGACCCATCAGCGCTTCCGGGTAGAGCACTTTGCCATCGTGATCGATGATCAACGCTTCGATATCCGGCGTTGAGTTTTTATGCGAAAGCGCCGCCGACTCAACAATGCGCGTCACCCAGCTCCAGTGTGCGTGGGCGCCAAGAACACCAATCACCTGGCCGTCTGCGTTGCGGATCGGTGCGGCGAAATCGATGAAGCGCAGCGGTTCACCGTTCGGCAGGGCCGGCAGCATTTTCGCCAGCAACACCGCCTCATGAGGATCGCCGGTGTACTCGCCGCGCAACCCGGCCTGGAACCAGGGCCGTTGCTGCACCGATTGGCCGACCAGCAAGTCGTTCACCGCCTGATGCACCTTGCCCTCGGCATCGGTGACGCCCATCCACGCATACTCGGTGCGGGCCTGGGTGCGCAGTTGCATCGATTTCAGAATCGCCGGGTTATCCAGATCACCACGCTCCAGATGCGGCGCACGGCTGAGCAGATACACCTCCAACTGGCGTTCGCGCAGTCGTTCACCCAACAACGATGCGGCCGAGCGCGCGGTGTTGAGCAACGCATTGCCGCTGGCTTGCTTCATTTGTTCCGTGGCGATATGGCCGACATAGAAGCCCACGCTCAGCAGCGTCAGCAGGGATAAACCGGCAAACCAAAGGGTGAGGTGGCTACGCAGACTGGCTTTGAGCATGGGCAGTCGAGGTCTGTTTTGGAGTTGTGGCCGCATGGTATGCGCAATGGGCGGTGGGTGGCCAGTCGGGAAATGGATGGCGCCGGACGTGAAAAAGCCCGGCTGATCAGGCCGGGCTTTCATTGTGATTGCGATGAAGCCGCAGAGTTATGCGACGCGGCGTTCGATCAGGCGATCAGCGCCACCTTCAGCAACACGACGTTCGATCAGGCGATCAGCGCCACCTTCAGCAACACGACGTTCGATCAGGCGATCAGCGCCACCTTCAGCAACACGACGTTCGATCAGGCGATCAGCGCCACCTTCAGCAACACGGCGTTCGATCAGGCGATCAGCGCCACCTTCGGCAACACGGCGTTCGATCAGGCGATCAGCGCCACCTTCAGCAACACGACGTTCGATCAGGCGATCAGCGCCACCTTCAGCAACACGACGTTCGATCAGGCGATCAGAACCGCCCTCAGCAACACGACTTTCAATCAACTTGTCCGAGCCGCCTTCTGCGACTTGGGTGTGTGCCGGGGTGGCGGCAAAAGCGTTAATGGCGAAAACCGAGAAAGCGATGCTGAGAAGGGTCTGGCGTTTCATGATCGTGTGCTCCGGGGTGTTGTTGGTTGGTATGGAGCTGATGTTACGCCGTGGAATTTTTATGAGAACTTCATTGCCGTGATGGTGAACATCGACCGCAATGATGGTTCACCAATCCCCCTTGTAGGAGCTGCCGCAGGCTGCGATCTTTTGATCTGGCCGTTTCTCAGCGCGAGTTCGCCGCCCGCACACACAACTCACCGGTCGCCCGTGTCAGGGCCAGTTCATGCAGCGCGTCGTGGGTCAGGCCGCTGCGCGCCTTGGCCAGCCACGCCGGGCAATTCGCATCATGGCGATACGGCGCGAAATCGGCGTATTGCTGCAGCAGGCGGGTTTGCAGTTCATCCAGACGCGGGCGAATCTGTTTTCCCAGGTCGGGGCGCGGGGTGTCCGGCGCGGCGCCGGACGCTTGCCATTGTGCGAGCAAACCGTACTGCACCAGTTTATTCGCCTCCATTTGCGCGGCGATCAGTTGCGCCACGTCTTCCGCGTCGAGCTGGCGCTCGGTGGCCAGCGTTCGCGCGTTGGCGATGACCTGCGCCTCACGAGGGCTGTCCTGAATTGGCTTGCCGCTGTCCCATTTGGTCAGCGCGACGAGGTCGCCAATGTTCAGGCGTTCGTTGAGTGTTTCCAGCAACGGCTTCAACGTTTCGGCGGGCGCGGCGGCGTGAGCGCTGGTGGTGAGCACGGCGAGGAGGGTGGCGGTCAGCAGATGGGCAAAGCGCGGCATGAACAGAGCCTCAATGAGAGAAGTGAAAGTGGGCAGTTGTTTACCACAGCTCTGAACTTGCACCTACAGAACCGTGTCCGTTACACAAGCGCGGTCACCGGTCATAAACACCCAATTGAAATGTTAATTGCGCCCCGCGTGCAACTCACCGAAGCTATCCTCCATCAGCCCTCCCGCCGTCGAGATGGACCTCTATTCAATGCAAGCCGTCGCCCAACGCCCACTCTGGCACACCTACCTGCTGTTCCTCGCGCCGATGGTGCTGTCCAACTTTCTGCAATCGATGTCGGGCACGGTCAACAGCATCTACATCGGCCAGATGCTCGGCACCCAGGCGTTGGCGGCGGTGTCGGGGATGTTTCCCATCGTGTTCTTCTTTATCGCACTGGTGATCGGCCTCGGCGCGGGCGCCGGTGTGTTGATCGGTCAGGCGTGGGGCGCGCGTGAGCCGCACATGGTCAAGGCGATTGCCGGGGCGACGCTGTTACTCGGGGTGTTGATCGGTCTGGTGGCGGCGGTGTTGGGCAGCGTGTTCGCGCGGCAGGCGCTGGCGGGGCTGGGGACGCCGGCGGATGTGCTCGACGATGCGGTGGCGTATGCCCATGTGATGATGTGGATCTTGCCGTCGCTGCTGGTGTTTGTGTTGTTCACCCAGCTGTTGCGCGGGGTCAGCGATACGCTGTCGCCGTTGCTGGCGCTGATGGTCTCGACCTGCGTCGGGCTGGCCTTGACCCCGGCGCTGATTCGCGGCTGGTTCGGCTTGCCGCAATTGGGTATTCAGAGTGCGGCGTACGCCGGGCTGGCCGGTAACCTCGCGGCGATGGCGTGGCTGGCGTGGCGCCTGATTCGCAAGGGGCACCCGTTGGCGCCGGATCGGGAGTTCTTCGCCGCGCTGCGCCTTGACGGGGCGATTCTCGGCAAGGTCTTGCGCATCGGTCTGCCGACCGGCGTGCAGATGATTGTGCTGTCGCTGTCGGAGCTGGTGATTCTGGCGCTGGTCAACCAGCACGGCTCGCAAGCGACCGCCGCGTATGGCGCGGTGACGCAGATCGTCAACTATGTGCAGTTTCCGGCGTTGTCGATTGCGATCACCGCGTCGATCCTCGGTGCGCAGGCCATCGGCGCCGGGCGGCTGGAGCGCATGGGGCCGATTCTGCGCACCGGGCTGTTGATCAACGTGTGCCTGACCGGCGGCTTGATCGTGCTCGGCTATCTGCTGTCGCACTGGTTGCTGGGGCTGTTCCTGACCGAGGATTCGACCCGGGCAATGGCTGAGCATCTGCTGCACATCATGCTGTGGAGCCTGTTGGTCTTTGGCTTCCAGGCCATCATCGGCGGGATCATGCGCGCCAGCGGCACAGTGTTGGTGCCGGTGATCATTGCGATCATTTGCGTTGTCGGTGTGCAACTGCCGGCGGCGTACTGGCTGGACGGCCAATATGGTTTGCAGGGCGTGTGGATGGCGTTTCCGGTGGCCTATCTGGGCATGCTGGTGTTGCAGACTCTTTATTACAAACTGGTCTGGCAGCATCAGAAGATCGAGCGGCTGGTGTAGGCGCTGGCGTAACAGTCGGATGTTTGCTTAATTCAATCGAGGCCCTCGACGGCAAGCCCCGCCTGGAGAATCCGATGTCGATCCGAATACTGCTGGCTGCCGCGAGTTCGCTGTGCGTCGTCTGTGCCGCGCAGGCTGACGAATACACGCGGGTCAACACCACCGCCAGCCAGATCAGCTTCACCTACAACCAGATGGGCTCGCGGGTTTACGGCACCTTCGGCAAGTTCGAGGCGACGCTGGACTTTGACACCGACAACCTCGCCGACGCCCACACCTCGTTGCATATCGACCTCACCAGCATTGATGCCGGCAGCGAAGACGCCAACACCGAGCTGGTGAAACCGGCATGGTTCGACACTGAAAAATTCCCCGTGGCGGTGTTCGAATCCAAGCGTTTTACCCAAGATCCAAAAATCAAAAATCTTTACTTGATCTACGGCCAGCTCACCCTCAAAGGCATCACCCGTGAGGTTCAGGTACCGGTGGAATTGAAACCGGACAACGCCATCGGCGTTTTCGACGGTGAGCTGGTGCTCAACCGTGACGAGTTCGGCCTCGGCGCGGGGGAGTGGGCGGACACCGTGGTGTCCAAGGACATCGCCATCAAATTCAAAGTGGTGGCGCCACAGCAGTGACGCCCGCCGTTGCAATCAATAGGCCCGCCAGTGCCCCGGCACCCAGCGCCATTGGTTGCCGCCCCAGCGATAGTGCCCGGCAACCCAGTGATAACCCGGCGCCGGCATCACCGGAACGACTTCGACCAGCGGCGGAGGCCGATGCGGACGGGCCGGCTCGACGACGCAACCGGACAACGTAACGGCCACCAGCGTGGCGGCCAGCAATGCTTTAACGGTCTTCGACATGGAGGTGTTCTCGCAAGAAGTGATGGTCAGGCTGTCGCGCATTCATCGCACCCAATGCCCCTCGACCCAGAACCAGTTTGGTCCGCGTGCCTGCCAGTGCCCGGGTTTCCAGCGCGCGCCGTACCTCACCGGTTGCCAGTGGCCGGGTATCCACACGTAACCGCGTCCTTGCCAGCGCCAATGACCTTGATCCCAGACATAACCGGGACGTGCGCCGGGCATCACTTCCATGCGCATCGGCGGTGGAGCTTGCTGGACGATCACCACCGGTTGCGCAAACACCGGGGCACTGCTCAGCGCCGCCAGCGTCAACGACACCAGCAGTAGGGTTTTTCGCCATTTGGACAGGGAACGCAAAACGCTCATGACAACTCCTCAAGGCCTGCGTTGAAAAGTGAACGCAGCTGCAGAATTGGATGCCTGATTTGCGAAAGATCCCGTCTGAGGTGGATGAAATTTTTTTCAGGGAGGGCGATGCGAGAACGTCAGGATGGCGCCGCAGCAAGACGCCCGGCGCGCGTGATGGTTGTTGCCTGTGAGGCTGGACTCAATAAAACCGGTCTTGTTCTTTCATTGCCTGAATCTGCCAGAACGTCCTGCCCGAGATCAGCAGAAACAGCAGTGCGAGCAACACACCGCCGGTCATGATGTAGAAGCTCGTACGGTAACTCTGCAACTGGCTGGCGATACAGCTTTTATCCGGCATCCACGGCGACACCAGCAGGGTGATGGGGCCGTCGACTTCATATTGGGTATGCTCGACGTAGCGTTCGTCGGCGTGTTGCCCTTCATGGGTCTGGCCTTGGGCATCGGTGTATTGATAGTGAATGACCTTGCCATTGGCGTTCATTGGAATCTTTTCCAGTGCCGTGACGCTGCCGCGGGTTTCCACACCGTTGAAACTCAGCGCCCCATAAAGCATGCCCGACTTGTGCGCCATTGCAGCGAGCAGCAAAACCACGCAGCAAGCAACGGTCAGCATGACGATACGGTTGTAAAGGTGATCCTTGGCAGCTTCGCGCGGGTAGTACATGGCCGATCCCTGGTGGTGACATTTGTAGGAGACCGTTACATCGGCGCTCGGAACAGGAACTTTAGACGTCGAGCGCGTGCGTCACGGTATGATGTCGCGGCTCGTCGACCGCTGCGGCGGTCGGCAACGCTTTTTACCGTCGGAGTTCGTCATGCCACGCATCACCCACTACAAATCCCCATGCCCCGAGGCCGTCAACAGCCAGATCCTGCAGATGGTCGTCGACTACCTGACCGACATCAGCGCGGTCGGCCTCGGCCCGAGCAACCTGCTGTACAACGTCTATCAGTACGCAGTTGGCTATGAGGTGCATCTGTATCTCGAAGCGTTGAATGGCGAGAAGGGTATCGACGTGGAGTTGCTGGTGGCCACCGACGAGGATGATCCGGAGCAAGTGATCGGTTTTCTGTTGTACCTGCCGGTGCAGGGCGACTGGGAAGCCTGCAGCGTGGCCTACATGGCGGTGCGCGAAGGGCATCGGCGCCAGGGCGTGGCGCGGGCGATGATCGGTGAGATGGTCGGGCGTTATCCCCATGCGGAGCTGGCCTGCACGATCGGCAAAGTCCCGTACTTCGAAGCGTTGGGCTTTGAGGTGATTGGCCAGCGTGAAACCCAGGTGTTGATGAGCACCCGGCATTACCGCAGCAATGGCTTGCGCGGATTTATCGACACCACGCCGATTTACCGCTCGCTGGAAGTGCAGCAGATCCACACCTACCTGCTGCAGAAAAATGGCAAGCGGGCGATGCTCGATGCCGAGAAACAGCGCGACCGGCACCTCGATCAGACCACT
The DNA here is from genome assembly GCF_900187485.1 of Pseudomonas sp. Irchel s3a12. NCBI lineage: Bacteria > Pseudomonadati > Pseudomonadota > Gammaproteobacteria > Pseudomonadales > Pseudomonadaceae > Pseudomonas > Pseudomonas sp. Irchel s3a12. The sequence continues at coordinate 456,356 of NZ_FYDN01000001.1, forward strand.
CGCCATGTCGAGGATTTTGTCCGCCAGCGCCTGACCGTGCACTGACCTCGCTTCGGCGAAAAAGCCCTTGCTGTGAATCGCGCAGCAAGGGCTTTTTTGTGGGCGCCATTCAGCCGGGTTTGACGTTCAAGGTGATCCGCGCCTTGGGGTTGGCGGGGCCCGTGAAGGGCAGCCCGGAGGACTATCGCGAGTTGCTGGCGCAGGCAGCATAGCGTTCGATTCACGCCGATCAGGCGCCGGGCTACTGATTTGCGCAGACAAAAAAAGAGCCTCAAAGCTCTTTGATGGGGAGGAAGTAGAGCCCTCGAGGCTCAAGATGCGCATGAAGCAAGGCACGGGCTTGATTGGGGTTCAGAGCACCCGTGCCTACGCAGCGCCCGAAGAGCGGAACCACTGCGTGATTCCATCGTAGGAGTGTGCAAGTGACGGCTCAAGTACCGCCAGTCGCCCGAACGGCGGCGCGTCCGACCATGGCAAGGATGGTTGCGAATAACTCGTCGCTGGCCTCTTTCGCGCTGACTTCACCGTTGGCCGCCGCGTGCGACAGCGCTTCGGCAGCGCCGAGCATTGCGCGCAATCCGGCTTGAGTAATTTCCCCGCCGTGGGCGTACGGTTGTAGATCGCGACGGCATTTTTCGAGGAAGATCGCCTCGTACTCACGCTTTATCTTCTCCAGATCCGGAGTGCTCGCCAGCGCTGCGATGATCCCGGGGATTTCTCTGCCTTGCAGCATCACGCAATCAACGTACGCCGTGGCAATCACCGAAGCGATGCCGGTCAGTGTCGGTTCGCTTCGGGCAATCGCGGCGTCCATCAACGCCGTTTGCCGAGCATCGAAATCCCGATAGAGCGCTGCAAGCAAACCGGCTCGGGTGACGAAATGATCGTACACCACCGGTTTGGTCACCCCGGCCATTTCGGCGAGATAGCCGAGGGTCAGGGCGTCAGAGCCTTCGGCGCGGATGATTTGCCAGGCGACATCGAGCAATTGGCGCAGGCGATCTTCACGGGACAGGCGACGCCGCGGAGCGGGGGAGTCGGGTTCGCTGATTTCAGTGGTTGACATCGTTTATATACCAAACGTAACTTACTGTTCGTAACTTACCAAGAGTATATAAGCCTTGGTGAATAATCACCAACCGGAGAATTGCCATGCACGCCTTGATCGTCGTCGCGCATCACGACCCACGCTCGCTGACCCACAGCGTCGCCGCGCAAATCGCTGCAAGCCTTGTTCAGGCCAACCCGGCCAACACTTTTGAAATCGCCGATCTCTATGCCGAGGGCTTCGAGCCATGTTTTGGCGCGGCGGATTTCGCCGTGCATCACCGCGAGTCCGCGCCGCCCGCTGATGTCCTGGCCGAGCAGGCACGCATCGACCGCGCCGATACCTTGGTGCTGGTGTATCCGGTGTACTGGTGGTCGATGCCGGCGCAGCTCAAAGGCTGGATCGATCGGTTGTTCAGCAATGGCTGGGCCTTCGATTTCAGTGGTGACCTCAAGCATGTGAAGCTGCTGCAGCGCCTGCGCGTGCATCTGGTCGGCCTCGCCGGCGCGGATGCACGCACTTACGAGCGCCACGGCTATGGCGCTGCGATGAAGGCGCAGATTGAGCACGGGATTTTCGACTACTGCGGAGCGACGGTGCTGAGTTCGACGTTGTTGCCGGAATCGGAGTTGCGCGATCCATCGGAGCAATTGGCGGTTGCAAGGGAACTCGGTAGCCAAATCTTCACATAACCCCTGTAGGAGCTGCCGGAGGCTGCGATCTTTTGATCTTGTTCTTAAAATCAAAAGATCGCAGCCTCCGGCAGCTCCTACAGTGTTTTTGCGCTGTCAACGGGTGCCAGGCCAGCCTGATTTTTCGAGGGCAGCGAGCAGGGTTTCGGCATCCAGTCCCGGCACCGAGTGACCGTTGCCTTCGGTGCTGTCACTGGCCAGCAAGGCGTTGATGATCGCTTCCTCAACCGCCTCGGTCGCGGCCAGGAACAACTCGCTGATATGGTCATTGTTGACCATGCGCAAGCCGTCACAGGTCGGCGCGCCTTTGCCTTCGTACGCCGCCGGTGGCACATGAGCGTTGCCGGTGGCGAAGGCGATGAAGATGTCGCCGCTATGATCCTCGTTGCCGCCGCCGGTGCGCGCCAGGCCGAGGCTCGCGCGCTGTGCCAGGCGTGTGCACTGGTGGGGCAACAGCGGCGCATCGGTCGCCAGGCAGACGACGATCGAACCCATGCCCGGATGTGGCAACGATGCCCGCAAGAACGGCGAATCTTTCTGTTCCATGTAGCGCCCGACCGGGTAGCCATCGACCCGCAGTTCGCTGCGAATGCCGTGGTTGGCCTGGACGATCGCGCCGACGGTCCAGCCGCCCTGCGCAGCGCTCAAGCGCCGCGACGAGGTGCCGATGCCACCCTTGAATTCATGGCAGATCATGCCGCTGCCACCGCCGACGGCGCCTTCCGTCACTGGGCCGTTGACCGCGTTTTTCAGGGCTTCAGCCACATGCGCGGGCTGCACGTGAAAACCGTTGATATCGTTGAGCAAGCCGTCAAAGGTTTCCAGCACCACTGGCATGTTCCAGTAGAGACGGCCGTCGTCGGGTTGCTGCTGACGATCCAGGACAACCAAGGCATCTCGCACCACACCGAGGCTGTGGGTGTTGGTGAAGGCAATCGGGCTGGTCAGCAGACCCGCCTCGCGAATCCATTCAAGCCCGGTGGCGTCACCATTGCCGTTGAGCACATGCACGCCAGCAAAACACGGTTGCTGATTGGTCGAACCCGGACGCGGTTCGATCAGCGTCACGCCGGTGCAGATATCCCGTCCGGCGCTGCTGCGTCCGCGAACATTGCCGTGGCCGACGCGTACGCCGGGTACATCAGTGATGGCGTTGAGCGGGCCGGGATGCAGTTGACCGATGCGGATGTTGAGGTCACGGGCACGAGGTTTCATTGATTTCTGTCTCTCTAAAAAATGCAGGGTTGTTCACCGCCCCTGTGGGAGCGAGCCTGCTCGCGAAGGCGTCGGCACTTTCAACACATCAGTGCCTGACCCACCGCTTTCGCGAGCAGGCTCGCTCCCACAGGGTTTGGTGAAATGTTCAAAAGGGGTTACTGGCCGTTCTTGACCTTGCTCCACACCCGCGTGCGCACCCGTTCGGTGGCTTTGGGCAGGGGTTCAAGGGTGTACAGCGTGGCCATCGCCGTGGCCGATGGATAAACCGCCGGGTTGTCCCGCGTGGCGGCGGCCACCAGCGCTGTCGCGGCGCGATTGCCATTGGGGTACGACAGATGATCACTGACCGGCGCGATCACTTCGGGGCGCAGCAGATAATCGATAAACGCCAGCCCTTGGGGCCGATTCGGCGCGTCCTTGAGCAGCACCAACGTGTCGAACCACACCGGCGCGCCTTCCTTGGGCAGGCTGTAGGCGATCTTCACGCCGTTGTTGACCTGCTCGGCATTGGTCTTGGCCTCGAGCATCGCCCCGGACCAACCGACCGCCACGCAAATGTTGCCGTTGGACAGGTCGCTGATGAATTTCGACGAGTTGAAATAGGCGATGTGCGGGCGCAGTTTCAGCAGTAGCGCTTCGGCTTTTTTATAGTCTTCGGGATCGGTGCTGTTGGGGGGCAAGCCGAGATAGTGCAGGGCGACCGGCAGCATCTCCGACGGCGAATCGAGCATCGCCACGCCGCACTGGCCGAGTTTGGCGAGGTTGGCTTCGTTGAACACCAGATCCCACGAATCCACCGGTGCCTTGTCGCCTAACGCTGCGCGCACCTTGTCGACGTTGTAACCGATGCCGTTGGTGCCCCACAGATACGGCACGGCGTATTGATTGCCGGGATCGTTGTTGGCCAGTTTTGCCAACAAATCGGCATCAAGATTCTTCCAGCCCGGCAGTTGCTCGCGTGGCAGCGGGGCCAGCGCGCCGGCCTTGATCAGCGTCGGCAGGCTGAAGTTGCTTGCCACCACCACATCGTAGCCGCTGCGACTGGTCATCAATTTGCCTTCGAGGACTTCGGCACTGTCGAAGGTGTCGTAGACCGGCTGGATACCGCTGTCGCGCTGGAAGTCGTGGAGGGTGTTCGGGCCGATGTAGTCGTACCAGTTGTAGACGTGCACGCTCGGCGCGTCAGCGGCCATGGCGATCGAGCTGGCGCCAATACCGGCCAGCAGGCCCAGTTGAATGCTGAGGTTGATACAGCCACGGTGACCACGCATGATGCGGCACTCCTGGCCTGTGCAGGCCGGTGATGAACAGGAGTGGTCAGCCTATCGGGCCGGTCACGCCTGACCCATTCCCATCATGGGTTACTCAAAAGGGGTAGTGCGTGGACGCATTGCTGCAGGAACTGCCGGTGCATCAAAGCCTGGCGCGGGTATTTGCCGGTGTCGGTCAGGACGGTTTCTGGCGTGCGCTGGTAGACACGTTGCGGCTGCTGGTGCCGCTGGACAACGCGCTGGTGGCGTTGATGAAAGCCGGGCAGGCGCCGCAATTGCTGATCGACTTTGACAGCAAGGGCCGCGCCGACGAGGAGGAAGAACTGGCCGGTTACAGCGCCGGGATGTACCTGCTTGATCCGTTCTATCAAACCGCCTCGACCGGTATTGCCGACGGCTTGCACAGCCTCGCCTCGGTGGCGCCGGACCAGTTTCTGCACAGCGAGTACTACCAGAGTTACTTTCGTTCGGTGGTGGGCGAGGACGAGTTGCAGTTCATGATCAACGTCGAGGGCGGCGTGCTCGGTTTGTCATTGGGCCGTTCGACGCCGTTCGACATGGCCGAGCAGGGCCGGTTGCTGTGCGTGCGCGATTGGGTGTTGGCGGCAATGCGTCGGCATGTGCAGTTGCTGCCGCCGCAGGGCGCGGCGGCGGAAATGGTGGTTGGGGATCTGGCGACGTTGCTCGACCGCTTCGACGCGCGGCTGACGGTGCGTGAGGTCGATACGGCGCGGCTGATTTTGCAGGGCTTCTCCAGCAAGGCAATGGCCCAGCAGATGGGCATTTCGCCGGAGACGGTCAAGGTGCATCGGCGCAATCTTTATCACAAGCTCAATGTCACCGGGCATGGCGAGTTGTTTGCTTTGGTGCTGCGCCCACCAACTCCCTGACCCAACACAATCCCCCTGTAGGAGTGAGCCTGCTCGCGATAGCGGTGTGTCAGATATCACCTATTTGACTGATAGACCGCTATCGCGAGCAGGCTCACTCCTACAAGGGATCTTCGGGGTGTCAGATAGTGCGCTGGAAGATCAGGGCCTTGAGACCGCTTTCAGGATCAATGTCCGGAAACTCCGGCGGATTCTCCAGTCGCTCTACAAAGCGCAGACTCGGTGCTTCCTGAGTCACGCCATCAATCAGAAAGTCCGAACCGAATGCCGGGTCGTTCATGCACGCCAGCACTGTGCCTTGCGCCGTGAGCAATTCCGGCAAGCGGCGCAGCACGCGCTGGTAATCCTTGGTCAGCAGGAAGCTGCCTTTCTGGAACGACGGCGGGTCGATGATCACCAGGTCATACGGGCCGCTGTTGATCACCTTGCCCCACGACTTGAACAGGTCGTGGCCGAGGAAACTGACTTTGCTCAGATCATGGCCGTTCAAGCGATGATTGTCGCGGCCACGGCTCAGGGCCGCGCGGGACATGTCCAGGTTGACCACATGACTGGCGCCGCCCTCGATGGCCGCCACGGAAAAACCGCAGGTGTAGGCAAACAGATTGAGCACACGTTTGCCGTTGGCCTGCTCGCGCACCCAGTTGCGCCCGTAACGCATGTCGAGAAACAGCCCGGCGTTCTGTTTGCGCCCCAGGTCGACGCGGTACTGCAAGCCGCCCTCGACGATGCTCATTTCTTCGATTTCATCGCCCAGCAACCATTCGGCAGTGCTCTGTGGCAAGTAGCGATGCTGGATCAGCAACGTGTGCGCGCCAGACTGTTTCCATTCGGCGGAATCTGTGAGACCCAGCAGCAACGCTTTGAGATTGTCCAGTTGCTCAGGCGCCGGTTCCTTGAACAGCGACACCAGCACCACGCCTTGCAGCCAGTCCACGGTCAACTGCTCCAGCCCGGCCCAGCAGCGACCGCGCCCGTGGAACAGGCGACGGGTTTCGCTCGGTGCAGCCGCGAGGGCCGGCAGCAGATGGGCGTGGAGGGTGGCGAGGGCTTCAGGGTTCATCGGTCAGAATCGGCAAGCAAAAGGGCCGGCATTTTAACCACAAATACACCGTCGCGAACGATTGCCGCTGACGGGCAAAAACGCCGTTTCGCAAAAGACCTGTATCAAAAGTGAATTTCTGCAGAGCCCGCTGCTCATACCAGTTAAGCAGCGGATTCAAGCCGCTAAATCGTTAATGCAATTCAGGGAGTGCAGTTCCATGTGCCCAATACCTACGGCGAGCGCGCACCTTCCTGACGGATTGATTCTGGTGGTTGAGGATGATCCGTTGATTCTGGAGTTTCTCTGCGAAATTCTTCAGGAGGAAGGTTTCAAAGTCGAGCCACGTACCAGCGCGGATGACGCCAAGCTGTATCTGGAAGAGCACGCGCCGGAAGTGGCCTTGCTGCTGACCGACATCACCATGCCCGGCGAAATCAATGGCGCCGGGTTGGCCAATCTGGTCGGCGAACGCTGGCCGGACAAGCCGGTCATGGTCATGTCCGGCTATGAAACCCCGGAGACGTCGGGGGTCAAACACCCGGTGGCGTTCATCAAGAAGCCGTGGGCCATCGGCCAGTTACTCGACTGCGTGGATAGCGCGTTCAAGTCCAAGGCTCCGCGCCTGCACTGAGATGCCGGGACGAATCGCCGGGCAAAAATGCTACATTGCCCGGCCAATCCGCCCAGTCTTGTCAAAGGATGCGATCTTTTGTCTGCTCACGATAACGTCTTCGATCGCGCGTTCGGCGCGTTTCTGTTCGACATGGACGGCACCGTCCTTAACTCCATCGCCGCCGCCGAGCGGATCTGGGCAGCCTGGGCCGTGCGCCATGGCGTCGATGTGGAAACGTTTTTGCCGACCATTCATGGTGTGCGCGCGATCGACACCATCACCCGGCTGAACCTGCCGGGGGTGGATGCCGAGGCGCAAGCGGCGTTCATCACCGAGGCGGAAATCGAAGACGTCGAAGGCATTGTCGAGATACCCGGCGCGGCGAGATTTCTCAATAGCCTGCCCAAAGATCGCTGGGCGATGGTGACGTCGGCGCCACGGGATCTGGCGTTGCGGCGCATGGCGGCGGCGGGGATTCCAACGCCTGCGGTGATGATCACCGCTGAAGATGTGAAGGCGGGTAAACCCGACCCGGCCGGCTATTTGCTGGCGGCCCAACGACTGGGCCTGGAGCCGCATGATTGCCTGATCTTTGAAGACGCCACCGTCGGTATTCAGGCTGCCGAAGCGGCCGGTGCACCGCTGATGATCATCACCACGACGCATCAGCATCCGCTGGAAACGGCCCATGCGACGCTGGCCAGTTATGCTGCGGTGCAGGTCAAGGTCGACAACGACGGCAAACTTCACCTGCAAAAAAACTGACACAACACAGTCCCTGTGGGAGCTGGCTTGCCAGCGATGAGGCCCTGTCAGTCACTATAAATTTGACTGAACTACCGCTATCGCTGGCAAGCCAGCTCCCACAGGGTTAAGTGTTGCCCTGTGGTCAGTAAACCCCCGGCACCAACCGCCAGCTCCGTGCGCAATAAGCGTCGTACTCCGTGCCAAACTGCGCCCGCAGCAGGGCTTCTTCCGAGTGAATCCGGGCAATCAACGGGATCAACGTCAGCGCCGCCAGCATCAACCCGACCACCGAACGAAACGCCAATGCCCAGCCCACGGCATTGATCAACAACCCCAGATAACTCGGATTGCGCAGCCGTTGATAAATGCCATCGGTGACTAACCGATGCCCCGGTTGAATCGCCACCAGTCCGCTGAAACGCCGTCCCAGCACAAACACCGGCCACAACCGCAGCACGCCGCCGACGATAAACAGCAATGCGCCGAGCCAGCGCACGCCTTCACCGCCCAGCGTCCAGAAATTCACCCGGTCGCAGTAAGCCGGCAGAAAACCACTGAGCAGCCCGATCACACCGAACGCCGGAATCACCCAGCGATTGGCGCGGTCTTCGCGCTCGCCAGTGCTCAGGTTGACCTCACTGAACAGCGAAGCAATCACCATCGCCACCGTCGCCAATGCGACGATCACCAGCGAACCGTGGGAAAAGAACATCGCCACGCCGCCAATGCCCCACACCGCCAGGCCGAGGTAGGCGAGGGTGGCGAGTACCGCGACGACGGTCATTTGTGCGGACATTCTCATGGTCAACTCACGGCTGGATGCTGATCTGATGAGTGTAGATCCACCGCAAAACCTGTGGGAGCGAGCCTGCTCGCGAAGGCTTTGGGTCAGTCACATTCGATGTTGGATGTGCCGGCCCCTTCGCGAGCAGGCTCGCTCCCACAGGTTATGGGGTAGATTTCAATTCTGTGAACGACACGAATTCCTGTGGGAGCGAGCTTGCTCGCGAAGAGGCCCTGTCAGTCAGCGGCTATCTCACCGTCAGTCAGGACTTTCCTGAAGGTTTCCACCAATGGCCGCAAATTGATCCGGTGCCACGCCGCCCACAACGGCGTGGTCAACGTCAGCCACGGCAGTTCGCGCAGCACCACACCCGGCGGTGCGTTATGGCTCAGGCCTTTTTGAATCATCGCAATCCCCAGCCCCGACGCCACCAGACCCAGCGCGGTAAACGGTTCGGTCGCCTGCATGCGCACATCCGGGGTGAAGCCGGCGCGAATGCAGGCGCTGGCAAACTCATCTTTGGCATCCTGACGCGGCTGCACGCCGATCCATTCCTGATCGGCCAGATCCTCGGGACTCAACGCCGCTTGCTGCGCCAAACGATGCTGCTCCGGCAACGCCAGCAGCATCGGGTCATCGAGCACCTGGAAACTCAGCAGATCCGGATCGTCATCGGTCGGCGGCTCGCTCACCAACGCGATATCGAGACTACGCTGTCGCAAGCCCTCCAATTGCTCGGCGGAGCTGAGGTTGTACAACGCGACGTGTACGTTGGGACGATCCGCGCGTAACACGCGCAAGGCATTGGGCAGGACACCGGCGTGCATGGCGTTCTCGATATAGCCGATGCACAAACCGCCTTCTTCGCCGCGACCGAGGCGCTTGCCGAGGGATTCCAGGCGATTGGCGTGGGTCAGCAGGGCGCGGGTTTCGGCGAGGAAGGTCTGGCCATCACGGGTCAGGCGAATGCGTTGCTGACTGCGCTCGAACAGCGTCAGGCCCAGGCGTTCTTCGAGCTGGGCGATCTGCCGGCTCAGCGGCGACTGGGAAATATGCAGCCGTTCGGCGGCGCGGCCGACGTGTTCTTCCTCGGCGACTACAACGAAGTAGCGCAATTGGCGGATGTCGATCATGTCAGACCTATAGGGACTCAAGTGCTGCAGATTATGTCTTGGACGGTCTCGGTGTCGCAATCTAGGATCTGCTCAACGGTCACGCCGACCAAGAACGTATGAGGACAATCCAATGAGCTTGAAAGACAAACTTCCCGGTCAACTGGGCTTCGGCACCGCGCCACTGGGCAACATGTTCCGCGCCATCCCCGAAGAAGAAGCGCAGGCCACCGTGCACGCCGCGTGGGATGCCGGCGTGCGCTACTTCGATACCGCGCCGTTCTACGGCTCCGGTCTCTCGGAGATCCGCCTCGGCGAAGCACTGAAGCAGTACAAACGCGACGACTACGTGCTGAGCAGCAAGGTCGGCCGGGTGATTCTCGATGAAATCGAAGACGCCGCCGCCCGCGATCTCGGCGAGAAGAGCGGGGTGTTCGAGCACGGTCGGCCGAACAAGATCGTCAACGACTACAGCGCCGACGCGACTATGCGTTCGATCGAAGACAGCCTCAAGCGTCTGCAAACCGATCGCCTCGACATCGTCTGGGTGCACGACATCGCTCAGGATTTTTACGGCGATCAATGGCTGGAGTACTTCAATCAGGCCCGCACTGGCGCATTCAAAGTGCTCACCCGCTTGCGCGAAGAAGGCGTAATCAAAGGCTGGGGCCTGGGCGTGAACAAAGTCGAGCCGTGCGAACTGACCCTTGATCTCAGCGAAGCGCAGCCGGACGGTTTCCTGTTGGCCGGTCGCTACACGCTGCTTGATCACGAACGCCCGCTGCAGCGCTTGATGGATGCGGCTCGGGCGCAGAACGTTGAAATCGTTGTCGGTGGCCCTTACAGCTCAGGCATTCTCGCCGGCGGCTCGCACTTCGAATACCAGCAGGCCAGCCCTGAAGTCATCGCCAAGGTCGAGCAGATCAAACGCATCGCCGCCGCTTACAACGTTGATATCAAAGCCGCCGCGCTACAGTTTTCGCTGGCCAATCCGACGGTCGCTGCAGTGATTCCCGGCGCGAGCAAACCCGGTCGTATCGCCGAAGATGTCGCGGCGTTGTCGGCGATCATTCCTGCCGGTTTCTGGCAGGCGATGCGCGACGCCAGACTGGTTTCTGAACGTGCACCATTGCCAATCGATGAGGTGAAAGCATGAAGATTGATCTGAGTGGAAAACTGGCCATCATCAGCGGCAGCACCGCCGGCATTGGTCTGGGCATCAGCCAGTCGCTGGCCGAATCCGGCGCCACCGTGGTGGTGATCGGCCGCGACACGGCCAAGGTCGAGCAGGCGCTGGCGAGCATTCGGCAGAAAGTGCCGGGGGCGCAGTTGCGTGGTTTGACTGCGGATCTGGGCACGGCCGAGGGCGCGCAAAAACTCTTCGCCGCTGAGCCGCGCGCGGACATTCTGGTGAACAATCTCGGCATCTTTAATGACGTGGATTTCTTCGATACGCCGGACAGCGAGTGGACGCGCTTCTATGAGGTCAATGTGATTTCCGGCGTGCGCTTGGCGCGGCACTACGTGCCGGCGATGGTCGAGCAGGGCTGGGGCCGGGTGATCTTTCTTTCCTCGGAATCCGGCGTGGCCACGCCAGCCGACATGATCAACTACGGCGTCACCAAAAGCGCCAATCTGGCGGTGTCCCACGGTCTGGCCAAACGTCTGGCTGGCACCGGGGTGACGGTCAATGCGATCCTGCCGGGGCCGACCTTCACCGACGGCCTGGAAGACATGCTCAAGGAGGCTGCCGCCGAATCCGGGCGCAACCTGCGCGATGAAGCCGACGCCTTTGTGCGCAAGGCCCGCCCGACCTCGATCATCCAGCGCGTGGCGGATGTCGAAGAGGTCGCGCATCTGGTGACCTACATTGCTTCGCCGCTGTCCTCGGCCACCACCGGCGCCGCGTTGCGCGTCGATGGCGGCGTGGTCGACAGCCTGACTATCTGAATTCTGGAGAGACGTTTATTTATGCCAACAGCATCCGCAACCATCGACATTCCGGCCTCGGCCGATCAGGTCTGGCAATTGATCGGCGGCTTCAACACGCTGCCCGATTGGCTGCCCTTTATTCCCAACAGTGAGCTGAGCGACGGTGGCCGTGTGCGCACCTTGCAGACCGCTGACGGCGCTGTGGTAATCGAGCGACTGCAAGCGTTCGATAACGCCGCGAAGACTTACAGCTATTCGATCGAACAGGCACCGTTCCCGGCGACTGATTACCTGGCGACGATCAAGGTTGAAGCCCAAGGGCAGGGTGCACGGGTGACGTGGTCGGGTCGTTTCAACGCCAAAGGCGTGAGTGATGAGGAAGTGGTGGCGTTGTTTAACGGCATCTATCAGGGTGGCCTCGAGGCACTCCGTGCCAATTACCCAACCTGAGTTGATGATCGTTCCCACGCAGAGCGTGGGAACGATCATGTTGGGAATCAGGAGTTTTCGATCAGGCTCTGCCGGCAATCGAGCAGCAGTTTCGCCCCGCCCAGATCACTGCTGCCGACTTCAAGACTGAAGCCATGCAAGCTGACAATCGCCGCCACAATCGACAATCCGAGGCCAAAGCCACCCTGCGGCTGCCCACCCTCGGCGCGATAGAAGCGCTGGAACACCGCCTCACGCTCAGCCTCGGGAATCCCCGGCCCTGAGTCGTGCACCTCAATCCGCGTTTGCCCACCGGCGTTCACCCCACGCAACATCACCGTGCCGCCCGGTGGCGTGAACTTGATCGAGTTGCTCAGCAGATTGGCCAAGGCCTCGAACAGCAACGCCCGATCACCATTGAGCGGCGGCAGGGTCTCCGGCATGTTCAGCTCGAAACGCAGCTCGCCTTCCTCGGCCAATGGCAAATAAAACTCGTGCAGTTCTTTCAGCAATTGCACTGGATCGAGCTCGACAAAACCTGAACGGCGCTGGCGATCCTCAAGCTCGGAAATCCGCAACAACCCGCGAAACCGCGCCATCAGCGTGTCCGCTTCGGCGAGCACCAGATCCAGTTGCGCCGCTTCCTGCGAACCTTCACCAGCCTGCTGCTGCATGCGATACAACTGCGCGCGCAGGCGCGTCAGTGGCGTGCGCAGATCATGGGCGATGTTGTCGCAGACGCCTTTGACTTCATTCATCAAGCGCTCGATGCGCTCCAGCATCGCATTGACGATGGCCGCGAGCATGTCCAGTTCATCGCGGCGATTGGACAGCGGCAGGCGCCGGGTCAGGTCGCCGGCAACAATCGCCTGAGCGCTGGCCTGAATCGCCCGGATGCGCCGCAACGGTCGACGGCGCAGCAAATGCCAACCGGCAATGCCCGGCAGAATCGTCAGTGACACGCCCCAGAACAACGCATGCAAAATGATCCGCGTGACGGCGAACAGCGAGCCGTTGTCGCGCAGCAACACCAGCCAGCGCCCATCGCGGGTTTGTGTGGCCACCGCATCGCAGCTGTCATTGGGCAGGGTCGGGTCATCGGAGTCGGCGCATTCGGCAAGCATGTGGATCTTGCCGTCCAGCGGCAGGCCTTCGGGGATCTGCTGGAGCGCTCCACCGAGGTAAACGCCGTTGGCGTCGAACAGGCCATAGGCGTCGATGCCGCGAATGTCGAAGGTCATGCTGGCGGCGAGGGCGTCTTCCAGTTGTTCGCCGCGAAAGTGCGAAAACAGGTGCTGACGTTGCATCAACGAGTGTTTGGCGAGGTTGTCGAGGTAGCCGGAGACCTCGTAATACATGACCCCCATGAGGATCGCGCTCCAGGCCACGAACAGCGAACTGTAGAGCGCCAGCAATCGGCTGCTGGAGGAGCGCCAGCCGTCAGACGGGTTCGGCAATGACATAACCCGAGCCCCGTACCGTGCGGATCAACGGCACATGGCCGGCGGCGTCGATCTTCTTGCGCAGACGGCCGATGTGCACGTCGATCAGGTTGGTCCCGGGGTCGAAGTGATAGCCCCAGACCTCTTCGAAAATCATCATCCGCGAAAGGATCTGGCCACTGTTGCGCATAAGGAACTCGAGCAGCTTGTACTCAGTCGGCAACAGCGTCAGCACCTGTTCGGCGCGGCGCGCTTCATGGCTGATCAAGTCCAGTTCGAGGTCGGCCACCTGCAACGTCGTTGCCTGAGTGGCGCCGCTGTTCTGCCGACGCAGCAACACTTCGACCCGTGCGGCCATCTCGTCGGTGGCGAACGGTTTGGTCAGGTAATCATCACCGCCGGCGCGCAAGCCGCGTACGCGCTCGTCGACATCGGAGAGGGCGCTGATCATCAGAATCGGCGTGGCCACGCCCATGGTACGCAGCGTGGTGACGATGGCCAGGCCATCGAGTTCGGGCAGCATGCGGTCGAGGGTGATCAGGTCGTAGTTGCCGCTCACGGCGCGGTCGAGCCCTTCGCGGCCATTGTCGACCCAGTCGACTTCCAGCCCGTGGCTGCTCAGTTCGGCGACGATTTCCCGAGCGGTCACGGCGTCGTCTTCGATGGTCAAGATACGAGTCATAGGCAGGCCTGCTGATCGGTTCAAACGGAATGGCAGCATTTTGCCAAGAAATTCCGCTGACGCTTTAAATTAACTTTCATGTTGACCTGTCACAAACGCAGATTTGGAGCGCTATTGATACTTGAGGCCAATGCATAAAACCCGCTGTTATCCGGCAATTATTGCAATTTGCAAGGTTTGCGTAAGTTCATTCTTTCTAACTTATTGAAATTAAAAATTTTATTTAATTTTCGCGAATGGCACGGTCACTGCAATTCCTCTGCTGACGAGTTGTAACACCATTTTTCATGCCTGGAGCAGAACAACAATGAATAGATCTTCTGATGGGTTTTATCCTGCCGTTGAAGAGTCGAGCAGCGTTTCGGGCGTGTCCTGGGGCGCGATTTTCGCAGGTGCCGCGGCTGCCGCTGCCCTGTCGATGATTTTGGTCCTGCTCGGGTTCGGTTTGGGTTTCTCTGCCGTTTCACCGTGGGCCGGAGAGGGCGTCAGCGCCAAGGGCCTGGGCATTTCAACGATTGTCTGGCTGGCGCTGACGCAAATCATCGCTTCCGGCATGGGCGGTTATATCGCCGGTCGCTTGCGGGTGAAGTGGGCGAACATGCACGGTGACGAGGTGTATTTCCGCGACACCGCGCACGGCTTCCTGGCCTGGTGTGTGGCTACATTGGTCACTGCAGTGCTGGTGGTCGGCTCGGTCAGCAGCGTGATCAGTGGTGGTGTGCAGGCCGGTGCCAGTGTGGCTGGCGGTGCTGCCAGCGCCATGACTCAAGCAGCCGGTTCTGCGGCGGCCAACACCGACAGCAACCAGTACGGCTACTACATCGACAGCCTGTTCCGCGATGACCGTCCGGCCTCTGTCAGCGATGACGCCGCTCATGGCGCTGTGGCCCGCATCTTTGCGCAAAGCCTGGCCAACGGTCAGCTGAGTGCTGAAGACCGTACTTACCTCGCACAACTGGTCGCGCAACGTACCAACCTGACTCAGGCCGATGCCGAACGTCGCGTTGACGAGATTTATGCGCGCACTCAGAAAGCCCTCGCCGACGCCAAAGTCAAAGCTCAACAAGCCGCCGACACCGCTGCGAAAGTCGCTGCCTTGACCTCGCTGTGGATGTTCATTTCGCTGTTGGCCGGTGCGTTCTTCGCCAGCCTCGCGGCTACTTACGGCGGTCGTCGTCGGGATGCCGTCGAGTACGTAGAAGTCGACACCTACACCACGACCACTCCAGTCCGTTAAACAAGGAGCATCACCATGCGCTCATTACTGCTGTTTTTCCTCGGCGTACCGATCCCGATCATCATCCTGATCGCCCTGTTCGTGCACTGATTGCTCCATTGAGGCCCATGCCTCGGCCGTTTCCACCTTCGGGTGGAAGCGGCTTTTTGCTTTCTGACGGGCAACAAGGGGAAAATCCGCGTCGGCAACGGGGCGGCCGTTGCGCGCACGTTTAAGGATGAATACGTTGAACAAGCAAGCAATCAAACGAAAAGTCGTCGAAATGCTCGATAGCGGGCATTCCAGGGCCGAAACCTTCAAGGCGTTTTCGGGTGGCAAGGTCAAGGATCGAGTGCTGGCGGGCTGGATCGGGGCGCATCCGGATCCCGCCCTGAGAAAACGACACGCCGTTAAAGTCAACATTCTGGTCGCACTGATGGGTATCTGGGGACTTCTCGGGGCGATAGCCGGGCTGCTTCAAATCAATGACGGTGGCATCGCTATGGCATTGACCATGGTCTTGATTATTGGCGTGATTCCGCTCTTGTTTGCGTGGGGCTTTTACAAGGGCATCGCGGTGATTTACACAATCTATGTCACCTTCACGATCAGCCAGATTCCTCGTGAATTCTACGGCTTCAGTGAAGAACCCGTGTCGACTCTGCTCGGCGTGGCGTTCATTCTGGCCATGGTGTTCTACGCCGCCTGGGTCAAATCGCTGCTGTTTCCGGACCTCGCTTTGGTCGGTACAAGGAAGATCAAAGGGCAGTACGTCTTCTCCAATTGATCGTTGGACAATCCAGCCGCTTTCACTGGCTTGGATCAATATTTCGCCGGGCGATATCGCCTAACGTAAATGATCCAGGCCTTTGCTGAGGCATGAACTACAGTGCTTCACGCGCACCTTGTTGCGCTGACGAAGTAGCTGCGTCGACGCCCCTCACAGCCACAATAAACGCGTCGACCCGGTGTAGTGCAGCAAGGAGCTGACACCACCTCAACCGAACTCTCACGGATGAACATAGCAATGCACTGCCAAGAAAGAACCTTCGATATCCAGCCGTTGGCGCAGGCGGACATGACCGTCCACATCAACGGTCAAGCGGTCACCGCCGCCATCGGCGAAACCGTCCTCAGCGTTATCCAGTCCCTCGGCGTTCGCCAGATTGCCCGCAACGATCACGACCAGATCACCGGCGCCTATTGCGGCATGGGCGTGTGCCAGTGCTGCCTGGTGAAAATCAACGGCCGGCACAAACGCCGTGCCTGCCAGACTGTGGTGCGTGACGGCATGCAGATTGAAACCCAGGTCAACCGCATCACCGCGCAGGAGGTGGTCGTATGAGCCTGCAACCGGTCATCGTCGGCGGCGGCCCGGCGGGGATGGCGGCGGCCATCGAACTGGCGCGCCACGGGGTGCGTTGCACCTTGCTCGAAGAAGCTTCACGCCTTGGCGGTGTGGTCTATCGCGGGCCGCTGCGTGACGGCGTGCAGCTGGATTATCTCGGCCCGCGCTACTCCGAAGCGCTGGGCAAACTGCACGGTGATTTTCAGGAACAGGCCGGGCTGATCGATGTACGCCTCAACCATCGTGTGGTCGGCGCCGAAGGTACTCGTGCATTGGTAGTGCTGGATGGCGATGAGCAATTGCACGAGATCGAGTATCCGCAATTGCTCCTGGCTGCCGGTTGCCACGAACGCAGCGTGCCGTTTCCGGGCTGGACGTTGCCGGGGGTGATCATGCTCGGCGGTCTGCAACTGCAAATCAAAAGTGGCGTGGTCAAGCCGCAAGGGCCGGTGATCATCGCCGGCACCGGGCCGTTGCTGCCGCTGGTGGCGACGCAGTTGCATGCGTCGGGCGTCAGCGTCGCGGGCGTGTATGAGGCTTGCGCGTTCGGCAAGATTGCCCGCGAAAGTCTGGCGCTGCTGAACAAGCCGCAATTGTTTCTCGATGGTTTGAGCATGCTCGCCTACCTGAAACTGCACGGCATCCCGATGAACTACGGCTGGGGCGTGGTCGAGGCGCATGGCGAGGGCGAGCTGAAAAGCGTCAGCGTCGCGCCGTACTCGGCCACGTGGGAACCGGACATGAGCCGCGTCGAGCGTTTCGAAGCCAAGACCCTCGCGGTCGGTTATGGCTTTATTCCGCGCACCCAACTGAGCCAGCAGATGGGCATGGATCACGGCTTCAGCGATGACGGTTATCTGCGCGCCAACGCGAACGTCTGGCAGCAAAGTAACGAACCCCACGTGCACCTGGCCGGTGACATGGGCGGGATTCGCGGCGGTGAAGCGGCGATGCTCGCCGGCAAGATCGCCGCAACCTCGATTCTCCTGCAACGCGGCGTGCTCGAAGAGGAATTGGCGCGTGTGCGCCGCGACCGCTACTTGAGCAAACTCAAAGCCATCGTGCGCTTTCGCGCTGCTGTGGATCGCTACACCGAACGCGGCGTCGGCCAGACCGCATTGCCTGCCGCTGACACGGTGATCTGCCGTTGCGAACACGCGACCCGCGCTGACATCGACTTGGCGCTGGAGCAAGGCGTGCAAGACATCGCCAGCCTGAAAATGCGCACCCGCGTAAGCATGGGCGATTGCCAGGGGCGCATGTGCGTCGGCTACTGCAGCGACCGCTTGCGTCAAGCGACCGGGCGCAAGGACGTCGGTTGGCTGCGCCCGCGATTCCCGATTGATCCGATTCCTTTTTCCGCGTTCCAGTCTGTCGGCACGGAGGCCGCTGCCCATGAGTAAGTTCTACGACGTGATCATTGCCGGCGGCGGCGTGATCGGGGCGTCCTGCGCCTATCAATTGTCCAAGCGCAAAAACCTCAAAGTGGCGCTGATCGATGCCAAGCGCCCGGGCAACGCCACCCGTGCGTCGGCCGGCGGTTTGTGGGCGATCGGTGAGTCGGTCGGCCTCGGCTGCGGGGTGATTTTCTTCCGCATGATGTCGGCCAACCGCAAGCGCGAAACCCAGGGCGCGGCGGTAGCAGTGGACGCAAGCACGCCGCACATTCTGCCGGAGTCATTCTTCGATTTCGCCCTGCAGTCCAACGCGCTGTACCCGGCGCTGCACCGTGAGCTGAAAGACAACCACGGCATGGATTTCAAGTTCGAAAAGACCGGGTTGAAATTCGTCATTTACGACGATGAAGACCGGCTCTACGCCGAGCACATCGTCGGCTGCATTCCGCACCTGGCCGATCAGGTGCGCTGGCTCGACCAAGCGGCGCTACGCGAGTCTGAACCGAGCGTCAGCCACGAAGCACGCGGGGCACTGGAGTTTCTCTGCGATCACCAGGTCAGCCCGTTCCGCCTCGCCGATGCCTACATGGAAGGTGCACGGCAGAACGGCGTCGACATCTTCGTCAACACCAACGTCACCGGTGTGTTGCATCACGGCAGTCGCGTCACCGGTGTGCAGACGGCCGAGGAGGGCGTGTTCCACTGCAAGACGCTGATCAACGCCGGTGGTGCCTGGGCGGCGGACTTGAGTGAATGGGCGACGGGTATTCGTATCCCGGTGAAACCGGTAAAGGGCCAGATTCTGCTGACCGAGCGCATGCCGAAAATCCTTAACGGCTGCCTGACCACCAGCGACTGCTACGTGGCGCAGAAGGACAACGGCGAGATCCTGATCGGCAGCACCACCGAAGATAAGGGCTTCGACGTCACCACCACCTACCCGGAAATCGCCGGGCTGGTGCAGGGCGCGGTGCGCTGCCTGCCGGAACTCAAGGACGTCAATCTGAAACGCACCTGGGCGGGTTTGCGTCCGGGCTCGCCGGATGAGTTGCCGATTCTCGGACCCATGCGTGGGGTGGAAGGGTATTTGAATGCCTGCGGACACTTCCGCACCGGCATTCTGACCTCGGCGATTACCGGTGTGCTGCTGGACAAACTGGTCAACGATGAGCCGTTGCCGCTGGATATCACGCCGTTTCTGGCGGACCGCTTTGAAGTCGCGCCGGTCAAGCAAGCGTTGGAACTGGAACTGGCCTGACCTTGGCAAGATGATCGTTCCCACGCTCCGCGTGGGAATGCCTCAAGGGACGCTCCGCGTTCCAGCTTGCGAATTGGAACGCAGAGCGTCCCGGGCTGTATTCCCACGCGGAGCGTGGGAACAATCGGGTGTGGCTCAGGTGTTGCGGGATTCTTCTTCTAGCTGGTCCGATTCGAACAACCGCGCCAGTTCCGCCCGAGCTTCCTGGGCGGTTTGCAGGACTTTCGCCGCGTCGTCGTAGATCGCGTGCTGCGCCTCCAGCACCTGTTCGTCGTGGTGCTTGAAGCGCTTGATCCGCGCATCGGCCTGAGCCTGGGTGAGACCGAGCCCGACCAACGTGCGCCGACTCATCTCCAGACTTGAGTAATACGTCTCACGAATCGCCTCCGCGCCAACATCGACCAAACGGTGCACGTGCTGACGGTTACGCGCCCGGGCGATGATCTTCATGTGCGGATACAGCTTGCGCACCACCTCGGCGGTCTTGATATTGGTCTCCGGATCATCCGTGGCAATCACGAAATATTCCGCCTCACCGACCTTGGCCGCATTGAGGATTTCCGGGCGCATCGGGTCGCCGTAGAACACCGGCACACCGCCAAAACTGCGCGACAGTTCAATGGTTTCCACCGAGGTGTCCAGCGCGACGAATTTGATGTTCTGCGCACGCAGAATCCGCGCGACGATCTGGCCCATCCGGCCCATGCCGGCGATCACCACGCGTGGCGTGTCAGTGTCGATCTCACGGTATTTTTCCGGCACTTCCACCGGCTGCACTTTTGGGCTGACCAGCCGCGCGCAGAGCAACAGCAACAACGGCGTCACCGCCATCGACAGGGTGATGGTCAACACCAGCAAGTCATACAAACGCGGTTCGAACAGGCCCTGGTCGCGACCGATCTTGAACACCACAAAAGCGAATTCACCACCGGCCGCCAAGACGATACCGAGGCGAATCGCGCTGACCTTGTTCAAGCCACCAGCCAGACGCCCGACGACGAACAGCAGCGGCAATTTCAGCCCGATCAACAGCAGCGTCAGCCCCAGCACAGTGATCGGCGCACTCAGCAGCAAGCTGAGGTTGGCGCCCATGCCGACGCTGATGAAAAACAGCCCGAGCAGCAAACCTTTGAACGGCTCGATCTGCGCTTCCAGTTCATGGCGATATTCCGAATCCGCCAACAGTAAACCGGCAAGAAACGCGCCCAGCGCCATCGACACACCGACCAGATCCATCAACCACGCCGTGCCGATCACCACCAGCAACGCCGTAGCCGTCGACACTTCCGGCAGACCGGTTTTCGCCACCACGCGAAATACCGGACGCAACAGATAACGCCCACCAACCACGACCACGGCAATACCGCCGAGCACCTGCAACGCATGGTTCAGGCTTTCCGCGTTACTGGTGTCGTGAGCACCACCCGCCAGCATCGGCACCAGTGCGATCAACGGGATCGCGGCGATGTCCTGAAACAACAGAATCGCAAACGCCAACCGCCCATGGGGGCTGGTCAGTTCCTTGCGCTCGGCCAGACTTTGCAGACCGAATGCCGTCGAGGAAAGGGCCAGGCCAAGGCCGAGCACAATCGCGCTGTTCAGTGGTTGACCAAACACCGACAGCGCCAGCACGCCGATCACTGAAGCGGTCAGCAGCACCTGCGCCAGACCAACGCCGAACACCGATTTGCGCATCACCCACAAACGTCGCGGCGACAGCTCAAGGCCGATGATGAACAACAGCAACACCACGCCCAGTTCGGAAATATGCGCGACGCTTTGCGGGTTGCCGATCAGGCCCAGCACCGAAGGACCGATGATCACCCCGGCAAACAGATAACCGAGCACGGCGCCTAGTTGCAGACGTTTGGCCAAAGGCACGGTGAGCACGGCCGCGAACAGAAAGACGACAGCGGCTTGCAACAGATTGCCTTCATGGGGCATGGGGGGTTACTCCTGACAACGGTACGGCGGGGGTGACAAGGATAAGGGCTACAGCGACTTTTCATCCACCGAAGATCCCCTGTAGGAGCTGTCGAGTGCAACGAGGCTGCGATCTTTTGATCTTGCTTTTGCCTTCGAAGAATCAAGATCAAAAGATCGCAGCCTGCGGCAGCTCCTACAGGGGATCTTCATGTGGTCTGTAATAAATTGCATCAATTGGTTACATTTATAGCCTAAGCGAATCAATCTCCCGAGTCCCGCCATGGCCATCAACTTCGACCTCAACGACCTGCAAGCTTTTCGCGCCGTGGTCGAGCAGGGCAGCTTCCGCAAGGCCGCCGACACCGTGCGCCTGTCGCAACCGGCGTTGAGCCGGCGCATCGAAAAGCTTGAAGACGCCCTCGGCGTAAAACTCTTCGAACGCACCACACGCAAGGTCAGCCTGACCCAGGCCGGGCGCGGATTCATGCCCAGTGTCGAGCGTTTGCTCGATGATCTCGACGTTGCGTTATTGGGCATCAGCGAAGTCGCATCGACCCGTTTGGGCCATGTCACCGTTGCTTGTGTGCCTTCGGCGGCGTACTACTTCATGCCCCGCGTGATCGCGCGCTATCACCAGCAATTTCCACGGATCAAAGTCAAAGTGCTCGACTCCAGTGCGCACGATGTCTTGAGTGCGGTGGTCAATGGCGAGGCGGATTTCGGCTTGAGTTTTCTCGGCACGCAGGATGCCAAAGTCGAGTTCGAACCGCTTGTGCAGGAGTGCTACGTCGTCGCTTGTCGCCGCGATCATTTGTTGGCCGGGCGCAGTAGCGTGACGTGGGATGAGTTTTATCAGCAGGATTACATCTCGCTGGACAAGACCTCCGGCAACCGCTTTCTGCTCGACCAGGCGTTGAGCACGGTGGTGCCGCAGCGTTCGAGCGTCTGCGAAACCCGGCATGTGACAACGATGATCGGTTTGGTGGAGGCGGGGTTGGGGGTGGCGGCGGTGCCGCTCATGGCGATGCCTGGGCCGGATCATCCGATCCTGACGCGGGTGCCGCTGACCGATCCGCAAGTGATGCGCAGTGTCGGCATCATCAAGCGCCGGGGTCGTACGCTGACCCCGGCGGCATTGGAACTGGAGCGGCTGGTGGTGGAAATGAAGGTCCAGCCGCCGATTGTCAGCGCTTGACCGAATCCAGTCCGGTGGCCTGCACGTCTGCTTGCGCGGCCGGCGCGGCGAGGTAAGCGAGCAGCGCTTTGGCTTCTTGCGGATGCTGTGCGCCGACCGGAATCCCAGCGGCAAAACGCGTCACCGACTGCACCGATTCCGGAATCTTCGCGACGAAACTCACGCCCGGCACCGGCAGCAATTCGCTGACCTGCTGGAAGCCCAATTGGTAGTCGCCAGTGGCAACCACCGAGCCGACCGGGATTTTCGCAATCATCTTGGCCTTCGGCTTCAACTGATCTTCAATGCCCAGTTTCTTGAACAATTGCTGCTCGATGTACACGCCGCTGGCGCTGTCTGAGTAGGCCACTGACTGTGCGTCGAGCAGGGTTTTCTTAAGGCCGTCGACACTGCTGATGTCCGGTTTCGGCGCGCCTTCGCGCACCACCAGGCCGATCCGCGAATCCGCCAGTTCAACGCGCGAGGCTGGGTCGACCTTGCCTTGCTTGATCAAGTCATCGAGGGCATAGCCGACCATGATCACCACGTCGGCGTGTTCACCGCGCGCGAGGCGATTGGGGATCGCCTCGGGTGCTTTGCCCATCGACGGACCGAGGCTGGTGGTCAGTGTGTTGCCGGAGGCGGCGGCGAATTTCGGGCCGAGGATTTTGTAGGCGGCGGTGAAGCCGCCGGAGGTCATCACGCTCAATTCTTCGGCCTGGGCCGCGAGGTTGAACGCGAGACCGGCGAGCAGGGCGGTGACAGTAAACAGTTTTTTCATGGCGAGTGTTCCTCAGGCCGCGACAGGTTGCAGACGACCACCGGCACGGCGGTACAGATAAAGAGTGGCGCACAAGGCACATAGCGCACCGATGCTCATCCAGTAACCCGGCGCGGCTTTGTCGCCGGTGTACTGAATCAGGAAGGTCGACATCGCCGGGGTGAAACCGCCGAAAATTGCCGTGGCCAGGCTATACGCGAGGGAGAAACCGGCAACCCGCACTTCCACCGGCATGATCTCGGTGAGCGCCGGAATCATTGCGCCGTTGTACAAGCCGTAGATAAACGACAGCCACAACAGTGACAGCAGCATGTGGCTGAAGCTCGGCGCCTGCACCAGGTACGACAGCGCCGGATAAGTCGTGGCAAGGGCCAGCAGCGACATGGCGATCAGCACCGGGCGACGGCCGATACGGTCGGACAACAGGCCGCCAATCGGCAACCAGAAGAAGTTCGACACACCGACCAGCAGCGTCACCAACAGTGCGTCGGAGGTGCTCAGGTGCAGCACGGTTTTGCCGAAGGTTGGCGCGTACACGGTGATCAGGTAAAACGCGGTGGTGGTCAGCGCGACCATCAACATGCCGCCGAGTACCACGCCCCAGTTCTGGCCGAGGGTGCGGAACACTTCGCCCATGCTCGGGCGGTGTTTGCGTGCGGCGAACTCTTCGGTTTCCGCCAGGTTACGGCGCAGGAAAAAGATAAACGGCACGATCATGCAGCCGACGAAAAACGGAATCCGCCAGCCCCAATCGGCCACCACATCCGGCGCCATCCACGCGTTCAAGGCGTAGCCCAAAGCGGCGGCGACGATGATCGCCACTTGCTGACTGGCCGACTGCCAAGCGGTGAAGAAACCTTTGCGGCCCGGCGTGGCGATCTCGGCGAGATACACCGACACACCGCCCAATTCCGCCCCGGCCGAGAAGCCTTGCAGCAAGCGCCCGATCAACACCAGTGCCGGCGCAAACAGGCCGATGCTTTCGTATCCGGGCACCAGCACTATCAGGATCGTGCCGCTGGCCATGATCGACAGCGTGACGATCAACCCTTTGCGCCGACCGACATCATCGATGTACGCACCGAGCACAATGGCGCCGAGCGGACGCATCAAGAAGCCTGCGCCGAACACCGCAAAGGTCATCATCAGAGAGGCGAATTCACTGCTCGCCGGAAAGAACACCGCCGCGATCTGCGTGGCGTAGAAGCCGAAGAGGAAGAAGTCGAATTGTTCGAGGAAGTTGCCCGAGGTCACCCGGAAAATGGCACCGGCCCGCGAGCCGTTGTGAGGGATTGAGGCTGTCATAGAAAAGTACTCCACCGCTTTTATGACGTGCGCGACGGGAGGGCGGCGCACGGTTTTTATTGAGGTGGATGGTGGCGCAGGTGTAACCGGATGTTAATTGCATTATTGGCATGGATTGATGTGCAAAGTGGATCAATGGGGTTTTTTGGGTACAAATCCATTGCTGCTGTGACGGCTGTTTATGGTTTCGCCACCCCAGCCCTCTCCCGAGGGAGAGGGAGCCGATTTCGGTTGGTTTTGAAACTTGCATTCGACTCGGTATCGCACGTCGGCACACTTTTGCCAAACACCTCGGTCAGTCCCCTCTCCCTCCGGGAGAGGGCTAGGGTGAGGGGCTCTTGATTTCCTCTAGCGCCCACCCCCGGCAAAAAAGGAATGATTCCCGCCCCACGCAGTCGGAGTTGAGGTACTACACAATTCAGGAGGTTCACCGATGAACAGCAAAACCCTAATCGCCAGCCTGGCCCTCATCGCCGGCATTGCCGGGATCAGCCCACTTGTTCAAGCGGCGCAAACCTCAAATGAACAGGCCGTGCAATCCCCGGTCAGCGACCGCGAATTGAAGGTCAATGATCGGGCGCCGGATGTTTATCAGCGCAGTGAAAAAGCCATCGACTGGAAAACCAAGGGCCTGAAAAAACCTGTTGATCAGGCGCAATGGGTACAGATCAATGACCAGTACGTCATGGTGATGATCACCAACGGGACGATTGTCGAGATGAAGCCGGTCCCGCGTTAAATCTCCGGCAATAATCAGCCATGGACGGTTGATTGCAATCGAGCGCCGTTCGGGTAAAACCCTTGGGGCGTTTTGGATGTCGGGAAGTCAGGAGCAACAGGTTGGAAAAGAAACCGCTGTATCG
The DNA here is from genome assembly GCF_900187485.1 of Pseudomonas sp. Irchel s3a12. NCBI lineage: Bacteria > Pseudomonadati > Pseudomonadota > Gammaproteobacteria > Pseudomonadales > Pseudomonadaceae > Pseudomonas > Pseudomonas sp. Irchel s3a12. The sequence goes on from NZ_FYDN01000001.1 coordinate 481,529, forward strand.
CAAAGAAAACACCACCGCCCATAACGTCTGGCGCAACAACCCAGGCGGGCACTACCGTGATCAACGAAACACTAAAGCGCAAAGCCACAGCGAGGCCACGCGCGGCTCTATGCATGGCATCAAACACCACGGCTACGACTACACGCCGTTGTTTCGTTTTCTGTTATCCCGCGTCGGCGGTCATTGGGATGAGATTTTCAGCGAAGCGGTATCTCGCCTTGATCGGCCAGAACCGGTTTTCTGGATGGTTGCCATCCACGAAGACGATCGCAAGGACATTGTGCGACTGGGCGAGTCGGCCTACTTCAACGGCCTCTTCGTCGATGAGCAAAAGCAGCTGCAAATCGTCAATCCGCAGCTGAGTGTCGAAGAGATGAAGCCTCATTGCCGGTGTTGCACGCATACCTTCAATGGCATTCCGTTTGGCCTGCCTGCGGACTGATCGAGCTACTCGACCCGAACGTGATTCATCACCTGCCCACCCCCCAACCGATACTGATTATTGCCACTGCGCTTGGCCTCATACATCGCCAGATCGGCAATGTGCAGCAAGCGATCCATAGCCGTCGCATGATCCGGAAACACCGCCACGCCAAGGCTGGTACCGATATGGCGCTGGTCGTTGCCGATGCTGATCGGTGGCGACAGTTCGATGAAGATTTTCTGGCAGATGCTGCGCGCTTCGTCCTGCAAACTCAGGCTCGGCGCCAGGTCTTGCAGGATCACCACGAACTCATCGCCGCCAATGCGCGCGACGGTATCGGTAGCGCGCAGGATGCGTTTCAGCCGCGTGGCCATGGTGATCAGCACCCGGTCGCCAGCGGCATGGCCGTAGCGGTCGTTGATGGTTTTGAAACCGTTGAGGTCGACGAACACCAGTGCGACGCGTGTCTCGGACTGTCGCGCGTGATCCAGCGCTTCGGACAAGCGTTGTTCCAGCACCAGGCGATTGGGCAGGCCGGTCAGCGGATCGAAGTGGGCGAGGTGTTGCAGGTAGCTGGCCGAGGCTTTTTCTTCGGTGATGTCGCGCACCACGCCCATCATTTTCACCACCGCGTCGTGGTCGTTGCGTACAACGTTGCCGGTTTCCCGCAGCCAGCGAATCGTGCCGTCGGGCCAGACCACGCGGTACTCCTCATCGTGGTTTTCGCCAGTCTCCAGGCAGCGCAGTTCGCCTTCGCGCACCTTGGTGCGGTCGTCCGGATGGACGCAGGAACAGAACAACGCATAGGACGGGGTGATTTCGCCGATCTTGAACCCGAACATGCCGTAAATCGCATCTGACCAGTACAGCCGATCCGTGTCGACTTCCCAATCCCAAGTGCCGATACGCGCAAAGTACTGGCTACGCTTGAAACGCTCGACGTCGCCGTCCTGCTGAATGTGTTGGCCATCGGCGGCCCGTCTCAGCAGATCACGGTACTGCGCGAGCTGCCTGCGCAAACCGCGTTCGCGCCACAGCAGCAGGGCGATGACGGCGAGCATGATCGCGCCCACGGCAAGGCTGATCCAGAACAGAGTCATTCGGGCGCTGCCAGCATGGCGGGTCGATCCGTGGGGTAGTGGCGGTTGGCTATGTTAATGCTTCATTACTCGGTTCGGATACCATGTTGATCTGCGCTGGCAGGTTGCCAATCCCCGGCATTTCTGGGAAAACGGCGGCCGGCTGAACAATAGAGTGAATGTTATGAATGATGAACTGCAGGTAATCGATCTTCAGGCCGGCGAAGGCAAAGCCGCCGTCAAAGGTGCGCTGATCACCACCCAATACACGGGATGGCTGGAAGACGGCAGCGAGTTCGATTCTTCCTACAGCCGTGGCAAACCTTTCCAGTGCGTGATTGGCACCGGGCGGGTGATCAAGGGTTGGGATCAGGGCTTGATGGGGATGCAGGTGGGGGGCAAGCGCAAATTGCTGGTGCCGGCGCATTTGGGGTACGGCGAACGGACGATGGGCAAGATACCGCCGAATTCGAATCTGGTGTTTGAGATTGAGTTGTTGGAAGTGCTGACGCGGGAGGACTGAAACCGGATCTTTTTTTACGCTTGGGAATAAACGCGATGGATGTGTGGCAGTGGGTTTCACAAGTTGCCGATTGGCTGGTGGAGAGGCATGCCTCGCGCAGAGGATCGACCTACAACTACATGTATTTCGTTTCCGCTGCCGCTGCAGTTGGCAGCTGGGTAGTCGCGAAAGAACTGCTCGCCAAACGCAAGGCTCTCAAAGCAAACGTGTCTGAAACTCTGCAAAATGAAACGTTACGTGCGATGTCCTTTGCTCAGGAGGATGGGCGGCCAGTCAAACGCACCGCGACTTTGGTCCGGCAGGAAGATACCTTTTTCGTCACGGTCATTCGTCATGACGATGAAGAACGCGTGGAGTCATCCAGTGAAGCGTTGCACTCGCTGGACGATGTCGACGTTTACTTGCGTGACCACACACCCTTTATCCTCGCGGATTTTCGAGCGTCGTGACTCACGCGTCCGATGCAGAAAGACCGCTTTCGCGAGCAGGCTCGCTCCCACATTGGGTCGGCGGTGTACTCGAATGCCGCGAGTCACCGCGAACACCTGTGGGAGCGAGCCTGCTCGCGAAGAACGATCACGCGGTCAATCAGGCTGCGTGGGCCATTTCGGCGAGTGTGTCGGCCACGGTTCTTTGCAGTGAGGGGAACCGGCGGGTTACGCGGCGCAGTGCGGGCAGGACGGCGTCGATTTCCAGTTCATCGAGTTGGGGAAGGGCGGTGACGGCGGAGGCGACGATGGATTCGCGTTCGCTTTCGAAGAGCACCAGGCAGGCGTTTTGTGCCCAGCGTCCGTCCCGTTCGTTGAAGCCCATGGCCACCAGTGCTGCGACGACTTGTGCATCGGTTTTGTTGGACATGTTTATTGCCTCAGGGCGGGGTCGATTTTGTCGAGGGCGCGGTTGACCGCGAGTTCGCCGAGCATGACCACTTGCTGGATGCCGAGCACGGTGTTGCGGTAGGGCGAGTCGAGCAGGGCGGCGAAGTCGCTGAGCATGATGCTGGCCGAGGCCATGGATTCGCAGGCATGGGCCATGAGGTCTTCGGCGCCGGTGTTGGGGTCGACGAGGAACATGGTGCTGGGTTTGCGTGGTGGTGAAGGCGGTGTGGGTTTCAAGTAGTGGTCGAGGGCGCGTTCGGCGGCTTCGTGGAGTTTTCTGGAACCTGGTGTGGAGTAGGGGGACGTTGGATTTGGATCGATTTCCGCGTCTGTTTCGGGCGGATTTGGCGTGATTTTGAACATATGCTAGGAAACCTCAATGAGGCTGACACCGTTTGCGACTAAACATTGGGTGGCAGCTATACGCAGGTTAGTCGACCGGACTCCTAGCTAAACCGGCGCGCTCGAAAGCGCCCTACGCATAGCCGCCATTGAGTGCAGGCATGGAAATGCCAGACTGAATAACTGCTTGCAAGCTAGAGATGAAACCGAGCGACTAAACCCGATCACTGAACATTCAGTGACGCGAACCAAGTTACCGGCAGCCCCCAAGCCGCACAAGCCGGCGGATTCTGGCGTAGTTGTAGGCAAAGGCGCAAGGCGCTGTAGCCTTGTGGCTGATGTCTAAATGATGCTGCGTTTGACTGCGCGCCTTCGCGAGCAGGCTCGCTCCCACAGGGGGAACGCATTCCAAACTGTGGGAGGGAGCCTGCTCGCGAAGGAGCCTTCAAAATCACCTCAGGATTCAACCCTCACGCCCCGCCCAAACCGCTCCCGATACACCGACGGCGGCACACCTACCACGCCGCGAAACGCCACACGAAAACTCTCCACCGACCGATAACCGCAACGCTCGGCAATCTGCTCGGTGTTATGCGGCGTACTCTCCAGCAACTCCCGCGCCCGCGCCAACCGTTCGTGCTGCAACCACGCCTTCGGCGACTGCCCACTGGCCTCGGTAAACCGCCGCAGAAACGTGCGCTCACTCATCGCCGCTTCACTGGCCAGATCACGCACCTCCAGCGGTTCATGCAAACGCTCGCGCGCCCACTGCATCACCCGCGACAGATCATTGCGCGGCGTCAGGCTGACCGGTGTCGGAATGAACTGCGCCTGGCCGCCGGTGCGTTGCGGCGACATCACCAGTCGCCGCGCCACCGAGTTGGCGACTTGCGTGCCGAAGTCCCGCGCCACCAGATGCAGGCAGGCATCGATCCCGGCAGCGCTGCCGGCCGAGGAGATCAACTGACCGGAATCGACGTAAAGCACATCGGCATCGACAGCAATCGCCGGGAAGCGCTGCGCCAGTTCCGCCGTGTAACGCCAATGGGTGGTGGCGCCGTGGCCATCGAGCAAACCGGTGGCCGCCAGCACAAATACACCGGAGCAGATCGACAGCAAGCGCGCGCCCCGGGCATGGGCCTGACACAACGCGTCGATCAATGCTGGAGGCACCGCCGCGTTGCGGTCGCGCCAGCCGGGAATGATGATGGTGCGCGCCTCGGCCAACAATTCCAGACCGCCATCGGCCAGCACCTGAATGCCGCCCAAGGCGCGCATCGGGCCTTGATCGACCGCCGCAATGGCGTGGGTGTACCACGGGAAATCGAACTCCGGCCGGGTCAGGCCGAAGACCTCCACGGCGATGCCGAACTCGAATGTGCAGAGGCCGTCGTAGGCCAGAATTGCGACCAAACCTGGTGATGTCGGCATTTGGCGGAAAATTCCCGGTGAGTGTCTTGTGCGCCACTGTAGCCGCAAGCGGCGGCTCGATAAAGTCTGTTCACACCCGTTCAGATAAAGGAGCAACACCCATGGTCAGTCTGGTTCGCGACATCCCTGCGGCGCCGTCGGCGATCGCCCTGATGCACTTCAGTAATCGTCTGACCTTCGAAACCGATTGTTCCGACGTATTCAGTAGCCAGGAGGCTGGCGAGATCGATTTTGTCCTGGTCGATGTCCGTGGTCCGCTGGCCTTTGAGCGCGGGCATGTGCCGGGCGCGATCAATATCCCGAACCGTTTGCTGACGGCCGCGGAACTGGCCAGCTACCCGAAAACCACGCTGTTCGTGGTCTATTGCGCCGGCCCGCACTGCAATGGCGCGAACAAGGCAGCGGTGAAACTGGCGGCGTTGGGTTACCCGGTCAAGGAGATGATTGGCGGCGTTACTGGATGGCTGGATGAAGGTTTTCAACTGAGCCTGACGCCTGCGGCCAAATCCGCAATCGGCTGCGAATGCTGATCCCCTTGTAGGAGCTGCCGCAGGCTCGGGCCGCGTTCGGACGATCTCTTGATCTTGATGGTTAAAAAAACAGATCAAAAGATCGCAGCCTGCGGCAGCTCCTACAGGGAAGTCAGCGTTTTTCTGCGCTGGAAATGCGCTTGTCCTACAGCCTTTGCACCACGACGGCGCACCCGTTGACCCCGGTCAATCGGTGCGCCGATCTTTCATAAGTATTTGTCGCTTAAACACAATTTACCCTGTGCGCGCCGCCATAGACTGCCGGCCACTTCGGTTTTTGTAGCCAATTGGCCATGACCGAACGCTGAATCGAAAGCTGCCAATAAAAGCCTCCGCACACAGGAGTTATAAATGAAGAAGCTAGTGATGTTCGGTGCCCTGGCACTGTCGATGTTGTCCCTGACCGCTGTGGCCGAAGACACCAAGCCGATCCGCATCGGTATCGAAGCCGGTTACCCACCATTCTCGATGAAAACCCCTGACGGCAAACTCGCCGGTTTCGACGTCGATATCGGCGATGCGCTGTGCGCGCAGATGAAAGTCAAATGCACTTGGGTCGAGCAGGAATTCGATGGCCTGATCCCGGCGCTGAAAGTGAAGAAGATCGACGCGATTCTGTCGTCGATGACCATCACCGACGACCGCAAGAAAAACGTCGATTTCACCATCAAGTACTACCACACCCCGGCGCGCTTCGTGATGAAGGAAGGCTCCGGTGTCAAAGACCCGCTGACCGAGCTCAAGGGCAAGAAAGTCGGTGTGCTGCGTGCCAGCACCCACGACCGTTACGCCACCGAAGTGCTGGTGCCAGCCGGGATCGACCTGGTGCGTTACGGCTCGCAACAGGAAGCCAACCTCGACATGGTTTCCGGACGTATCGACGCGATGCTGGCTGACTCGGTCAACCTGAGCGACGGTTTCCTGAAAACCGACGCGGGTAAAGGTTTTGAATTCGTTGGCCCAACCTACGAAGACGCCAAGTACTTCGGTGGCGGCGCCGGCATTGCAGTGCGCAAGGGCGATACCGCGCTGGCCGAGCAATTCAACAAAGCCATCACTGAAATCCGCGCCAATGGCGAGTACAAGAAAGTCCAGGACAAGTACTTCGACTTTGATGTGTACGGCCATTAATACGCCGTAGAAGAAAGTGGCCCCGTTTGCGCGGTGGCCACTTTTTTTGCGCTCTAATTGTGATGAGACCCTTGTAGGAGTGAGCCTGCTCGCGATAGCGGTGTGTCATTCAATGAATGTGTTGGCTGACCCACCGCTATCGCGAACAGGCTCACTCCTACAGGGGATCTTTGTGATCCAGATATTGAGGAGTTACCCATGCGACGCATCGACCATGTTCTGCCCTGGAGCCACTTGGGCAGCGAACGTTCGCTAAGTGTGTTCCGCTATGGCGCCGGCCCACGCAAGGTGTACATCCAGGCCAGCCTGCACGCCGATGAACTGCCGGGCATGCGCACTGCGTGGGAACTCAAGCAACGCCTCAACCAACTCGAGCAGCAAGGCCGTTTGCAGGGCGTGATCGAATTGGTGCCAGTGGCCAACCCGATCGGCCTCGATCAACACGTGCAAGGCGCGCACATGGGTCGCTTCGAACTGGGCAGCGGCAAGAATTTCAACCGCGCCTTCGTCGAACTCAGCGCGCCGGTCGGGGCGTTGATCGGTGAGCGTCTGGGCACTGATGCCGAGGCCAACGTTGCACTGATCCGCCAAACCATGGGCCAGGTATTCGATGAACTGCCGGCACCGGCCTCGCAACTGGAAGCCTTGCATCGCCTGTTGCTGCGCCATGCCTGCGATGCCGACATCACCCTCGATTTGCATTGTGATTTCGACGCGGCGATTCACTTGTACGCGCTGCCGCAGCACTGGCCACAGTGGCAATCGCTGGCGGCGCGCTTGAAGGCCGGCGTGGCGCTGCTGTGTGAAGATTCCGGTGGCAGCTCGTTCGATGAATCCTGCTCGACGCCGTGGTTGCGTCTGGCGCGGGCATTCCCGAATGCCGCGATTCCGGCGGCGAATCTGGCGACCACGCTGGAACTGGGTAGCATGGGCGATACCCGGGTCGATCAGGCTCAAGCCAATTGTGAGGCGATTCTCGGCTTCCTCGCGGAGCAGGGTTTCATCAGCGGCGAGTGGCCGGCAGCGCCGAGCGAGTGCTGCGAAGGCCTGCCGTTCGAGGGCACCGAATACCTGTTCGCGCCGCACCATGGTGTGGTGAGTTTCCTGCGCAATGCTGGCGAGTGGGTGGAGCAGGGCGATGCGTTGTTTGAGGTGGTGGATCCGTTGCAGGATCGCGTCACCACCGTGCGCGCGGGCACCAGTGGCGTGTTGTTTGCGCTTGATCGCGGGCGTTACACCGAGCCGGGGATCTGGCAGGCGAAAGTGGCGGGGCGGGTGGCGTTTCGTACTGGGAAACTGACCAACGACTGACGGATCTTCACGGGATTCACCGGCCCTTTCGCGAGCAAGCTCGCTCCCACAGGGGAATGCATTTCCAATGTGGGAGCGAGCTTGCTCGCGAAGGGGCCATCGGCGGCACACTGCTGATAGCCCTTCATTGGATCTGACGGCCTCATCGCTGGCAAGCCAGCTCCCACAGTGATTGAAGGTGTTCACAAACATTGTGTTCACACAAATCCTGTGGGAGCTGGCTTGCCAGCGATGGCGGTATCAGCAACACCATTGAGTTTGGAACCACGCCGCAGGATTTTAGGCTCTCCCCGAACCCGACACTCCCCCAGTGATTGAAGGTGTTCACAAACATTGTGTTCACACAAATCCTGTGGGAGCTGGCTTGCCAGCGATGGCGGCATCGACAGCACCACCGAATTTGGATCCACGCCGCAGGATGTTAGGCTCCCCCCCGAACCCGACACTCCGTGAAGGAAGGCTCTATGTTGAAGGTCTTTGCTCTCTTGACCCTACTGGCGTCCAGCGCCGTGCAGGCGCAAACCACGCTGCAATCCGATCTGCCGCTCAAGTACATCGAACAGGTGCACGCCGACGCCGAGGCGCGTCCGTTGGTGATTTTTCTTCACGGCTACGGTAGTAACGAAGCCGATCTGATCGGCATGAAATTCCAGCTCCCGGCGCAATACAACTACCTGTCGGTGCAGGCGCCGTTGTCGTTGGGCGAAGGACGTTTCCAGTGGTTTCGCAAGAAAGGCGAAGGTGCCTACAACGGCGAGACCGATGATCTGAAGGTCAGTGGCCAGAAACTGCGCGATTTTGTCGCGCAAGCGGCGCAGAAATATCACACCACCCCGAGCAAGGTGTACCTGATCGGTTTCAGCCAGGGCGCGATGATGACCTACGAAGTGGGGCTGCGGCCGCCAGTCGCTGTCGGCGGGATCGCTGCGTTGAGCGGGCGTTTATTGCCAGTGTTGAAAGCTGAACTCAAAGGCGAGCAGCAGCCGTTGCCGCTGAGTATCTTTATCGGCCACGGCACCGCCGATGATCCGGTGCCGTATAAAAACGGCACCGAGGCCAACACGCAACTACAGAAACTCGGTTACAAGCCGCAGTTCCATGCCTATCCCGGCGTCGGCCACAGTATCAGTGCGGCCGAGCTGCGCGACTTGAGTGGCTGGCTGCAGCAGCTCAATCCTTGAGGATGGTTTTCACCAAAGCATCGTGACCTTTCTTGTCGCTGGCGCGGGAGATCACCTGCACCAACGCCATCTTCGTGCCGGAGCCGGCCATCAGCGTAGTGTTGAGGGTCTGGCCACCGCCCTGGGTCGCGGTGCTGTCGACCTGACGCAGGCCAAGGCCGGTGCCTTTCTGGGTCAGGCTTTTTTCGCTGAGTTTGTTGAAGTCCGGCAGGGCCTTGCGTTGGTCGTCGATGAAGCTCGAGACGGTGCTGTCGAGGAACTGGCCGTCGTTGTCCTTGACGTGCTGGCCTTCGGGGATTTGGTTTTCAGCGGTAATGACCACGGTTTTTGTGGCCTCGTTGGTGTACATCGTGCCCTTGGTCCCGCTCGGGCTGGCCGGCAGCGGGTCGGCGATGAAACCTTTAGGCAGCACAAAAGTGAACTTGCCATCGAGCATCGAGACTTTCTCGGCGGTGGCTTTTTCCTTGGCCGCTTGCGCGTGAAGGGCGCCGAAACCGGCGAGGGCCGCCACCAGCAGGACGACGGTTTTTTTGCTCAACAATGACATGTGAATCTCCGGTGGATGGTCGCGCGAGGCGGGCGATCATCCCACGGAGGAGGGCGGGCGTTCCAGCGCGAATCGTCTGAGCGGTTACTGCGCCTGCGCTTTCGCCAACGGACGGGCCAACAGGCGTTTGGTTACGCCGAGCATGGCCACCGACACCGCGACACCGACGGCGAATCCACTCAGCCCCATGCTTGGCAAGGTCAGCGCCGAGACCAGACAAAACGCCGAAAACGAATACATGCCGGTCGCCGTCGCCCGTAACAATGCGGCGGTAAATGCCGGGCCGCGCGTTTGTTGCGAGAACACCGCCATCACACTGCCGAGTACCGGGAACACCGCGAGCAAACCGCTCCAGCGCTCGCCGACGGTGCTGGCGAGCATCGTCACCACCAGGGTCAACGCGGCGCCGGCGATCATCCGCCAGATCAGTTTGTCCGACTTCGGCGCCGGGCCGTTCAACACCGGTTGCACCGTAGGGAACAGATACGGCGATGTCAGCAGCGCAATTGCCGCCACCGCCACGGAAAACGGCAGCGACGCCGGGATCAGTGACAACACCCCCGCGATGACGGCCCACACCGATAGCGACGCCGGCAGTGCCACTGGCCAGTTCGCCCGTTGCGCGACCTGCGCATAGGTGATGCAGAACGCAATCATCGCGAACATCGCCGATAACGCCGCCACCGCTGATTGCGCGGCAAACGCCGGACCCTGCTCGATGGCGAGGAAAAACAGAATCGGCCCGACCACCACCGGCAATCCCGACAGCCACCCGGCTACGCTCGGCCCCCAGCGTTTGCCTGCCAGGGAAATCAGCAGCAGAAAACCGGGAATCAGCAGCAGTTTGAGGATCAGCACGCAGGTGTCTCCGTCCGTTGAGGGTAGGCCACGGTAGCATTGTCGATCGGCGATTGCTGCCTATGTGCGCAGTTTTTGTATACAAACTATCGAGGGTGATACCCGGCTATGCTGTGTGTATCAGGGTTTACCGGAGTCGATGCCGCGATGAGAAGAACACCGAAGCTGGTGCGAGGATGCTGCGGCATCGGCTTGTGGGCGTTGTTGCTGACGCCGACCTGGGCCAATTGGCAGGACGCCGTGCCCGGCGCGCAGATCATCGGCACCGGTGATTTCAGCGTGTTCGGGTTCGATGTCTACAACGCACGCCTGTGGAGCGCCGCGCGGCCCTTGGACGACGACCAGCCGTTTGCGCTGGAGTTGATTTACCGTCGCAAGATTTCTCGCGACGACCTGGTCAAGGCCAGCGTCGATGAAATCAAACGACTGTCAGGGAGTAGCGTCAGCCCGACGCAATTGGCCGGTTGGCAGGTACAGATGCAGCAATCGTTCGTCGATGTGCAGGCTGGCACGCGGATTACTGGGGTCTATCTGCCAGGGCAGGGCGCGCGGTTTTTTGTCGGCCAGCAATTACAGCATGAGATCGATGACCCGCTGTTTGCCCGGGCGTTTTTTGATATCTGGCTCGATCCGCGTACGCGCAATCCCGAGTTGCGTGAGCAGTTGTTGGGTGTGAGTCGATAGATTTTTTGATCTTCTAGGCTTCGGCTGAAACGTCTAAGCTGCGTCTTTCCGATTTGTTTCTGGATGTGTGCGTGAAATTCAGCTTGCCCAAAATCGCCACCGCGCCGTTTTGCCCGCCGGAAGTGGCTGGCAGTGTCGCGGTAGATCCCAATGCCTCGTTCTTCAAACGCGTGCTGCGTTTCGCCGGCCCCGGGTTGCTGGTGTCTATCGGTTACATGGATCCGGGCAACTGGGCCACCGCCATCGAGGCCGGTTCACGGTTCGGTTACAGCCTGTTGTTTGTGGTGTTGCTGGCGAGTCTGGCGGGCATGGTCGTGCAATGCCTGTGTTCGCGGTTGGGCATCGCCACCGGGCGCGATCTGGCGCAACTGTCCCGCGAGCGCTACAGCACGCCGACTGCGCGCTTGCAGTGGGTGTTGGCGGAAATCTCGATTATCGCCACCGATCTGGCCGAAGTGCTTGGGTGTGCGCTGGCGTTCCATTTGCTGCTCGGCTGTTCGCTGACCTTCGGCATTGCCCTGACGGCGTTCGACACCTTGCTGGTGCTGGCCCTGCAAAATCGCGGCTTCCGCCGTCTGGAAGCAATCATGCTGGTATTGGTCGCGACCATTGGCGTGTGTTTCTTCGTTGAACTGCTGCTGATCAAACCCTACTGGCCGGACGTCGCCCAAGGTTTCAAACCGTCGCTGGCGGCGATTGGCGAAGCGGCGCCGTTGTACCTGGCCATCGGTATTCTCGGTGCGACAGTGATGCCGCATAACCTCTACCTGCACACCTCGATCGTGCAGACGCGGATGATCGGCAAGGACCTCGCCAGCAAGCAGGACGCGGTGAAACTGGCGCGTATCGACACCATCGGTTCGCTGGCGCTGGCGTTGCTGGTCAATGCGGCGATCCTGATTCTCGCTGCGGCGGCTTTTCACCAGTCCGGGCACACCGAGGTGGTGGATATTCAGGACGCCTACCACTTACTAGACCCGCTGGTGGGCGGCGCGCTGGCCAGCGTGTTGTTCGGCGTCGCGCTGCTGGCATCGGGGCAGAGTTCGACCTTCACCGGCACCATCGCCGGCCAGGTGATCATGGAGGGTTATCTGAACCTGCGGATCCCGTGCTGGCAGCGGCGCTTGATTACTCGCGGACTGGCGTTGATTCCGGCATTCGTCGGCGTGTGGCTGATGGGCGATAACGCGATCGGCAAGTTGCTGGTGTTGAGTCAGGTGGTGTTGAGTCTGCAGTTGCCGTTTGCCTTGTATCCACTCATTCGAATGACTAACGACAAACAACTGATGGGGCCGTTTGTGAATCGCTGGCCGACACGGGTGTTGGCGTGGGGGTTGTTTGTGGTGATCAGCGGCGCTAACAGCTGGTTGATTTTGCAGTGGGCGGTTTGAGCCATATTTTGCAGTGACTGGGCTAGCCTCTTCGCGAGCAAGCTCGCTCCCACAGTTTCCAAGGTGATTTCAACAGTGTGTACACCTCGTAACCTTGTGGGAGCGAGCCTCCTCGCGAATGCGGAGTTTCAGGCGCCGACATCGCTAAACATTGGAACGCGCCCATTGAGCGAAGGCCGGTAGTGCCAGTTCAAGCGATTCAGATCGATGCCTCGCCCAAGTATTTCCCTCACCGTCGCCCCGGCAATACTCATCGCCAGCGCTTGCCCCGGACACTCATGCCGGCCACTGCCAAAACTGAAACTGCGGCGGTCGGCACGCTGCGGCACAAATTCCTCCGGCTGTTCGTTGAGCGCCGGATCTCGATTGGCCGAGGCCAGCAGCACTAGAATCACATCGCCCGTTTCGACACGTACTCCAGCAATCTCACAGGACGCGGCGACAAAGCGCCGGGTGTTCTGCACGGGCGGGTCGAAGCGCTGGACTTCGCTGAGCAGTGCTTCGATGGATTCGCCGCGCAACGCTGGCTGCCGACGTAGCGCCAGCAGCGTATTGCCGATCATGCCTGCGCAGGCTTCGAACGTCTGTGAACAGAGGCCGATCAGGTTGGCGATCAAGGTTTCCTCATCGCCGGTGAAGCGCTGCTGGATCGCGCTGAGGAAGTCGCTGGCGGGTTCGGCGAGCAACTCGATGAAGTAGCCGCGCAGGTGTTCGGCCGCCGCGTCCGCTGCGGCCAATTGCAGATCATTGCTCAACGGCGACAGGCAGGCGACGAAGTCCGTCGTCAATTCACTGATCGCCCGCGCTTGCGCCGGTGTGAATCCCAAGAGTCCCGCGACCACGCACACAGGGCCACGGAACATGGCTTTGTACAGACCGTCGGTATCCGCTGTGATCAGTCGTGCGGCGACCAAAGCATTGATTGGTTCAAGGTCTAGCGCTGCCAGCTCAGGCTCGATGGCCGAACGCGGACAGCGCTGGCGTTCGCCGTCATTCATGCGCATCAGTTGGCCAAAGACTTTGCCGGCCATGCTTTCGGCAATCGCTTTGGGCACCGGCTCCTGCGCCGGACGCACCCGGCAATCGGCGTGGGCCAACACCGCACAAACCGCCCGGGCGTTGCTGGCCACCCACAGTTTCAGATCCGGATGAAACGTCAGTCCACCTGCTGCGCGCAGTTCGGCGTAGTAGGGATAAGGATCGGCGTGCGTTGCGGCGCTGATCGGGTTCATGGTTTGCATCCTTGTCGGCGGGGAAAGTGTTGCTACTATCTCCACTGCGCAACGACGATGATTCGTCCGGGAGCGAACTATGCACGCAGAGCATCAAGACATCGGCGTTTCCCAAGTGGCCGCCGCCATCGCCGAGCCGGCGCGAACGAAAATCCTCTGCTCGCTGATGGACGGTCACGCCCGTACCAGCACTGAGCTTGCGACCATCGCCGAAGTCAGCGCCTCGACCGCCAGTGTGCACTTGGCGAAACTCAAGGACCTGGCTCTGGTGCGCCTGCACGTGCAGGGCCGTCATCGCTATTACAGCCTCGCCGATCAGCGCGTGGCGCAGGCGCTGGAAGCGTTGATGGTGATTGGCCAGAACGCCGCGCCGACGTTCAAGGCGCACACACCGGATCGCCTGCAATTCGCCCGCACTTGCTACGACCACATGGCCGGGACGCTGGCGGTGTTGCTGCACGACCGTTTGCTCGAGGCTGGTTGGTTGGTGGCAAGCGACGAGCAGGCGTATCGTTTGAGTGACACCGGCGAGGCGTTGTTTCTTGGTTTGGGAATAGACGTGCAGGATTTGACCAGCCTGCGCCGCAAGTTTGCCTGTCGGTGCCTGGACTGGAGCATGCGCCGGCCGCATCTCGGTGGTTCGCTGGGGGCGGCGCTGTTGCAGACCGCGTTGAAGCGCAAGTGGGTGACCCAGGATCTGGACAGTCGGGCGCTGGCGTTGACGGCGGCGGGGCGCAAGGAGATCGGTGCGCGGTTTGGCGTTGAGTGGCCGGTAGACGGGCAGATCAAAAGATCGCAGCCAGCCGTAAAGCGTGCCCACCCGATAAATTCCGACCGTACCGAATCCCTGTAGGAGCTGCCGAAGGCTGCGATCTTTTGATTTTCAGCTTCTGACCGACGAGGGGCGCATCTGCCACCTTGTATCACCGCTGTCGACTCTATACTGTATATACAAACAGTATAGAGCCCGCGCCATGCAAATCATCGACAAGCTGAGCATCCTCGCCGACGCCGCCAAGTACGACGCCTCCTGCGCGAGCAGCGGCGCGCCCAAGCGCAGCTCCGAGGGCAAGAGCGGGCTGGGCTCGACTGATGGCATGGGCATCTGCCACAGCTACACGCCGGACGGGCGCTGCGTGTCGTTGTTGAAGATTCTGCTGACCAATTTCTGCCTTTACGATTGCCAGTATTGCGTCAACCGCCGCTCCAGCGATGTTCCGCGCGCTCGTTTCACCCCCGAGGAAGTCGTGGCGCTGACCATGGATTTCTACCGGCGTAACTGCGTCAGCGGGCTGTTTCTCAGTTCCGGCATCATTCGTTCGGCGGACTACACCATGGAGCAACTGGTGCGGGTGGCGAAGCTGCTGCGTGAAGAGCATGAGTTTCGCGGGTACATCCATCTCAAGACCATTCCCGAAGCCGATCCGGCATTGATTGAAGAGGCTGGCCGCTACGCCGATCGCCTGAGCGTCAACATCGAACTGCCGACCGATGCCAGCCTGCAAGTGCTGGCACCGGAGAAGGACATCACTTCGATCAAACAGGCGATGAACACCATCTACACTGGCGTGCAGACCGTGTTGAACGAACCGCGCTCCGCCAAGTTCGCCCCGGCCGGGCAGAGCACACAGTTGATTGTCGGCGCCGACGACACCGATGACAGCACCATCCTTCACAGCGCCCAGGCCTTGTACGGCAATTTCCGTCTGCGCCGGGTCTACTATTCGGCCTTCAGCCCGATTCCCGACAGCCCGAAAAGCGTGCCGCTGGCCGCGCCGCCGCTGATGCGCGAACACCGTTTGTATCAGGCCGATTTTCTCCTGCGCAGCTACGGCTACAGTGCTGATGAATTGCTCAAGGGGCCGGGTAATCTGGCGCTGGACATCGACCCGAAACTGGCCTGGGCGTTGCAGAACCGCGAAGTGTTTCCGCTCGATCTGAACCGGGCCGAAGCGTCCCTGATTGCGCGTATTCCCGGCATCGGCTTGCGCACCACCGAACGTCTAGTCGAGCTGCGCCGCCAGCGGCGCATCCGTTACGAAGACGTCGCGCGCATGCGCTGCGTGCTGGCCAAGGCCAAGCCGTTCATCATCACCAGCGACTATCACCCGCAGCAGGCCGAGGTCACCAGCCATATGCTTTATCAGCAATTGCGTGACCGGCCGATGCCGCAGCAGATGGGGTTGTGGGGATGATCAATCTCGATTGCGACGACCTGTTCGACACCTGGCGCCAGCAGGCGCGCTGGCTGCTGAGCCATGAAGTCGATCCGAGTCTGGTGAGCTGGGCCTCGCAAGGTGTGGGTGATCTGTTTGCCAGTGATGAGCCGGTGCCTGAAGGGCAGGGGCCATTTCAGGCACGTATTCCGCGCGCGCTGCTCGACACCCTGGAACAGGCCTCGCGTTATCGCGGTGATCAACGCTGGAGCCTGTTGTATGAAGTGTTGTGGCGCGTCAGCCACGGTGACCGTACGGCGATGATGGCCGGTGACAAACTCGGTAGTGAGTTGCAGCGGCGGATCAAACAAGTGCATCGGGAAGCTCATCATCTGCATGCGTTTGTGCGTTTCATCGAGCGACCGTCATCCAGCGCAGGCCCGCAATACGTGGCGTGGCATGAGCCGGCCCATGACATTCTGCACAGCGCCAGTGAGCATTTTATTGGGCGGATGGGTCGCCATCGCTGGTTGATCGCCACCCCGCGTGACGGGGTCTATTACGATGGCGAGCAATTGATCCATCAGCGTCAATGCCCGCTGGAATGGCAGCAGTTGGCGCAGAATGTCGACGATCCTCATGGTGATCTTTGGCTGACCTATTACAGCCACATCTTTAATCCAGCGCGGTTGAACGAGAAGGTCATGCAGGGGCATTTGCCGGCGCGGTTCTGGAAGAATCTGCCGGAGGGGGAGTTGATTCCCGGGTTGATTACGCAGGCGCGGATGGGGAAGCAGCAGAATGGGCAGGCGAGTGGGATTGCCAACCGTGCAGGCAAACGGATTGCCTTGAAGAGCTAAAAGCATACCCTCGCCCCAGCCCTCCCGAAACGTCGGACCGCCCGTAGGGAGAGGGGGCCGACCGAGGTGTTTGGACTTGATCCATCGACCTGAAAGTCCGCGTCGAACTCAGATTTTGAATACCACATAGATCGGCTCCCTTTCCCCCTCGCCCCCCTGGGGGAGAGGGCTGGGGTGAGGGGGAAAAGATCTCAAGCCCTACACAACAATCCCCGCCAAACGCCATAAAAAAGCCCCCCACCAATCACTCGGTGGAGGGCTTTTCTACATCAATTGCCGTCAGATCAAACCTTGACGATCCAGCCCGCTGGCGCTTCGATGTCGCCGGTCTGCACGCCAGTCAGCTCTTTGTAGAGCTTCTGGGTCACCGGGCCGACTTCGGTTTCACTGTGGAACACGTGCAGATGGTCGTTGTAGCTGATCCCACCGATCGGGGTGATCACCGCAGCTGTACCGCAAGCACCGGCTTCCTTGAAGTCCGACAGCTTGTCGATCAGCACATCACCTTCAACCACTTCCAGGCCCAGACGGGTCTTGGCCAGTTCGATCAACGACAGGCGGGTGATGCCTGGCAGAACCGACGGCGAGTTCGGGGTGATGAACTTGTTGTCGTGGGTGATCCCGAAGAAGTTGGCCGAACCGACTTCTTCGATCTTGGTGTGGGTCATCGGGTCCAGATAGATCGCGTCGGCGAAGTTGGCTTTCTTGGCTTTCGAGCCCGGCATCAGGCTGGCAGCGTAGTTGCCGCCGACCTTGGCTGCGCCGGTGCCTTGTGGGGCGGCGCGGTCGTAGCTGGAGATCTGGAAGTTGTGTGGGGTCAGGCCGCCCTTGAAGTAGGCGCCGACCGGGATGCAGAAGATCGAGAAGATGAACTCGGGCGCAGTGCGCACGCCGATGTTGTCACCGACGCCAATCACGAACGGACGCAGGTACAGCGCGCCGCCGGTGCCGTATGGCGGAATGAAGCGTTCGTTGGCGCGAACCACGGCTTTGCAGGCTTCGATGAACTGCTCGGTGTCGACCGTCGGCATCAGCAGACGCGCGCAGCTGCGTTGCATGCGCAGGGCGTTCTGGTCCGGGCGGAACAGATTGATCGAGCCGTCCTTGCAACGATAGGCCTTCATGCCTTCGAAGCATTGCTGGCCATAGTGAAGGGCCGTCGAGCCTTCGCTGATGTGCAGCACGTTATCTTCGGTCAGGGTGCCTTTGTCCCACTCGCCATCGCGAAAGTACGACAGATAGCGTTTGTCGGTCTTGATGTAGTCAAAACCCAGCTTGTCCCAATTGATGCTTTCGTTACCCATGACACCCTCTATCACTGAACAACCGCCGAAACGGTTCAAGGCTTCTGACGTTTTTTGGATGGGCACAACAATACTTCATTCTTGAGCGGTTTCGCAGCCGGAATTCGCTCCACTGATCGTTCCCACGCTTGATCGTTCCTACGCTCTGCGTGGGAATGCCTCATCGGACGCTCCGCGTTCGGCTTTTGGGACGCAGAGCGTCCCCGGCTGCATTCCCACGCAGAGCGTGGGAACGATCAACGCAGCTACAGGTGCAACGCATGCCCCAGGGCACGCAACGCCGCTTCCTGCACCGCTTCACCCAGGGTTGGATGCGCATGGATCGTGCCGCCGATGTCTTCCAGCCGCGCGCCCATTTCCAGGCTTTGCGCAAACGCTGTCGACAACTCCGACACGCCAACGCCCACCGCTTGCCAACCGACAATCACATGGTTGTCCCGACGAGCGACCACGCGCACGAAGCCGCTTTTTGACTCCAGCGTCATCGCCCGGCCATTGGCGGCGAACGGGAAACTCGAAACAATGCAGTCCAGCCCCGCAGCCTTGGCCTCGTCCGGGGTCTTGCCGACCACCACCAGTTCCGGGTCGGTGAAGCACACGGCAGCAATCGCAGTCGGGTTGAATTCACGGGTTTTGCCGCTGATCAACTCGGCAACCATCTCGCCCTGAGCCATGGCGCGGTGGGCCAGCATCGGCTCGCCGCTCAGATCGCCGATGGCGTAGACGTTGCGCATGCTGGTCTGGCAGCGACTGTCGATCTTGATCGCCGAACCGTTCATATCCAGGTTCAGCGCTTCGAGGTTCCAGCCTTGGGTATTCGGTTTGCGGCCGACGGCGACCAGCACCTGATCGGTTTCCAGGTTCAGGGTTTCGCCCTCCGGATCGCGCACCTGCAAGGTGCCATCGAAACCCAGCACGCTGTGTTTGAGGTACAGCTTCACGCCCAGTTGCTTCAGCGCGTCATGCACCGGTTGCGTCAGTTCAGCGTCATATGCCGGCAGGATTCGATCCTGCGCTTCAACCACGCTGACCTCGGCACCGAGCTTGCGATAAGCGATGCCCAGTTCCAGACCAATGTAACCACCGCCGACCACGACCAGACGTTTCGGCACGGATTTCGGCGCCAACGCTTCGGTGGAGGAGATGATCGGCCCGCCAATCGGCAGGATCGGCAGATTGACGCTGGTCGAACCAGTGGCCAGCACTAGATGCTCGCACTGGATGCGCGTGTCGCCGACATCCACGGTTTTACCGTCGATGACTTTGGCCCAGCCGTTGATGACCTGAACCTTGTTCTTCTTCAACAGTGCAGCGACGCCGGTGGTCAGGCGATCAACGATGCCGTCCTTCCACTCGACGCTTTTAGTGATGTCGAGCGTCGGCGCCGAAACGCTGATGCCTAGCGCCGAATGCTGGCTGTGATGCCGGGTCTGGTGAAACTGCTCAGCCACATGAATCAGCGCTTTCGACGGGATGCAGCCGATGTTCAGGCAGGTGCCGCCCAGCGATTGGCCTTCGACCAGAATCGTCGGGATGCCCAGTTGTCCGGCGCGGATCGCCGTTACATAGCCGCCGGGGCCGCCGCCAATGATCAGCAGCGTAGTGTTCAGAGATTGCATGCGCGCCTTACTCCACAAACAAAGTGGCGGGTTGTTCGATCAAGCCACGAATGGCCTGGATGAAGAGCGCCGCGTCCATGCCGTCGACCACGCGGTGATCGAACGAGCTGGAGAGGTTCATCATCTTGCGGATCACCACTTGGCCTTTGACGACCATTGGCCGTTCGACGATTTTGTTCACGCCGACGATCGCTACTTCCGGCAGATTCAGCACTGGCGTACTGACGATGCCGCCCAGCGCGCCGAGGCTGGTCAGGGTGATGGTCGAGCCGGACAACTCATCGCGGCTGGCTTTGCCGTTACGCGCGGCGTTGGCCAAACGCGAGATTTCTGTAGCACTGTCCCACAGGCTGCGCGCCTCGGCGTGACGCACCACCGGCACCATCAGGCCAACATCGCTTTGTGTGGCGACGCCGACATGCACCGCGCCGAGACGGGTGATGACCTGGGCTTCGTCATCGTAACGTGCGTTCATCTGCGGGAAGTCGCGCAGGGCAACGACCAGAGCGCGAACGAGGAACGGCAGCAAGGTCAACTTGCCACGGCTGGCGCCATGTTTTTCATTGAGATGCGCGCGCAGTTCTTCAATCGCGGTGACGTCGATTTCTTCGACGTAGCTGAAATGCGCGGCACGCTGAGTGGCGTCCTGCATGCGCTGGGCGATCTTGCGGCGCATGCCGATGACTTGAATCTGTTCTTCGTCGTTACGCTGGGCGTAAGCGGCGGCCACTGGTGCCGAAGCGTTGGACTGACCTTGCGCCAGATAGGCTTCAAGGTCTTCGTGCAGCACACGACCGGCCGGGCCGGAACCGCGCACCAGACGCAGTTGAATGCCCAGATCCAGCGCATGTTTGCGCACGGCCGGGGAGGCCAGTGGGCGCTCATCCGCTTCGCGGGCAACCATCGGGCCTTGGCAAACAGGAGCCGGACGTGGGGCGGCTGGAGCAGGTTTGCTCTCAACAACCGCTTCAACTTTCGGCGCAACAGGCTCTTTCGTAACAACAGGAGCGGCGGACTCTTTCAGGTTGCCAGCACCCTCAACTTCAATGCTGATCAGCACACTGCCAACCGCCATCACTTCACCCGGCTGACCACCGAGGGCAATTACCTTGCCGTGTACCGGCGATGGAATATCGACCATCGCCTTGTCGGTCATCACGTCCGCCAGCACCTGATCCTCAACGACCAGATCGCCAACCTTGACGTGCCACTGCGACAGTTCTACTTCTGCGATGCCTTCGCCGATGTCCGGCATCTTGATAACGTGCGTGCCCATTCAGACCTCCATAACCCGTTTCAGCGCTGCGCCCACTCGGGACGGCCCTGGGAAATACGCCCACTCTTGCGCGTGCGGGTAGGGGGTGTCCCAACCGGTGACGCGTTCGATCGGCGCTTCCAGGTGATGGAAGCAATGCTCTTGCACCAGCGACACCAGTTCGGCGCCGAAACCGCAGGTGCGGGTGGCTTCGTGAACCACCACGCAGCGGCCGGTTTTCTTCACCGACTTGACGATGGTTTCCAGGTCCAGCGGCCACAGGCTACGCAGGTCGATAACTTCAGCATCCACGCCGGATTCCTCGGCAGCGACTTGCGAGACATAAACGGTGGTGCCGTAAGTCAGCACGGTGACGTCCTTGCCCGGACGGGTAATCGCAGCAACATCCAGCGGTACGGTGTAGTAACCGTCCGGGACCTGGGCTTGCGGGTGTTTCGACCACGGCGTTACCGGGCGGTCGTGGTGGCCGTCGAACGGGCCGTTGTACAGGCGTTTCGGCTCAAGGAAGATCACCGGATCATCGTTTTCGATGGAGGCGATCAGCAGGCCTTTGGCGTCATACGGGTTGGACGGCATCACCGTGCGCAAGCCGCACACCTGAGTGAACATCGCCTCGATGCTCTGGCTGTGGGTCTGACCGCCATAGATGCCGCCACCGCAAGGCATGCGCAGGGTCATCGGCGCGGTGAACTCGCCGGCCGAGCGATAACGCAGGCGCGCCGCTTCGGAAATGATTTGGTCGGAGGCGGGGTAGACGTAGTCGGCGAACTGAATCTCGGCGACCGGACGCAGACCGTAAGCGCCCATGCCCACGGCCACGCCGACGATGCCGCTTTCGGAGATCGGGGCGTCGAATACGCGCGAGGTGCCGTACTTGGTCTGCAGGCCTTCGGTGCAACGGAACACGCCGCCGAAGTAGCCGACGTCTTGACCGAACACCACCACATTGTCGTCACGCTCAAGCATCACATCCATGGCCGAGCGCAGGGCCTGGATCATGGTCATGGTGGTCGTGGTCATGGCGGTTTCCAACTGAATATTGTTGTTGTGATCGTTCATGTCAGATCCCCAACTGCTGACGCTGGCGCTTCAAGTGCTCCGGCATCTCTTTGTAAACGTCTTCGAACATGGTCGCGGCGCTTGGAATCTGGCCGCCGGCAAGGGTGCCGTACTGTTCGGCCTGTTTCTGCGCGGCAATCACTTCGGCTTCAAGCTCGGCGCTGACGGCGGCGTGCTCTTCGTCTGACCAGTGGCCGACCTTGATCAGGTGCTGTTTGAGACGGGCGATCGGGTCGCCGAGCGGGAAGTGGCTCCAGTCATCGGCCGGGCGGTATTTGGATGGATCGTCGGAAGTCGAGTGCGGGCCCGCGCGGTAGGTGACCCACTCGATCATGGTCGGGCCGAGGTTGCGGCGGGCGCGTTCGGCAGCCCAGGCAGAAGCGGCGTACACCGCGTAGAAGTCGTTGCCATCCACGCGCAGCGAGGCGATGCCGCAACCGACGCCGCGTCCGGCGAAGGTGGTGGCTTCACCACCGGCGATGGCCTGGAAGGTCGAGATCGCCCACTGGTTATTCACCACGTTGAGGATCACCGGCGCGCGATAAACGTGGGCGAAGGTGAGGGCGGTGTGGAAGTCCGATTCGGCGGTAGCGCCGTCACCGATCCACGCCGAAGCGATTTTCGTGTCGCCCTTGATCGCCGAAGCCATGCCCCAGCCGACGGCCTGAATGAACTGGGTGGCGAGGTTGCCGGAGATGGTGAAGAAACCGGCGTCCTTGACCGAGTACATGATCGGCAACTGGCGGCCCTTGAGCGGATCGCGCTCGTTGGACAGCAGTTGGCAGATCAGGTCGACCAGCGGCACTTCGCGGGCCATCAGGATGCTTTGCTGGCGATAAGTCGGGAAGCACATGTCGTCGATGTTCAAGGCCAATGCCTGAGCACTGCCGATGGCTTCTTCGCCGAGGCTCTGCATGTAGAACGACATTTTTTTCTGACGCTGGGCGACCACCATGCGGTTGTCGTAGATCCGCGTCTTGAGCATGGCGCGCATGCCCTTGCGAAGGATCTCGACCGGGACGTTTTCGGCCCAGGGGCCGAGGGCGTTGCCCTGATCGTCGAGCACGCGAATCAGCCCACGCGCCAGGTCGGCGGTGTCGGCAGGCTCGACGTCAATGGAAGGTTTGCGCACCGTACCGGCATCGGTCAGATGCAGGTAGGAAAAGTCGGTTTTGCAGCCTGGACGGCCCGAGGGTTCAGGGACGTGCAGACGCAGCGGTTCATACGCTTGGGTCATGGCTTCTACGCTCGATCTTGTGAATTTCTTGTAGTGAGCTGGCAGTCATTCTTCGGTAGAAGAAATCTTGTCCTACAACAATCATAGGCCCGGGCAAGAAGAATATTTATCTCTGTTTCGTTGCGCTGGAGATGATTTGCAGATAGAAATTCTGCATAAACATAAAAAACAGGTGGTTTTGTCTCATGCGCAAACTGGACCGTACCGACATCGGCATTCTCAACAGCCTTCAGGAGAATGCGCGCATCACCAACGCCGACCTCGCACGCTCGGTCAATCTGTCGCCGACACCGTGCTTCAACCGGGTCAAGGCGATGGAGGAATTAGGGCTGATTCGCGAGCAGGTCACGCTGCTGGATGCTGATCTGCTGGGGCTGCATGTGAACGTGTTTATTCACGTCAGCCTGGAAAAGCAGGTCGAGGAAGCGCTGCAGCATTTCGAAGAGGCGATCTCCGATCGCCCGGAAGTGATGGAGTGCTACCTCATGGCCGGAGACCCGGATTACCTCATCCGGGTCCTGGTGCCAACGATTCAGTCGCTTGAGCGCTTCATGATGGACTTCCTGACCAAAGTGCCGGGTGTGGCGAATATCCGGTCGAGTTTTGCGCTGAAGCAGGTGAGATACAAAACTGCATTGCCGCTGCCGGCGAACGGTTTGACGTTGGGGACGTGAAGATCAAAAGATCGCAGCCTGCGGCAGCTCCTACAGGGAAAACGCGTTCCAACTGTAGGAGCTGCCGCAGGCTGCGATCTTTTGATGTTAAAGCTTGTTGATCGGGATCTTCAGATACACGACGCCATTGTCCTCAGCCGCCGGCAGATTCCCCGCCCGCACATTCACCTGAATCGCCGGCAGCAGCAAAGTCGGCATGCCCAACCCGGCATCACGTTTGGTGCGCATCTCGACGAACGCCGCTTCATTGATCCCGTCATGCACATGAATATTGCCTTTGCGCTGCTCACCGACAGTGGTCTGGCACTGCGACTCACGACCCTCGGGCGGATAGTCGTGGCAAACGTAGAGTTTCACGCTGGCCGGAAAGGCCAGCAGTTTGTGAATCGAGTTGAACAATTGGTGGGCATTGCCACCGGGAAAGTCGCAACGCGCGGTGCCGACATCAGGCATGAACAGGGTGTCGCCCACCAGAATCTGTTCGCCGTCGATCAAGTAGGCCATGTCCGCCGGCGTATGCCCGGGCACATGCAGGG
Source organism: Pseudomonas sp. Irchel s3a12 (assembly GCF_900187485.1). Lineage (NCBI taxonomy): Bacteria > Pseudomonadati > Pseudomonadota > Gammaproteobacteria > Pseudomonadales > Pseudomonadaceae > Pseudomonas > Pseudomonas sp. Irchel s3a12. The sequence goes on from NZ_FYDN01000001.1 coordinate 505,792, forward strand.
CCGTAGCCTTGAGATTGCCGATCCGGAATGATTCGTTCGGCGCAAACAGGTGATCGAACTGCGAGCCGTCGACGCAGAACTCCGGCTCCAGATTGAACAGCGCCTTGAACACGTTCTGCACTTTGCTGATCGATTCACCAATAGCTATTTTCCCGCCCAGCTCTCGGCGCAGATACGGCGCGGCGGACAGGTGGTCAGCGTGCGCGTGGGTTTCCAGCAGCCACTGCACTTGCAGGTTGTGGGCGCGAACGAAGGCGATGATTTTGTCGGCCTGGGCGGTGCAGGTGCGCCCGGCGGCGCCGTCGTAATCGAGCACCGGATCGACGATTGCACATTGCCCGCCGTCGGCTTCATAGACCACATAGCTGTAAGTCGAGGAGGCGGGGTCGAGGAAAGCTTCAATCTGCGCGGGCATGGACACCAACCTGAACGAGGAAAATGGGTTGCAACACTTTATCTAAAAACATAATGTTCGCAGCTTAAGTGACCTTGAAGGCATCGTGCAAATGCAATCCAGTCTGACCGAATGTGAAGTCGCCCAACTGCGCGCCTCGGCCTCCAAGGCCTGTGCGTTGCTCAAGGCCATGGCCAATGAGGATCGCCTGTTGATCCTCTGTCAACTGACTCAGGGTGAGCGCAACGTCGGCGAACTGGAAAAAATGACCGGTGTGCGCCAGCCGACGCTGTCCCAGCAACTGGGCATCCTGCGTGATGAGGGACTGGTCGCGACCCGTCGTGAAGGCAAATACATTTTTTACGGCCTTGCCAGTCCGGAAGTCATCCAGGTCATGAAAACGCTTTCCGGGTTGTATTGCGGCGCCGTGCTGAAAAGTCTCGGCCATCAATAAATGCCAGCCAACACACAACCCCTGTAGGAGTGAGCCTGCTCGCGATAGCGGTGTATCAGTCAATAAAGATATGGCTGACCCACCGCTATCGCGAGCAGGCTCACTCCTACAATGGATTTGTGTGAAGGCTGAGAAATCCTTGCGTGCAGCAAAAGGAACAAGCAATGAACGATCAACACTGGGGCCCATCCATCAGTGCAGACATCGTGGTCATCGGCGGCGGTACGGCCGGTATCGGTTTTGTCGCCAGCCTGCTCAAGCGTGACCCTGCGCTGAAAATTACCGTGATCGAACCGAGTGCCCAGCATTACTACCAACCGGCGTGGACGCTGGTCGGCGGTGGCGCCTACGACGTCAAAGACACCGCACGGCCGATGAACAAGGTCATGCCCCGGCAAGCGAACTGGTTGCAAGCGGCAGTCACCGCGATCGACCCGGACAAGCGCCAGCTCACCCTCAACGATCAACGCACAGTCAGCTATCAAAACCTGATTGTTTGCCCCGGCCTGCGTCTGGCCTGGGAGAAGATCGAAGGCTTGCAAGAGAGCCTCGGCCAGCACGGCGTCACCTCCAATTACAGCTATCAGCACGCGCAGTACACCTGGGATCAGGTGCAGAAACTGCGCGGCGGCAAAGCGCTGTTCACCCAGCCGGCGATGCCGATCAAATGCGCCGGTGCGCCGCAAAAGGCGCTGTACCTGTCCTGCGATCACTGGCGTAAAACCGCCGTGTTGAACAACATCCATGTCGAATTCAATCTCGCTGGCGCCGCACTGTTCGGCGTGGCGACGTTTGTGCCGCCGCTGATGAAGTACATCGAAAAATACAACGCGCAGTTGGCGTTCAACTCGAATCTGGTCAAGGTCGACGGCCCGGCGAAAACCGCCTGGTTCGAGATCAAGGACGCCGACGGCAACGTCAGCCGCGTAGCGAAAACCTTCGATCTGTTGCACGTGGTGCCGCCGCAGGTGTCGCCGGACTTCATCGCGCAAAGTCCCTTGGCCGACGCGGCCGGCTGGTGTGAAGTCAATCCGCACAGCCTGCAGCATCCGCGTTATCCAGACGTGTTCGCGCTGGGTGATATCTGCGGCACCAGCAACGCGAAAACCGCCGCAGCAGTGCGTAAACAAGTCGTGGTGGTCGCGGAAAACCTGCTGGCCCTGCGCAAGCAACAATCGCTGCCGCTGAAGTACGACGGTTACGGTTCCTGCCCGCTGACGGTGGAGAAGGGCAAGGTGATCCTCGCCGAGTTCGGTTATGCCGGTAAGTTGCTGCCGACCTTCCCGTTGGACCCGACCGTGGCGCGGCGCTCGGCGTGGTTGCTCAAGGCGACGCTGCTGCCGTGGTTCTACTGGAACGGCATGCTCAAAGGGCGCGAGTGGCTGACCGGCCTGTCCAAAGTCGACTGAGAACATCCTATGTTGCTGGCAAGCCTGTTTGGTGTGGTGATGGGGTTGGTGCTCGGTTTGACCGGGGCCGGCGGTGGGATTCTCGCGGTGCCGGCGCTGGTCCTCGGCCTCGGCTGGACGATGACTCAGGCAGCGCCGGTGGCGTTGTTTGCGGTGGGCAGTGCGGCGGCGGTCGGTGCGATCGATGGCCTGCGTCATGGCCTGGTGCGCTATCGTGCGGCGTTGTTGATTGCCGCGCTCGGCGCGGTGTTTTCGCCGTTGGGCATTTACTTCGCGCACCAGTTGCCGGAGAAAATCCTGATGATCCTGTTCAGTCTGCTTATGGTCATGGTGGCCTGGCGCATGCTGCGCCGCGAGCGTCAGCAGGAAGGGCCGAGTGATCATGGCCATGCCAGTTGGGGTCAGAAGAATTGCATGCTCAATGAAGACACCGGGCGCTTCGACTGGACTGCCAAATGCACCGCAACGCTGGCGGCGTTGGGCGCGATTACCGGGGTGGTGTCCGGTTTGCTTGGGGTCGGTGGCGGCTTCTTGATCGTGCCGGCGTTCAAGCAACTGACTGACGTGCAGATGCGCGGGATTGTCGCGACGTCGTTGATGGTGATCAGTCTGATCTCGGCGATCGGGGTGATCGGCTCGTTTCACGCCGGTGTGCGGATTGATGCGCAGGGCGCGGCGTTTATCGTCGCCAGCATTGTCGGCATGATCATTGGGCGCAAGCTCTGTGCGCGGGTGCCGGCGCGGGCGTTGCAGGTGGGATTTGCCAGTGTCTGTCTGGTGGTGGCGGGGTATATGTTGTTGCGGGCGTAAAGCAAAAATCGCAGCCCGTGAGGGCTGCGATCCATTAACCGCTTACAACACCAGATGTGGCAACCACAGCGAAATCGCCGGAATGTAGGTCACCAGCATCAACACCAGGAACAGCACCGCGTAAAACGGCAGCAGCGCTTTCACAGTGCTCTCGATGCTGACCTTGCCCACCGCCGAACCGACAAACAGCACCGCGCCTACCGGCGGTGTTATCAGCCCGATCCCGAGGTTGACCAGCATGATCATGCCGAACTGCACCGGATCCACACCGATACCGAGAATCACCGGCATCAGGATCGGCGTCAGGATCAGGATCAGCGGCGCCATGTCCATCACCGTGCCGAGCAACAGCAGCATGACGTTGATGCACATCAGGATCACGTAGCGGTTGTCCGACAGGGTCAGGAACAGCGTGGTGATCTTCGCCGGGATCTGCATCAGGGTCATGATGTAGCCGAAGCTCGCGGCGAAACCGATCAGGATCATCACGATCGAAATCGTCCGCACGGTGCGGTGCATCAGTTTCGGCAGTTCACTCCATTTGTAGTCGCGGTAAATGAACATGGTGACGAAGAATGACCACAGCACGGCAATCGCCGCCGATTCGGTCGCGGTGAAGATCCCCGAGAGGATGCCGCCGAGGATGATCACCATCGCCATCAGGCCCCAGAGGGCTTCGCCGACGATTTTCAACGCCTGGCGCATCGGGATCACTTCACCCTTGGGATAATCGCGTTTTCTCGCAAAAATCAGACACAGCACCATCAGGCAGGCGCTCATCAGCAAGCCCGGCACGATGCCCGCCATGAATAGCGAGGCAATCGAAACCGTACCACCGGCGGCCAGGGAGTAGAGCACCGAGTTATGGCTTGGCGGAGTCAGCAGGGCTTGCACCGAGCCGCTGACGGTCACGGCGGTGGAGAAATCCCGTGGATAGCCCTTGCGTTCCATTTCCGGAATCAGCACCGAACCCACCGACGCGGTGTCGGCCACTGACGACCCGGAGATCGCGCCGAAAAAGGTCGAGGCGACAATGTTGACCAGTGACAGGCCACCGCGCACAAACCCCACCAGCACCCCGGCACACGCCACCAAGCGGCGAGACATGCCGCCCTCGGCCATGATCGCACCGGCCAGCACGAAGAACGGAATGGCCAGTAGCGAGAATTTGTTCACTCCTGACGCGACCTGGATCATCACCGCCTGGAACGGGATGTCGATCCACCATGCACCGATCAGCGCGGCGGCGCCCAGTGCGTAGGCGACGGGCATGCCGATCAGGATCAATACGATAAAACTGCCCAGCAGTATCAAAGCGTCCATTAAGCGGCACCTTCACTTTCTTCCACCAGGTCGAACTGCACGACCCGCCGTTTGCTCTGATCACCGAGCAAGAGTTTTTCCAGCACGAAAATCAGCGTCAGCAAACCGCCCACGGGAATGGGCAAGTAGGTCACGCCAACCCGCAGATCGGGCAGAGCAGCCATGAACTGATTCCAAGTGGACATGCACAGTTTGGCGCCCCAGATCGTCATGAAGATGCAGATCGCCGCCATGAGCAGTTGTGAAAATATCGCCGCTGCAGATCTCAGTTGTGGAGGCATGCGATCGGTGAGCATGGCCACGGCCATGTGCGCACCGGCGCGGTAACTGGCGGCGGCGCCGATGAAGGTAAACACCATCATCAGCAGGATCGCCGTGGGCTCGGGCCAGCTCGAGCCGGTGCCCAGCACGTAGCGGGCGAACACGCCCCAGGGAATCATCAGGGAGATCGCCAGAACAGAAAGGCCGGCGACCCAGATGCACGTCATGTAGATCTTGTCGTTGATACGCAGCAGTAGATTCTTCATCGGGTTCCACCGTAACCGGGCGCGCCGCAGTCATCGGGCGCACCGGGCCTTGTTCATGAGGACGGAGCGGGAGACGTTACTGAACGGTTTCGATTTTCTTGATCAGGTCGGCGTACTTCGCGCCGTACTTTTCCCGCACCGGAGCGGTGGCGTCGTAGAAGGGTTTCTTGTCGACCTCGATGAACTCGACGCCGGCGGCCTTGAGTTTTTCTTCACTGGCAGCGGACTTCTTGTCCCACAGCACGCGCTCTTCGGCTTGGGCAGCCTTGGCGGCGGTCTTGACCAGCGTCTGCTGATCCGGGGTCAGTTTTTCCCAAGTGATTTTCGACATCACGATCGGCTCTGGCAGGATCAGGTGACCGGTGAGGCTGTAGTACTTCGCGTTCTGGAAGTGGTTATGTTCGAGCAGGGTTGGCGGGTTGTTTTCCGCGCCGTCGATTACGCCGGTCTGCAGGGCGCTGAAGATCTCTCCGGTGTCCATGGCGATGCCGTTGCCGCCCATGGCGTTCATCATGTCGATGAACATCGGGTTGCCTTGCACGCGGATTTTCATGCCCTTGAGGTCTTCGAGCTTGCGCACCGGTTTCTTGGTGTAGACGTTGCGCGTGCCGCCGTCCATCCAGGCCAGGGCCACCAAGCCGAATTCGGAGTTGGTGATTTTGTCGAGGATTTCGTCGCCCACCGGGCCGTCGATGACGTTACGCATGTGTTGATGGTCGCGGAAGATGAACGGCATGTTGAACACGTTCACGTCCGGTACCACCGGGCCGACGATACCCAGGCTGACGCGAGACAGCTGTACGGCGCCGACTTGCATCTGCTCGATGACCTCCTTTTCGGAACCCAGCACACCGCCGGGGAAGTACTGAAAGGTCAGCTCGCCGTTGGTTTCCTTGGTCAGGGTCTTGCCCATGTTTTCTTCGGCCACCACGGTTGGATAACCGGCGGGATGAATGTCAGCGAATTTGAGTTGCAGGGCCTGAGCGGCGCCAGTGAAGGTAAACATCAGCGGGATTGCAGCGGCCAGCAAGGTGCGTTTGAAGTACATGGGGGTGAGTCTCCAGTCTTGTTATTGTTGTGTTCAAGGCGCAGCGGTGCAGCAGAGGGTTTAAAGCAAATCGTTGAACAAGGGTTCCGCAAGGCCTTTGACATTGGGGTTCAGGGCGAATACGCCACCGGCCAGAGAGTGCGGATCGTGGTCGTCGCCGGGACGAATCGAGGTGACGAACAAAGTGTCCATGCGGCTGCCGCCGAAGGCACACATGGTCGGTTTTTTCACCGGCACCTCCAGTGAGAAATCAAGACGACCGTCCGGCGCGAAGCGGTGAATCAGGCCGGCGTCGTTGGCGCAGATCCAGTAGAAACCTTCAGCATCCACGGCAGCGCCATCTGGCCGCCCGGGGAAGTGGTTCATGTCGACGAACACACGACGGTTCGACGGCGTGCCAGTCTCGGTGTCGTAATCGAACGCCCAGATCAGTTGCACGTCGGGGTGCGAATCGGACAGGTACATCGTCTTGCCGTCAGGGCTGAAGCCGAGGCCGTTGGGCACGATGAAACCGTCGAGCTGCGTTTCGATCACGCCAGACTGCCCGGCGCCGTAGCGGTAGAGCCGGCCTTCAGGCGCACTCAGGCCCATGTTCAACACCATGCTGCCGGCCCAGAAACGGCCCTGTCGGTCGCAGCGACCATCGTTGAGGCGCATGTCTGCGCGACTGTGCTCGACGCTGGCCAGCCGTTCGCTGTCGAGGCTGCCGTCGCTGTGCGGGTGCAGATGAAAAAAGCCGCTCTCCATGCCGGCGACCCAGCCGCCACCGCTATGGTGGGCGATGCAGGCGAGCATTTCCGGGGTTTTCCAGGCATGCACGTGGCCGGTGTCGGCGCTCCAGCGTTGCAGCCCGCCGTTGGCAATATCCACCCAATACAGCGCGTTTTCCTGCGGCACCCAGACCGGGCTTTCGCCCACGGCGTTGCGGGCATCGACGATCAATTCGGCTTGCATACTCATTCCTTCGCGTCGTTGTCAGGGTGATCAGTCGCCGAACGGACCTGCGGCGACAAACGCGCCGCCCTGATAGATCCGCGCCGGGTCATCGGCGGCCGGCATCGGTTGCGCCTCGACTTTTTCGCGGAACACTTCGGAGCTGTCCTTCGCCTCAAAGCCGAGGTGGCTGGCGAAGCGGTTGTCCCACCAGACGTCCTTGTTGGCGGACATGCCGTAGACCACGGTGTGGCCGACGTTCGGCGTGTATAGCGCGCGTTCGAGCAATTGCGTGAGGTCGTCGAAACTCAGCCAGGTGTGCATCATCCGGCGGTTTTGCGGCTCGGGAAACGAGGAGCCGATGCGGATACTGACGGTCTCGATGCCGTAGCGATCGAAGTAGAAACTGGCCATGTCTTCGCCGTAGGACTTGGACAAGCCGTAGTAGCCATCCGGGCGGCGCGCGGAGCTGGCGTCGAGCGGTTCGTCCTGTTTGTAGAAGCCGATGACGTGGTTGGAACTGGCGAAGATCACTCGCTTCACGCCATGCCGGCGCGCCGCTTCGTAGATGTGAAACACGCCGCAGATATTGGCGCCGAGGATTTCTTCGAAGGGCCGCTCGACGGAGACGCCGCCGAAATGCAGGATCGCATCGACGCCTTCGACCAGTTGATGCACGGCGTGTTTGTCGGCCAGATCGCAAGGGGCGATTTCTTCGCGATCATCGACGGCCGGGGCGAGGGTCGCAATGTCTGACAGGCGCAGCACATTGGCATAAGGGCGCATACGTTCGCGCAGGACTTTGCCCAGGCCACCGGCAGCGCCGGTCAGCAGCAGGCGGTTGAACGGGGCGTGGGGAGTAGAGGTAGACGTCATGGCAAGCCCTTACACGTTGTTATTAGGTTTGTTGTAGGTTGTCGTATGACTTAGCTGAAGTATCGGTAGGGTTTCCGGAACTTGTCAACGCGACTTTTGGTGTAAATGACGGAAGGCCCGGTTCTCTTTTCGATCACCACCGTTCCGTATTTGCAATGCAATCCCATGTGGGAGCGAGCCTGCTCGCGAAAGCGGTGTGCCAATCAACATCAATGCTGAATCTGCCGCCGCCATCGCTGGCAAGCCAGCTCCCACAGGTATCAGCGTTGTTTTCAATTACCGCATTCACCACAAAATCCTGTGGGAGCTGGCTTGCCAGCGATGAGGCCGGTCCAGGCAACTCTTGTATCGACTGACACGCCGCCTTCGCGAGCAGGCTCGCTCCCACAGGGAAACTCGGTGTGACGACTGGCTTTACAACAACGAAATCGGATAACTGATAAAGATCCGGTTCTCGTCAAACTCGTTGGTGCTGAAGTCCCGGCGTATCGTCGCGTTGCGCCATTTCACGTTGAGATTCTTCAGCGGGCCGCTTTGCACGGTGTAGGCCAGTTCCGACTCGCGGCCCCATTCCTTGCCGTCATTGGTGGTGGCGGTGTGCACGTTGTCGCCGCTGATGTAGCGGTTCATCAGGGTCAGGCCCGGAACACCGAGGGCGACGAAGTTGTAGTCGTGGCGCAACTGCCAGGAGCGTTCCTTGGCGTTGTCATAACTGGCGTTGTAACTGTCGTTGGCGAGGGTGCCGCCGCTGGTGCCGTTGACCCGCATCCACGCGTCGTCGCCACTGAGCTTTTGCAGACCGACATAGAAGGTGTTGCCGCCGTAGCGGGCCGAAAGCAGGGCGAACGCGGTTTTGTTGTCGAGGTCGCCAGCTTGGGCGCTGCCGTCTTCCTTGCCGGTGAAGAAACCGAGGTTGGCGCCGAGGGTCCAGTCGCCCAACGGCTGGCTGTGGCTGAGGTTGAAATACTGCTGCTGGTAGATGTCGCTGAGTTCGGCGTACCACACGCCGACGAGGGTACGCTTGTCGTTGAAGGTGTATTCGCCGCCGCCGAAGTTGAAGCGGTCGGAAGTGAACGCGCCGCGGCCGTTCATCGACATGTCTTCCATGCTCGCGTCATTGCGCGGGCTGTTGCCACGGAACTGGCCACCGTAGACAGTCAGGCCATTGATCTCGGTGGAGGTGATCTGGCCGCCGCGAAAGGTCTGCGGCAGCGAGCGGCCATCGTCGGAACGCAGGATCGGCAGCACCGGCATCCATTCGCCGACCTTCAATTCAGTCTTGGAGACTTTGGCCTTCAACGCCACGCCGAGCCGTCCGAAATTGTCGGCCGGACGCCCGTCATCGTGGATCGGCAACAGTTGCGTACCGCCCGTACCTTTGCCGCCATCGAGCTTCTGCGAGTACATACCAAGGATGTCGAGCCCGAAGCCGACCGTGCCTTGGGTGAAGCCGGATTTGGCATCGAGAATGAAGTTCTGCGTCCACTCTTCAGCCTTGCCCTGCGGGTTGGCCGGGTTGACGAAGTTACGGTTGAAGTAGGCATTGCGCAGGTTCAGCGTGGCTTTGCTGTCTTCGAGAAAGCCTTCGGCATCGGCGCTCATCGGTAAGGCAAGGGCGAGGCTGCTGCAGCCGATCAGGCCGAGGGTGGAACGCGGGCGAAGCGTGGCAAAGCGGGAAGGGCGGACGGAACTGCAGACGAGTGTGCTCACTGTGACGCTCCCTGTTTCGTTTGTTGTTTTTATTATTTGTCATACGTCGTCGTACAACATGGTTGCGGATATTTCCTCGGTTTTCCGGGAATGTCAACAGCAAGTTATACGATGACTTGCCGTCGCGACGCAGATCACTTTGTAGGAGCTGCGGCACGCTGCGATCTTTTGATCTGGCTTTTTAAAAAACAGGATCAAAAGATCGCAGCCTCGTTTCACTCGACAGCTCCTACAAGGATTTGTGTTGTCCATGGGATGTGTGTTGCCGGTGAATTTGCGGCAAACTTCACCCACGTTCCGCACAAGGCCTTTCCATGGATCAATACGCCCCGCGCAACTGGCAGCCCCACGAAAAGCCCAGTCTGCCCGGTTCCCCCTCGACGCCGTTGCACTCCAACCCCAAGCGCCTGGCCTATGCGCTGGTCGGTTTACTGGTGGCGGTGACCGGTGGCTTGGGCAACTCGCTGGTGGTGGCCAACCTGCCTTATCTGCAAGGCGCACTCGGCGCAACCACGGCGGAAATGGCCTGGCTGCCGGCGGCGTATGTGATGACCAACGTGTCGATGAACCTGTTGCTGGTGAAGTTTCGTCAGCAGTTCGGTTTGCGTGCATTCACCGAAGTGTTTCTGGTGCTGTATGCGTTGGTAACTTTCGGCCATCTGTTCGTCAACGACCTGAATTCCGCGGTGGCGGTGCGCGCGGCCCACGGCATGGTGGGCGCGGCGCTGAGTTCGCTGGGCCTGTATTACATGGTCCAGGCGTTCCCGGCGAAGTGGCGGCTGAAGGCGCTGGTACTCGGCCTCGGCACCTCGCAACTGGCCTTGCCATTGGCGCGATTATTTTCCGAAGACTTGCTGCAGATCGCCGAATGGCGCGGCTTGTATCTGTTCGAACTGGGCATGGCACTGCTGTCGCTGGGCTGCGTATTGATGCTCAAGTTGCCACCGGGCGACCGCTTCAAAACCTTCGAAAAACTCGACTTTCTCACCTTCGCCATTCTCGCCACTGGCGTGGCGCTGCTGTGTGCGGTGTTGTCGCTGGGGCGGATTGACTGGTGGCTGGAGGCCAACTGGATCGGCTACGCGCTGGCTGCCTCGATTGCTTTGATCCTCGCCGGTCTGGCCATCGAACATAACCGCAGCAACCCGCTGCTGATGACCCGCTGGCTTGGCAGCGGGACGATGATCCGCCTGGCGCTGGCGGTGACCCTGATTCGCATGGTCACCTCGGAGCAGTCCACCGGTGCGGTCGGTTTCATGCAGAACCTGAACATGGGCTACGAGCAACTGCACAGCCTGTACGTGGTGATGCTGATCGGCAGTGTCGCGGGATTGTTGACCAGTGCGCTGACCATCGACCCCAAACACCTGCTGATGCCGCTGATTATCTCGCTGGCACTGATGGCCACCGGGTCGGTGATGGACAGCTTTTCCAACAACCTGACCCGCCCGGAAAACCTCTACTTCAGCCAGTTTCTGCTGGCCTTCGGCAGCACGTTTTTCCTCGGCCCGACCATGGTTTTCGGTACGCGCAACGTGCTGACCAATCCGCGCAATCTGGTGAGTTTTTCCGTGCTGTTCGGGATCTGCAACAACCTCGGTGGCCTGCTCGGTGCGGCGCTTCTGGGCACTTTTCAGATCGTCCGGGAAAAATTTCATTCCAGTCAAATCGTTGAGCACCTGACGCTGTCTGACCCTTTGGTGGCTGCGCGTGTGCAGAGCGGCGGTTCGGCGTATGGCTCGCTGTTGGCCGACCCGAGTTTGCGCAATCTGGCGGGTATTCGCAGCCTGTCCAATGCCGCCACCCGTGAGGCCAATGTACTGGCCTACAACGATGTGTTCATGTTGATCGCTGTGATTGCTGTGCTGACCATGATCTGGCTGTCCATTCGTGCGCTGTGGCTGATGAGCACCACCAAAGCCGTCGCCCCCGCGCCTTCCACACCTTCGAGCGGTGCCACTTCTTCATGACCGAACCGACCACCACAACCACCAATGCCATTGCCGCCACGCCCGAGGGTGTGGCACCGCCGTCATCGCCGAACACCGAGCCGCGCTCGCTGCGCGTGCGGATCATTTCTTCGCTGGGCTTTGCCGCGATTGCCATCGTCGGCGTGTTGATCGTTTTGTATGCCTGGCAATTGCCGCCGTTCAGCAGTGCGGTTGAGACTACCGAAAACGCGTTGGTGCGCGGGCAGGTGACGATCATCGGCCCGCAACTCGCCGGTTATGTTTACGAGGTCCCGGTGCAGGATTTCCAGTACGTGAAGGCCGGGGATTTGCTGGTGCGTCTGGACGACCGCATCTATCAGCAGCGACTCGACCAGTCACTGGCGCAACTGGCGGTGCAGAAAGCCGCGTTGGCCAATGTGGTGCAGCAACGCAACAGCGCCGAGGCGACGATCAAATTGCGTCAGGCGGCGCAGGCCGACAGCGAAGCGCAGTTGCGCAAGAGTGAAGCGGATCTGCGGCGGAATCAGGAATTGGTACGCGACGGTTCGGTGTCGAAGCGCGAGATGGACGTCGCGCTGGCGGCGAATGCGCAAAGCATTGCGGCGGTCGCGCAAGCCAAGGCCAATCTGGAAATCGCCCGTCAGGATCTGCAAACGGTGATCGTCAATCGTGGCTCGCTGGAGGCGGCCGTGGCCAGCGCCGAAGCGGCGGTGCAACTGGCACGGATTGATCTGTCGAATACGCGCATCGTCGCCCCGCGTGACGGCCAGCTCGGGCAGATCGGCGTGCGCCTCGGTGCCTACGTCAACTCCGGAGCGCAGTTGATGGCGTTGGTGCCAAACCAGAAATGGGTGATCGCCAACATGAAAGAAACCCAGATGGATAACGTGCGCGTCGGGCAACCGGTGCGCTTCACCGTCGATGCGCTGAATCACCGCCGATTCACCGGGCATGTGCAGCATATTTCGCCGGGGACGGGCTCGGAATTTGCCCTGTTGCAGGCGGACAACGCCACCGGCAATTTCGTCAAAATTGCCCAGCGGGTGCCGGTGCGGATCACCATCGATCCGGATCAGCAGGAAGAGGAGCGTTTGCGGCCGGGGATGTCGGTGGTGGTCAGCATCGACACCGCAGCGGGCGACACCCAACCCCATTAAGATCAAAAGATCGCAGCCTTCGGCAGCTCCTACAGATTACCCATGTAGGAGCTGCCGAAGGCTGCGATCTTTTGATTTTCAGGTTGTGATCATCGGGGGCAGGGTACCGAGCAGCGAGACAGCCGCAACCGCGCCAATGCCCAGCAGCCATTCGAGCATCACACTGCGCCTGAGCGCGCCCATCCGCTGCTCGCAATCCTCAACCCGCAAGCGGTTGAACAGCGCCAATCCGAGCATGGCCAACACCAGCAGCGCCTTGATCAACAGAATCAACGCAAACCCGCTGAACAGCGGCGTCGGCCACCACTGGCCAGTGAGCACGCGCACATTGATCAACCCCGTGATCAGCAACCCTGCGACCAAGGCATAACCGATCCCGCTGAAGCGCCGCAAAATTTCACGCATCGGCTCCGTCGGCTGACGCAGAATCAGCACCAGCACCAGCATCAACAACCCGCCCAACCACGCCGCCACGCAGGTCAGATGAACGATCTGGTTGAGAATCAGCAATTGCCCGCTCAAACCATCGAGCATCGCACCATGCCCGACCGGTGCCAGGGTCGCGAGCAACAATGCGCTCAAGCCCAAACGCAACGGCATGCTCGAACGCCAAGGCGTGAACAACAGCGCCAACAGCGCGGCATTGATCAGCAGATGCCAGCGCCATACCTGACCAAAAAACGTATGGCCCAGCACCAGCGCAACCGTGTCTGGGTCAAACGCCGCCGCTGCCGAACCGGTCATGCTCGCGGTGATCAACAGCGCCCAGGCAATTCCGCTGAGCAGTGCCACAGTCGCCAGCCAACGCGCCAGTCGCGCCAGGTGCCGGTCCACTTGCGGCGCTTCATCCTTGAGCAGCAACGGCCTGAACAACCAGGCCCCGAACAGCATCAACACCACGATGAAATGCACAAAGCGGCACAGCACCAGCGCTTCACTCATGAATTACTGACTCACCTTGAACTGGTAGGCGCCTTCGCTTGTGTGCGTGTCGACAGACACTGCGTGCCATTCGACTTTGTACTCGCCGGCGCTCAAAGGAGCTGCGGGGGTAACGATCAGGGTTTTCTTGTCGCCCTCGGTGGTCAGCGGTTTGACCACGACCGGTGCGCCATCGCGAGTCAACGTGACTTTGGTGAAACTGGCCTCGACACCTTCGGAAAAGGTCAGGCGCAAATCGGCGGGAGCTGCGACTGTGCTATCGGCGGCCGGGATCTGGCTTTTCAGGTGGGCGTGGGCAAATACGGAAGATGCGGCGAACAGCGAAGCGAGCAGGGCAGTGGTGGTCAGGACGTTCTTGAACAGCATCGCGAATACCTCTGCGGCAGGAGTGAAGAAGCGTCAGTTTAGCCATCCGCTCACGCCAGTACGAAGTTTTGTTTGCAGCGGTCGCCCGCGGACCAGAGCGGATGCTAGTCTTGGGCAACGCTGTTGTCAGGGAGCCCTCATGGGCAATCACAAGATCGAGATTCGTCGCAACAACGTCGAGAAAATTCTCCTCGCGGCGGAAAAAGTCTTCGCCGAAAAAGGCTTCGGCGGCACGGCCATGGCCGACATCGCGGCTGAAGTGCAACTGCCGCGCTCCAACCTGCATTACTACTTCAGCACCAAGAGCGAGCTGTACAGCGCGGTGCTGTTCGATCTGCTGGAAGTATGGAAACAGGATGCGCTGTGCTTTGAGATGTTCGACGATCCGCGCGTGGTGCTGAGCAGCTACATCCGCGCCAAGATGAACCACTCGCGCAGCCGACCGTACGGCTCGAAAGTCTGGGCCAACGAGATCATCCACGGCGCGCCAACGTTGGGCGAGGCGCTGGATGTCAGCCTGTATGACTGGGCGAAAATGAAGGAAGCGAAGATTCGTCAGTGGGTCGAGGACAAGCGGATTCTGCCGGTGGAACCGTCGAGTTTGCTGTACATGATCTGGGCGTCGACGCAGCACTATGCCGACTTTGATCATCAGGTGAATATTCTGAATGAGCATCAGCCGTTGTCGGATATGCAGTTTGAGCGGGCGGTGCAGACGGTGACGAGTGTGATATTGCGTGGGATCGGGCTGGAGCCCTAGAAGCAGACCCTCACCCCAGCCCTCTCCCAGAGGGAGAGGGGGCCGACCGAGGTGTCTTTCGAGTTACATCGACCTGAAGAACCGAGTCGATTGCGGATTCAAAGCCGTCCGAGCCTGTGGCTGTTTCGACTATGGATTCAAAGCAAATCGTTCACGTCGGTGGATTTCTGAAGCATCCCCCAATCAGTCCCCTCTCCCTTTGGGAGAGGGTTAGGGTGAGGGGCTAGACCGCAACGTGATACGGATTCCGCGGATCATGATTCCAGTCCAGAAACGGCTTCCCAGTCTCCATCGGCACCATCTCGATACAGTCCGCCACCGGACACGTGATCTGGCACAGATTGCAGCCCACACACTCCTCATCAATCACTTCATATTTATGCGTGCCGTCCGCCTGCTTCAGACTGCTGATCGCCTGGTGTGAAGTGTCCTCACAAGCAATGTGGCAACGCCCGCAACCAATGCACGCGTCCTGATCAATCTTGGCGATCACCTGATAGTTGATATCGAGGTACTTCCAGTCCGTGGTATTGCCCACCGCGCGCCCGGAAAACTCGGCGATGCTGGCGTAACCCTGACTGTCCATCCACCGCGACAACCCATCCTTCATCTCTTCGACAATGCGGAACCCATGCAGCATCGCCGCCGTGCACACCTGCACTGCGCCGCTGCCCAGCGCCATGAATTCTGCCGCATCGCGCCAACTGCCGATGCCGCCAATCCCGCAGATCGGCAAGCCCTGGGTCTGCGGATCGCGGGCGATTTCGGCGACCATGTTCAGCGCAATCGGCTTCACGGCCGAGCCGCAATAACCGCCGTGGGTGCTTTTGCTGCCGACGGTGGGCAGGGCGACCATGTGTTCCAGGTCGACGCTGGTGATCGAGTTGATCGTATTGATCAGCGACACTGCATCGGCACCGCCGCGATGGGCGGCGCGGGCGGCGACGCGGATGTCGGTGATGTTCGGCGTCAGTTTGACGATCACCGGCAGCGAGCAATAGGTCTTGCACCAGCGCGTGACCTGTTCGACGTACTCCGGCACCTGACCGACCGCCGCCCCCATGCCACGCTCGGGCATGCCGTGCGGGCAGCCGAAATTCAGCTCGATACCGTCAGCGCCGGTGGCTTCCACCAGCGGCAGAATGTGTTTCCACGATTCCTCCACGCACGGCACCATCAGCGAAACGATCAGCGCGCGATCCGGCCAGTCCTTCTTCACCTGAGTGATTTCGCGCAGGTTGATTTCCAGCGAACGGTCGGTGATCAGCTCGATGTTGTTGATGCCCAGCACTTCACGGTTATTGCCGTAGTGCGCCGAGTAACGCGACGACACGTTGACCGCCGCCGGATCCTCTCCGAGGGTTTTCCAGACCACGCCACCCCAGCCCGCTTCGAAGGCGCGGACCACGTTGTAAGCTTTGTCGGTCGGTGGCGCAGAGGCCAGCCAGAAAGGATTCGGCGCTTTGATGCCAGCGAAGACAATCGACAGATCGGCCATTTACGCAGCCTCCACGTTAAGCATCAGTTGAGCATTAATCGCCTCGGCGGCGCGTTTGCCGTGCTGTACGGCTTGCACGGTGAGGTCCTGATCGAGGCTGGTGCAGTCGCCGCCGGCATACACGCCGGGGATGCTGGTGCGCAGGTTTTCATCGACGTAGATGCGTTCGCCCTGACGCTTGAGTTCACGGGCCAACGGGTCGGCGAGGGCGCTGCCGTCGAAGGCCTGACCGATGGCTTTGAAGATCGCATCAGCGGCCAGCTCGAAAGTTTCGCCGGTGGTTTGCAGGCGACCGTCGACAAGATCGGTGCGGGCGAAACGCATGCCGCGCACCTGGCCCTGAGCGTCGAGCAGCACCTCTTCCGGTTGCGCCCAGGTCAGCAGACGTACTTGGTTGGCTTTGGCGATGTCCTGTTCATGACCGGTGGCGCCCATGTCGGCGGCGCCACGGCGATACACCAGATTGACGTCGCGGGCACCGAGGCGGGCCATTTGCACGGCCATGTCGATCGCGGTGTTGCCGGCGCCGAGGACGATGCAGCGTTCGGCCAGTGGCAGTTGCGTGAGGTCATCGGCCTGGCGCAATTCGCGAATGTAGTCGGTGGCAGCGAGCAGGCCGGGGGCATCTTCGTGGGCCAAACCGAGTTGCTTGCTTGCGTTGAGGCCGAGGCCGAGGAACACCGCGTCGAACTGCTGATGCAGTTCACTCAGCGTCAGATTCTCGCCGAGCTTGTGCCCGTGACGAATCTCGATGCCGCCGATCTGCAGAAGGAAATCCAGTTCCTTCTGCGCGTAGTCGTCGACCAGTTTGTACTTGGCGATTCCGTATTCATTGAGGCCGCCAGCCTTTTCCCGAGCTTCGAAAATCACCACGTCATGGCCGTGCATGGCGCTGCGATGCGCACAGGACAAACCGGCCGGCCCGGCACCGACCACGGCGATGCGTTTGCCGCTGGCAGCCGCGCGCTGGAACGGGTGCTCGCTGAAGTGCGCGTTGTCCACGGCGTAGCGTTGCAACAGGCCGATCAACACCGGCGCGCATTCCTGGGCGTTATTGCGCACGCAGGCTTGCTGGCAAAGAATTTCCGTCGGACACACCCTCGCGCAACTGCCACCGAGGATGTTCGCCGAGAGGATTTTCTGCGCAGCACCGGGGACGTTGTCCTGATGAATGTTGCGGATGAACGACGGGATGTCGATCTCGCTGGGGCACGCGTTGACGCACGGCGCGTCGTAGCAATACAGGCAGCGCGAGGCTTCCAGATGCGCCTGCCGGGCATTGAGCGGCGGCGCCAGATCGGTGAAATGCCCGGCGAGGGCGGCCGCGCTTTCGTGCGGGTGGGGGAGATGGTTCAGGGTCTCGATCACGGTTTTGTGCCTCACGGTTATTGAGGTTCTCTGCCTCTATCGGGCAGTGGTTTTTGTGGCGTTCGGGATGGCCTCATCGCTGGCAAGCCAGCTCCCACAAGGTTTTGTGAGCACCACAGATCCCTGTGGGAGCTGGCTTGCCAGCGATAGGCCGAAGGCCGCTTTCAGCGTTTCACAGCAACTGGCTTGTGCCGCTCAGCCCGCTTGCTCAGCAAATCAAACACCGCCGGATACGCCGGCCGTTCGATGTACCGCCCGGCCCCGCGCTCGGCGCGCAGGTCGCCATCGGCCCAGACCACCCGGCCCTGGCTGACGGTATGGCTCGGCACACCGCGCACGGTCTTGCCTTCGAAGATGTTGAAGTCCACCTGCTGATGGTGGGTCTTGGCGGAAATGGTCCGGGTGCCTTGCGGATCCCACAGCACCAAGTCGGCATCGGCACCCACACGAATCGCGCCTTTGCGTGGATACAGGTTGAAGATCTTCGCGGTGTTGGTGGAGGTGAGGGCGACGAAATCCTGCATCGACAAACGCCCGGAGTTAACCCCCTCATCCCAAAGCACTGCCATGCGATCTTCGATACCCGCCGTACCGTTGGGAATCTTGCTGAAGTCATCGCGCCCGGCGGCTTTTTGCTCGGCGCAGAAGCAGCAATGGTCAGTCGCGGTGGTGTGCAGATTGCCATTTTGCAGTCCGTGCCACAGCGCCTCTTGATGACCCCGCGGACGGAACGGCGGGCTCATCACGTAACCGGCAGCGGTCTGCCAGTCCGGGTGTTGATAGACGCTGTCGTCGAGCAGCAAATGCCCGGCGAGGACTTCGCCATAAACCGGTTGGCCCTTGCTGCGCGCATAAGTGATTTCGTCGAGGGCTTCCTTGGTCGAAACGTGCACCAGATACAACGGCGTGCCGATGGTTTCAGCAATACGAATCGCCCGGCTCGCCGCTTCACCTTCAACCTGCGAGGGCCGCGACAGCGGATGCGCCTCCGGCCCGGTGATGCCCTGGGCCATCAACTTGCGTTGCAAGTGATAAACCAGCTCGCCGTTTTCCGCGTGCACGGTCGGCACCGCGCCGAGTTCCAGGCAGCGCTCGAAACTCGCCACCAGCGTGTCGTCGGCGGCCATGATTGCGTTCTTGTAAGCCATGAAATGCTTGAAGCTGTTGATCCCGTGATGGCTGACCAGCTCGGCCATTTCCTCACGCACCTGCTCGCTCCACCAGGTGATTGCGACGTGGAAGCCATAGTCGGAAGCCGACTTTTCCGCCCAGCCGCGCCACTGATGAAAGGCTTCCATCAGCGACTGCTGCGGATTGGGAATCACAAAATCGATGATCGACGTGGTGCCGCCGGCCAGACCGGCCGCCGTGCCGCTATAGAAATCTTCGCTGGCCACGGTGCCCATGAACGGTAGTTGCATGTGCGTGTGCGGATCGATGCCGCCAGGCATCAGGTATTGCCCGCTGCCGTCGAGGACTTCGGCGCCGGCGGGAACATCAAGGTTTTCACCGATGGCTTTGATCACGCCGTCGGCACAATAGACGTCGGCGCGATAACTTTCATCATGGGTAACAACGGTGGCGCCACGGATCAACAGAGACATTCCGAGTTCCTCGCAGGCATTGACCGACTTGTGCCGGTTCTAGATGTTTTATTGATGTACAGCGTTGCAGGTCGTATTCCTGTCAGCGCTGTCAGGAATAGAAGCTAGTCGCAGATTTGCAATAGATCAAGATTATTTTTTATAAGCTTATGACTGTTTTAAGTGTATGAAAAATAAGAATAAAAACTATAAATCACCAAAATGGTGAGGCCGTTCACCATTTTGACGCACTTGACAGGATGGAAATATGAGCAAGATTTCCTATGTGAAATCAGCCGCTTGAAGTTGAGCTGCGGTTGCTCGCTCACGGTGAAAATAAATGCAGTGCACCAGATTGAGTCCTGTCTGTTCGGACAACTTGCCAAGTGTTTAGCCTGAGCACCCAGACAAGTTTCCGCGAACTCATCCGGTGAATAATTAAAACTGATGAATATCAGAAAGTTGCAAAGCGTTTGAAACACC
This sequence comes from Pseudomonas sp. Irchel s3a12, assembly GCF_900187485.1. NCBI lineage: Bacteria > Pseudomonadati > Pseudomonadota > Gammaproteobacteria > Pseudomonadales > Pseudomonadaceae > Pseudomonas > Pseudomonas sp. Irchel s3a12. Next base: position 525,385 of record NZ_FYDN01000001.1, read on the forward strand.
GCCCGATGCGTAAGCGGGGCACCCGGCACGTTTATTGATGCCGCCGCTGACACCATGGCCGGTGCACGAAAGTTGTCAGTTCCTCCGGCCATCGTCCGGTTCGTACCCTCGGGTGCAGCCGCCTGATGAGCAAAAAAATAATCAGAAGAACAGTGGAGCGGCCATGCAACAGATCAGATCGCAAGTGACCGAGCGCGACGGCTTGTTCGAGCTTGAAGCCGGCAGCGACGTCCTCGACAGTCCCCGTTACAACCACGACATGGCACCGACCAAGGTGCGCGAACGTACCTGGAACAAGTGGCACATCACCGCGCTATGGGTCGGCATGTCGATCTGTGTGCCGACTTATACCCTCGGTGGCGTGCTCACGGCGTACTTCGGCTTGAGCGTCGGTGAAGCGCTGCTGGCGATTCTGTTCGCCAACGTCATCGTGCTGATTCCGCTGACACTTAACGCTTTCCCCGGCACCAAGTACGGCATCCCGTTTCCGGTGTTGCTGCGCTCGTCGTTCGGCATTCTCGGCTCCAACGTGCCGTGCCTGATTCGCGCACTGGTGGCGTGTGGCTGGTTCGGCATTCAGACGATGTTTGGCGGGCTGGCGATTCACCTGTTTCTCGGCTCGGTGTTCGAGGGCTGGAAATCCCTCGGCGGCACGGGGGAGGTGATTGGCTTCTTGGTGTTCTGGGCGTTGAATCTGTGGGTGGTGATTCGCGGTGCCGAGTCGATCAAGTGGCTGGAAACCTTGTCGGCGCCGCTGTTGGTGGCGGTCGGCATCGGGCTGCTGGTGTGGGCGATGCCCAATGTGTCGATGACCGAGCTGCTGGCGATTCCGGCTAAACGTCCGGAGGGCGCCAGTGTGGTCAGTTACTTCGCCGCCGGGCTGACCGCAATGGTCGGTTTCTGGGCCACGTTGTCGCTGAACATTCCTGACTTCAGCCGTTATGCCAAGAGCCAGAAGGATCAGATCCTCGGGCAGATTTTCGGCCTGCCGCTGACGATGTTTTTGTTTGCATCGCTGGGCGTGATCATGACCGCCGCTTCGGTGAAACTGGTCGGTGTCACCGTCTCCGATCCGGTCACTCTGATCGGTCATATCCAGAGCCCAGTGTGGGTCGCGGTGGCCATGGCGCTGATCATTATCGCCACGTTGTCGACCAACACTGCCGCGAACATCGTCTCACCGACCAACGACTTCCAGAACATCGCACCGAAGGTCATCAACCGCACCAAAGCGGTGTTGCTGACCGGGTTTGTCGGACTGTTGCTGATGGGTCATGAATTGCTGAAAAAACTCGGTTTGATCGTCTCCGATGTCAGCCTGGAAACCGTGTATTCCAACTGGCTGCTGGGTTATTCGAGCCTGCTCGGGCCGATCGCCGGGATCATGGTGGTGGACTATTTCCTGATCAAGAAACAGCAACTGGACCTGGCCGGTTTATACCGCGACGACGTCTATCCGGCGTGGAACTGGGCCGGGTTTCTCGCGTTCGGTGTGCCGGTGGTGCTGACCTTGCTGTCGCTGGGTAGCGATGCGTTCAGCTGGTTCTACAGCTATGGCTGGTTCACCGGCTCGGCGCTGGGCGGGATTATTTATTACGGGTTGTGCGTGATGCGCGCGCAGCCTTCGGTCGTGAAGTCGGCGGTGTAGCACATGATCATTCCCACGCTCTGCGTGGGAATGCAGCCCGGGACGCTCCGCGTCCCAACAGCGGACGCAGAGCGTCCATGGATGAGTTCCCACGCAGAGCGTGGGAACTATCGGTATCAGCACTGAGGAGATCCCCATGAACGCAGCCGTAGACGTTCTGCAATCAACCCATCAGCACATCAACCGCGACCGCTTATGGGCGTCGCTCATGGAGCTGGCCAAGCTCGGCGCCACGGTCAAGGGCGGTGTCTGTCGCCTGGCCCTGACCGATCTCGACCGCCAGGCCCGCGACCTCTTCGTGCAATGGTGCAAGGACGCCGGATGCAGCGTCACGGTCGATGCCGTCGGCAACATCTTCGCCCGTCGCCCCGGGCGTAATCCGAATCTGCCACCGGTGATGACCGGCAGTCACATCGACACCCAACCCACCGGCGGCAAGTTCGACGGATGCTTCGGCGTGCTTGCCGGCGTCGAAGTCCTGCGCACGCTCAACGACCTCGGCGTCGAAACCGAAGCGCCGCTGGAAGTGGTGGTCTGGACCAACGAAGAAGGCTCACGCTTCGCCCCATGCATGATGGGCTCCGGTGTGTTCGCCGAGAAATTCACCCTCGAAGAAACCCTCGCCAAAGTCGATGCCGACGGCGTCACCGTTGGCGAAGCGCTCAACGCGATCGGCTACGCTGGCCCGCGCAAGGTCAGCGGGCATAAGGTCGGCGCCTATTTCGAGGCGCACATCGAGCAAGGCCCGATCCTCGAAGACGAACAGAAAACCATCGGCGTGGTGCTCGGTGCTCTGGGGCAGAAGTGGTTCGACCTCAAACTTCGCGGCGTCGAAGCGCATGCCGGCCCGACGCCGATGCACCTGCGCAAAGATGCACTGGTCGGCGCTTCGGTGATCGTCGGCGCCGTCAACCGCGCCGCCCTCGGCCACCAGCCGCATGCCTGCGGCACCGTCGGCTGCCTGCAAGCCTATCCCGGTTCGCGCAACGTCATTCCTGGCGAAGTGCGCATGACCCTCGACTTCCGTCATCTGGAACCGGCGCGTCTGGACTCGATGATCGCTGAAGTAAAGCAAGTCATCAACGCCACCTGCGAAGAACACGGCCTGACTTATGAACTGACCCCGACCGCGGACTTCCCGCCGCTGTACTTCGAAAAAGGCTGTGTGGAAGCGGTGCGCAGCGCAGCAAAAGGGCTTGGCTTGTCGAATATGGACATCGTCAGCGGCGCCGGGCATGACGCGATTTTTCTCGCCGAACTCGGCCCGGCCGGGATGATCTTCGTGCCGTGCGAAGGCGGCATCAGCCACAACGAAATCGAGAACGCCGCGCCGGATGATCTGGCGGCCGGGTGTGCGGTGTTGTTGCGGGCGATGCTGGCGGCTTCGGCGATGGTCGCGGGAGGGCAGCGGGCGGCTTGAAGATGAAAAGATCGCAGCCTTCGGCAACTCCTACAGGGAAACCATAAATCCTGTGTAGGAGCTGCCGGAGGCTGCGATCTTTTCGCTGTCACCACAACGTCATGAAAATGTGCGATTTTGCCGGCCCATGAAAATCATCACCTCCGGCGCGTCCTATCTGGACATCGACGCCTACGCCTGCTGCATCGCTTATGCAGAACTGCTCAATCTGCGAGGCATTCCCGCCCGCGCCATGAGCAGCGCACAACCCAACGCCAGCGTTTCGCACACCGTGCTCGGGTGGGCTGCTGCTTTTGACGATTGCCAGCCGACGCTGGACGATGAGTTTGTCCTGGTCGATGTCTCGGACTATCACCATTTCGACCCGTTGGTGGTGCTCGAACGGGTGGTGGAAGTCATCGATCATCATCCGGGGTACGAGCATTACTGGGCGCAGAAGCTTGGGTCTGCTGCCGATATTCGCCCGATCGGCGCGGCGGCAACTCAGGTTTTTCAGCGCTGGCAGGCGGCCGGTGTGCTGCTGCAGATCAGCGTGCAAAGTGCCGCTTTGCTGGCCACCGCGATTCTCGACAACACGCAGAATTTCACCGGGCAGATGACCACGCCAGCGGACATCGAGGCTTACGCCGACCTCGCTTCACGGGCAAAACTGCCGGCAGACTGGCCTCGGCAATATTTTCTCGAGTGCCAGGCCAACATCGAGTCGAACCTTGCCGCTGCATTGGCAGCCGACTCGAAACGGATGAAACCCGAGAGCAACCTGCCATGCTTTTTCGCGCAAATGACTGTTTGGGATGCCGACACCTTGCTGCAAAAGCACCGGCCGATGATCAATTGCTGGATGGCAGAGCAGGGCGATGACTGGCTGCTGAATGTGATCAGTATCCGCGACCGCGAAAGCTGCTTTCTGGCGCCAGCCGAGGTCAGCCAGCAAAAGCTCAATCGCTTGTTGCCACTCGACTGGCAGGGCGGATTGGCCGTGCGGGCGCCGTCAATGCTGCGCAAGGAACTGTTGAAATTGGCACTGGACGCTGCCAGTCACTGCGCGCCAAACACCATCGTCCAGTAAACCCCTTCGTCACTGCGCGCCTCACTGGCAAACCCGGCGCCGACCTGGGTAAACATCGGATTCATCAGATTGGCGCAGTGCCCAGGGCTGGCCAGCCATCCAGCCATGGCCTTGCCCGGTGAACTCTGTCCGGCAGCAATGTTTTCGCCGATCTGCCGACCGCGATAGCCGGCCGCCCGGGCGCGATCGGCAGGCAGGTCGCCGTCCGGATCGCGGTGGGCGAAGTAGTTGCCGTAAGCCATGGCTTTGCTGTGCCCCTGCGCGGCTGCGCCCAGTGCTGCGTTCCAGCTCAACGGCCGGGCGGCGGCGAAGCGCTGGCGTCCGCACATCCGTGGCCGGGCGCGCGCGGCGTTTACCTCAGCGAGCAAGGCCTTGCCGACGCTGCGGTTATCTCCGACACGGCTGTCGAGCACCGGTTGCGCCAACACCACTTGCCATTCATTACGCGAACGACTGACACCGATGTCGGCGTAGCTCGCATCCAGCAGCGCGGCGCAGTGTTCGTCTTGCAGCAGGTCGAAGGCCTCTTCGGCGTCCTCGGCCCCAATCACGCGAATACTGCGCACCGCGATGGCGGAATACCCGGACGACTTCAGCGCTTCACGCATGCCACCGGCGTAGCGATAACCGATCGGCAAGGCCAGGTTCGACTTCAGCGCCAACGGTGCCAGACGTTGCGCCGGGCGTCGATCGCAGCGCTGCGGATGGGCACGATAGTCGTTGATGGCAGCCACCAGTTGTCGCTCCGCACCGGCATGGGCGGTTTCAGCGAACAGCGGTGAAAGGATCAGCAGGCACAGCGAAACGAAGCGAGACGAACGAACGGCGTGGCGCATGAGACGGGCAGCTCTGAAGGAGGACAGCGCAAAAGTTGAGTGAACCGCAGAAAGCGGCGCGAGTAGGACTGGGCTTTTTGGACTTGGTTCAAGGGGCGGGGAGGGGGTTTATTGTGGGGCGACGACTTGCTGCATGTTTCAGGACGATTAAGCGTGGTTGGACTGGCCTCATCGCTGGCAAGCCAGCTCCCACAGGGGACGGAGCCGTACACAAAAATTGTGTTCACCGCAAAAACTGTGGGAGCTGGCTTGCCAGCGATAGCGTTCGCCCAGCCAACACAAAAAGCACAGGTGAATCCTCATTAGCGATTCAACAGATCCCCCATCCACTGCAAATACTGCGCACGGTCGGAAATCGAGTTATGCCCTGACTCCGGTACCACTCTGAGCAGCGCCACGCCTTGCGGGAAATTTTCCAGCAAGCGCTGGGTACTGGCGCGTGGAATCACCTCGTCGTCACTGGCCGCGAGCAACAACGTCGGCACGCGGATATGCGCGGCGTACTTGCCGGACTCAAATCGGTCCTTGAGCAACCACTTCACCGGCACCCACGGGTATTGCCGCGCCGCGATTTCTTCAAGGCTGTTGTAAGGCGTCACCAGAATCAAATGTTGCAGCGGCCGCTGACTGGCCAGACGCACCGCGACGCCCGATCCCAGGCTGCGGCCAATGAGCGAAACCTGCGGGTGGCTGGCGTACACCTGATCAAAAAGTGCCAAGGCATCCTCGGCAATCGCCGCTTCCGACGGTGAACCGCCGCTGCCACCGAAACCGCGGTAGTTGAGCAGATACACCGCGTAATCGGGAAACGCCTCGGCAAACTCCGGCAGATTGCGCGACACGTCCTCGGCATTGCCGCCGAAATAGATCAGCGCCCGTGGCCCGACGCGCTCGCGGGTGATCACTGAAACCCGCGCGTCCGGCATCGACAGGATCAGTTGTGAGTCGCTGCTGCTGACGGCATTGGGCTGCGGAAAATAGATCAGCGAGCGCTGAAAAAAAAACAGCGCCGCGCACAGCACCAGGTACACGGCAACGATCAATGCGACGAGTGACATCAAGGTTCGGGACATTCGGCTACTTTTAACGGTGTGTGAAGGATCGCTGTCGCAGTGTAGTTCAGCCCTGCAACCGGGCCGCTCGCACACACAACATGCAACAGATCAGCGCAACAGGGGAACCAGCATGAGCCACACTGAGGGTTACTCCCGTCGCCGATTGCTCACGCTGGCTGCCGGGGTTTCGGCGGTCTTCACCTTTGATCGGGCGCTGGCCACAACCACCACGTCCGCGACCACCGGAGGCCAAACCATGCAGACCCGTGCCATCCCGTCCAGTGCCGAGTCGCTGCCAATCGTGGGCCTGGGCACCTATCGCGGCTTTGACGTCGCGCCCGGTGACCCGGCCTATCGGCAATTGCCGGCGGTGCTCGATGAGCTGTTCAAAAAGGGCGGCACGCTGATCGACAGTTCACCGATGTATGGCCGCGCCGAACAGACTGCCGGTGAACTGCTATCGATCCACGAACCGCGTTCGCCAGCATTTCTGGCGACCAAGGTGTGGACGCGCGGGCGCAAGGAAGGCATCGCGCAGATGGAGCAGTCGTTCAGCCTGCTGCGCACCGAACGCATCGACCTGATGCAGATCCACAACCTGCTCGACTGGCAAACCCACCTGCCGACCCTACGTGAATGGAAAGCCCAGGGGCGCATCCGTTACATCGGCATCACCCATTACACACCCTCGGCCTACGACGAAGTCGAAGCGGTGCTGAAGGCCGAGCCACTGGATTTTCTGCAAATCAACTACGCCCTCGATGACCGAGGCGTGGAGAAACGTATTTTGCCTTTGTGCCGCGAACGCGGCGTCGCGGTGATCTGTAATCGGCCGTTCGGTGGCGGGGGACTGCTGGCCCGGCTCAAAGGCAAATCGCTGCCGGGCTGGGTGTCGGATGTGCAGGTCAACAGTTGGCCACAATTGGCGTTGAAGTTTCTGCTCTCGCATTCGGCGGTGACTTGCGTGATCCCGGGCACGGGCAATCCGCGCTATATGGCCGATAACGCCAAGGCCGGGTTCGGGCCGATGCTCACCGATGCGCAGCGGCATCAGTTGATTGCGCTGCTGGGTTAATCGATCTCGTAGACGGCGCTCAGCCGCGATAGCGCAACGCCTCCAGCAACAACGCAAACGCCGGCGCAGCCTGACGCCGGCTCGGGTAATACAGGTGATAACCGGCAAACGTCGGGCACCAATCCTCCAGCACTTGCCGCAAACGACCGTCGGCCAGATACGGCGCAACGATGTTTTCCGGGATGTAACTCAGGCCGAAACCGTCCAGCGCAGCGTCGAGCAACGGGTAGACACCGTTCAAGGTGATTTGCCCGGAGACCCGCACTTTCAGGCTTTCGCCATCCTTCTCGAACTCCCAGCTGTACAACCCGCCATTGGTCGGCAGACGCAGGTTGTTGCAGGCGTGGTCGGTCAGGTCGCGGGGCGTTTGCGGCTTGGCGCGTTTGGCAAAATAGGCCGGTGAACCGACCACCGCCATGCGCATGTCGGGGCCGATGCGGGTGGCGATCATGCCTTGCGCGACGTCTTCGCCCAGGCGCACGCCGGCGTCGAAACCCTGGCCGGCGATGTCGACGAAACCATAGTCGCAGCTCACCTCGACGCTGATGTCCGGGTACTGCGGCAGAAAGGATTTGAGTACCGGGCGCAGCAGCCAGTCCAGCGAATGGTCGGTGGCGTTGAGGCGGATCTTGCCCGCCGGGGTGTCACGTAGATTGCTCAGTGCCGCCAGTTCCACTTCGATCTCTTCGAAGCGCGGGCCGATGGTTTGCAACAGGTGCTCGCCAGCCTCGGTGGGCGAGACGCTGCGGGTGGTACGGGTCAGCAGACGCAGGCCCAAACGGGCTTCGAGTGCGCGGATGGTATGGCTCAACGCGGACTGCGAGACACCGAGCTTGGCCGCGGCCTTGGTGAAACTGCGCTCGCGGGCCACGGCGAGGAAGGCGAGCAGGTCGGTGGCGTTTTCTCGAAGCATTGATGAGTGTCCTGCATAAGTTTTTTCGAATTCTAGTCGATTATCTGAAGAGTTGACGCCGGTAGAGTGCTGACTTTGTTTATCCGGAGGAACCGCCATGAACCCGATTGCCGCTTCTGCATTGACCCTTTCCCTGTTAGCGGGTGAGGTGCAGGCCAATGAAACACCACGAGTGACCGTCACACCGAATGGTTCGCAACCTTCGGCCAAGGGCCCAACGGACTGGTTCACCGGCACTGTGCGGGTCGATGCGCCGTTCAAAGGCACCGAAGCAGCGCGGGTCAGTGGTGCGACGGTGACGTTTGAGCCGGGCGCGCGCACCGCGTGGCATACACATCCGTTGGGACAGACCTTGATCGTCACGGCCGGTTCCGGGTTTGTGCAGGAGTGGGGGCAGCCGGTTCGTGAGATTCGTCCAGGGGATACCGTGTGGATTGCGCCGGGGGCCAAGCATTGGCACGGTGCGGCGCCCGGCACGGCGATGACTCATATCGCGATTGCTGAAGTGCTCGATGGCAAAGTCGCGGATTGGATGGAGCAGGTGAGTGATGAGCAATATCCGCGAGCTGACTGAAAGCTGTTGGTAGCGCACTAGCACCCCATGCTGGTGCGCCACCTGATTTCCCTCACCCCAGCCCTCTCCCGGAGGGAGAGGGGGCCGACCGAGGTGTCTTGCGCCATACATCGACCTGAGAGACCGAGTCGATTATGGGTTCACAGCACTTCGACCTGAAAGTGCCGTGTCGATTACGGATTCACAGCACTCCGACCTGAAAGTGCCGTGTCGATTACGGATTCACAGCACTCCGACCTGAAAGTGCCGTGTCGATTACGGATTCACAGCACTCCGACCTGAAAGTGCCGTGTCGATTATGGATTCACAGCAAGACGTTCAGGTCGGTGCAGATCCCGAACATCCCCGGATCGGTCCCCTCTCCCTCTGGGAGAGGGCTAGGGTGAGGGGCTCTTTTCAGGCGTTTAGATCATCTCCGGCAGTGAAGAGAGGATTTTATCGAGGGTGATTGGATACTCCCGCACCCTAGCCCCCGTAGCATTGTAAATAGCATTCGCCACCGCCGCACTGACCCCGCAAATCCCCAACTCACCGACACCCTTGGCCTTCATCGGCGAAGACAGCGGATCAGTCTCATCAAGGAAAATCACCTCCTGATGCGGAATATCGGCATGCACCGGCACCTCGTACCCGGCCAGATCATGGTTGACGAAAAACCCAAGTTTCTTGTCCACCGCCAACTCTTCCATCAACGCTGCACCGACGCCCATGGTCATCGCACCAATCACCTGACTGCGCGCCGATGTCGGATTGAGAATCCGCCCTGCTGCACACACCGCGAGCATGCGTCGCACGCGTACTTCACCGGTGGCCGCGTCGACGGCGACTTCGACGAAATGCGCACCAAAGGTCGACTGCTGATATTTCTCGGCCAGATCACCGAACTCGATGCTGTCCTCGCCGACCAGTGCGCCGCCTTCAGCCGCATTGCGCAATGGCACGCTCTTGCTGCCGAAGCGCACCTGACCGTCGATGAATTTGGCCTGGTCCGCCGCCAGCCCCAGTTTGCTCGCCACTGCTTCGCGCAGTTTTACGCACGCGGCATAGACCCCGGAGGTCGAGCAGTTACCGCCGAACTGGCCGCCGGAGCCGGCCGACACGGGGAAGTTCGAGTCACCCAGCCGCACCACCACCGCGTCGAGGCCAACGCCCATCATCTCGGCGGCAGTCTGCGCGATGATCGTATAGCTGCCGGTGCCGATATCGGTCATGTCGGTTTCCACAACAATCTTGCCGTCACGCTCCAAATGAACGCGGGCGCCGGACTTGACCAGCAGGTTGTTGCGAAACGCCGCAGCCACGCCCATGCCGATCAGCCAGCGACCTTCACGACGGCTGCCCGGTTGAGCCTTGCGCTGATCCCAGCCAAATTTCTCGGCCCCGGTCTGCAGGCACTTGATCAATTGCCGCTGGGAAAACGGCCGTTCGGTCTTCACCGGATCGACCTGCGTATCGTTGAGAATGCGGAATTGCACCGGGTCCATCTTCAGTTGCTCGGCCATCTCGTCCATGGCGATTTCCAGCACCATCAACCCCGGTGCTTCACCCGGCGCACGCATGGCGTTGCCTTCGGGCAAATCGAGCGGCGCGAGGCGCATGCTCACGCGACGGTTTTCGGCGGCGTACAGCAACTGGCTCGGTTGTGCGGCGAGTTCGACCTTGCCGTCGGCAAGGTTGCCCGACCAGCCTTCGTGAGCGATGGCGGTGAGCTTGCCGTCCGCCGTGGCGCCCATGCGGATGCGCTGAATTGTCGCCGGACGGTGCGTGGTGTTGTTGGCCATCTGCGGGCGGGCGAGGGCCACCTTCACCGGTCGGCCAGCCATGCGCGCACCGAGGGCGGCAAGAATCGCGTCGGCGCGGATGAACAGCTTGCCGCCGAAACCGCCACCGATATACGGCGAGACCAAACGAACTTTTTCCTTCGGTAGGCCGAGGGTTTTCGCAATGTCGCCGACACTCCACGCGACCATCTGATTGGAGGTCCACAACGTCAGTTGATCGCCTTTCCACGCTGCCAATGTCGCGTGGGGTTCCATCATCGCGTGGGACTGGTCCGGGGTGGTGTAAGTCTGATCGAACTGCACCGGCGCGGCGGCAAAGGCCTTGTCGAAGTCACCATGATTGACGTCGGGCAACTCGTCTTTCGGCTCGACGCCCAAGTCTTTCACGCTGGCCAGATCGAATTTGCCTTCGACGGCTTCGTAATCGACCTTGACCCGTTGCGCGGCGGCGCGGGCCTGTTCGAAGGTCTCAGCGACCACCAGCGCGACGGCTTGCTGATAATGCTGCACTTCGGGACCGGCGAGCAGGTGGGCGGCGTTGTATTGACCCTTGTCGAGCTTGCCGGCATTCGCGGCGGTGACAATCGCCAGCACGCCCGGCGCGGCTTTCGCCGCGTCCAGATGAATGGCTTTGATCCGCCCTTTGGCGATGGCCGCATCGACCATGACACCGTAGGCCTGATTGGCGGCCGCTTCATGTTGCTCGTAGGCATACGTGGCCTGGCCGCAGGTTTTCAACGGCCCTTCGATGCGCTCGGTGGGTTGGCCGATGACCTTCAACTGGTCGATTGGGTTGGTGGTGGCGGGCGTGTCGAATTTCATGCTTCATCCCTCGCTTGCGCCAACACCGAGCCGAGCGTGCGCTCGACCAGGGTCAGTTTGAACTGGTTGTCGTGGGTCGGCGTGGCGCCGTCGAGCAGGCGTTCGCTGACGGCTTTGGCGCCTTTTGGCAGCAGCGCTTCGGCCGCTTCAACCCGCCACGGTTTCGGCGCGATACCGCCGACCGCAACGCGGCCGCTGCCGTCTTTTTGCAGGATCAGGCCGACCGAGACCAGCGCGAATGCGTAGGACGAACGATCACGCACCTTGTGATAAATGTGGGTGCCGCCGACGGGCGCGGGCAGTGTCACCGAGGTGATGAACTCGCCGGGCGTCAGGCTGGTTTCGATGTTCGGCGTGGTACCGGGCAACTGGTGAAAGTCGGCCATGGCGATGCTGCGGGTGCTGCCGTCGGGTTTCACCGTGTCAATCTGCGCATCGAGGGCACGCATGGCAATTGCCATGTCACTCGGGTGCGTGGCGATGCACGCGTCGCTGACGCCGATGATGCCGAGTTGCCGACTGACCCCGCCAATCGCCGCGCAACCGCTGCCGGGATTGCGTTTGTTGCAGGCTTGATGGGTGTCGTAGAAATACGGGCAGCGCGTGCGTTGCAGCAGGTTGCCGGCGGTGCTCGCCATGTTGCGCAACTGTCCGGAAGCCCCGGCGAGCAAGGCGCGCGAGAGCAGGGCGTAGTCTTTCCGCACGCGCATATCGGCCGCCAGATCGGTGTTGCGCACCAGCGCGCCGATGCGCAAGCCGCCCTCGGGCGTGGCTTCGATCTGATCCAGGCCGAGGTGGTTGACGTCGATCAGGTGCAGCGGGGTTTCGATGTCGAGTTTCATCAAGTCCAGCAGGTTGGTGCCGCCAGCGATGAAGCGTGCGCCTTCGACCTGTGCGGCTTGCGCAGCGGCAGCGGCGGGGGAGTCGGCGCGGCTGTAATTGAACGGTCTCATGCCGGTACCTCCGCGACTTCGGTAATGGCTTCTATGATGTTCGAGTAGGCACCGCAGCGGCAGATATTGCCGCTCATGCGCTCCTGAAACTCTCTGGCGATCAACTGCGGCGCCTCGGTGAGGCTCTCACTGACGTGGCTGGGGATACCGTCGCGGATTTCCTTGATCACTGACACCGCCGAGCAAATCTGCCCCGGTGTGCAATAGCCGCACTGATAGCCGTCGTGCTTGATGAATGCGGCCTGCATCGGGTGCAGATTGTCCGGCATGCCGAGGCCTTCGATGGTGGTGATCTCGCTGCCTTCGTGCATTACCGCCAGGGTCAGGCAAGAGTTGATGCGTCGACCATCGGCGATCACCGTGCAGGCGCCGCACTGGCCGTGGTCGCAGCCTTTTTTGGTGCCGCTCAGGTGCAGGTGCTCGCGCAAGGCATCGAGCAGGGTCGTGCGGGTGTCGACGTCAAGCGCACGCGGCTTGCCGTTGACGTTGATCGTCACTTTGCTCATGGCCGGTTGCTCCAGGTTGGCCGCATAGGCCTTGAGGCTGATAAACGGCGGCATCGCGAAGGCAGTGGCGGTCACGGCGCCGAGGATCAGAAATCCGCGTCGGGAAATCGTCATGGTTCGATTCCTTTTCTCTCTTCATCAGGGCAGCAGGGTCGTGAATGGCCCAAGCAGGCAGCCAGCGTCATCGCCGGTCTCGTTAAGGAGTGACTGCCGGAAAGAGGAAAAGGTTTTGTCGGATTTTCGCTATAGAGTTATGCGCACAGCTCATCAATCTTCTGCCTTACATACATCCCTGTGGGAGCGAGCCTGCTCGCGAAGAGGTCGGCCCAGCCAAAATCTTCATTGCCTGACCGGCCGCTTTCGCGAGCAGGCTCGCTCCCACATTTGAAATGTGTTCGGCCGGACTAATGCCCGCCCACCACCATCGAGGTAAATGGCGCCACATACGCCTGCAACGTCACCAGCCCGCCGACAAGAATTGCCAACACAATCGAGTGGAAGAACACATAGCGCAGAATCTCGCCTTCATGCCCGTACCAACGGGTCGCGGTGGAGGCGACCACGATCGATTGCGCATCGACCATTTTGCCCATCACCCCGCCGGAGCTGTTCGCCGCCGCCATCAGGATCGGACTGATCCCGAGCTGTTCCGACGTCACCCGCTGCAAACCACCAAACAACACGTTCGACGCGGTATCCGACCCGGTCAACGCCACTCCCAGCCAACCGAGCAACGTGCCGAACATCGGGTAGAAAATCCCCGTCGCGGCAAACGCCAGACCCATGGTCGCGTCGAGTCCCGAGTAGCGCGTGAGAAACCCCAGCGCCAGCATCGCCGCAATGGTGATCAACGAAAACCGCACCACCCACAACGTGCGCAGGTACTGCTTGATCAGTTGCGGGATGGAATAGCCCATCAGCAAACCGCCGACAATTGCTGCCAGCAGAATCCCGCTGCCGGTGGCGGTCAGCCAAGTGAATTTGTACACCGCTTCTTCCGCTTTCGGCGCGGCAACCACGGGCGGGACTTTTTCGATTTGCAGGTGCAGGCTGGTGAACGTCACCGCCGGGGCGAAAATCGGGTTAGCCTCGCGCAGCGGTTTGCCAGCGGGATCAAGCTTGGCCGACTGGGTGACCGGATCAATCGCGGGCCGGGTGTCGAACATATTCTTGAAGCCTTGAGTGCCCCAGGCAAAAACGAATACGGTGAGGATGATCCACGGCATCCACGCGCGCATCACCGCCGGGCGCGCCTGATCGCTGAACGCGGCGCTGGCAGTGATTTTTTCTTCCTCGACTTTGGAGTTGTCGACGCGCCCTGACAGCGCTGCCGAGGTGTGAATGGTCGCCGGTTTCCACACCTTCAAAAACAGCGTCAGACAGGCCATGGAAATCAGCGCGGCGATCACGTCCACCAACATTGGGCCGTGGTAGTTCGACACCAGAAATTGCGGGATCGCGAAGCTGACGCCGGCCACCAGAATCGCCGGCCAGATCTCCAGCATCTTGCGCCACCCGGCGAAGGCCCAGATCAGCCAGAACGGCACTAGCACCGAGAAAAACGGCAACTGCCGACCAACCATCATCGACAGTTCCATTTCATCCAGCCCGGTAACTTTGGCCAGCGTGATGATCGGCGTACCGAGTGCGCCGAATGCCACCGGCGCGGTGTTGGCGATCAGCGCCAGACCCGACGCGGCCAACGGCGAAAACCCCAGCCCGATCAGAATCGCCCCGGTCACCGCTACCGGCGTGCCGAACCCCGCCGCACCTTCGAAAAACGCACCGAAGCAGAACGCGATCAGCAACAACTGCAAACGGCGGTCATCGGTGATCCGCGCAAGGGAATCCTGCAGCACTTTGAACGAGCCGTTCTCGGTGGTCAGACGGTGCAGAAAGATGATGTTGAGGACGATCCAGCCGATTGGCAGCAAGCCATTCGCCGCACCGAACAACGCCGCAGAACCGGCCATGCTCGCCGGCATGCCGAAGGCAAAAATCGAAATCAGCAGGGCGGACGCCAGCGCCAGCAGCGCCGCGAGATGCGCCTTGACGTGGAAGAACGCCAGCGCCGCAAGCATCACCACCACCGGTACGGCGGCCATGAGCGTGGAGATCACCGGGTTGCCGAACGGGTCGTAAATTTGCTGCCAGACCATGGTCCACCTCTGCTTGTTGTTATTGAGGGCGCAGATCCATTGCGTGGTGCTTGGTTGCAAGGAGTATAGGTGGCGTTTCGCCGCCGCTCGGTCAGCGCGGGCTGGGCGACAAACGGTCGATAGTGGCCACTGAATCAAAGGCGTTTTGCCCGGTCGTATCTGCGGCTGCGCGCACCGCGTCCTGAAGGCGCGGGCAGCGTCGCCGATTCCGTCGTCAAGACCTTGGTTTTAGGGAAGTGTTGAATGAAGCGTGCAACAACAATACTGCTGACCGTGACCGCCGCCGTATTGCTCGGCGGCTGTGTCGCGGATTTTGATGATGACCACCGCCATGGCCGGCATTACGACCGCGATCATGGCCGCAATTACGACCACGACCGGCGCTGGGACGACCGCGATGATCGTCGCGACGGGCGTCGCTACTACCGCGATCGGGATGATGATTGACTGAGTTCTGCGCGCCCCATTAGTAGAACAGTCGCGCAGACGCGGGGGAGTGGACGCAATGATGGCAATTCAGTAGCATCGCCGTTTTTTTTCCCCTTCTCCCCCAAGGATGATCATGTCTGTGGCTTTGCTGTCGCGCCGTATACCCGTTGTTATCAGTGCAGTTCTGTCGGGCCTGCTGCTGTCGGGGTGCACCCAGTTGGGAACCTATCAGGATTCGGTCGCACCTGATGCCGCTAAGCTGCGCTTTGTCGCCAGCACCGATAACGCGTCGGTGGATTATTACGATGCAGAGCATTGCGATGGCCAGACCACCGGCTTGCTCAACAACCTGTTCATCGTCGACAGTGCGCGCCGGGTGGGCATGAGCGTGGCGCCCCCGGAAAAGGCCAAGAGCTACCTGGAAATCAAGCTGCCGCCCGACAAGGAAATGTACCTGAAGGTCAACACCCAGACCGGTTATGCCGTGTGCGGGTCGGGTTTCAGCTTCAAACCTCAGCACGATACAGAATATGAGCTGACCTTCGACCTCAAGGGCCGCCAGTGTTCGACGCTGATGCAGCGCGTGCAGCGCATCGATGGCAAGGACGTACGCACGCCGCTCCCGATGAAACGCGAGGGGCTGGCGGCCTGTGCCGGGCGCAACCCGATCTTTCCCAAGCCGCCAGTGCTGCTGCCGGATACGCCGGAGCGGACGGTCATGATCGACCGCATCGTCAATGGCAGCCTCTTCGTGGTGTTGAAGTCCGACGCGAAGACGCGCGCCGCGACGACGTTTACGCCGGAAAAACTCGATTCGCTGGTCAGCGAGCGCAAGGCGAAAATGGGCTTTGAACTGCCAGACGATTACTGGGCGCTGTACCGTCAGAATCTAGACGCCTTCAACATTGAGGGTTCCGCGATTCCCAGCGAGGCGATCACCCGTTCCAGCGACGAGTATCGCAAACGTCTGCGCAGTATCGACGACAAGCGCTTGAAAGAATGGTCTGCCGTCGATGGTACTTCCGGCAAGCGTGGCAATGCGGTGCAGGCCGACATGGAAACCGGCATGATCACGTACTACTTCCAGTCGTCCAAGGAGGTCATGGGCGAAACCGTCATACGCCATCTCGACCGTATGGCCAAAATGGATGCGCAGTACAACGTCTGCTCGCGTTACGCCGAGTGCTGGAAGCGCTGAACGGCGCAATCCTGATGTGAAAAAGCCCGCTGCGCCGATACGGCCAGTGGGCTTTTTTGTGCCTGTTGCAATTAAAAATGAGCGCTCGCCCGGACGCTGGATCGCGCAGGCACAGAGGCCTCGATGTCCAGCAAATGGGTGGCGAGAATGTCGCTCAGAAAACGGAACTGATCGTTGATGCCGACCACTTCATTGTTGAAATGATTCGTGGCGGCGGGCATCAGCAGATCTTCGAAATCTTCGTTGAACACCAGCGCTTGAGCCTTATGCGACACGGCGTGCTGGTCGTAATAGTTGCTGCCGAACACCGGGAAACTCACGGAGAGTGTGACGTGGGTGTGAATCATGTTGTGAACTCCTCGTTGTGTTTCGGATGGGTCAATCGTGCCTTTGATGGGCGGTGGGCGGAAGGCAATCGTGGCGATGGTGAATATCGATGGCAGTGATGGTTAGAGTTTTTGGGGTGTTGCTGATGGCCTTATCGCTGGCAAGCCAGCTCCCACAGGTTCTGAGGCGATCACAAAATCTGCGGCTGCTGGAAATCCTTGTGGGAGCTGGCTTGCCAGCGATGAGGCCGGTACATCCAACATCAGGCTCAATTGACACACCTATACTCAAATCTGCATCCCACTCATCTCAAGGACACCGCCACCGTGAACTCGCGTGCGCTGCTCGTCGCCGCACTGTTGTTGCTGGCCGGCTGCGCCACTTCGGCGCGGGCGCCGGTGTCAGCGCCGCAAGCCGTGTTTGTCTCGCCGGCCACCTGGCAGCAGATCGACCGGGAAATTGTCAGCGCTTCGCAGCAGTCCACCGAGCAAGTTAAAGTCTTTGCCCGCGGTTCGATGGAACATTGGCGCACTCGCGTCTATCAGCAAACTGAAGAAAATTTCATTCCGTGGTTCAGCAGCTACTGGACCCAGGAATGGCTGTCGATGAAAGTCAGTTGGTACACGATCAATGCCGGCGGTGAGCAAGATGCATCAGCCAAGCGGCTGGCGGCGTATCTGCTTGAGCAATATCAGGAAAGAGTGCTGGCGCCGGTGGCGGTGGAGATCGATCCGGATGCAATTCTGGGGCAGGCGACGGCGTTCTATGCGCAGTTGATGGCGCAGCAGATGCCGCTCATCGCCCAGCGTCATGGTGTGCCTGTCGCTCAGCTCAACGGGCGTTTGCAGAAAATCCCCGCCATTGCACTGGGCCCGCCGCCAGCGCGCGATGCTTCGTTGTTTCAAGTGATCAGCACGGAACCGTTGAACACCTTGCCGGCCTATGCCGCGTTGATCGACAAGATCCACACTGACGGCGGCGCCAAGGGCATTGCCTCGACCGATGCTGGCATGGCCCCGGTGGCCAAGCGCGCCAGTCAGCGGATGGAAGCGGAAATGGCCCCGCGCGGGGCCGCCAGTGCTGTAGCGGCCGCGGCGGGGAAACTGGCTGGAGGGCTGATCTCGGTCGGTGTCGCCGGCATTCGCGCCATCCTCCAGGCCAATGACCGACCCGACAGCGAAGCGCTGATTCGCACCAGTCTGGGCAGCACCTTCGACAAAGCCTGGCTGAAACTGGTGCAGAGCCCGACGACTGGCGTTATGGCCGGCACGTTGCACCTGGCCGGGCAGGTCGAGCGCAATCTGGATAGGGTTGATGAACCGTCGGTCGGCTTGGGGGGGAATCGTGTCGAATGGCAGCCGCCGCAATCGACCAATCAGCAGATCGAACCCAACGTGCAAGGAGAGTGATCATGGCTTACATCGATATTTTCGTAGCGCCGGTGCCGACTGCCAATCGTGAGCAGTACAAAAAGCACTGCGCAATCGCGGCGAAACTGTTCAAAGAATACGGTGCACAGGATGTGATGCAGTGCTGGGGCGATGACGTGCCGGAGGGCAAAGTCACCTCATTCCCGATGGCGGTCAAACTCAAGGAGGGCGAGACGGTTTCATCCGGCTGGCTGATCTGGCCCGACAAGGCCACTCGGGACGCCGGCATGGGCAAAATTATGGAAGATCCGCGCATGCAACCGGACGTCAATCCAATGGGGTTTGATGGCCAGCGGATGATCTTTGGTGGCTTTAAAAATATCCTCGAACCCTGAAACCAGCGTAAATCTTTTGTACGAGTGAGCCTGCTCGCGATCGCGGTGGGTCTGTCAATGAAGCATTGAATGTGCGAACGCCATCGCGAGCAGGCTCACTCCTACAGGTATTGTGTTCACTCCGAGGGAGTGATTCTGCAGCTTTTACGGTTGCGGATCTGCTCGTCCGTCGGGCGTTCACGGACGAATTCGAAGCGCGGCTCGCCCTCGCTGTAATGCACCAGCCAGCCCCATTCCAGTTCGCTTTCATCCTGCCCAGGATTGGGCGGCCGGGCCCACCACGGTTCTTTGCTGAGGATCTCGCGCATGGCGGCCTCCGGTTGATGGCAATCCTTGAACTATAGCTTCCTGTCACGAGTCGTCAGATCAGGCTGTGTAGAATCCGGCGGATCACTTTGAACAGGGGAGCAGGGCCATGACCGAAGAAGCGAAGCGACTGTTTTTCGCCCTCGATTGCCCGGCGGTGCAACGCAAGGCAATTGCTCATTGGCGCGGGGAGTTGGGTTTGCGAACCGGTAAGCCGGTGCCGGCGGACAATTTCCACCTTACGCTGCTGTTTCTCGGCGCCGTGCCCTTGGCGCAGATCAACGAAGTCTGCGAGGCCGCCGGACAAGTGCGTACGCCGGGAGAAGCCTTGAGAATTCCGCTTGATCGACTGCAGGTCTGGCATCGCGCCGGGGTGTTGTCGCTCGCCCCCGAGCAGGCCCCGCAGGCGCTGCTGCGGCTGGTCTACGCATTGGAGCAGGCGATGTTGCCTTTTGGTTTTGAAGAGACGCCCCGAGAGTTTCGTCCGCATCTGACCCTCGCCCGAGACTACCGTGCGCCAGAGCCGGAATCCGCCACGCCGCCGGAGTTTTTCTTGCGTGCCGAACGCTTTGCCTTGTTCGAATCGCACAAGGGTCGCTATCGCATCCTGCAGGATTGGCCGCTGATTTGAGCGCACAAAAAAAGGCGCCCGAGGGCGCCTGAAATTCACCTTGACCGAGGAAGCCAGGTGAGGCCGTTCATTGCAGGGTGCAGCGGTGGTAAGGCGCTGCGTGAACGGGAAATTTTTACACTGATCGTTCCCACGCTCTGCGTGGGAATGCCTCTTGTGACGCTCCGCGTCACGCTTTGGGACGCAGAGCGTCCCGGACTGCGTTCCCACGCGGAGCGTGGGAACGATCATCGGCTCACTTACCGAGTTTCACCCGGGTCCAGCCACGGGTCATGATCCGCTGGGTGGCAATCGGCTGATCCGGCACCGCATACAGCGTCGCCATCACCGCTTGCGACGGGTACGAACCCGGGTCGTTGCGGATCGCTTCATCCACCAATGGCGTCGCCGCCGCATTGGCGTTGCTGTAGCCGTTGCTGTTGGTGATCTCGGCGATGATCTCCGGGCGCATCAGGAAGTCCATGAACAGGTAGGCGTTCTCGACGTTCGCCGCATCGCGGGGGATCGCGACCATGTCGTAGAAGCTGCCGGCGCCTTCTTTGGGAATGCTGTAGTCGATCACCACGTTGTTGCCCGATTCCACCGCGCGAGCCTTGGCCTGCAGCACATCACCGGAGTAACCGACCGCGACGCAGATGTTGCCGTTGGCCAGATCCGAGATGTATTTCGAGGAGTGGAAGTACGCCACGTTCGGGCGGATCTTCATGAACAGCGCCTCGGCTTCCTTGATGTGCGCGGTATCCTTGTCGTTCACCGGGTAGCCCAGGTAGTGCAGGGCGGCCGGGATCATTTCGGTCGGCGAATCGAGGAAACTGATGCCGCAGGCTTTGAGTTTTTCAGCGTTTTCCGGTTTGAACAACAAATCCCATGAATTGGTCGGGGCGTTGGCGCCGAGCACTTCCTTGACCTTGGCCGGGTTGAAGCCGATGCCGATCGAGCCCCACATATAAGGGAACGCGTGGGCGTTGTCCGGATCACTGGCGGCGGCGTTTTTCAGCAGCACCGGGTTGAGATTCTTCCAGTTCGGCAGCTTCGATTTGTCCAGCGTCTGATAGACGCCGGCCTTGATCTGCTTGGCCAGGAAACTGTTCGACGGCACGACCAGGTCGTAGCCGGATTTGCCCGCCAGCAAACGCGCCTCGAGGGTTTCGTTGCTGTCGAAGACGTCGTAGGTCACGCGGATGCCGGTCTCGTCCTCGAACTTCTTGACGGTGTCCGGCGCGATGTAATCAGACCAGTTGTAAACACGCAGCACCTTGTCGTTGGCCTGGGCGCCCATGACGATTGCGCCCATTAAGGACAGTGTCAGCAGAGTCCTGCCAAACATTTTCATCGGTACAACTCCATTCTTTTTATTCACGTTACGCAAAGCCCCCTCACCCTAACCCTCTCCCAGGGGGAGAGGGGACTGACCGAGGGGCTGACTACATTTGTGTAGGAGCTGTCGAGTGAAACGAGGCTGCGATCTTTTGATCTTTCACATCAAGATCAGAAGATCGCAGCGTGCCGCAGCTCCTACAGGGTTATGCGGTGACGGCTTGTTGCGGTTGCTGCCACGACTCATTCGCCGTCTGATCCATCGCTTCCTGAATTGCCCGCTTGCGGTTGGCTTCTGCCTTGCGGCCGAAGTACCAGACCAGGAAGGTCACCAGCGACACCGCCAGCAGAATCAGGCTGGCCACGGCGTTGATCTCAGGCTTCACGCCCAGACGCACCGCCGAGAACACTTCCATCGGCAACGTGGTCGAACCCGGGCCGGAAACGAAGCTCGCCAACACCAGGTCATCCAGCGACAAGGCGAACGACATCATGCCGCCCGCCGCCAGCGACGGCGCGATCATTGGAATGGTGATCAGGAAAAACACCTTGAACGGTTTCGCGCCGAGATCCATCGCCGCTTCTTCGATCGACAGATCCAGTTCCCGCAAGCGCGCGGAGACTACCACCGCGACATAAGCGGCACAAAACGTGGTGTGGGCGATCCAGATCGTGACGATGCCACGCTCCTGCGGCCAGCCGATCAACTGCGCCATGGCCACGAACAGCAGCAACAGCGACAGACCGGTGATCACTTCAGGCATCACCAACGGCGCGGTGACCAGACCACCGAACAGCGTGCGACCCTTGAAGCGCGTGACGCGGGTCAGCACGAAAGCGGCCAGGGTGCCCAGCGCCACGGCAGCAATCGCGGTGTAGCAGGCGATTTCCAGCGAGCGCACCACCGAGCCCATCAGTTGCGTGTTGTCGAGCAGGCCGACGTACCACTTCACCGACCAGCCGCCCCATACCGTCACCAGTTTCGAGGCGTTGAACGAGTAGATCACCAGAATCAGCATCGGCAGATAAATGAACATCAGGCCGAAGATCAGCATGAACTTGGAAAAACCGAAGCGTTTCATCCCCGTGCCTCCATCTCTTTGGCCTGGCTGCGGTTGAACAGCAGAATCGGCACAATCAGGATCAACAGCATCACCACCGCCAGCGCAGACGCCACCGGCCAGTCGCGGTTATTGAAGAACTCTTGCCACAGCACGCGACCGATCATCAGGGTCTCCGGGCCACCCAACAGTTCGGGAATCACGAACTCACCGACCACCGGAATGAACACCAGCATGCAGCCTGCAATAATCCCGTTCTTGGCCAGCGGCACGGTGATTTTCCAGAAGTTGTTGAAGTTGCTCGAACCCAGGTCCTGCGCGGCTTCCAGCAAGCTGCCGTCGTGCTTCACCAGGTTGGCGTACAGCGGCAACACCATGAACGGCAGGTAGGCGTAGACCACGCCGATATACACGGCCGTGTTGGTGTTGAGGATCTCGATCGGGTGGTCGGTGAGCCCCGTCCACATCAGAAACCCGTTGAGCAAACCGTTGTTGCTGAGGATGCCCATCCATGCGTAAACGCGGATCAGGATCGCGGTCCAGGTCGGCATCATGATCAACAGCAGCAGGACGTTTTGCGTTTCCTTGCCGGTCTTGGTGATCGCGTAGGCCATCGGGAAACCGATCAGCAGACACATCAGCGTGCTCAGCGCTGCGACTTTCAGCGAGCCGAGATAGGCCGACAGGTACAGCTCGTCTTCGCCGAGCATGGTGTAGTTGCCGATGTTGAGCATCAGCTGGAATTTCTGTTCGGCGTAGGTGTAGATCTCCGAGTACGGCGGGATCGACAGCGCGGCTTCCGAGAAACTGATCTTCATCACCAGGAAGAACGGCAACATGAAGAACAGGAACAGCCAGATGAACGGAATGCCGATCACCAGTTTTCGCCCGCTGGGCACCAGGCGCAGGAATTGCTGATTGAAGGTTTTCATGAGCGCAGTACCACGCCGCTGTCGTCTTCCCACCAGACGTAGACCTTGTCGTCCCAGGTCGGGCGCGCGCCACGGCGTTCGGCGTTGGCCATGAACGACTGGACGATTTTGCCGCCGGGCAATTCGACGTAGAACACCGAGTGACCGCCGAGGTAGGCGATGTCATGCACCTTGCCTTCGGACCAGTTGTAGCGGAACTCGGGTTGGGTGGTGCTGACGAGCATTTTTTCCGGACGGATCGCGTAGGTGACCGACTTGTCCTGCACCGAGGTGCTGACGCCGTGACCGACGTAGATCTTCTGCTGCAAGTCCGGGCTGTGGATGATCGCGTGACCTTCAAGGTCTTCCACCACGGTGCCATCGAAGGCGTTCACGTTGCCGATGAATTCGCAGACCATGCGGCTGACCGGGGCTTCGTAGATGTCGACGGGGCTGCCGATTTGCGCGATCCAGCCCAGGTGCATGATCGCGATGCGCTCAGCCATGGTCATGGCCTCTTCCTGGTCGTGGGTCACCATCACGCAGGTCACGCCGACGCGTTCGATGATCTGCACCAGTTCCAGTTGCATCTGCGAACGCAGCTTTTTGTCCAGCGCACCCATTGGCTCGTCGAGCAGCAACAGCTTCGGACGCTTGGCCAGCGAGCGGGCGAGGGCGACGCGCTGACGCTGCCCGCCGGACAACTGGTGCGGACGGCGTTTGGCGTATTGAGTCATATGCACCAGACGCAGCATTTCATCGACACGGGCATCGATTTCACTGGCCGGCAAACGGTCCTGCTTGAGGCCGAAGGCGATGTTCTGCGCGACGGTCATGTGTGGGAACAGCGCGTAGGACTGGAACATCATGTTGATCGGCCGCTCGTACGGCGGCATGTCAGTGATGTCCACGCCGTCGAGCAGAATCCGCCCTTCGGTCGGCCGCTCGAAACCGGCGAGCATGCGCAGCAGGGTCGATTTGCCCGAACCGGAGCCGCCGAGCAGGGCGAAGATTTCGCCCTGATGGATCTCCAGGGACACATCGTCCACTGCCACGGTTTCGTCGAACTTCTTGGTGACACGATCGACTTTCACCAGCACCTTTTTCGGTTGCTGATGACCTTCAAGTGCCTTCCTGTAAGTGCTGGAGGCGTTTGCCATGTGAAACTCCCAACAGGTTTCGTTCGCCGGGCCAATGTGGCCGGGCTTAAGTGGATTGCAAGCCAGGAACAACCATCCCCCTCACACATATCCCTGTAGGAGCAGCCTTCGGCAGCTCCTACAGGGGCCACATTTTCAGTGGGTTGTCCTGGCTTGTTCGGCGCCGCCGTCCTGGCTGCCTGGGTCGTACTTGTTGTTATTACGGGTGTTGTTGTTCACGAATGACGGATGCGCAAAGGCACACCCGACGTCCGTGGGGGCAGTAAATCGTTGTGACCTTTGGGGTGTGTCAGCGCTGGTTGCGCCGCGCCGCCCGTTGCCGACAAGCCGCGCCGAATGCCTGGAAAATCTTCAGGTAGTTCGGGTTATCGAGCACTTGCCATTCCGGGTGCCATTGCACGCCGAGGGCGAAGGTCGGGCTGTGCTCGACCGAGATCGCCTCGATCAAGCCGTCCGGCGCCACCGCTTCGGCACGCAAGCCGGGAGCGAGGCGATCAATGCCCTGGCTGTGAATCGAGTTGACCTGGAACTCGCCGGGCAATCCCAGCGCCTCGAACACGCCGCCAGCAAGCACGGTCACCGCGTGAGCCGGCGCGTATTGCACGGCCACATCAGGGCTGTCGGCTTCACGGTGATCAAGCATGCCTGGCAGCTCATGCACCTTCTGATGCAGGCTACCGCCGAACGCCACGTTCATTTCCTGGAAGCCCCGGCAAATGCCGAGCACCGGAACGCCCGCCGCGATGGCTGCACGTAATAAAGGAAGGGTGGTGGCATCCCGCGCCGGATCATGATCCGTGCCGGGTTCGCTGGCCGGGCCTTGATAGTGGAAGGGCTCCACGTTCGAGGGCGAGCCGGTCAGCAGCAGACCGTCGAGTTGACCGAGCAGGTCTTCGATTTCAGTCAGCTTGCCAAGGGAAGGAATGACCACTGGCAGCCCGTTAGCGCCAACGCTGACAGCACGTACGTACTTGTCGCCGCTGACGTGATAGGGGTGCAGGCCAATCTGTTTGACGCAGGCAGTAACGCCGATCAATGGCTTGAATGCCATTTTTATTCACCTCGAAGTTTGACACTTGAACGAGCTTTTCCGGAGCTTAGCCTCGTTGATTTTAATTAACAACTGCCATGTAAAAAATTCTAAACGCCGTTCATCAAATCTTCATGATTCTCGGGGCTGTGGCGCCTGTATTGGCACGCAGGTGTTAAAAAAAGCCCGAAAAATAAACCCTGAACGGCCATCTGTTCGCTATTGACTTCACTTTGCCGTTCGGGTTGACTGGCTCGGCGAAACAGCAGTGAACATAATAATTAACAGCTAAATAGGTGCATCATGTCGGTCCCTCTGCGTACCGTTCAACTCAACGAAGCAAACGCATTCCTTAAGAAATATCCTGAGGTTTTGTACGTCGACCTTCTGATTGCGGATATGAACGGTGTGGTGCGCGGCAAGCGTATCGAACGCACCAGTCTTCATAAGGTTTACGAGAAAGGCATCAACCTGCCGGCCTCGCTTTTCGCGCTCGACATCAACGGCTCCACGGTGGAAAGCACCGGTCTGGGTCTGGATATCGGCGACGCTGACCGCATCTGCTACCCGATCCCCGGCACCCTGAGTATCGAGCCGTGGCAGAAGCGCCCAACCGCACAACTTCTAATGACCATGCACGAGATCGAAGGCCAGCCGTTCTTCGCCGACCCGCGTGAAGTGCTGGCCAACGTCGTGCGCAAATTCGACGACCTCGGCCTGACCATCTGCGCGGCATTCGAACTCGAGTTCTATCTGATCGACCAGGACAACGTGAACGGTCGTCCGCAATCGCCACGTTCGCCGGTGTCCGGCAAGCGTCCGGTGTCGACTCAGGTGTACCTGATCGACGACCTCGACGAATACGTCGATTGCCTGCAAGACATCCTCGAAGGCGCGAAAGAGCAGGGCATCCCGGCTGACGCGATCGTCAAGGAAAGCGCCCCGGCGCAGTTCGAAGTCAACCTGCATCACGTCTCCGACCCGATCAAGGCGTGCGACTACGCCGTCCTGCTCAAGCGTCTGGTGAAGAACATCGCCTACGACCATGAGATGGACACCACCTTCATGGCCAAGCCGTATCCGGGCCAGGCGGGCAATGGTCTGCACGTGCACATTTCGATCCTGGACAAAGAGGGCAACAACATCTTTGCCAGCGAGGATCCCGAGCAGAACGCCGCGCTGCGCCACGCGATCGGCGGTGTGCTGGAGACCCTGCCTGCGCAAATGGCGTTCCTCTGCCCGAACGTCAACTCGTACCGCCGCTTCGGCGCGCAGTTCTACGTACCGAACTCGCCGAGTTGGGGTATCGATAACCGCACCGTTGCGGTTCGTGTGCCAACCGGTTCGGCCGACGCTGTGCGTATCGAGCATCGCGTCGCCGGTGCCGATGCCAACCCGTACCTGCTGATGGCGTCGGTGCTGGCCGGTATTCACCACGGTTTGACCAATCAGATCGAGCCGGGCGCCCCGGTGGAAGGCAACAGCTACGAGCAGAACGAACAGAGCCTGCCGAACAACCTGCGCGACGCACTGCGCGAACTGGACGACAGCGAAGTCATGGCCCGCTACATCGACCCGATGTACATCGACGTGTTTGTTGCGTGCAAGGAAAGTGAGCTGGCCGAGTTTGAGAACTCGATTTCTGACCTTGAGTACAACTGGTATCTGCATACGGTGTGATTGGCTGAGGCCCTCAAAAGCTGAAGAGCCCCTCACCCTAACCCTCCCGAAACGTCGGACCGCCCGGAGGGAGAGGGGACTGATTCGGGGATGCTCGGGGAATCCGCCGACCTGAACGATTTTTGCCGAATCTATATTCGACTCGGTCGTTCAGGTCGGTGTATCTCCCAAGACAACTCGGTCGGTCCCCTCTACCCCCGGGAGAGGGCTAGGGTGAGGGCAGCCATCTCAAACCAGACACAACACCCCGACACCCCCAATCCCCCCCTTGTCGAGCCACAACAATGACAACGACCCGCAACGACTGGGAACAACGCTTCCAGTCCCTGACCATCGAAGCCCGCGCGTTCATCAACGGTGAATACCGCCCGGCCATCAGTGGCGACACGTTTGAATGCCTGAGCCCCGTCGACGGGCGTTACCTCGCCTCCGTGGCCAGCACCGATGAAGCCGACGCCAACCTCGCCGTTGAAGTCGCGCGTCAGTCTTTTGAATCCGGCGTGTGGGCGAAAAAAGCCCCGGCCGAGCGCAAGCGCATCCTGATTCGCTTCGCCGATCTGATCCTGCAGAACCAGGAAGAGCTGGCGCTGCTGGAAACCCTCGACATGGGTAAACCGATCAGCGATTCGATGAGTATCGACATCCCGGCGACCGCCAACGCGATCCGCTGGAGCGCCGAAGCCATCGACAAGATCTACGACGAAGTCGCCGCCACACCCCACGACCAACTCGGCCTCGTCACTCGCGAGCCGTCGGGCGTCGTTGCGGCGATCGTGCCGTGGAACTTCCCGCTGATCATGGCCAGTTGGAAGTTCGCGCCGGCACTGGCAGCAGGCAACTCGTTCATTCTCAAACCTTCGGAAAAATCGCCACTGACCGCAATCCGCATCGCGCAGTTGGCGCTGGATGCCGGCATTCCGAAAGGCGTGTTCAACGTGCTGCCAGGCTTCGGCCACACTGTCGGCAAGGCGCTGGCGTTGCACATGGACGTCGACGTGCTGGCCTTCACTGGCTCGACGGCGATTGCCAAGCAACTGATGATTTATGCCGGGCAAAGCAACATGAAACGCGTCTGGCTCGAAGCCGGGGGCAAGAGCCCGAACGTGGTGTTTGCCGACGCACCGGACTTGCGTGCGGCAGCACAAGCAGCGGCCGGCGCCATTGCCTTCAACCAGGGCGAAGTGTGCACCGCCGGTTCGCGCTTGCTGGTCGAGCGTTCGATCCGCGAGCAGTTCATTCCGCTGTTGGTGGAAGCGCTGCAAGCGTGGAAACCGGGTCATTCACTGGATCCTGCCACCACCGTCGGTGCCGTGGTCGATCAGCGTCAACTCGACAACGTGCTGCGCTACATCAGCATCGGTCGCGAGCAGGGCGCCGAGCTGATTGCTGGCGGTCAACGCACCCTTGAAGAAACTGGCGGCCTCTATGTGCAACCGGCGCTGTTCGACGGCGTGACCAACGCGATGACCATCGCCCAGGAAGAAATCTTCGGCCCAGTGCTGTCGCTGATCACCTTCGACACCGCCGAAGAAGCGCTGCGGATCGCCAACGACAGCATCTTCGGCCTCGCCGCCGGCGTGTGGACCAGCAACCTGAGCAAGGCGCACACCTTCGCCCGTGGCCTGCGTGCCGGCAGCGTCTGGGTCAACCAGTACGACGGCGGCGACATGACCGCACCGTTCGGTGGTTTCAAGCAGTCGGGCAACGGTCGCGATAAATCGCTGCACGCGTTCGACAAGTACACCGAGCTGAAAGCGACCTGGATCAAGCTCTAATTCTTTTACAGCGGCGGTCGCCAGCGTCTGGCGGCCATCGGAGAAACGTATGAAACAACAACACGTAAACAGCTACTACGCCGCCACTCGCAATGAAGTCATCGACTTTCCGGTTCTGGAAGAGTCGGTCGAGTGCGATGTCTGCATCATCGGCGCCGGCTACACCGGCCTATCTTCGGCGCTGTTCCTCACCGAAGCCGGCTACAAAGTGACGGTGCTGGAAGCGGCGAAAGTCGGCTACGGCGCCAGCGGTCGCAACGGCGGTCAACTGGTCAACTCCTACAGCCGCGACGTCGACGTGATCGAAGAGCGCTACGGCGACAAGACCGCAGAAATCCTCGGCAGCATGATCTTCGAAGGCGCCGACATCATCCGTTCGCGCATCAAGGAATACGACATCCAATGCGACTACCGCCCGGGCGGTATCTTCGCAGCGATGAACAAGAAACAACTCAACGGTCTGGCCGAGCAGAAGCGCGGCTGGGAGCGTTATGGCAACCGCAATCTGAAGATGCTCGACGCGGCTGATATTCGTCGTGAAGTCGGCTCCGATGCTTACGTCGGTGGTCTGCTCGATATGCAGGGCGGCCACGTGCATCCGCTGAATCTGGCGCTCGGTGAAGCGGCTGCGATCACGCGTTTGGGCGGCAAGATTTACGAGCAATCAGCGGCTGTAGAAATCAAATACGGCGAGCCTAACGTCGTGCGCACCGCCAAAGGCCAGGTCCGCGCCAAGTACCTGCTGATCGCCGGCAACGCTTATCTGCCGCAAGGTCTCGACAACCGCGTGACCGCGAAAAGCATGCCGTGCGGTTCGCAGATCGTCGTCACCGAGCCGTTGACCGAAAAGCAGGCGCGCAGCCTGATCACCAACAACTACTGCGTCGAAGACTGTAACTATCTGCTGGATTACTACCGCCTCACCGCCGACAACCGTCTGCTTTACGGCGGCGGTGTGGTTTACGGCGCGCGGGAACCGGACGACATCGAACAACTGATCCGCCCGAAGATCCTCAAGACCTTCCCGCAGCTCAAAGACGTCAAGATCGACTACCGCTGGACCGGCAACTTCCTGCTGACCATGTCACGCATGCCGCAATTCGGCCGCATCGAGAAAAACGCCTACTACATGCAAGGCTACAGCGGCCACGGCGTCACCTGCTCGCACCTGGCCGGCAAACTGATCTCGGAAATGATCCGTGGCGACGCCGAACGTTTCGACGCTTTCGCGTCCTTGCCGCACATGCCAATGCTCGGCGGCCGCACCTTCTCCGCGCCACTGACCGCCCTCGGTGCTGTCTACTACTCACTGCGCGACCGTTTCGGCATCTAAGTTACCTCCCCGGCGGCGGCCCCCAAGACCCCGCCGGTTTTTTAATGCTGCAGCAACACCACCGATGTCACTGACACCCAGATGTCCAACTGTGGGAGCGAGCCTGCTCGCGAAGAGGCCAGCAAAGGCAAAATCAATCCTGCTGAAATGCCAAAGATCAAATTGTAGGAGTGAGCCTGCTCGCGATGAGGCCAGTCCAGCCACCATCCCTCCCACAGAAACACCAAAAAACCTGTGGGAGCGAGCTTGCTCGCGAAGGCGGCCATCCAGTCAAAAATAATGTTGAATGTGCCACCGAATCGCGAGCAGGCTCACTCCTACAGGACTGTATTACCAAGGCAAGAAGGACTTTTACCCCTCCGTCCATCGAACCTGCTGAGCAACACCGGCAAACGTGATTTAATAGCCGCCTTTCACGGTTCCGGGACACGGGAGCAACGTGATCCGCGCCCCTCGCGCGGCACCCGCCACCCACCCCCATTACCCGTGGGTCTGCGCGAGAACCGCCGAGCGGCGATCAGGCAAGGCAAAAAACAGGCGAGGAAGCGGAGTGTAGGGCCCTACATGAGCATTCCGAGCCTGTTTTTAACGCAGCATGATCGTCGCGCAGGCAGTTTTCGCGCAGAGCCTAAGTACTACTCACATAAGGCAGTCATGGATACGGGTTCTCGACTCAAACTAGTACGCGAAAGCTACAAACTCTCCCAGCGCGAGCTGGCCCGGCGTAGCGGCGTGACCAATGCCACCATCTCCCTGATCGAACAGAATCGCGTCAGCCCCTCCGTCAGCTCACTGAAAAAGCTGCTCGAAGGCATCCCGATGTCCCTGGCCGACTTCTTCACCTTCGACCAACCCCCGCGCGAACACCAATACGTCTTCCGCGCCAACGAACAACCCGACCTCGGCCGCCACGGCCTGCGCCTGCTGTTGATCGGCGCCTCCGTACCGAGTCGTCAGATGCGCCTGCTGCGTGAGCAATACGCACCGGGCGCGAGTTCGGGGGAAGAGCCGATTGTGCATGCTGAGGGCGAGGAGTGCGGGTTGGTGACGCGGGGCACGGTTGAGTTGACCGTGGATGGGTCGGTGAGTGTGTTGAATGCGGGGGATGGGTATTACTTTCCGACGACGTTGCCGCATAAGTTTCGGAATATCGGGGCGGATGAGGCTGAGATAATTAGTGCGAATACGCCGGCGAATTTTTGAAATGAGGATTTTGTTCGACATTCGGAACAGCTGATACCGAGAAAAACCGCAGACAATGCGGTTTTTTTGTGCCTTTTATTTTTGTGTCTCTAATTCGCTAGGGTGTTTTTCAGGTGATGTTTTTGTGCCATCATTCGGTTCGGCGGATCTAGCGTGTGTTGAATGAGTCTTGACGTTTTCGCCGGTTTTAGCATTTGGCAGCTACGCATTTTTGCCTGGTGTTAACGGGTTTCGAATGCTAGTCGAGCGTTTAGGTTGTAGCCTGATTAAGTTTTATCTAATTAATGGAATGGTTGAGGTCATGTATGAAAGGGAGTTTTATAAAAGATTTTGTAGCGTTAGACATGGCGCTTTTTACAGAGTCAAAGGAACCTGTCGCAGATTGGTTGATTAATGAAATTGATTTTTGGAAAGACGTAACTTCTCGTGCTTATCCTGGTGGTGGTGTCGCGCAGGCTGATGTTCCAGAGATTGTTGAGTACTTACACGACTTGCATAGGATCAGGGAGGATCTGGATGCAGCCAACGGCAGTCTAAAGGTTCTTGGCCACAGGATTAAAGAGGCTAATGTGACTCGAAGATTGCCTTGTTTTGATGAGGTTTTGTCTGGCGACTTTAAGTCCGCAGTAGTAAGTGGCGAAGCACTCAAAATGGGTCTATTCGTTTATAGGTCATCGATGAGTGCCTCAGCTGTCGCTTTGGAAGACTTTTATAAAAGTTGGAAGAGTAGTCTGGCAGATGAAATAAAATCAACCAAGGAGTCAACATTTTCCGAGTTGAATAATTACCAAAAGTCTGTAAACGATCAATCTGATATGTATCTCAAGGCAATTAAAGAGGATGGGGATGCGAAGGTTAAGTTGATTCGTGAGACTGCGGAAAATGCTAAAATCGCCGCTGTCGAAGAAATAGAAAATTATGCAAGTACAGTTACCGATAGCGTTATCTCAAATGAGCCTGTAAGGTTTTGGGATGAAAAAAGAAAGCATCACCGGTTCAGGGCGTTGATGTTTTCAGGAGGGGCTGGTGTTTTGATAGTGTCGGTGGTTTCCTTGTTAGGTGTCCTCCTTCATATGACTTATTCATCAGATAAGGTTGAGAAAGTTGATTTTTTGAACATTACTCTGCCAGATCATTATCTTGTTGCTCTTGCCGTTCTTTTGGGGTCCGTAGGTGTATGGGTGCTAAGAGTTATCCTAAAGCTGATGATGACTAATCTGAATCTTGAAAGTGAAGCATATGCGAAATTGACTGCAATTAAGACTTATGTGGCCCTCAGTAAGTCGAAGTTGAGTGATGATACAGTTAATGGGTTTCACAAATCACTATTACAGTCTGGAGCTGCAGACTTTTCGGTTGAGGGAACATCGCCAGAGTTGGTAAAAATTGTGGAGCTGATCCTGAAAAAGCAAGAGAAGCCGTAACAGTTTTTCGGAGTTGGAAATTTCCAAGGGCTGTTTTTAACGCGCAAGTGCGGTTAATGCAGCCCTTGAGAAATTAGAGTCATTCTAGATAGCACTCATGTGCGTTTTTTATTCTTGTTTCTTACGTCATTAGATCTGCATCAAACCCCCGCTGCTCAATCACCCGAAACACATCACTCACATCCAGCACCATAATCCTGGCGATGTTGGTCACGGTGTTTATGTCCTGCTCGGCATGGTCGGGGAGGCGGATGCAGGCCATGAGGTCGAGGTATTTGAGGACGGCGTTGAGGCGTTCGGCGGCGCAGGCGTGGAGGTCGCGTAGTGGGGCGTTGGTGTCGATGAGGAGGACGGGGGGGTCGGTGGCGGGGTGGGACATTTTTGCGTAGTGGTGAAGCGGTTTATCACTTGTCATAAGTAAGCTTCCTCGTACCTGGGAGAGAAGCTACTGCCATTCGCTGCGAGTCGAAGGGTGGTAGCCATGTGCGGGTTCGCAGACCGAGGATACGAGGAACCCGGCAGACCCGAAGGTCTCCCACACACAGCCACCATTGAGCGGATTTAGGGCGCTAGTGCGACCGCCACCGCTTTTAGGGGGCGCTAGGTTACTACACGTATCGTCAGGGCTGCGAAACCCTGGTGCTGAATTTGCTCAGCGACAACCCCACTCTAGGCATCAATTTCACCAGCCACAACCAACCTGTAGGACGTAAAATCCGTACCCGTGGCGAGGGCGCTTGCTCCCGCTCGACGACACATCCGTCGTAATCCGGGGCGTGCGGTATATCTGAGAGAAACGGACTATCCGGTTTTGGCGCAGCTTCGCAGCCCAGCGGGAGCAAGCTCTCTCGCCACACGGGGTGTTTTCCTACGAAGTTTTCAGACGTCGAAATTGCGCGAGCCTTTTGGGCGATAACCATTCGTCCGACACACCGCACGTTCGCCACACACCTTCTTCCAATGCTGTAACTCACCACGCAAAGGAAGAGCCACCATGCTGAACCATAAAATTGCGGTGTTAACCCTCGCGGCGTTGCTGTCCGGCAGTTCGCTGTACGCGATCGCGGCTGGCGAAACGCCGACTCCGACAGCGAACGACGGCAACAGCCAGACTCGTGAACCGGCGTCTCCAGCCACCAATGCCGACCCGGATGCCGATTCGCTGCCCAAGGGTGGTGATGGTGGCAAGACCGACAATGGGCCGGTGCCTTCTGCCTCCAAACCCAGCCCTGCGGGTCAACCGTCCGGTAGCAGCAGTGGTGGTAATGGCGGTGGTTAACGGAAATCGCGCACTAAAAAGCCCGGTTTTTTAAGCCGGGCTTTTCTTTGTCTGTCGCAAGCGTGGATATCAGTCGTTTACTTCGTTTTCCAATGCCCGCCGCCATTCTCACAATCAATCCGCGCCTGCGCCAAATGTTCCACGTCGTAGTAATACGTGGTCACTTGTGCGTTGTCGGGGATGTTTAGGGCTTTGGCGTTTTTGTCTTTGCTGGTTGAGTGCGGGTTGGCCAGGGATTCCTGGGTGATCGTGGCGATACACGTGGCCTGGTAGTGATCGGCGCAATGTTCAACCTTGGTTTTTGTGCTGTTGAGCATGTCTTTGCTTTCGTTGCTGCACGACCAGTCGATGGAGTTGACGGGCATGCCTTCGTATTCATAGCAACTGTGGGTTTCCACCGCTGGTACCGAGGCGCTGGAGGATTGGGTCTGGACGTCGCAGCCTTCGGCCATGACGCAGGTGGGGATGATGGCGAAGGTGGCGATCAGAAGCAGGAAGCGAATGTTCATCGGGGTTTCCTCTTCAATGGCGCCGTGTCTGATCGGTGATTTGGCGCTAATACAGATTCGAGATTCTGTGGAGGAGGGAGGTTCCATCGGGTTTTTGATTTGCTCCCGTCGCGTACACTGCGAAACAATCAGAAACATTAGCGCCCAAGGAATGGAGCATCACCATGATGGTCATCGGTAGCCGCAACAACGCTCCCACGACGCAACACAAAACCCACGACGTCTACATTTTCAGCATCGACCTGTCCCGGCCGGCCACGCCTTTGTGTTTCGAGCAGTCAATAGGTGGCGGGCATGCCGAGCAGGGCGGTGCGCGATGGTTGGCGCTGGATGAGCTGGACGCCTGGCCCGGCGATTGGCGTGAGCATCTGAACAAGGCTGATTGTGCCTGGGTTGCCGAATTGATCGATGCTCATCCGAAAGCCGATCAGGCTACCTTGGTGTCGTTGATTCTTCAGCGTCATTCCGGGCCTGCGGAGCCAGTCGGACGATTGAAAGCAATCGGCAACTGGCTCAAACGCAACATCCATGTCGGCGGCCGCTACGGCGTCTAACCCTCGGAGACTCCCATGACCCAGACCCTCGAACGCGCTATCGCCATTGCCGCCACGGCTCATGCCGGGCAGGTCGACAAGGGCGGTGCACCGTACATTCTGCATCCGTTGAAAGTCATGTTGCGCATGAGCACGCAGGAAGAACGCATCGTCGCCGTGCTGCACGATGTGGTTGAGGATTGCGGTATCAGTCTCGATGACTTGCGCAAGGAAGGTTTCAGCGAGGAAGTTTTGAGCGCTATCGAATCCGTGACCAAAGTGCCGGGCGAGTCCTATGAAGACTTCGTCGACCGCGCCGCGCAGAACCCGATCGGTCGGGTGGTGAAATTGGCGGATCTGGAAGAGAACAGCGACCTGTCGCGGATTGCCTCGCCGAGTTGGGAGGACCTCGAACGAATCGAAAAATACCGCCGGGCGATTGGCCGGTTGCGCGGCTGAAAACGAATACATCCCCTGTAGGAGCTGCCGAAGGCTGCGATCTTTTGATCTTGCTTTTAAAAACAAAAGTCAAAAGATCGCAGCCTTCGGCAGCTCCTACACGGGTTGTGGTGTGTCAGGTAAAAAGCCAGGAAGGCGACTATGAAATCCATTGTGTGTTTGTTGATTGCTGCCGGTTTCGGTGCGCTGTTGCAGTTCGAAGGTGTGCCCCACGGTTTACTGTTGGGTTCGATTGTCGTTACCGCATTGTTTGCCAGCAAAACTGGTATCGCGCCGGCAACTCCTTATGGACTGGGCTACATCCAGGTCACGCTGGGCATCGCCACCGGGCTGATGTTCGAAGCGTGGGACAGCGAGACGGCCTCGACGATGTTGCCGAGCCTCGGCGTGTTGCTGATTTGCCTGGCAGTGCAGATCGCATTGGCCGGATGGTGGCTGACGCGCGGTGCAGGCTGGAACCGCACTGATGCGCTGTTGGCGGTTTATCCCGGTGCGCTGGCCGCAGTGTTCGATCTACTCGAGTCGGAAAAGGCGTCGAGCAAGGTCATCATCGTGCATCTGATGCGCTTGCTGCTCATCACGGTGTTGGTGAGTTTCTTGATTCCCGGTCAAGCCGCTGCCGTGGCGGTTGCCGATGGTGATCCTTTAACGACAGGCATGGCACTGACCGCGTTTTCGGTGATCGCGTTGAGCGTGCTGCTCGGGCGCTTACTGCTGGTGATCGGTGTACCGGCGCCGTTCATGCTCACGGCGATCATCATTACGGCGGTGTTTGTGAAATCGGGATGGTTGCACGGGTTTCACATGCCAGACTGGAGTTTGAATCTTGCGGCGCTGATTCTCGGCGTGCGGATCGGCTCACGGTTTCAAGGTCTCGGCTTCGCGGAGCTGACGCGTCACGGCCGCACGGCGTTGGTCTCGGTTGGTTTGATGATCGTGGTCGCGGCGGTGTTTGCTGAAGTCGCGGCACGCTGGTTGGGCAGCGATCCGCTGTCGCTATGGCTGGCGTATATGCCGGGGGCGATTGAGACGATTGCGATTGTCGCGTTTGGTGGCGGGCTGAATGTGGTGTTTATTCTGACTCACCATCTGAGCCGGATGGTGTTGCTGCATTTCGCGCCGGCGTTGTTGGTGCAGGTGCGTCGGGCGCGCGAAGAAGCCTGACCGGAGCCACTGATGCCTGCATGTTGCGGTGTGTCAGTTAGATCCGTCCCCCTCACCCCAGCCCTCTCCCCCAAGGGGGCGAGGGGGAAGGGAGCCGATTGTGGGCTGTTCAAAACTTGAGTTCGGCTCGATATACCAGGTCGGCGTAGCTCGAAAAAACAACTCGGTCAGTCCCCTCTCCCTCTGGGAGAGGGCGGCGCTAGCGGATGTGTGATTGGAAGCCTTCGCTATCCGGTGCGATATCGCTCTTCAACGTCAAAGCAGGAATTTCGTATTCGCCGCCATTCTGCTGCCGAAACCCAATCGGCCGTGCACTCCACAACTCATCCAGCCGCCGCCCCAGCTCATCACAAGTCTCGGCATACCGCGCCGCATCCATCCGACTCGTCCGATACACCACAAACGGTGGCACTACTTCAAAACCGGGGTAGTACAAAATCCCGTGTTGAATCGGAAACAACAAATCATCAATCGGCCCGTTAATCCCGCGCGGCGCGTAATGCGACTCCCAGCCGCCAGTGGTGACCATCAACATCGCCCGTTTGCCTTGCATTTTCCCTTCGCCATAACGCTCGCCCCAACGACTGTCGGAGTGTTCGCCAACACCGTAGGCAAAACCGTAGGCGTACACCCGATCGACCCAGCCTTTGAGAATCGCCGGCATGGTGAACCACCACAATGGAAACTGCAGGATCAGCGCGTCAGCCCATAGCAGTTTCTCCTGCTCACGGGCGATGTCGGCAGCCTGAGTGCCTTCGGCGTAGGCGACTTTCGAGTCGAGGGAGGCGTGGAACGGTTTCGTCGCGTCGCGCTGCGGGGCGTCGTCGGCGTCGAGGGTGGCTTTCCAGTTCATCGCGTAGAGGTCGGAGACCTGCACGGTGTGGCCGGCGGCTTGCAGGCGCTGGACGCTGAAGTCGCGCAGCGAGCCGTTGAGGGACGTCGGTTCTGGGTGCGCGTAAACGAGTAAGACATTCATGTTGAAGCTCCGTTAGCTGAGTAACAGCAGGATCGGCGTTCAACAGGTATATTGGAAATGAATGTCTGATATGTCTGGTATAGCCATGAATAATTTGAGACGGCTGGATATCAATCTACTGCTGACCCTCGATGTGTTGCTGTCGGAGCACAACGTCACCCGCGCGGCACAACGGCTGAACCTGTCGCAGCCGTCTGTGAGCGTGCATCTGGCCAAGTTGCGCGACATCTTTGGTGATCCGCTGCTGTTGCCCGGGCCGCGTGGTATGCGCCCGACGGCGCGCGCCGATGAACTGCGTGAACCGTTGCGCGAAGCGTTGGAGGCGTTGGCGAGGGCGGTGGCGCCGGCCAGTGCGTTCGACCCGGCGCAGGCGACGCACACCTGGAAAATCGCCGCGACCGATTACGGCGAGACGACGGTGGTGCTGCCGGCGCTGAACGGCTTGCGCGTACAGGCGCCGGGCACGCGGCTGGCGGTGGTCGATCTGACCCCGGCGCATTTGGTCAAACAGGCCGAGCAGGGTGTATTTGATCTGGCGCTGCACATCAGCGAAGACGCGCCGCCGGAGTTGCATCGGCGGCCGCTGTTCACCGAGCGTTATGTGCTGGCTGGTCGAGTTGGCCATCCGGGATTGAAGTCTGCACCCACACGCAAGCAATTCTGCGCGCTGGAACACGTCATGGTGTCGCGCGAGGGCGGGGGCTTTTTCGGGGTGACCGATCGGGCGTTGGCCGATGTCGGGCTGATGCGCAAAGTGGTGTTGTCGGTGCCGCACTTTCTGATGGCGATGTCGGTGTTGGCCAGCACCGATCTGGTGGCGATGCTGCCGTCACGCCTGGTGCGCGGCAACCCGGCGTTGCAAGTGGTCGACGTGCCGCTGGAGGTGCCGGGCTACGAGATGGCGATGTTCTGGGGTGAACGTTCGCACCGCGATCCGGCGCACAAATGGTTGCGCGAGCAATTGCTGGCGTCGGTCTGAGGCGCTGTCAGGCGTGGCCGAGGGCAATCGCAAACGACACGACGATCATGCACGCAAACGCAAAATTGAGATTCATGAGGTGTTCATCCTGAGCCTTTTAGAGTGGGGCCATTCTGAACAGGTTGAAAGCAAAGAAAAAATTCGCCTTGTTGATTCCAAAGATCGAAACCATTGATACCCGGTCGGTTTGTGTTTGCTCGGGGCTTTCGCTAATCTCGCGAAACCTGCAATTACAAGCACAAACAGGCACAACCATGCACGATCATTCCGCGGCTGAACTACCATCCCTGCGCCGGCAGAAAATCCTTTTGCTCCTCGAACGTGACGGCAAAGTCATGGCGTCCGAGTTGAGTCAGCACTTCGCAGTCTCCGAAGACACCATCCGCCGCGACCTCGCCGAGCTGGACAATGCCGGGCTGGTACAGCGCGTGCACGGCGGGGCGCTGCCGCGTCCGAAAGACTCCGGCAAGGACTACTTCACCCGGCTGGACGAGACGGATGAGGTCAAGATCCGTTTGGCGCAAAGAGCGGCGCAGGAGATTGAAGACGGGCAGATTGTGCTGTTCGATTCCGGCTCGACCACGTTGCAGGTGGCGCGCTCGTTGCGTGCCGATATCAGCATCACGGCGGTGACCGCCTCACCGATGACGGCGATTGCCTTGTCCGAATTCAAGGGTGTGAAAGTGATTCTCGCTGGCGGCCAGTTGAACCCGCGAACGATGGCGGCGGGTGGGCATGAGGCGCTGCGGCTGCTGGCCGGGATCAAGGCGGATCTGGCGATTACCGGGGTGTGTGCGATTCATCCGGAAGTGGGGATTACCTCGCTGCATTTTGATGAAGTGCCGGTGAAGCAGGCGATGCTAGAGGGCGCGGCGCGGGTGATTGCGGTGACCACGGCGGATAAGTTGGGGGCGGTGGAGCCGTTTGTGGTGGCGCCGTGTTCGCGCCTGCATACGCTGATTACCGAGCGGCATGTGGCGTCGGGGAGTGTCGAGGATTACCGGCGGTTGGGGATTGTGGTCGAGCAGTTGGCGGATTGAAGTTTTGTAGTGGGGCTGATGGCCTCATCGCTGGCAAGCCAGCTCCCACAGGTTTTTGCGGTGTACATGAAATTTGGGTACGCCACGGACACTGTGGGAGCTGGCTTGCCAGCGATGGGGTCAGCAGGATCAACACAGGCTTAGCGAAGTCGCTCAAGCATCTGGTAATACCACATCCCCGCCGCCAGCAACGGGTTACCCAACAAATCCCCCATCGGCACGCGGATGTGCTGGCACTGGGCAAACGTATCGAACTGCTCCATCTGCCCGGTGATCGCGCGGCTCATGATTTCGCCCATGATGTGCGTCGTCGCGATGCCGTGCCCCGAGTAACCCTGGCAATACCAGACGTTATCCGAGAGCTTGCCCAGTTGCGGGATGCGGTTGATGACGATGCCCATTGCGCAGCTCCACTGGTAGTCGATCTGCACGCCTTTGAGCGCCGGGAAGGTCTGCTCGATGCACGGGCGCAGTTCGGCGGCGATGTCCCGTGAATCCTTGCCGCTGTAGTTGGCACCGCCACCGAACAGCAAGCGGCCGTCGGCGGTGAGGCGGTAGTAGTCGAGCACGAAACGGCAGTCGTACACTGCGAGGTCTTCGGGGTTGATCTGTTTTGCCAGATCGCCCAGTGGCGCGGTGGTGACGATGCCGCCCATGGCCGGGAAAATCTTGCCCTTGAGCTGTCCCGGTTCGAGCTTGTGATAGACGTCGCCGGCGAGCATCACCTGCTTGGCGTCGATCTGGCCGTGGGCGGTTCTTACGCCAGGCGTAGCGCCGTGAATGATCTCCAGCACTTCGCTGTTTTCAAAAATCAGCGCGCCAAGACTTTCCGCCGCCCGCGCTTCACCGATGCACAGGTTGAGCGGGTGCAGATGCATGTTGCGGGTGTTCTTGATTGCGCCGTGGTACAGGTCGCTTTGCAGCAGATCACGTACCTGACTGCGGTCGAGCAGGCTGACCTCATCGCCCAATCCGCGACGCACGGCTTCTTCATAATCCTTACGCAAATCAGTCATGTGGCTGGGTTTGTACGCAGCGTGTAAGTGGCCGTGTTTGAGATCGCATTGAATGCCGTACTTGTCGACGCGTTGCTGGATGATTTCATGTCCGCGCCAGCGCAGGTGCCAGATGAAATCATCGACCTCGTCGCCGAGTTTCGCGCGCATCTGTTTGCGCATCGCACCATCGCCGGAAAGGCTGCCGGTGACTTGTCCGCCGTTGCGCCCGGTGGCGCCCCAGCCGATCTTGTGGCTTTCGACGATGGCGACTTTCAGGCCTTTTTCGGCGAGTTCGACAGCGGTGGCGACGCCGGTGAAGCCGCCGCCGATGATCACCACGTCGACCTTGTGCCGGCCTTGCAGGGTCGGGTAGTTGGTGTCCTGATTGAGGGTGGCAGTGTAGTAGGAATTGCAGCGTTCGGTCATGTCAGTGTCCACACGAATTCTTAGGTTGTACGCGCTCCCCTGTAGGAGTGAGCCTGCTCGCGATGAGGCCATGTCAGACACATTATTGCTGAATGACACACCGCTATCGCGAGCAGGCTCACTCCTACAGGGGGTAGGGGTGAGTCTTCAGGCCTCGGTGAGATACCAGCGCCAATCCTGCTCACCCACCTCGGCCATGAACTGCCGATACTCGGCACGCTTCACCGCCAGATACACCCCGAGAAATTCCTGCCCCAAGGCATCCCGTGCCCACACCGAATTCTCCAGCGCCTGCAGCGACGTCAGCCAATCCGTCGGCAGCAATTCCTTCGCCTGCGCATAGCCATTGCCTTCCACCGGCGCACCCGGATCAATGTCTTCACGAATACCACGATGAATCCCGGCAAGGATCGCCGCTGCGGCCAGATACGGGTTGGCATCGGCGCCGCAGATGCGGTGTTCGATGTGCCGGGTATTGGCCGGGCCGCCGGGAACACGCAGGCTGACGGTGCGGTTGTCGACGCCCCAGGTTGGCGCCAACGGTGCATAGCTATTGGCCTGGAAGCGCCGGTACGAGTTGGCGTTCGGGCAGAACAGCAGCAACGAATCGAGTAGCGAGGCGAGCATGCCGCCAATCGCCGTACGCAGCAGCGGGGTGCCGGCCGGGTCTTCCGAGGCAAAGAGGTTACGTCCCTCGCCATCGGCCAGACTCACATGCATGTGCATGCCGGTGCCGGCCAGATCATCGAACGGCTTGGCCATGAACGTTGCCTGCATGCCGTGCTTATGGGCGATGGCTTTGACCAGACGTTTGTAGCGCACGGCTTGGTCCATCGCCTCCAGCGCATCGCCATGTTCAAGGGTGATTTCCACCTGACCCGGCGCGTATTCGGAGATCGCCGTGCGCGCCGGAATGCCGTGCAGTTTGCAGGCGCTGTAGAGGTCGGCGAGGAACGGTTCGATCTGCTCCAGTTCACGCAAACCGTAGACTTGGGTGTGTCGCGGTCGACCGCCGTCCGCGTCCAGTGCCGGTTGCGGGCGGCCGTTGTGATCGCGTTTGGCATCGAGCAAGTAGAACTCCAGTTCGCAGGCCATCACCGGGTGATAACCCTCGGCCTTGAGCCCGTCGATAACCTTGATCAGCAAGTGTCGCGGGTCGGCGATGCTCGCGGGCATGCCCTCGGTCGGATGCATGCTGACCTGCACGGCGGCGGTCGGAATCTTGCGCCATGGC
This sequence comes from Pseudomonas sp. Irchel s3a12, assembly GCF_900187485.1. Taxonomy (NCBI): domain Bacteria; kingdom Pseudomonadati; phylum Pseudomonadota; class Gammaproteobacteria; order Pseudomonadales; family Pseudomonadaceae; genus Pseudomonas; species Pseudomonas sp. Irchel s3a12. Next base: position 567,343 of record NZ_FYDN01000001.1, read on the forward strand.
AGGCGTACCAGACTGCCTTCCAGCGGATAGGCACGGCAGTCGATGTCGCCGACATCCCAGACCAGACCGGAGTTTTCGACGTCTTCACCCTGTACGGTCAGGCCGAGGATGGTGCTGGGTAGCGGCCGACCGCTTTGGTACACGGCAAGCAGTTCTTCGCGGTGCAACAGCTTGCCGCGCGGCACGCCGTTGGCGTCGAGGATAAACAGCTCGATCATGTCGATATCGGGGTTCTGTTCAAGGAACAGGCGTGCGTCTTCAATAGCTGCGAATTTCATAACGATCACTCACGATGGCGCCGCACAGGCGCGCAGATTCGGGCCGGGCACGACGCGACAAAAAGGCGTAGGTGTCCTGGCAGGGATATCAAGAAGTAGGGGACTGTCGCGGTTCTTTAACGGACGCGATCAGACAGACCGGGCGATATCCGGCGGGCGTGCGGAGTGACGCAGCTTGGAACGGCGCAGGGCCATGGGGAGATTGACGATACGATTCATACGCCGCCCCTGTGAGAGAGGGGGCGCAGGGTAGAGACGTTCAACGATTCTGGTTGTTGTAGTGACGTACTCATAACGCGTGTTTCCGTTGGCGGAAAACGTCGGTGGCGGGCTGAGCCGCCGACCGGTGTGCCCGGATAGTAAGGGGGAATTCGCGGGCGTGTAAACGGGAGATTCGCGGGCCAAAGTTCAGCGCATCAGGTGAAAGCCCAGCCCGGCGAGGGCGCAAACGATCAACACACTGATCACGCCGCGTTTGAAAACGAACAAAGCCAATGCTGCCGCCACCGCCAGCATCAGCGAAAACACATCCAGCGCCCCAGCAAAACCATTCGGCCAGAACACGTGGTAGGCGAAAAAACACGCCAGGTTCAGAATCACCCCGACCACGGCAGCGGTGATCGCCGTCAGCGGTGCGGTGAACTTCAGTTCGTTGTGCGTCGATTCCACCAACGGCCCGCCGGCGAGGATGAACAGAAACGAGGGCAGGAAGGTGAACCAGGTCACCAACGTTGCCGCCAGCGCCCCGGCGGCAAAGGCATGTTCGGGGCCGAACGCCGGTTGCACGTAGGCACCGACGAAACCGACAAACGCCACCACCATGATCAGCGGGCCCGGGGTGGTTTCGCCGAGGGCGAGGCCGTCGATCATCTGCGTTGCCGTCAACCAGCCGTAATGCCCGACGGCGCCCTGATAGACGTAAGGCAGCACCGCGTAGGCGCCGCCAAACGTGAGCAGGGCGGCTTTGGTGAAGAACCAGGCCATTTGTGTGAACGTGCCGTCCCAGCCAAATAGTGCAGTCAGTATCGCCATGGGCAAACACCACAGCGCGGCGCCGACCGACAGCAGCCGCAGCAACCTCGCAAGGCTGAAACGGGCATGTTCGGGGGCCGGTGTATCGTCGTCGATCAACGCCGGGCCGAAGGATTTCTCGCTGTTGCGCGCGCCGCCGTTGCTGAATCGTTGCGGCGCGAATCGTCCGCCCAGATAGCCGATCAGCGCGGCCCCGAGGACGATCAAAGGGAAGGGCACATTGAAGGCGAAAATCGCCACAAACGACGCCCCGGCAATCGCCCATAGCCAGGCATTCTTCAGGGCGCGCGAGCCGATGCGATGCGCAGCGTGCAACACAATCGCGGTGATTGCCGGTTTGATCCCGTAAAACACTCCGGCCACCGCCGGCACGTCACCGAACGCGACGTACAGCCACGACAAGCCAATCAGAATGAACAACGACGGCAGCACAAACAACGCACCGGCGATGACACCGCCCCAGGTGCGATGCAGCAGCCAGCCGATGTACGTCGCCAATTGCTGAGCCTCGGGGCCAGGCAGCAACATGCAGTAGTTGAGCGCGTGCAGAAAACGCTTTTCAGAGATCCAGCGTCGGCGCTCGACCAACTCCTGATGCATGATCGCGATCTGCCCGGCCGGGCCGCCGAAACCGATGCAGCCGAGTTTCAGCCAGAAGCGCCAGGCCTGGCTCAGGGTGACGGGATCGGGGCGGGGCAGGTTGTTCGGCGCTGTGCTCAAGCGAGACTCCGGGTTGAATCCTGGCGGAGCGGCTATCTAATCAGACTTTCAACCCTCACCCCAGCCCTCTCCCAGAGGGAGAGGGGGCCGACCGAGGTGTCTGGCGTTATCCATCGACCTGAGAGACCGAGTCGATTATGGATTCAGAGCCAATCTTTCAAGTCGGTAAATCTCTGCAATGTTCCCCAATCAGTCCCCTCTCCCTTGGGGAGAGGGGGCCGACCGCGGTGTCTGGCGTTATCCATCGACCTGAAAAATCGAGTCGATTATGGATTGGGTCATCAGCCAAACGCCTAAGGGAGAAGGGGCCGACGGAGGTGTCTGGCGTCAGCCGTCGACCTGAAAGATCTTATCGATTATGGATTCACCGCAACTGTTTCAGGTCGGCGTACTTCTGAAATATCCCCCAATCAGTCCCCTCTCCCTTTGGGAGAGGGTTAGGGTGAGGGGCTTTTGCTCTTCAGGCATGCGCCAGGCTCCAGCGCAACGCCGCATCCCGATCGCTCTCACGGCCCTCGACCCAGTGAGAACCCTCAGGCGTAGTCTCACGCTTCCAGAACGGCGCGCGAGTCTTGAGCACGTCCATGATGAACGCGCACGCCTCGAACGCCATATGCCGATGCTTGCTGCTAACCCCGACAAACACAATCGGCTCACTCACCGACAACGCACCGACCCGATGCACAATCTCCACGCCCAACAGCGGCCAGCGCTCGCGGGCTTCTTCGGCGATCTGTTCGAGGGCTTTTTCGGTCATGCCTGGATAGTGCTCCAGAAACAGTTCATTCACGCTCTGACCAACATTCAGATCACGCACATAACCAATGAAATTCACCACCGCGCCCACCCGTGGATTGCGCGCGTGCAGATCAGCCGTCAACTGGCCGACGTCGAAGTTTTTGTGCTGGACACGAATAGCCATCGATCAACCTCCGGTCACTGGCGGGAAAAACGCGATTTCATCGAAATCCTCAATCACCTGACTCGGCTGACACAATTCCTGATTCACCGCGCACATCAGGTTGCCGGCGCCGAGCACTTCACGCCACAGATCGCCGCGCTGCATGAGCATTTGCCGCACATCTTCAACGCTGGCCAATGCATCAGTCAGCGGAATTTTTTCACCGCCCAGATTCAACCGGTCACGGTAGCTGGCGAAGTAGTTGATCAGGATCATTGCGCGTCCTCCCATTGAAAGTGCCCCGAGCGTCCGCCCTGTTTGCTGAGCAGGCGGATATCGCCAATCACCATCGCCCGATCCACCGCTTTGCACATATCGTAAATAGTCAGCGCAGCAACGCTGGCGGCTGTCAACGCTTCGAGTTCGACGCCGGTCTGGCCGGTGAGGCGGCAGGTGCTGGTGATCTGCACGCGGTCCGGTTCGCAGGCCTTGAGTTCGACGCGAATCGAACTGAGCAGCAGCGCATGACATAGCGGGATCAGCTCGTGGGTACGTTTGGCGGCCTGGATGCCGGCGATCCGCGCCACCGCGAAGACATCGCCTTTCGGGTGACCGTTGGCCTGGATCATTTGCAGTGTTTCCGGGCGCATCTGCACCCAGGCTTGCGCGCTGGCTTCGCGGCGGGTCGCAGCTTTGTCGCTGACGTCGACCATGTTGGCGCGGCCCTGATCGTCAAGGTGGGTGAGGGTGTGGCTCATGCGGAAAACTCCTGGAGCGGGCTGTAAATTCGTGGGGCGTTGCGATGTGGCACGTGGATCAGATTGAGTCGATGCTTGAGCGCCCAACGCACGGTCAACGCGGTAGGCGCGGACAGACTGACGAGGGTGCCGAGGCGTGCGCGCACGGCTTTGTGAATCAGTTCGAGACTGCAACGGCTGGTGACCACGACGAAGCCTTCAGCAGCATCGATGGCGTCGATCTGCATCGCGCCGATCAGCTTGTCGAGGGCGTTGTGGCGGCCGATGTCTTCGCGGCACAGCAGCGCTTCACCGTTGGCGTCGAAGTACAGCGCGGCATGCAGGGCTCCACTGCTGCGCGCCAGTTGTTGAGCTGATTCGATGCGTTGGCGGATGCCGTCGAAATGCTCGGCCGGCGGTAGCGGTGAAGGTTGCAGAATTTGCAGTTGCGGCAACGCCTGCTCCAGCGCTTCGACGCCGCAGATGCCGCAGCCACTGGTGCCGGTCATTTGCCGACGATGATCCTTGAGGGCCCAGAACGCCCGGCTGGAAATCTGCACCTCGGCCTGACAGGCCTGATCGAAATGCGTGAGGCGGATGTCGTAGATCTCGTCGACGCTGTCGATGATCGCGTTGCTCAGGCTGAAGCCACGGATGAAGTCTTCGAGGTTGCCGGGCGAGACCATCATCACTGCCTGGCTCAGGCCGTTGTAGCTGATGGCGAGGGCGATTTCCGAGGCCAGCGCTGCGTGGGAGAGGGCGGCGTCCGGCAGGTATTCGCGAAACGCCACCTGCGCCGGTTGCGGTGCTGGGGCGTTGGGTTCGCTGGTGGATTCTGTGACGGTTTCGACTTGGCAGAGCATCTTGAAAGTCCCGAGGCGCTGAAGAGTGTTCAGGCTACGGGGGCGTTAAAAATGCGTCCAATCGCTTGTTCCGATGTGGTGATTGCTTTGGTCGATCAACCAAAATATGTGTTGTCGGGTCAGGCCCCATCGCGAGCAGGCTCACTCCTACATTTGGAATGCGTTCCCCTGTAGGAGCGAGCCTGCTCGCGAAGGCGGTCTGACATCCAACATCAATTATTCAGCGGGCACTTCTACCCCAAACAACTTCCGCGCCTCGGCAAAACACTTCTCGGCAATCGCCGAGCGCGGTTCGGTCTTGCGCATCACCAGCCCCAGCGGCGCCAGCACACTGGCATCCGGCAACTGCATGAACGACAGGTGCTCGATCGGCTCCTCAAGCCCGCTGTCCAGCGGCATGATCGCGCAGCAGAAGCCTTGGTGAATCGCCTGCAACAGCTGATAGGTCGAATCGCTTTCCATGATCGGCTGTGGACTGAGGCCACGGCTGCGGAAACTCAAATCGATGGATTTACGATAATGCATGCCGGCGGTGATCATCCCCAGCGGCAATTCGGCGGCGTCTTCCCAGCTCATTTCCGAGCCTTCGAAATGGAAATGGCGGTTGTCGTAAAGCAAGCCGACGCGGGTTTCGCCGATCTCGAAAAACTCGAAATAGTTCGGGTTGACGTGATCGAGGTAGCACACGCCGAGATCAAGCTGATTGTTGCCCAGCCCGGCAATGATCTCGTCGGAACTGAGCGACGACAGGCTGAATTTCAGCTCCGGATAAGTGCCGGACAAACCCTGAATGTAATTGACCGGGTTGAAGCTGCTCAGCGGCACCAGACCCAGACGCAGGCTACCGACCAATTGCCCGCGACACGCCGCCGCTTCGGCGAACAGACCGTCGTGAGCTGCCAGCAAGGTGCGCGCCCAGGCCAGCACACGCTCGCCAGCCTGGGTGAAACCTTCAAAGCGCTGGCCACGGTTGACCAGCACCAGATCCAGTTCGTCTTCGAGATTGCGCAGGCGCATCGACAACGTCGGTTGGGTGATGTGGCAGCGTGCGGCGGCCTGGCCGAAGTGGCGGGTTTCGTCCAGCGCGATCAGGAACTTGAGTTGTTTGATGTCCACGATGGCACCTGCTTGATGAGGATTTTTTGATTGAGTATTGACGCAGATGCGCGAGGCGCACGAAAAGCGCAGGATGCGACGATCTCATCTGAACGGTTATTCGTCCAATCGGAAGTGTTTAAGGGACTATCGATCGGCTCTATCAGGCCCGGTTTCACTGGCCCTGAACAACGTGAAAGGCACCGATAGAGCCGGTCGATAATGTGGTTGGCCAGAGTGATTAGACAGTACTCATAAGTGGCACTTAGGCTGCTCGGCAATGTTGATTGACTGCTGCCGGAGAACTGCCATGAGCGCCAAAGCCGATGCCCTGTTTGTCCCCCTGAATATTGCCGTACTGACGGTCAGCGATACGCGCGATTACGCCAGCGATACCTCGGGCCAATTGCTGGTCAGTCGGTTACTGGAAGCAGGGCACACGTTGAGCGAGCGCAACTTGCTCAAGGACGATCTGTACAAGATCCGCGCTCAGGTAGCGAACTGGATTGCCGACGAAGGTATTCAAGTGGTGCTGATCACCGGCGGCACCGGGTTCACCGGTCGCGACAGTACACCGGAAGCGGTGGCTTGCTTGTTCGATAAGCAGATTGATGGTTTTGGCGAACTGTTTCGCGCGATCTCGATTCTGGATATCGGTACGTCCACCGTGCAAAGCCGCGCGCTGGCCGGGCTGTCTAACGGCACGCTGGTGTGCTGTCTGCCAGGTTCGACCGGTGCTTGCCGTACGGCGTGGGAAGGCATTCTTGCCGAGCAGCTGGATAACCGTCATCGCCCGTGCAACTTCGTTCCGCACCTGAAAGCCGTGCAGGCCTGCGGCACTCGCGGATGAGCCGGGCACCGTTGATGCCGGTCGAGGACGCACTCGACCAGTTGCTCGACATGGCCAATGAGCAACGTCTGGCCGACAGCGAACTGCTGGCGCTCGACGATGCGTGTGGGCGGGTGCTGGCCAGTGATCTGGTGGCGACACTCGACCTGCCGCCGTGGCCGAACAGCGCCATGGACGGTTACGCGCTCAATCTCGCCGATCTGCACCGACAGCCGCTGCAGGTCTCACAGAAGGTTTACGCCGGGCTGGCGCCGGACACGTTGCTGCCCGGCACCTGTGCACGGATCTTTACCGGCGCACCGCTGCCGCCCGGCGCCACCTGCGTCGAGATGCAGGAGAACGTCGAAGTGCTGGAGGATGGCCGCGTGCGCTTCTTGCAGCCACTGAAAGCGGGGCAGAACATTCGCGCACAAGGTCAGGAAAATCGCGTGGGCGATATCCTGCTGCGCGCCGGCAAACGCCTGGGGCCGTTCGAACTGGCGGTCGCCGCCGGGCAAGGGCTGGCGCAACTGCACGTGGTGCGTCGCCCGCGTGTGGCGTTGCTGTCGACCGGTGATGAACTGGTCGAACCGGGCCAGCCGCTGCGCCCCGGCAGCATCTACAACAGCAACCGCGTATTGCTCGGCCACTGGTTGCGGGAGTTGGGCTGCGAGGTGATCGACGCCGGCATCCTCCCGGATCGCCCGGCGCAGACGCGGCTCAAACTTGAGCAACTGCAAGTGAGCGCGGATCTGATTCTGACCACGGGCGGCGTGTCTGCCGGCGATGCCGATTGCCTGGGGCAGGTGCTGCGCGACAACGGCAAACCGCTGTTGTGGAAACTCGCGATCAAGCCTGGCAAACCGCTGACGGTTGGGCATTTCGGCACGGTGCCGGTGATTGGTTTGCCGGGCAATCCGGCGTCGGCGCTGGTGACGTTCGGGTTGTTGGCGCGGCCGTATCTGCTGCGCGTACAAGGTGTCGAAGACGTCACGCCGCTGAGTTTTACGGTCAACGCGGGCTTCGATTGGCACAAGGCTGGCAGCCGTCGTGAATACCTGCGGGTGAAGCTGGAAGCAGGGCACGCAGTGCTTTATCCCAATCAAAGCTCCGGCGTCCTGCTCGGCGCCACCTGGGCCGACGGCCTGGTGGAAATCCCCGAGCACAGCACGCACAACCTCGGCGATCCGCTGCGCTTTATTCCCTTCAACGAACTCTTCTGACCTCACCACCAATCAAAACTGTGGGAGCGAGCCTGCTCGCGAATGCGAAGTGTCAGTCAACATCGATTTTGGCTGATAGGGCCCCTTCGCGAGCAGGCTCGCTCCCACAATGGATTTGGCGCTCATCAATACTCGGGTGTGAATGCAAAACCTGTAGGAGTGAGCCTGCTCGCGATGACGGAGGGTCAGTCGACGAAGATGTTGACTGCACCGGCGCCATCGCGAGCAGGCTCGCTCCCACAGGGTTTCGGGGTGTCTGGAGAGAAGGATCAGCTCAGCACATAGTCCACCGGCTTCAGCGCCGGCGGTACGTCTGCGCCCAGTTCGCTGAGGATATCGCGTTCGATGGTGCGCACCAGCGCATCGGTCGGCAGGTCGTTTTCGTCGCGGCCAAACGGGTCTTCCAGTTCATCGGCAATCGCATCGAGGCCAAAAAACGTGTAGCTGACTATCGCCGTGAACAGCGGCGTCAGCCAGCCCAGCGGTTCCGCCATGGCGAACGGCAGCAGGATGCAGAACAGATAAATCGTCCGGTGCAGCAATAGCGTGTAGGGAAACGGTAGTGGCGTGGTTTTGATCCGTTCACATACCGCTTGCGCCTGGGTCAGGCTGGTCAGGTGATTGGCCAGCAGCATGTAGCGCCACTCAGTCAGTTCACCGTTCTGATGCAAATCGGAACACTGCTGGCCGACCGTCTGCAAAATGCGTCCGCTGTAGTCCGGGGTCTGCGGATCAGGTTTCGGCATGATCCATTGGCTGCTCGCATCGGCCTCGCTTTCCTTGCGCAATCGCGCGTTCAACGCATGGGCAAAGCCGCACAGGTTGAGCAACAACGGCTTGCGCTCAGCCGATTCACGAATCACATGGGTTTCACGGATCACCGAGCGAATGTGCACGATCACTTCGCCCCAGGCCTTGCGCGCCTCGTACCAGCGGTCATAGCAGGCGTTGTTGCGAAAATTCATGAAGATCGACAGCGACAAACCGAGCAACGTAAACGGCGTGGCGTTGACCTTGGTGAAGTTGCTTGGATGGAGGATTTCCACCAGCACGATGGCCGAAGCCAGCAGGGTGACCATCAACGTGCGCAGGGCGATGCGCTTGGCGATCGAACCCTTGAGGGTGAAGAGAATGGCGAACTGGTTGACCTTGGGTCTGATGATCATGCTGTGCGGTTCCGATAACCGATGAAACTGGCGGGATCAGCCGCCGGTCATGTTCATGAAGCGCACGACCTGAACATCATCGTTCACTTCGAAATTATGCCGATACGGCTTGAGTTTCATCGCCTCGACAATGGCTTTCTCCAGCCGCTGCGGTTGCCCCGGGTGGGCGCGCAGCACCGCTTTCAGATCCACCGAATGCTCGTTACCCAGACACAGTAGCAGGCGCCCTTCGACGGTGAGGCGCACACGGTTGCAGGTGCCACAAAAGTTGTGGCTGTGCGGTGAGATAAAACCCAGGCGAATCTCCGGCGCCTCGGCCAGCCGCCAGTAGCGCGACGGGCCTTGGGTCGATTCCGCCGAGTCGATCAGGGTGTAGCGCTCGGCGATTTTTTCGCGCACCTGCGCGCTGGAGAAAAATGACTCGGCACGGCTGTGTTCGCTGATGATCCCCAGCGGCATCTCTTCGATGAAAGAGACGTCGAGCTGACGATCAATGGCGAAGCTGACCAGATCGTTGATCTCTTGATCATTACGGCCCTGCATCACCACCACGTTGAGTTTAGTGCGGGTAAAACCGGCCTTGCGCGCGGCATCGATGCCGTTGATCACCTGCGCCAGATCGCCGGTGCGGGTCATCTGTTTGAAGCGCTGCGGATCAAGGCTGTCGAGGCTGATATTCAGGCGTTTGACCCCGGCGTCGAACAGCGGCGCCGCGAGTTTGCCCAGTTGCGAGCCGTTGGTGGTCATGCACAACTCGCGCAGGCCGGGCAGGGCGGCGATCTGCTCGCACAGCTTGACTACGCCCGGACGGATCAGCGGCTCGCCACCGGTGAGGCGAATCTTGCGCGTGCCGAGCGCCACAAAGCTCTGTGCCAGTTGGTAGATTTCCTCCAGCGTCAGCACCTGCTGCCGTGGCAGAAACTGCATGTCTTCGGCCATGCAATAGACGCAGCGGAAATCGCAGCGGTCGGTCACCGACATGCGCAGATAGTCGACGCGGCGGTTGTAACCATCGATCAAGACACGCTCTGACATGACAGCCTCGCAGGAATGAAAATCCCGGTTGAAGGGATTCGGTCAGCGCAGGTTATGGCTAACTTTCAGTGGCGTCCAATCACTGTTAATGAACAGCTGATTGATGCCGTCGATGATGAATTATTTTTCGTGGAAAGTTGCTCCGTTAGTTTCGCAAGGCCCCGTAAATAAAGGGTTTTTAGCCGTGATAGATGCTTTCGATAAGGCGGTCATTAATAGCGATTAGACAACGTTTTGTAACGGTTCATATCCTTGCCCCGGCAAACCCAACGACCGCTTTGCAACCTTGAAAGTCGGCCGTCGCTGTTTAACCGAATCAGGTTCATGCCTGTGTGCATCGTCATGGAGAGTCCCATGTCACAAGTCGACCGTTACAAACCCTACAAAGGCGCCGCTGCCGGTTGGGGCGCTGTCATCAGCCTGACCAAATCCTGGCTGGGCAGTGAAAACGCCCTGAAGAACATCCGCGCCATGCTCAAGACCAACCAGAACGGCGGCTTCGACTGCCCGGGTTGCGCCTGGGGTGAAGCGCCGGGCGCGAGCATGTTGAAGTTCTGCGAAAACGGCGCGAAAGCGGTGAACTGGGAAGCGACCGGGCGTTTGGTCGACCCGGCGTTCTTCAACAAGTACACGGTGTCGAGCCTGGCCGAGCAGAGCGACTACTGGCTGGAATATCAGGGTCGTCTGACCCACCCGATGCGCTACGACGCGCGGGTCGACCGCTATGTGGAAATCAGCTGGGACGACGCGTTCACGCTGATTGCCGATCACCTGAAAAACCTCAAGTCGCCGCACGAGGCCGAGTTCTACACCTCCGGTCGTGCGAGCAATGAAGCGGCGTTTCTCTATCAATTGTTCGTCCGTGCGTTCGGTACCAACAACTTCCCCGACTGCTCGAACATGTGCCACGAAGCCAGTGCGGTGAGCATGATCGAGACCCTCGGCGTCGGTAAAGGCACCGTGGTCTACGAGGACCTGCATCACGCCGACGCGATTTTCGTCATCGGCCAGAACCCCGGCACCAACCACCCGCGCATGCTCGAACCGCTGCGTGAAGCGGTAAAGCGCGGCGCCCAAGTGGTCTGTATCAATCCGCTGAAAGAGCGTGGCCTGGAGCGTTTCCAGAACCCGCAGAACCCGCTCGAAATGCTCAGCAACGGCTGGGAAGCGACCAACACCGCGTACTTCCGCCCGGCGCTGGGTGGCGACATGGCGATGATTCGCGGCATGGTCAAATTCCTCTTGCAGTGGGAGCGCGAAGCTCAGGCCACGGGCGGCGAACCGGTGTTCGATCATGCGTTCATTGCCGAGCACACCACAGGGCTCGACAGCTATCTGGCTGAAGTCGAGGCGACAAGCTGGGAGCACATTCTCGAGCAGTCTGGCGTGCCGTTGCATGACATCGAACTGGCCGCGCGCATGTATGGCCGCGCCAAGAGCGTGATCATGTGCTGGGCCATGGGCCTGACCCAGCACGTGCATTCCGTGGCGACCTTGCAGGAAGTCATCAACCTGCAACTGCTGCGCGGTAACGTCGGCCGTCCGGGCGCCGGGCTTTCCCCGGTTCGCGGACACAGTAACGTGCAGGGCGACCGCACCATGGGCATCAACGAGCTGGCGCCGAAAGACTTGATGGACGCGCTGGAAAAACGCTTCAACTTCGACGTGCCGCGCATGCACGGGCACAACACGGTGATGGCGATCGGCGCCATGGAGCGTGGCGAAGCCAAGGTGTTTATCGGTCTGGGCGGCAACTTCGCCCAAGCCACGCCGGACACCCCGCGCACCCACGCCGCCATGCGCAAACTCGACCTGACCGTGCACATCGCGACCAAGCTGAACCGCAGCCATCTGGTCACCGGTCGCGACGCGCTGATCCTGCCGTGCCTCGGGCGTACCGACATCGATATTCAGGCCGAAGGTCCGCAAGGCGTGACCGTCGAAGACACCTTCAGCATGGTGCATTTGTCGTTCGGTCAGTTGAAACCGAAGTCGGCGCATTTGAAATCCGAGCCGGCGATCATTGCCGGGATCGCCGCCGCGACTTTGGGCAAACACCCGATCGATTGGGAGTGGGTGGTGGGCGACTACGGGCGCATCCGCAACCTGATTGCCGACGTGATTCCGGGCTTCGAAAACTTTAATGAAAAACTGCTGATTCCGGGTGGCTTCCACCTCGGCAACGACGCTTCGGATCGGGTCTGGAACACCGAAAGTGGCAAGGCCCAGTTCACCCCGTGCGTGCTGCCCGAGCACTTGATCAGCGAAGGCGTGCGCAACTTGCCGGTGAAACCGCACCTGATTCTGCAAACCATGCGTTCCCACGATCAGTACAACACCACGCTGTATGGCCTCGATGACCGTTATCGCGGGGTTTACGGCATGCGCGAGGTGATCTTTGCCAACGAACAGGACATCCAGCGCTTGGGTTTCGAGCCGGGGCAGAAGGTTGATCTGGTGGCGCTGTGGGATGACGAACGTGAACGTCGGGTCAGCGGTTTTACCTTGATCGCCTACGACATTCCGGCAGGGCAGGCAGCGGCTTACTACCCGGAGACCAATCCGCTGGTGCCGCTGGAAAGCTACGGCGACCGGACCTACACGCCGACGTCCAAATTCGTGGCGATCCGCCTCGAAGCTGCGAAGGTCAGCAACCTGATTCCGTCGTCGGTGGCGTAATCCGCAACCTATAAAAACCATAGCAATTTGACTGGCTGCAGGCGTTCGCGTCTGGCGGTGGCCCGGGTTCGTGCTGCCGCTTTTCAGCCTGGATGAGGACATCATCATGTTCAATCTGGAGGCACTGGACCTGGCGCGAATTCAATTCGCGTTCACGGTTTCGTTCCACATTATTTTCCCGGCGATCACCATTGGCCTGGCGAGTTTTCTCGCGGTACTCGAAGGCCTGTGGCTGAAAACCCGCAACGACACCTACCGCGATCTCTACCATTTCTGGTCGAAGATCTTTGCGGTCAACTTTGGCATGGGCGTGGTTTCGGGGCTGGTCATGGCGTACCAGTTCGGCACCAACTGGAGCGGCTTCTCGGATTTTGCCGGGAGCATCACCGGGCCGCTGCTGACCTATGAAGTGCTGACCGCGTTCTTCCTTGAGGCCGGGTTCCTCGGGGTGATGTTGTTTGGCTGGAACCGTGTCGGCCGGGGCTTGCACTTCTTCGCCACGGTGATGGTGGCGATCGGCACGTTGATTTCGACGTTCTGGATTCTTGCCTCCAACAGCTGGATGCAGACGCCGCAGGGCTTCGAAATCGTCGACGGTCGGGTGATGCCACTGGACTGGCTGGCCATTGTATTCAACCCGTCGTTTCCGTTCCGTCTGGCGCATATGGCGATTGCCGCGTTCGTCGCGACATCGTTTTTTGTCGGAGCGTCCGCTGCCTGGCATTTGCTGCGCGGCAACAACACCGCGCCGGTGCGCAAGATGTTCTCCATGGCGTTGTGGATGGCCCTGATCGTTGCGCCGATCCAGGCCGTGGTCGGTGACGCCCATGGCTTGAACACGCTGGAACATCAACCGGCGAAGATCGCCGCCATCGAAGGCCACTGGGAAAACGCCGACAACGGTCCGACGCCGCTGGTGCTGTTCGGCATTCCGGACATGGAAGCGGAGAAAACCAAATATGCGTTGGAGATTCCGTATCTCGGCAGCCTGATCCTCACCCACAGCCTCGACAAGCAGATCCCGGCGCTGAAGAGCTTCCCGAAAGAGGACCGGCCGAATTCGACCGTGATTTTCTGGAGCTTTCGCGTCATGGCGGGGTTGGGGATGTTGATGATTCTCGTTGGTTTGCTCGGTCTGGCGTTGCGCCGTGGCGGCAAGCTTTACCGGCATCGCGGCTTCCAGCGTCTGGTGTTGTTGATGGGGCCGAGCGGCTTGATTGCGCTGCTGGCCGGTTGGATCACCACGGAAGTCGGGCGTCAGCCGTGGGTGGTGTATGGCTTGCTGCGCACCCACGATGCCGCGTCGCATCACTCGGTGGCGCAGATGAGTACGTCGCTGGCGCTGTTCGTGGTGATCTATTTCACGGTGTTCAGCGTGGGCATCGGCTACATGATGAAACTGGTGAAAAAAGGCCCGCAGCCGCACCACGAACATCCGCCTGAGGGCGATGAATTGCAGACGCCGCGTCGACCGATTTCGGCGGCTATCGCCCCTATGAAGGAGCATTGAGTTATGGCTATTCAGGGTATCGATCTCTCGTTGATCTGGGGAGTGATCATCGCCTTCGGGGTGATGATGTACGTGATCATGGACGGCTTCGATCTGGGCCTGGGGATCCTGTTTCCGCTGATCCCGGATGAGCAGGAACGCGATGTGATGATGAACACCGTCGCGCCGGTCTGGGACGGTAACGAGACGTGGTTGGTGCTCGGTGGCGCGGCGTTGTATGGCGCGTTTCCGCTGGCGTACGGGGTGATTCTCGAGGCGTTGTATCTGCCGCTGATCCTGATGCTTTGCGGTTTGATTTTCCGCGGCGTGGCGTTCGAGTTTCGCTTCAAGTCGTCGCCGCAAAAACGCCATTGGTGGGACAAGGCGTTTATCGGTGGCTCGCTGCTGGCGACGTTCTCCCAAGGCGTGGTGATCGGCGCGTATGTGTCCGGGATTCCGGTGGTCGATCGGCAGTTTGCCGGTGGTGGTCTGGACTGGTTGGCACCGTTTCCGCTGGTGTGTGGTGTGGGCCTGGTGATCGCGTATGCGTTGCTCGGCAGCACCTGGTTGCTGGTCAAGACCGAGGGCATGCTGGAATCGCGGATGCGCCTGTTCACCCGGCCGCTGGCCTTTCTGTTGATGGCGATGGTGCTGGTGATTGGCGTGTGGACCCTGCAACTGCATCCAGAACTGGCGACGCGTTGGTCGACGCACGGGCATCTGCAGGTGTTTGCCGGGTTGGTGGTGTTGGCGTTGCTGTCGCTGTTCGGGCTTTTGCGCACGTTGCGTCAGCGGCATACGCACTGGCCGTTCGTGTTCACGCTGGTGCTGATGCTGCTCGGTTACATCGGCCTGGCGCTGAGCATCTGGCCGAACATCATCCCGCCGTCGGTAAGCATCTGGGCCGCCGCGTCACCGCCGTCGAGCCAGTTGTTTGCGCTGATCGGTGCACTGTTCATCCTGCCGGTGATTCTGATGTACACCTTCTGGAGCTACTACGTGTTCCGCGGCAAAGTGAGGATTGGCGATGGCTACCATTGATTCGCGAGAAGTGAAATCCAGCCGCTGGTACAAGCGTCTGGGCTGGCTGTTGTTGATCTGGCTGGGCAGCGTGGTGTCGCTGGCGGTTGTCGCCAGTGTGCTGAAACTGGCGATGTATGCCGCGGGGATGAGAACCCACTGACCCCAAAAAACCGGAGCCTGGCTCCGGTTTTTTATTGCCGCCGATCTTGAGGTCACTGACTACCCCCTGTAGGAGTGAGCCTGCTCGCGAAGGCGTCAGGTCAGACAACATTGATGTTGAATGTACTGGCCTCTTCGCGAGCAAGCTCGCTCCCACAGGGGAGGGTGATCAACTTGGGAGCGGGTTACTGGGCGCCGAACATCGCGGTCCAGTAGATGCCGGCACTGCTTTTCGGGTCGGTCGCGTAGGCGGCGCCGAGTTCCTGGTATTGCGGGTTCATCAGGTTGGCGCAGTGGCCGGGGCTGGCGAGCCAGCCTTCGACGACTTTGTGCACGGTGTCTTGCCCGGCGGCGATGTTTTCGCCGACCTGTTGGCCGCTGTAACCGGCGAGTTCCGCGCGATCGCCGGGGGTGCGACCGTCGCGGTCCTTGTGGTCGAAGTAATTGTTGTTGGCCATGTCGCGGCTGTGATCCTGGGAGATCGTGCCCAGTGTCGTGTTCCAGGCCAGCGGTGCGGCAGCGGCAAAAGCCTGACCCCCACACTGTCGTGCCTGACTGCGGGCGACGTTGAGTTCACTGAGCAACTTCTGTCCTTCACTTTGCGCATCCCCCAGCTTGGCCGACAGCAGCGGCCGCGCCAGCACGATGCGCCAGTCACGGTCGTCGCGGCTGACACCAACATCGACAAACTGCGGATCGAGCACCACCTGACAGAAACTTTCTTTGATCGCCTGCATCGCCGACGCCGCATCACGTGGGCCGTTGAGCGTGATCGCCTGCACATTGACCATCGGATAACTGGCGCTGGCCATGGCTTGCTGAAGATCGACAGCACCGGTGGCGCGTAATCTCAGCCGGGGATCAGCCGACAGCGGTGGCAGTTCATTCGATGCCTGCGACCCGCAACGCTGTGGCTGGCTGCGGTAGCTGTTGATCGACTCGATCAATTGCGACTCATCGCCAGCCAGCGCCGGAATGGCAAACATAACGCCCACGGACAAAGCGGCAAGACGCAGAACGAATGGCATGAAGCGCATGGAAATCTCCCTTGAGCTGAATGCGCCCATGATGCGCGAAAGGCCCCCGGTGAGTGCAATGTCTTTTTTCTTCATTCAGCGGTTTTTCTGCGCAACTTTGTCTCTGGGTTTGCCGTCTACACTCACCGAAGACCCCGGGATACGGGTGTCTCCCCGACGTAACACCTTGCCCGACTCGGGCGCTGCCGGAAGAACAGACATGGGATTGAAAGGCTGGGCGGGTTGTCTCGTATTCACCCTGTTGGCAGGCTCTGCATGGGCCACCGATCAGGCCCCGATCAAAGCGAAGGCTGAAGAAAAAGCCCAAGTGCTGGAAGAGAAAGCGGCGGACAAGGTTAGCGCCGCACCGGCACCGAAAGCCGAAGCCATCACCCCGACCGAAGTGCAAGCGGTCGACCCGGCCGGCGCGGCGCCGCTGGACGATCCGATCACTTGCCTGGCGCGCAGTATCTATTGGGAAGCCAAAGGCAAAGACACGCCGGAAATGGAAGCGGTGGCCAGTGTGGTGATGAATCGCCTCGGCCACGAAGGTTTCCCCGACACGGTGTGCGCTGTCGTCAAACAAGGTTCGGAAACCAAGAGCTGCCAGTTTTCCTGGTGGTGCGACGGGCGTCCGGATCAGGTCAAGGAAGATGCCGAATACACGCTGGCCAAGGATATCGCCCGCAAAGCGCTGAACCGCCAGCTCAAGGATCGCACCAACGGCGCGCTGTATTTCCACGACCGCAATGTGCATCCGAGCTGGGCCAAGGAATATCGCAAGACCGCTGAAACGAAAAAATTTCTCTTCTACAAACCTGCCGGCGGCGACGCGCGCTAAGCGCAGACCTGCCGCACACAATCACGCAACCAGCGATGCGCCGGGTCAGCGTCCATGCGCGGGTGCCAGAGCATCGACACGCTGATGTCCGGCATCGCGAAGGGCAGGGCGAAACTGTGCAGGCCCGTGCGCAGTTTGCTGGTATGACGCTGCGGGACCGTGGCGATCAGGTCTGACTCACGCACCAGCGTCAGCGCCGCCGAGAATCCACCGAACGAGGTGACGATGTCCCGCGTCAGACCGAGCGCGAGTAACGCTTCGTCTACTGGTCCGCTGCTGCGCCCGCGTCGTGAAATGAGAATGTGCTCGCCGCCGGCAAAGCGCCTGCTGGTGATTTTTCCCGAACGCAAGGCATGCCCCTCTCGAACCACACCGATCCATTGATCCTGAAACAGGATGCGGCTGTGCAGTGTCGGGTCGGTGCTGTCATCGACCACGCCGGTTTCCAGATCGACGCGGCCTTCGCGCAGCGGCGTGCTGTCCTTGTCGGCTTTTTGCACAAAGCGCAGGCGTACATCGGGCGCTTCTGCAGCGATACGCGCGAGCAGGGCAGCGGCGAAGGTTTCAACAAAGCCGTCGGTGTTGCGCAGGGTGAAGGTGCGTTGCAAGCGGCGCGGGTCGAGCACCTCGGCAGGGCGTAAAACCGCCTCGGCTTCCTGCACCAGATGACTGACCCGCTCGCGCAATTCGAGTGCGCGCGGCGTTGGCACCAGGCCACGACCTGCTCGCACCAGCAAGGGATCCCCGGTGGTTTCGCGCAAACGGGCGAGGGCGCGACTCATGGCCGACGGGCTCAACCGCAGGCATTTGGCGGCGCGGGCGACGCTGCCTTCGCGCAGTAACACGTCGAGGGTGATCAGCAGGTTCAGATCCGGGGTGGTCATAACATGGCGTTCCATGCAGGTATTGAGTGCAAAGCATGCGTCTTGCGCCGTGTGTTGTCGAGGCTCAGGCTTTGACGCATCACCTTTGCACTGTGAGCCTGCTATGCCCCAAGAACCTCTGAGCCCTCCCGCCCGCTGGGCGCTGACCAGTCTGGCCTTGTCGATGTTGATGCCTTCCCTGGACACCAGCATCGCCAACGCCGGCTTGCCGATCCTCGCGACGGCGTTCGAGGCGACGTTTCAACAGGTGCAATGGATCGTGCTCGCTTACCTGTTGGCGATCACCACGTTGATCGTCAGCGTCGGGCGTCTGGGCGATGGTTTTGGTCGACGTCGACTGCTGTTGATCGGGATCGGCATTTTCACCAGCGCTTCGTTGGCCTGTGCGCTGGCTCCCGGACTGGGTTGGCTGATCGGCGCACGGGCGGTGCAAGGCGTCGGCGCGGCGATCATGTTCGCTTTGACAGTGGCGTTGGTGGCCGATGCGGTGCCGAAGACGCGGGCAGGCAGTGCGATGGGCTTGCTGGCGACGATGTCGGCGACGGGCACCAGTCTTGGGCCGTCGCTGGGTGGGTTGTTGATGACGCATGTCGGCTGGCAGGCGATTTTCCTGCTCAACGTGCCGCTGGGCTTGCTCAATGTCTGGCTGGTGTATCGCTTTCTGCCGGTGGATCGCGCAGCAGGGCCGCGAGTGACGTTCGATTATTCTGGCAGCGCGGTGCTGGTCTTCACGCTGGCGGCCTATGCGCTGGCAATGACGCAGGAAGGTTTCATGTTGCCGTTGCTGCTGGCCAGCTTGGGCGGCGCGGGCTTGTTCTTCATGATCGAGAAGAAGGCCAAGGCGCCGCTGATACGCTTGTCACTGTTCGCTGACCGGCGATTGAGCAGCAGCCTGGCGCTGACCTTGCTGGTGACGACCGTGATGATGACCACGCTGGTGGTGGGACCGTTTTACCTGAGTCGCGGATTGGGCCTCAGCAGTGCAGTGGTCGGCTTAGCGTTATCGCTCGGGCCGTTGTTGTCTGCGTTTGGCGGTGTGCCGGCCGGGCGTCTGGTGGACCGCTTCGGCGCGCGGCGCATCGTGCCGGGCGCGTTACTCGCCATGGCCTGCGGTTGTGGCTTGTTGGCGCTGTTGCCGATGAGTCTGGGGTTGCCCGCCTATTTGCTGTCGATTGCAGTGGTCGCCGTCGGCTATGCGCTGTTTCAGGCGGCGAACAACACCGGGTTGATGGCCGGAGTTCGTCAGGAGCAACGCGGTGTGGTTTCGGCGATGCTTGGATTGGCACGTAATCTGGGGTTGATCACCGGGGCGGCTGTGATGGGTGCAGTGTTTGCGCTGGCGGCGGGCGATCCGACTCAGGCCCCTGCAACCGCCATTGCCAGCGGCTTGCACATCACTTTTGGCGTCGCGGTGGCATTGATGGCTATGGCTTTGATCATAAGCCGAGCGCAGTTCAACTGTAGGAGTGAGCCTGCTCGCGATAGCGGTGTGTCAGTTAATGAGGATGTTGGCTGAACCACCGCTATCGCGAGCAGGCTCACTCCTACAGGGGATTTGTGCTGTCTTGCCGGGCGGGGAAGAACAGTTCGAAGCAGGTGATGCCATCGGCACTGCTGACGCTATAGCGGCCCTGATGCAACTGCATGATGGTCGCGACGATTGACAAGCCCAAACCATTGGATTGCGCTGAGCGCTCGCGTGACTGATCGACGCGGTAAAAACGCTCGAACAGCCGCGCCAAATGTTCAGGGGCAATGGTTGTGCCCTGATTGCGTACCCGCAGATAACTGCCATCCAACTCGGCAATCGCTTCCACCTGCACCGTCGAATCCGCCGCACCGTACTTGATCGCATTGGCGCACAGGTTGGCTAGCGCACGGCGCAGCAGCATCGGTTCGGCCCAGATCACACCGCTACCACGAGCCTCAATGTACACCCCGACATCAGCCGCCAATCCTTCAAAATAATCGGCAATGCGCTGCATCTCATCCGCCGCGTCCAGCTCCTGGCGCTGGCTCAGCGCACTGGCCGGATCGGTGCGGGCGAGGAACAGCATGTTGTCGAGCATCCGCGTCAGCCGCTCAAGCTCTTCGACGTTAGAGGCGAGCAACTGCTGATAGGCCTCAATGCTACGGTTCTGCTGCAGCGCGACCTGGGTTTCGCCGAGCAGGTTGTTGATCGGCGTGCGCAACTCATGGGCCATGTCGGTGGACACCTGACTCAACTGCGTAAAGCCCTTGGCGAGGCGGTCGAGCATGGCATTGAAGGCTTCGATCATCGGCTGCAATTCTCGTGGTGCACCGCTGCTGGCAAGGCGTTCGCCAAGGTTGCCGACACCAATGCCATGCGCGTGTTTCGCCAGTCGCCGCAACGGCAATAAACCGCGATACACCAGCAGGCAGCCCACCACTGCCAGCAACAGTGCCGCCAGCGAGGCGAGGCCATAAACACTCAAGCGGTAGTTGGCGAGCATCGCCGTGCGCTCGCTCATCAAACGCCCGGTGGTGACTTGCAAGTTGCCCAGTTCGCCGGAATCGATACTCGCCGCCACCGCCGAAAACGGCACGCCGTCGACGCTCGGCAAGTGCTGCACGTCCTTGAGCGTCATCGGCTGGTCGCTGGGCACCGGCGGCAACGTAGGCGTGCTCAGATTGCCCGGATTGACCACCAGCAGCGGCGGTTGCCCCGGCGAGCCAATGGTCAGCAACGCTTCGCGATTACCAAGCATGTTCTGGAACAACGCCGGTTTGTTCTTGATCAATTCGAGGGTGTTGCTGTCATTGAGAAAGGTGCGCAACTGATCGACGCGGCTGACCAGTGAGATGTCGTCGCGGCGAATCAGTTGCGCTTCGAGTTCGCCGTACAGCGCGGCGCCGAGGCCGGCCAGCGAGGCGAACGCGAGCAGGGCAAACACCAGCGCCAGGCGCAGTGTCAGGGAATACGGGCGATGGGCGCTCATGGTTGCGTATCGAAGCGATAGCCGATGCCACGCACGCTATGGATCAGCTTGAGCTGGAACGGGTCATCGATCTTCGCCCGCAAGCGGCGCACCGCGACATCAACCACGTTGGTGTCGCTGTCGAAATTCATGTCCCACACCCGTGAAGCAATCAGCGAACGGGCGAGAACCTGGCCGGTATGAGTGGCGAACAACTGCAGCAACGCGAACTCTTTGTTGGTCAGGGTGATGCGCACCCCGGCGCGGCTTACGCGGCGTTTGAGCACGTCGATCTGCAGGTCGGCGACTTGCAATTGTTCGTCTTCATGGATCGGCCCGCGCCGCGTCAGGGTGCGCAGGCGCGCCACCAGTTCGGCGAAGGAAAACGGCTTGATCAGGTAATCATCAGCACCTAGTTCGAGGCCTTTGACGCGGTCAGCGATATCGTCGCGGGCGGTGAGGAACAGCACCGGCGTATCAGCTTCCTTGCGCAGCCGGCGCAGGACTTCCCAGCCATCCATTTTCGGCATCATCACATCGAGCACGATCACATCGAAACTGTGTTCCAGCGCCAGGTGCAGGCCGTCGGCGCCGTCACGGGCGAGGCTGACGCTGTAACCCAGTTCCTGCAAACCGTTGAGCAGGTAATTGCCGGCCTTGGGTTCGTCTTCGACAACCAGAATATTCATCGATCAGTCTCAATGGTCATTGATGCAGCCGCTGCCTTGTACCTGATAGTCCAGCACATGTTCGCGGCCCTGATGGTCGAGGTAATTCAATTGCGCCGGGACCACGCCACACGCTTGTGAAATATCGGTGCTGGACAGGACTTTGTCGACATCCAGATTGACGTAGAAACCGGATTTGTCATGAATCACGGCGGTGTCGGGCATGTTCGCGGCGAACGCGCTGCCGGTGGCGAGGAGGGCGGTGAAGGCGAGCAGAAGGGTTTTCATGGTCAGTCACTCAGTGGTCGGAGTTGATCGGCATTGGCGCCGGGACAACTTCAGGCTACCGAGCGATCCGCACGGCAAACCGACAGCTGAATGACAAAGTTGTAATGAAACGGTGTACGAAGATTTTCCAGACTCAACTCAAATCCTCGTGGGAGCTGGCTTGCCAGCGATGAGGCCTGCACAGTCAAAATTTCATTGACTGATCCACCGCTATCGCTGGCAAGCCAGCTCCCACAGGGTTACAGGTTGTGCCGTCAGCTCGCGTGGGTGTTGAGGATGCTCGCCACCTGCTGCGGCTGGCAGTTCAGGTACGGCGACGACTTCAGCCAGCGCTGATCCGGGTACCACGAAAACATGAACTGGCCATTCTTCAACCGGTCGATCACCTGCTTGGCGATCTGTGGCCGAACCGCTGGGCAGCCCTGGCTGCGGCCGATGCGCCCCTGTTTCTTGCTCCACAACGGATTCACATAACTGGCGGCGTGAATGACGATCGCGCGATCGCGGGCCATGTCATTGAAACCCGGCTCCAGACCGTCCATGCGCAGCGAATAACCGTGGGTGCCGCTGTAGCTTTCCTGCGTGCGGAACAGGCCAAGGCTCGACTGGTAACTGCCTTCGACATTGGAAAACTGCGTAGCGAAGTTTTCCCCGGAGTTGGAGCCGTGGGCAACCAGATCGCGCAGCACCAGTTTCTTTTTGTTGAGGTCGAAGATCCACAGACGGCGTTCGGTGGATGGCTGCGAATAGTCGATGATCGCCAGATGGCGGGACGGTTTCGCACCGTTGTTGACCGCGCACTGCATGGCGTTCAACGCACCTTTCAGCGCTTGGGGATTGAGTTCTGGCGCGGCGTGCGCGAGGCTGGTGTAGAGAACCGGCGATGGTTTGCCGGCGGCAAAAACTGGACTGGTCACGACGAGAGCGGTGGCAGTCAACAGAAGTCGGCGCAAAAACGTCAACATTTTATAAAGTGTCCTCACTTGCTACTTATTTGGCACTTTGGCTCCTGACTCCCAGTCAATACCCGCAAGCCCGTCGATCGAGCCTGACTCTCAAGCGCACCTGATGTAAGGTTGGCCATCATCTGGACGGCCATGGATTGGAGTAAAGCAGTTGTTCAAAAAGTACGCATGCTACTTGAGCATTTGTTTGCTCGCTGCGCCGTTTGTCGCTTGTGCCGATGAGCCGCTGCCGCCGCTGGAAACACTGCCGACGCCACCGGCAGAAATGCCGGTCGAGCCGCAAAGTCCCTTGCAGGCAGTTTTGATCAGTCTGGCGCAGTCATGCCCGGCGATTGCCGCACATCTCAATGGCCCGGCGCTGACGCAATTGCAGGCCTTCTATCAGCAGCAGGACTGGATGCCGGTGTGGGCGAGTGAATCTGCGCGATTGCCGATGTTGCAGGCGCAATTACAGTTGTTGGCCGATGATGGCCTCAATCCAAAACGCTATCCGATCGCGACCACAGCGCCGCAGGATGGCGAGTTGTGTGCCGACATCGACATCAGCCGCAACTACCTCCAGGCCCTGCAGGATCTGCATTACGGAAGCCTGCTGCAATCACACTTCGAACCGCTGTGGCATGCCGACGCCACCCCACGCGACCGTCAGGCGGAATTGTTGGCCATCGCGGTACCGGGCATGCACGACATTCCCGCCGCGTTCGAACTGGCCCGACCGCGCCTGGCGCAATATCAGGACCTGCGTCAGCTCTACGCTGCGCAACGGCTCAAAGCCTTGCCGCAATGGCAGTCGGTGGGCAGCGGGCCGCTGTTGCGCCCGGCCATGGAAGACAAACGCGTGCCGGAACTGGCCCAGCGTCTTTACAACGAAGGTTATCTGACTCAGGTCGTTGGTACGCCCGGCAATGCTTATGACGGCGTGCTGGTCGACGCCGTGAAGAGTTTTCAGGCCAACCATTCGCTGCAGGCTGACGGTGTAGTCGGGCCGGGCACGATTGCCGAACTCAACATCAGTCCGCTGACCCGTCGCGAGCAGTTGCGGGTCAACCTCGAACGTTTCCGCTGGATGGCTCAGGACATGGAGCCCGATGGCTTGCTGGTCAACGTCGCCGCCGCGGAACTGACGCTGTATCAGGGCGGCGTACCGGTGTGGCAGACGCGCACTCAGGTGGGCCGCGCCGAACGCCAGACGCCGCTGCTGAAATCGCGGGTGACACGCCTGACCCTGAACCCGACCTGGACCGTGCCGCCGACCATCTGGAAAGAAGACAAGCTGCCGGAAATCCGCAAGGACCAGACCTTCCTCAGCCGGCAGAACCTGCAAGTGCTCGACGCCAACGGGCAGCCGCTGGCGGCGGCGGACATCGATTGGGACAACCCCGGCAACATCATGCTGCGTCAGGACGCCGGGCCGCGTAATCCGTTGGGGCAAATGGTCATCCGCTTCCCCAACCCGTTCTCGGTGTACCTGCACGACACGCCAAGCAAGGCGCTGTTCGAAAAAGGACCACGCGCTTTCAGCTCCGGTTGCGTGCGGGTCGAACACCCAATGCAACTGCGTGATCTGCTGCTCACCCCGGCGGAAAAGGCCCGCACCGAAACCTTGCTGGCCACCGGCACCACTCACGAATTTCGCTTGTCGGCACCGGTGCCGATCCTGATGACCTACTGGACGGCCCAGGTCGACAGCAGCGGCCGCGTGCGCTACTCACCGGACATCTACAGTCGCGATAGCGCGTTGCTGGTGGGGCTTGATCGAGCGCACTGAGCCTCAGCGGGTGCTTCGGTTCCAGAACACCCGCGCCAGCCACGCATCGACACTCAACTTGCCCGCCCCGGCGAGCACCAGCGGCAGTAGCGCGGCCAGGTAAATCGCCGGCAGCTTGAAGTTGCCGAAGCCTTTGTTGGTGATCGCATACCCCTGCGCCAGTTCGCTCAGTGACGACCAGTCTGCGGGCCAGTGCACGGCGGCGGTCGCCACGACGGTGACCACGATCAGCGAAACCGCCGAAATGCGCGTGCCGAAGCCAAGCAGAATCGCCAGTGCGCAGATCAGTTCGGCCCACATCGACAGTTCCCAGTTCAGCGTTGCCGGCAGTTGATCGAATGGGAAGGGGAATCTGTCCTGGATGTCTTCGAACCAGTTCTGCCCGTTGAGTTTCTCCAGCCCGGATTCGAAGAATTCCCAGGCGATGAACAGGCGCAGGGTCAGAGGGGCGAGCCAGGTGCCGGCGCGGTCGAGGTTCAGGTGCAGGGTTTTGATGGCGGTTGAAAGGGTGGCGGTCATGATGCAGCTCCGGTGAGTTGAGTGAAATCGACCGGGGCATTTCAGCGTTGGGGTGTATCGGGTGTGTGTCGACGGTGTGGGGATTGTGCTTTTGGTGTGTCTGCGGCTTCGGGATATACAGTGCGATACAGTCAAAGGCCCCTCACCCCAGCCCTCTCACGGGGGGAGAGGGGGCTGACCGAGTTGTCTTGCGTCATCCATCGACCTGAGAAATCCGGTCGATTATGGATCTAAGTTTTGGCGATCATGGATTCACAGACGCTATTTCAGGTCGGCGTAAAATCTCCCATCTTCCCCAATCAGTCCTCTTTGCCTCTGGGAGAGAGCTAGTGAGGGCAGTCGATTATAGGTTTGAGAAGTCTTGTCGATCGTGGATTCACAGATGCTATTTCAGGTCGGTGTAAATCTCCAATATCCCCCAATCAGTCACCTCTACCTCTGGGAGAGGGCTAGGGTGAGGGCAACGGTTTAGGCACCCGCCACAAATACCACGCCGCCACCGTCCGATACGGCCGCCAAGCCAACCCGATCTCAACCATCTGCCTACGCGTAGGCTGCACCTCCAACCCCTTCAATCGCCGATACCCCTCGCGCACACCAAAGTCATCCGCCGGCAAAATATCCATGCGCTCCAGGCTGTAGATCAGCAACATCTCCATCGTCCAGCGACCGACCCCGCGCAAACTGACCAAACGCTCGATCAACGCCTCGTCATCCATCGCCAGCGCCGTAGCGTAATCCGGCACCACACCCGCCAGCGTCGCCTGAGCAATCCCCTGAATCGTCGCAATCTTGCTCGCCGAAAACCCGCAACCGCGCATGCGATCAAACTCCGTCGCCAGAATCTGCTCGGGACGAGGAAACGTCTGACCGGGAAACAATCCCACCAAGCGCCCGACAATCGCATCGCCGGCCTTGGCATGCAGCTGCTGATAAGCAATCGCCCGCACCAATGACTCGTACGGATCACGCGCCGGATGCGGTTGATGCAGGCACGGGCCGACCGCTTCGATATGGCGCCGCCAGTGCGGATCAAGCGCGGCCAGAAACGCGCTGGCCGCTTGATAGTCGTCAGCCATTTATTTCAGCAAGCCGTTGACTTCGCCGTAGGTGAACGCCTTGAGTTCATGGCTGTCGAGTTTGCCGCTGGCCAGAAAGCTTTTCACCAGCCCGCCCATCGCGCCATAGAGGAATTCGGCAATGCCGGAGCCGGCGCTCAAGCGGCGTACGCCCAGCGCCAGCAGCTCTTCAGTCGACGGCAAACACGCGAAGCCAAGCACGTTGACCGGCAGCGCCGTGCCCTTGCAGATTGCCTCGATTTCATAGGCACTCGTGACGCCCGCCGCGAACAGGCCATCGGCACCGGCCGCTTGATATAACGCAGCGCGACGCAGGGTTTCGGCGACGCGATCTTCGGCCGGAACCAGGCTTTTCAGATAGACGTCGGTGCGCGCATTGATGAACAGCTGCACCTCGCGCTTGTT
Organism: Pseudomonas sp. Irchel s3a12; assembly: GCF_900187485.1. Taxonomy (NCBI): domain Bacteria; kingdom Pseudomonadati; phylum Pseudomonadota; class Gammaproteobacteria; order Pseudomonadales; family Pseudomonadaceae; genus Pseudomonas; species Pseudomonas sp. Irchel s3a12. The sequence goes on from NZ_FYDN01000001.1 coordinate 593,944, forward strand.
GGCCACCTGACGTGCCACTTCGATCTTGCGCGCGAGCAACTCCGGATCCGCAGAACCGTCCTCGATATTGATGCCAACAGCACCCGCCGCAATCACCGCATCCAACACTTCCGCCACGCGCCCGAGGTCGTCGGAATAACCGGCCTCGACGTCCACGGTCAACGGCACGCTGATCACCCGGGCGATGGCTTCTACCGTCGACACCAGCCGTTCGAGGGGCAGAGCGTTGCCGTCCGGGTAGCCGTGGGCCCAGGCCACTGCGGCGCTGCTGGTGGCCACGGCTTTACCGCCCAGGTGCTCGACCAGTCGCGCGCCGGTGGCGTCGCCGACGTTGGTCAGCATCAACAGGCCTTGCTGGTGCAACTGGTGAAACTGCGTAGCGAGCGCGTTCATCAAAAATCCTTCTTGTCAGTTGATTCGATCCGTCAGAATGCCAGGGGTTGCGTGAGCTGCACGGCGGCGTTTTCCAGTCGCAGCAGAAACGCTTTGCGCGGCTGCCCACCACCATAGCCGGTCAGCGAGCCATCCGCGCCGATCACGCGATGACAAGGCACCACAATCGACAGCCGATTGTGCCCGTTGGCCAGGCCGACCGCGCGACTGGCGCCGGGTTTGCCCAAACCGGCGGCGATGGCGCCGTAGGTGCTGGTGTGGCCGTAAGGGATTTGCAGCAGCGCCGACCAGACCTGCCGGGCGAACTCGCTGCCGGGCAGGTGCAATGGCACGGTAAAGGTATTCAGCTGGCCGGCGAAATACTGCGCCAGTTGCGCCTCGATCTGCTGCAAATGCGCGTTGTGCCCCGGCGCCACCGCGTAACCGTAGCGGTTCTGCAATTCCTCGACTTCGCGGGTCAGTGCCGGGCGATCAAGAAACTCCAGCAACACCAGGCCACGGCGTTCGGCCATGGCAATCATCGGCCCCAGTGGCGTGGTCAACCGGGTGAACAGCAGCGGCTCGCTGTGTCCGGCGCGGCCCGGGGTGATGTGGAAGGACTTCTGAAAGGCATCGCGAAAACCGCTGAGCGATTCATAACCCGAATCAAACGCGGCGTGATCAATCGAGATGCCTTGCTTGATCCCGCCCAGCGCCATGCCCAAGCGGCGCGTGCGCAGCCACGCATGGAAGGTCATGCCGAAATGCTGCTTGAACCAGCGCCGCAGCTTCAGCGGTTCGATGCCTTCAGCGAGCAATTGTGCGTCGCTCCAGCGCACCTCCGGATCGGCGTCCACGGCGTTGAGCAGCCGTTGCACCCAGTCCGGGGCGATGGCTGCGGCATCCAGTGGTTTGCAGCGCAGGCAGGCGCGATAGCCCGCCGACAGGCAGTCGTCGGCGTGGGCGAAGAACTCGACGTTCTCCGGTTTCGGTTTGCGCGCCGTGCAACTGGGGCGGCAGAAGATCCCGGTGGTTTTCACGGCCGTGAAGAACACGCCCTCGTAGGCAGTGTCGCGTTCGAGCATGGCGCGAACCATCTCGGCGTGGGGCGGCAGGACAGCGGTTTGTATGTTCATGGGCTGAGAGTAAAACCAGTTTGTCGATGGCTCCACCGAAAAATCGACAGTGAATTTTCAACCCCTCTGAACTACCGTGTAGGAGCTGCCACAGGCTGCGATCTTGATCGTTCCCACGCTCTGCGTGGGAATGCAGCCCGGGACGCTCCGCGTCCCAAAATCCCAGATCGCCGCTATCGGCAGCTCCTACCGTTTGTTGAGGTGTGTCCGATGCATCCGTTTTCCATCCAGCATATCGATCACATCGTCCTGCGCGTCGCGGACCTGCCGCGCAGCATCGACTTCTACAGCCAGGTGTTCGGTGCCGAAGTGGTCAAGCGCAACGAACCGTTGGGCCTGATACACCTGCGCGCCGGCACGTCGATGATCGACCTCGTCGACCTGCAAGGCGAACTCGGCCGCAAGGGCGGCGGGGCGGCCGGCAGCGAACGGCGTAACGTCGATCACTTCTGCCTGCGCATCGAGCCGTTCGACGAAGAAGCACTGCGCGCGCACTTGCAATCCTTCGGCTTGAGCGTGGCCAAAGCCGAGTCACGCTTCGGCGCCGAGGGCAAAGGGCTGTCGCTGTACTGCTTCGACCCGGACGGCAATCAGGTCGAACTCAAAGGCCCGTCCGAGGCTTAAGCGCGTTTGGCCATCAACAGCACCGAAGCCGCCGCCGACAGCAGGCCTGCGCAGCAACGATTGAAGATTCGTTTGCCGCGCGGCTCGGCGAACCAGCGGCGCATGTGCAGGCCCATCCAGGCGTAGGCGCTGATGGCGATCCACTCCAATAAAAGGAACAGCACGCCGAGTACGGCGAATTGCGCCGCCACCGGGCGCGCCGGGTCGACGAATTGCGGCAGAAACGCGGTGAACAGCAAAATCGCCTTCGGATTGCCCGCCGCCACCAGAAACTCCTGTCGTGCTAAAGCAAAGAAGCCAACGGTCCCGCCTGTTACTTGCTGCTCGGCCTCGGGATTGGCCCGCCACAATTGCCAGGCCAGGTACAACAGATACGCCGCGCCGACGATCTTGATCGCATGGAACAACCATTCCGAAGTCTGCAACACCACTGAGAGACCGGCACCGGCCAGTGCGATCATCCCGGCGAACGCCAGAATCCGTCCGATGCCCGCCGTGCAGGCGCGGCGAAAGCCATAACGCGTGGCGTTGCTGACCGACAGCAGATTGTTTGGCCCGGGGGCCATGTTCAGGGCGAAGCAGGCCGGAAGAAACAGGATGAGCGTGGCGAGATCCATGACGGCACTCCAGAAACGAGAGCGATATTTTTAGCACAGCCTCCGGGCGCTCAGACCCATACAGTCACGCGGCGCTGTCGGGGTACAGCGCCCGGTGCCGTTGGGCAACGCGGTCGAACTTTTTGCAGATGCCTTCACTCTGAATGACTCAGAGGGTGATGGTTTCGGCAGAAATATCTATCCGGCCGGTCAGAAACCGCGATAGCCGTGTAAAATTTCACCGACGTTGCATTCACCCCGTTTGGCCCCCGGCGGCCCCACCAAGAGCGATCTACATGCAAGCAAAGGCCCGTGAAGTTTATGTGCCACCGGTGCTGCAAGATCTGCGAGCCGGCACTGCCGAACTGCACATCGCACTGGAAAAACGCCTTCCTTTTTTCTCCGATACCCTCGATACCCAGGCTTTTGTGCGGTTGATGCAGGCTTATTACGGCTTCTATCTGCCGCTGGAAAACGCCTTGCTCCGCAGTGATGCAATTCCTGCCGATTTTGATCTGACGCCTCGACTCAAAGCGCCAACCTTGCGCACTGATCTGCACGCGCTGGGCGTATCTGCCGAAGCGCTGCAAAACCTGCCGCAGTGCGAGCAGTTGCCGGTCATCGACTCAAGCGCTGCCTGCCTTGGCGTGCTCTACGTCCTCGAGGGGGCGACGCTGGGCGGGCAGATTCTGCGCCGGGAAATCTCGACGCGGTTAGGCCTGGAAGCCGATAACGGCGCGGCTTTTCTCGATATCTACGGCGCCGCCACGGGCCGGCGCTGGCGTGACTTTATCGAATACCTCGGCAGTCGGCCAATGAGCGCCGCCGAGCGCGGCGCTGTCGTCACCGCCGCACAAACCACATTCAGCTGTTTCGAGCGCTGGCTCGAAAGCCGGGAGGTACTGGCATGAACCCGCAAGACAAAGAAGCCTTTGAAGAACTGCTGGCCAACTGTGCCGACGAGCCGATTCGTTTCCCCGGTGCGATCCAGCCCCACGGCTTGCTGTTGACCCTGAGCGAACCTGCATTGGCGATCATTCAGGTCAGCGCCAACGTCGAAAGCCTGCTGGCCCGGGTGCCGCAAAGCCTGATCGGCCAGCCACTGGAAAGCCTGATCGGCGACGCCGAAGCGGCGCAAGTGCGCGAAGCTTTACTGCAACCGTCGCTGTCCGATGTGCAGCCGCTGCGCTTCAGGCTCAACGGCACGGCATTCGAGGGTTTGCTGCACCGCCATCAAGGTGTGCTGATTCTGGAGCTGGAAATCCACGTGGAAAATTTCCAGCCGCGCAATGTCGCCGGCAATCAAACGCATCTGGGGCGCATGCTCCAGCGTCTGCAAGGGGCCACCACGTTGCAGGCGCTGTATGACATCAGCGTCAAGGAAATTCAGGCCATGACCGGTTACGACCGGGTGTTGATCTATCGTTTCGAGGAGGAGGGCCACGGCCAGGTGATCGCCGAAGCCTCCGACCCGTCGATGGAAGTATTCAATGGCCTGTTTTTCCCAGCGTCGGACATTCCCGAACAGGCGCGCGAGCTGTATCGCACCAATTGGCTGCGGATTATCCCCAATGCCGACTACCAACCGGTGCCGCTGGTGCCTAAGCTGCGCCCGGACACGAACACGCCGCTGGACCTGAGTTTCGCCACCCTGCGCAGTGTGTCGCCGATCCACTGCCAGTACATGAAAAACATGGGCGTGTTGTCGTCGATGAGCATTTCCCTGCTCAAGGGTGACAAGCTTTGGGGCCTGATCAGTTGCGGCAATCGTCAGCCACTGCACGTGCCGCATGAGTTGCGTGCGGCGTGCCAGACCATCGGCCAGGTACTGTCGTTGCAGATTAGCGCCATGGAAGCGCTGGAGATCAGCCGTCAGCGTGAAGAAAAAGTCGAAGCCTTGGCGCTGCTCAATCAGGCGATGATCGACTCGCCGCAGAATGTCTTCGACGGTCTGGCCAATCAACCGCAGACGTTGATGGCGCTGACCAATGCCGGCGGCATCGCGATCATCGAAGACAAACAACTGCACCGTTACGGCAACTGCCCGGAACCGGAAGACATTCGCGCCTTGCACAAGTGGCTGCAGGACAGCGGCGAGGCGGTGTTTGCCAGTCATCACCTGGCCAGCGTCTACCCGCCGGCCGCGCAATATCAGCAGGTGGCCAGCGGCGTGCTTGCCATGAGCCTGCCGAAACCGGTGGACAACGGCGTGTTCTGGTTCCGTCCGGAGGTCAAGGAGAACATCAATTGGAGCGGCGATCCGCGCAAGCCGCTGGACCTGGAAAACTCCGGCGCCGGCCTGCGTTTGCGCCCGCGTACCTCGTTCGAAATCTGGAAAGTAGAGATGGCCGGGATCTCCACCAAGTGGAGCCACGGTGATTTGTTCGCCGCCAATGATCTGCGCCGTTCGGCACTGGAAAACGATCTGGCCCGGCAGGTCCGCCGTGAGCAGGAAGCGGTGCGCGCCCGCGATGAATTGGTGGCGGTGGTGTCGCACGATCTGCGTAACCCGATGACCGTGATCTCGATGCTCTGCGGCATGATGCAGAAGGCTTTCAGCTCCGACGGCCCGCACACTTCGCGCAGGATCTCCACGGCCATCGACACCATGCAGCAGGCCGCCGGGCGCATGAATACGCTGTTGGAGGACCTGCTCGACACCTCGAAAATCGACGCCGGGCGCTACTCCATCACCCCGCAGAAACTCGATGTCGGGCAGATGTTCGAGGAGGCGCAGGCGTTGCTCGCGCCGCTGGCGTTGGACAAGGACATCAGCATTTCCTTCGCCGCCGACCCCGATCTGCGTATCCATGCCGACCCCGAGCGGCTGTTTCAGGTGCTGTCTAATCTGGTCGGCAACGCGATCAAGTTCACCCCGCGCCTGGGCACGGTGGGCGTGCATGCCACGTCGGTCGGCGATGATATCGTTTTCACTGTGCGCGACAGCGGCGAGGGCATTCCCAAGGAACATCTGCCGCACGTCTTTGACCGTTACTGGACGGTGAAAGAGGGCAATCCGACCGGCACCGGTCTGGGGTTATACATCACCCAAGGTATCGTCGAAGCCCATGGCGGGCGGATCTTCGCCGAGAGTGAACCGGGGCAGGGCAGCGAGTTCCGCTTCACCGTGCCGCGTTTGGACTGATCGTCTTTTTATGTGTGGGAGCGAGCCTGCTCGCGAATGGGGTCGTCCTGGCAATGCAGTGCTGAATGACCCACCGCATTCGTCGGAACGCCGCCCGGAGCAGGCTCGCTCCCACAGGGGATTTGTGTCGTTTGATCGTTCCCACGCTCTGCGTGGGAATGCCTCAACGGACGCTCTGCGTTCGGCTCTGGAAGGGACGCGGAGCGTCCCGGGCTACATTCCCACGCAGAGCGTGGGAACGATCAGGATCACAGGGGCATTTTCTTCAATACCGAGGACCGGGTGCTCGCTACCGTGAGCACCTTGTTCCTCGATTTGAAGCAGGTGTGCGATGAGTCTGATTGTTTCCATGGCGGCTTTTGCGTTGGCTGCGTCGATCACGCCGGGGCCGGTGAATATCGTGGCGTTGAGTTCCGGGGCGCAGTTCGGTTTTCGCGCCAGTCAGCGGCATGTTGCCGGAGCGACGCTGGGGTTTGTGCTGTTGCTGGTGTTGATGGGATTGGGCCTGCATGAGGTGTTGAAGCTCTGGCCGTTCATGACCCGTGTGGTGCAACTGGCCGGCGTGGCGTTTCTGCTGTTCATGGCGTGGAAACTGGCCATGGATGACGGACAGTTGAATGCCGGTGAGTCAGGGCGGGCGCCATCGATGCTGTATGGCGCGGTGATGCAATGGCTCAACCCGAAAGCCTGGCTGGCATGCGTCGCGGGTATGGGCGCGTTTGTCGCTGATGGCGAGGCGCGGCTGGTGTGGCAGTTTGCGGCGGTGTATCTGGTGATTTGTTATCTGTCGGTCGGCTGCTGGGCGTATGCCGGGACGTTTTTGCGTGGGTATTTGAGCAATGCGGCGGGAATGCGTTGGTTCAATCGGGTGATGGCGGGGTTGTTGGCCGTCAGCGCGATATACCTGCTGCTACCGTAAACCCTGTAGGAGTGAGCCTGCTCGCGATAGCGGTGTATCAGTCAATATAAATGTCGATTGATAGACCGCTATCGCGAGCAGGCTCACTCCTACAATGGATCACGGGTAGCCGAGAGATTGATTAGTTGAATGGCTGCTGAAACGCGCCACCTTCGATGTGCCAGACCTTCGGCTCGTCCGAAAAATACTCCTCCAGGCCCAGCATGAACAGCCGATGGTCTTCACTCGCTTCAAACCCCGGCGTGTGATCCTCAAGGGATTGCCAGCGCACAATCAAATTGAACACCTCAGGCGTTTCGATTCCTGGCGCGAGCAGGTGGCCGCCGTAACCCTTTGCCCGTTTGAGCAAAGGCTCGACCTCGGCGAACGCACGCCGAAACGCTTCAGTTTGTTCTTGGTGAACGGGTAGTAGAGCGATCTCGTAAACCATGATGTTCTCCTCGAAGTGAGTTCAGCGATTGTCGACTTGAGACGACGGCATGACAGCAATCGCGATCTTCCCTTGGAGGCCGTTGTTGGGCGTCTCCAGCCGGGCCTGGGCCAGGCCGATGTCGGCCAGCGCATAGACCGCGCCAACGTGCGGGCGCAACTGACCGTTGGCGATCAATGCGCTCAACTCATCGAGTTTGCCGCGATTCTGTCGGGTGAAAACGAAGTGGTAGCTGGCGTTCTTGCCCCAGGCCTGAATCAGGTTTTGCGGCTGGGCAAGGTCCACGATCGACACCACGCGGCCAAGCTGTGCGAGGGCGTCGGGACTGCGCGCCAAGGTGTTGCCGCCGATGGTATCGAACACCACATCGACGCCGTGGCCAGCGGTTTCGCGCAGGATCGCCTCGACGTAATCTTCCTTTTCGTAGTCGATCAGCACATCGGCGCCCATACGCTGGGCGAACTCGAAATTGCCTTCACGCACGGTAGTAAAAACCTTCGCGCCGATGGCTTTGGCCAACTGGATTGCGACATGACCGACGCCACCCGCGCCGCCATGGATCAGAATGCTCTCGCCGACTCTGAGCGCCGCCCGCACGACCAGCGCTTCCCACGCCGTGCCGCCAACCAGACTCAGGCTTGCCGCTTCAAGGTGGCTCAGTGCGGGCGGCTTCTTGCCGATAATGCTTTCGGCCGCCACGTGGTATTCGGCATAACTGCCTGGGCCGTCGAAAATCTGCGGGGTGTACCAGACTTCGTCACCCGGCCCGAACGCCGTCACCCCCGGCCCGACGGCTTCGACAACGCCGGAGACGTCGTGCCCGGTAATGGCGGGGAGGGGCACCAGATCGGCATAGTCGCCACGGCGAACCTGATAATCCAGCGGGTTGATGGAGGTAGCGTGCACCCGTACCAGCACTTCGCCCGCTTGTGGCACTGGCTTGGGTACCTCACAAAGTTCGAACGATTGCGCGCCGCCAAATGAAGTAAGGATCATCGCTTGCATTGCATTTCCTCGTTTCGGTAAAAAGGGATATCGGGAATTCTCGATATCGTGGGGCAAAAAATTACAGCTCGCTGCCGATGATCTCGGCCAGCGCGCTGATCGCTGCTTCGTTGCGTTTGTAATAGGTCCACTGCCCAATACGCCTGACTTCGACCAGGCCGGCGCGTTGCAGCGTCGCCAGGTAATCGGACACCGTCGACTGCGACAGCCCGACGCCTTCCTGAATACTGCTGACGCAAACACCCACCGTATGCACGTCACCTTCGTCCTGGGGAGGAAAGTGTTTCTCGGGATCCTTCAAGCCTTTGAGGATTTCCAGGCGTGTGCGGTTCGAGAGGGCTTTGAAGATTTCGAGTAGTTCCATGCCGCGACGATATCGGAATTTACCGATATGTCAATATCTGAATGTGTTGGCCAGCGATTGATCGTTCCCATGCTCCGCGTGGGAATGCCTCAACGGACGCTCTGCGTTCGGCTCTGGAAGGGACGCGGAGCGTCCCGGGCTGCGTTCCCACGCAGAGCGTGGGAACGATCAAACAAGCTCGCTCCCACGGGGGGAAGTGTTGATTTTCAGATGAGGTGTCAGCCGCGATATTGGCCGGGCGTTGCCGCCAGATGCTGCTTGAACGCTCGTTGAAAATGCGCCTGGTCGGCAAACCCGGCTTCCAGCGCCACATCAGCGATCAACTCCCCGCTGCGCAAACGCTCGCGGGCGAACTGGATGCGCTGGTTGACCAAAAATGCGTGGGGCGTCATGCCGTAATGCTGTTTGAAGGCGCGGATCAGGTACGACGGTGAAAGCTGTGCAGCGGCGCAGATGTCGTCGAGGTTGAGCACTTCGGTGCAGTGCTCGCGGATGAAATCGGCAGCGCGTTCCAGTTTGAAATTTGGCTCGCGCAGAGAGGGGCCGGCGGGGTTCAAACGCAGTTGCAGGTCGCTGAAAAACTCCACCGCCGCGCTTTGCTTGCGCAGCACATCCTGTTGCGGGTCGACTAACGTTTGATACAGCCCGTTCAGTTCGTTGAACAGCGCAGTGTCATCAAGGTGTGTGGTGGAAAAACGCCGAAACTCAAGATCACCGGCAAAGCCCAACTGATGCTGCAAATCCGTCAGCCAGGGCGTTTCCACGTACAGCATCACATACGACCACGGCTGATCATCGATCGGATTGCACGCATGCACATCGCCGGGGTTCATCAGCACCACAGTGCCCGCCGCGACCTCGAACTGCGCCTGCTCATGCACATAGGTGCTGCGACCGGCGGTGATCGCGCCAATGGAAAAGTGCGCATGGGAATGCCGCGCGTAGCAGACCTCGCGGCCATCGGCGATGGCCCGCGCTTCAATGAACGGCAGCGCCGCGTCGCGCCAGAAGCGCGGGGCTTTTTCAGGGTGTTTGGCGGCAGCGTGTTTCATCGTTGTTATTCCCGGCAGGCCAGGGCGCCATTGTATTAGCTCTGGCCGGCAAAGGCCCGTTCAAGTTCGGCAATGTCGAGTTTTTTCATCGTGAACATGGCCTGCATCGCTCGCTGCGATTTGCTGGTGTCGGCATCCAGCATCATGTGCATGAACGCCACCGGCACGATCTGCCACGACACGCCGAACTTGTCCTTGAGCCAGCCGCATTGCTGGGCTTCGACGGGACCACCCTCGGACAGATTGCCCCAGAAATGGTCGACCTCTTCCTGATTCTGGCAATTGACTTGGAACGAGATCGCCTCGCTGAATTTGAACATCGGCCCACCGTTAAGGCCGGTGAAGGTCTGGCCATCGAGTTCGAAACTGACGGTCATCACCGCACCTTCCGGTTTGCCGTGAAATTCCTGGCCGACCTTGCTGTAGTGGGTCAGGCCGGTGATTTTCGCGTGATCGAAGATTGAGCAGTAAAACTTCGCAGCGGCTTCGGCCTGATCGTCGAACCAAAGGCAAGGGGTGAGTTTTTGAAAGCGTTGCATGGCAGTCATCCTCGGCAGGTTAGACAGCTGGATTTACAGCGTAGTCAGTCCTTGGTCGATTGCCGGTGCCGTAGATCGACAATTGCCGAGCATTGGAAATCCTGACGACGGAGACACCGAGCCGCAGACCGGATTTTCTTACCGTGTCTTTATGTAGTCGTAATGACAAGGTTTCAGGTCGAATTGACTGCGTCCGGCTTGTGTCAAATTGACTCGTTATCGTGCAACAAACTGATTTTATTGAATTGAAAATCGGGCACGAGACTTGATGTACTCAACTTACCTAAACGAACCGCTCAGGAGTACGACACCATGCTCACTTTCTTTGAAAACCCGCTGAACTTTCTGCACCTGTCGAGCAAAATCCTCGTCGCTGGTCTGCTCATGCTGCTCGCTGGCATATACGGCGCGTATATCTACAACGGCCACATGCCGATTGCGCTGCTGGTGGCGATGCATTCGCTGACCATCCTCGGCCCGACCCTGATCAAGATCGGTTACGTCATGCGCCTGCTGGCGCAGTACCGCATCCGTGGTCCCGAAACCACTGTGGGAGCTTGCCTGCAAGCGATTGCGGTCTGATATTCAACATTGATGTCGCCTGAAATACCGTCATCGCGAGCAGGCTCACTCCCACAGGTTTGTATGGTGGTCACAAATTCCTGGCACACCCAAACCACTGTGGGAGCTGGCTTGCCAGCGATGAGGCCAGCACCTTCAACATCAATGTTGACTGACCCGACGCCATCGCTGGCAAGCCAGCTCCTACAATGATTGATGGTGTTTCTGAAATCTCAGCGGCGCTCGGCAACCATCAGCAAGGACTGCGGCACTGGACTTTGCGGATGCTGTGGCTCCTGCAAACCGGCCAATTGGAACCCGGCCATGTCCAGCGCATTCAACCAGCTCGACAACGTGCGGAAATACCACGGCATCGGCTGCCACTGACCTTTGAATCCCGCGAACGATTCTTCGCGCCAGCCATCCTGATAATCGCCTGCCGCGACAGACCATGGATGCAGTGTCTGAATGACCACAACACCTGTGGGAACAAGCAAGGCATTCATCGCGGCAAGCAGCGGAATTATGTCTTGATGCAGTAGCGAGAAATTCGCGCACACCAGGTTGTAGTCACGACCGATATCGACCTTGCCATCGACCAGCGCTTCGTAACTCGCAACATGCACCCGCGCCGCCCCCGCCAGACGCGCCGCTTCGACCAGCCGCGCATCGCCATCCACCCCGACGGCATCAATCCCCCGATCCGCCAGCGCCCGCAACAGCCAGCCTTCACCGCAGCCGAGGTCGAGCACACGCTGCGGCTGCCGGCCCATGATCGCCAACAAAATCGCTTGATCGGTAACCTGCTGACGGCTTTCGATGGCGCCGCTGCGGATCACCTCGATCCAGACATCAGCGTTGTCGTGCCAGCTCTGCAAAAGGCTGGATTCGGGGGAGGGCATGGCGGAGTCCCGACTTCTGAAAAACCACAGTATGGACGCTGATCGCAAGCCAGGGTTTGTAGATCAGCGCACCCACACAACTCCGAACGCCGATATTTTTGAGAAATCGATATCAGGTCCATTTTTCGGTCATTTTTTCGAAGCCGCCAAAGCCTCTTTGAGCGCTGCATTTGCACGTTCGGCGGTTTGCGCATCACCGTGCTTTTTCAGCAGCTCAGTGACCTCGGCCAACTGTGCCGCGCTGAGCCCGACGCGCAGGCTCGCCGCCATATGCGCGCGCAGTTGCGATTCTACGCCCGGCGTTGCAGCCAGCGCCCCGACGGTCGCCAGTTCACGGCTTTGCCAGTCAAGGTTGTCGCGCTCGAAGATGTCGCCGAACAGGTGGGTTTGCAGGAACTGGTTGATAACCGGGGCGAACTCGAACACCGGGCCTTTGACCGGGGCGCCCGAAATTTTCGTTTGATTCGCGGTGCCGCTGGCCAGCAGTTCATCCCCAACTGGAATCGCCCGGCCCGGCTCACGCCCCGGCGCATCTTCGATGCCGCGTTGTTTGCGTACCTGCACCACCGTCATCAGCTCGTTCAAGGCATTGAGGCTGCGCGGGAACCCGACGTAAGCGTAGAGCTGCACGAGAATTTCCCGGGTTTCGCTGATGGTCAGGCCGGCGTCGAGTGCCTGGTTGAGCGCCGAGTTGAGGTTGCGCATGTCGCTGGTCGCCATGAACGCGGCAATCAGTGGAATCGTCTGTTGTTTACCCGACAGGGCCTGTGCGGTGGTTTGCGGAGTGGTCATGGATTGCGGTGTCTCGGCTGCTTGAGTGGTAGCGCTGAACATCGACCCAACGATCAGGCAGAACGCCATAAGTGCGGGAAGGGCAGCGCTGCTGCGTGTGTCAGTGGCCATCGTGAAAGGCTCCATCCTTTGCGGTTCTGCGATGTCCTGAGTAGCTGTGGTCGAGCCATAGCCATAGCTCAGGTCCATGCAGCCAACGCCGAGGGCGGATACTTCGAGTGAACGGTTGCCGCGTGTGCGCTTGTGCATGTCGATCTCCCGTTGGGCGTGGGGAGCACAGTAAGCGAGGTGACGGGGGGGCACTAGACGGCTAAATCGGGATGGCTTGATGAATTCTGCTCATCAATCTACGGAATGAGTGAAGGGGTAACTCTGCACTCATCCTTTGGGTGACTACTGTGGCACGCGCAGCTTGTCCAGCAGGCGATTGACCAGCAGCTCGTTCAGCATGATCACCTGTTGCAGCGCCAGCAGCGGTTTGCGCTCCGGGCCGCCTATTGAGTTGGCGATGTTACCGGCCATGGAGTGGGCGTAGGAAAGCGACTCACAGGCTTCGACCCGTAGGGTTTCTTCATCCAGCGTGGGGTCGACCAAATAGACCGGGCGAAACTTGGGTGAGCTTGGCAGCGCCCCCAGTGCTTCGGGTCGCATGTAGTAGTCGAGGGCGCGGTCGGTGGCTTCTTTGACCTTTTGCGGGTTGAGCGCTGGGTCGTGAGGGATTGGATCGGTGGGTGGCGGATTTGGCGTGATTTAGAACATGGATGAAACTCCTATCGCAGTTTAAGGAGCCATCACTCTCGCTACCAAACGAGTGGGTGGTGGCCATACGCGGGTTGGTAGACCGGCTGCAATAGGAACCCGGCGCTCACGAGTGAGCCCCACGCATGACCACCATTGAACTGAGCCTCCACAAAGAGAAAGCACAGGGTGTCGTCACACGGCTATTACAGACGGGCTACCAAACCCGATCACTGTTTTGCAGTGACAGGCAAACGATATAGCCCGGCACATAGCCGTGTAAGCCGGCGGATTCTGGCGTACGCGTAGGTAACGACGCAAGGTGTTGTAGGGAGGATGGCGTAACGGTTTGTGTGCTTTAAACGTGATCACGGCCTTCGTGTTTATTGATGAAAATACTGGATGGCGGGGGCTTTGGGTTTTGCGGTGTGTCAGTGCGATTCCCCCCCTCACCCCAGCCCTCTCCCCCAAAGGGGGCGAGGGGGAAAGGGAGCAGATCTCCATGTACTTCCAGGCCTGAGTCCGACTCGGTATCTCAAGTCGGTGCAACTTGCACATTCAGCGCGGTCAGTTCCCTCTCCCCCAGGGGGGCGAGGGGGAAAGGGAGCTGATCTTTGTGCTCTTCAAACCTGAGTCCGACTCGGTATTTCAAGTCGGTGCAACTTGCACATTCAGCGCGGTCAGTTCCCTCTCCCCCAGGGGGCGAGGGGGAAAGGGAGCTGATCTTTGTGCTCTTCAAACCTGAGTCCGACTCGGTATTTCAAGTCGGTGCAACTTGCACATTCAGCGCGGTCAGTTCCCTCTACCTCTGGGAGAGGGTTAGGGTGAGGGCTGTCGCTAATTTTAAATTCTGAAGAGGAGGTGCGACATGAATCTATTGACCGGCAGTTGCCTGTGCGGCGATGTCCGTTTCGAAGTGACAGGTCAGCCCTACCGAGTCGGCATCTGCCACTGCCTCGACTGCCGCAAACGCCACGGCACGCTCTTTCACACCTCGGCCATATTTCCCGAGGATGCGTTGAAGGTCACCGGCGAAACCCGCGACTACAACGGGCGCTTTTTCTGCCCGCGTTGCGGCTCACCTGTGTTCACACGTTCGGCAGATGAAGTAGAGGTCAACATCGGATCGCTCGATGAGCCTAATCAGTTCAAACCTACTTACGAACTCTGGACCATTCGGCGTGAATCATGGTTGCCGGCGCTGCCACTGGCTCACCACTACGAGCGTGATCGTGAAAGCACGGGGCGCACAGAGGAATAATGGACGTGAGCCCAATCACATCCCCCTTGTGGGAGCGAGCCTGCTCGCGAATGCGGTGGGTCATTCAGCTCAAGTTCAACTGACAGATCGCATTCGCGAGCAGGCTCGCTCCCACAGGGGGGAAGTGTATGGCTGCCAATGATTTCAGCTGCGAATAAAGGCCAGCAGATCCGCGTTGATCGTTTCGGCCTCCGTCGTCGGCATCCCGTGCGGAAACCCCGGATACGACTTCAGCGTGCCATTGGGCAGCAACTTCGCCGACAACGGCCCTGAATCCGCATACGGCACAATCTGATCATCCTCGCCATGCATCACCAGCACCGGCACCGTGACCTTCTTCAAGTCTTCGGTGAAATCGGTCTGCGAAAACGCCACGATCCCATCGTAGTGCGCCTTCGCTCCGCCGATCATGCCCTGACGCCACCAGTTGGCAATAATCCCTTCCGATGGCGTGGCCCCGGGCCGGTTGTAGCCATAAAACGGCCCGGTCGGAATATCGCGATAAAACTGCGCGCGATTCGCCGCGAGTTGCGCCTGAAAGTCATCGAATACCGATTTCGGCAGCCCACCCGGATTGCTCTCGGTCTGCACCATCAACGGTGGCACCGCGCTGATCAGCACACCTTTGGCAACGTTGTCCTGACCATGCCGGGCAATGTAATGAATCACCTCACCGCCACCGGTCGAATGGCCGACATGCACGACGTTCTTCAGGCCCAGATGATTAACCACAGCCAGCGTATCGTCGGCGTAATGATCCATGTCGTGCCCGTCCCAGACCTGACTCGAACGTCCATGCCCACGGCGATCATGGGCAACCACCCGGAAGCCTTTGCCGAGGAAGAACAGCATCTGTGCGTCCCAATCGTCCGAGCTGAGCGGCCAGCCGTGGTGGAAGTGGATCACCGGCGCGTCTTTCGGGCCCCAGTCTTTGTAGAAAATCTCGACGCCGTCTTTGCTGGTGACAAATCCCATGTTCGCAACTCCAGACCAATCTGATGGGTAACCCGCGCGGTCAGCGCGGACCGGTTTCGCTCATGACGAGTTTTCCACTGCGATGGCTCAGTGCGAGCCGTTATCAACTGTAGGATTAAAGTCGACATCTGCATGACCGGTGGTCGCAACGTCTGGCTTCGTGCGCAAATTAGGCTTTGCTGAAAGGGATAAGCCGAGGCGCGCGTAGGCTTTGATGGCCACAGCGGCGCCCCTTCAGAACACCGTGAGTCTGAGGAAATTCCCCGATGCTGACCTTGAATATCAATGGCAAGGATCAGGAGCTCGATGTCCCCGCGGACATGCCGTTGCTCTGGGTCCTGCGCGATGTCGCGCACTTGACCGGTACCAAATTTGGCTGCGGCATGGCCCAGTGCGGGGCCTGCACCGTGCACGTTGACGGGGCGCCGTTGCGCGCCTGCATTACGCCCGCGACCGCCGTAGCCCATGGCCAGAAAATTCTCACCATCGAAGGGCTGTCCACCGATGGTTCGCACCCGGTGCAGCAAGCCTGGGCCGAACTTGACGTGGTGCAGTGCGGTTACTGCCAGTCGGGGCAGATCATGTCTGCTGCCGCGCTGCTGGCGAAAATCCCCAAACCCACCGACAGCGATATCGATCAGGCGCTCTCCGGCAATATCTGCCGTTGCGGAACCTATCCCCGCATTCGCGCAGCGGTTAAGCGTGCATCGGAAATCGGCTGATTCAATCTGTGGGAGATAGGCGATGAACAGTCCTGTATCGCGTCGGAGTTTTCTCAAAGGCAGCGCCCTGTTGGGCGGCGGTCTGGTGGTGGCGTTTGTCGTCCCTGGCGGCCACAAGTTTGCCTATGCGGCCGAGAATGAAGGCAAGGTGTTTGCGCCGAATGCATTTTTGCGAATCGCAGCGGACAACAGCGTGACGGTGCTGCTCGGGCATTCGGAAATGGGCCAGGGCATCTGGACCGGCCTGACCATGTTGATTGCCGAGGAGCTGGACGCGGACTGGTCGAAGATCCGCGTCGAGCACTCGCCCGCGTCGGCGGCGGATTACGGCATGCCCGGTTTTGGCGGCATGCAGATTACCGGCGGCTCGACGTCGACGTGGATGGAGTTTGACCGCTATCGGCTGGCAGGCGCGACCGCGCGGCAGATGCTGGTGGAGGCGGCGGCGAAACGCTTCGAGGTGGCACCGTCGGCCATTCGCACTGAATCGGGCGTGGTGATTGCCGGTGACAAGCGTGCAACTTATGGCGAGCTGGCAGATGCCGCCGGGCAATTGCCGGTGCCGGATCCGAAGTCGATTACCTTCAAGGAAGCCAAGGACTGGAAGGTCATTGGCAAACCGACCAAACGCCTCGACACACCGGAGAAAATCACCGGCCGCGCCAAGTTCGGCATGGACGTGCAGTTTGAAGGATTGATGACCGCAATGGTCGCGCGCCCACCGGTATTCGGTGCCACTGTTAAATCTTTCGAAGGCGCTGAAGCGCTGGCGGTGCCGGGCGTACACAAAGTGGTGCAGGTACCGACGGGCGTGGCGGTGATTGCCGAGCATTACTGGGCGGCGAAACTGGGGCGTGATGCGCTGAAGGTCGATTGGGACCTGGGTCCGCATGCGGACCTGAGCAGCGAAAAACTGCTGGCGAGTTTCCGCAAACTGGCCGCGACGCAAGGCACGTCGGCGAGTCAGGCCGGTGATGCAAAGGGCAGTTTTGGCAAAGCGGCGAAGAAGATCGATGTCGAATACAGCGTGCCTTATCTGGCTCATGCGCCGATGGAGCCGCTCAACTGCACGGTGAAAATCAGTGCGGAAAAATGCGAAATCTGGACCGGCACACAATTCCAGACGCTGGATCAAATGGTCGCTGGCAAGATCACTGGCCTGAAGCCGGAGCAGGTGGAAATTCACACCGAATTCCTTGGCGGTGGTTTTGGGCGCCGGGCCAACCCGACATCAGACTTCGTCGCCGAGGCGGTGCAAGTGGCGAAAGCCGCCGCGATGCCGGTGAAAACCGTGTGGTCGCGTGAAGACGATATTCGCGGCGGTTATTACCGTTCGATGTTCCTCCATCAGGCGAAGATCGGTTTGGGTGCTGATGGCTTGCCGTCGAGCTGGCAGCACGTGCTGGTCGGGCAGTCGATCATGACCGGCACGCTGATGGAGGCGACGATGGTCAAAAACGGCATCGACCCGACCTCGGTCGAAGGCGTTTCCGACAGTCCTTACGTTAAAGGCCTGGCCAATCATCAGGTCGATCTGCATTCGCCGCAAACGGGCATCAATGTGTTGTGGCTGCGCTCGGTTGGCCATAGCCATACCGGTTTTGTCATGGAATCGCTGATCGATGAAATGGCCACGGCGGCGGGCAAGGATCCGGTCGAGTACCGACGAACCTTGCTCAAGGATCATCCTCGGCATTTGGGCGTGCTCAATCTGGCGGTGGAAAAGGCTAACTGGAAAGCACCATTGCCGGATGGCCATGCGTTGGGCGTGGCAGTGCACGAGTCGTTCGGTAGCTACGTTGCGCAGGTGGCGGAGGTGTCGCAGGACAATTTGGCGATTCGCGTGCATCGCGTGGTCTGTGCGGTGGACTGCGGGATTGCGGTGAATCCGCAGAGTATCGCGGCGCAGATGGAATCGTGCATCACCTTCGGTCTGGGCATGGCGCTGCACAGCAAACTGACGCTCAAGGACGGCGCGGTCGTGCAATCCAACTATCACGATTATCAGGTGCTGCGGCTCAACGAGATGCCGGTGGTGGAAGTGCACATCGTGCCCAGCAGCGACAAACCCGGTGGCATCGGCGAGGCCGGTGTGCCGCCGACCGCGCCAGCCGTGGCCAACGCGGTGTTCGCCCTGACCGGGCAACGCCTGCGCGAGTTGCCGCTGCAACTGTCGGGGGTGTGAGATGAAACGACATCTAGTGTTGGGCACGGTGGTTCTACTGGGGCTGGGCGGTTATGCCTCGGACCTGTTTGCCGATGATCAGGAAGCCTTGAAAGCCTTCACCACGGTACAGAAAGTCTTCCAGAGTCCGCGCTGCCAGAACTGTCACATTCCCGGTGATTCGCCGTTGCAGTTCGACGCCGGCATTCCCCATGCGATGAACGTGGTGCGCGGCATGGACGGCAAGGGCGCCGCCGGTTTGCCTTGCGCCACCTGCCACGCGGAAAACAATCCGCCGGCCAGTTACGGCCCGCATGCGCCACCGGGGGCGCCGCACTGGAGCCTGCCGCCGGCAGCGCACAAAATGGCCTGGATCGGCCTGCCACCGGACAAGCTCTGCGCGATGATCAAGGACCGTTCGAGCAATGGCGATCGCGACTTTGCTGCACTGATCAAGCATGTCAGCGAAGACAAATTGGTGCTGTGGGGCTGGAATCCCGGGGCAGGGCGCGCGCCGGTGCCAGTGCCGCACGATATTTTTGTCACGCAATTCAAGCTCTGGGCCGATGCGGGCGGGCCATGCCCGGTGGCGCAAATGTGAGCCATTGCCAAATTAGCGCTACGCTTGGAAGCATTGTTGCCAATGGAGTGTGCTGATGCTGGTTCCAGGAAAACCTGCGAATGAAACGGCGCGCGTTCAAGCGTTGCACGGTCTTGAGCTGCTCGATTCCGCCCCTGAAGAACGTTTCGACCGACTGACACGGTTGGCGAAACGCCTGTTCAATGTGCCGATTGCACTGGTGACGTTGGTCGACACCAATCGGCAGTGGTTCAAGTCGTGCGTGGGCCTGGATGTCAGCGAGACACCGAGGGATGTCTCGTTCTGCGGCCATGCGATTCTTAACGACGGCCTGCTGTTGGTGCCGGACGCCCGCGAGGATGTGCGCTTCCATGACAACCCGTTGGTGACAGGCGCGCCGAACATTCGCTTCTACGCCGGTTACCCGCTGACCGTGCCCAATGGCAATAAAATGGGCACGCTGTGCCTGATCGACACCAAGCCCCGCGACCTCGACGAGGAAGAGCGCGCGTTGTTGCGTGATCTGGCGGAAATGGCCGAGCAAGAGTTGGCCGCTGTGCAGATCGCGAGCATGGATGAGTTGACGTTGCTGTCCAATCGCCGTGGTTTCAAACAACTGGCGCAGCATGCACTGGACGCCTGCGCACGGCTGGAACGGCCGGCAACCTTGCTGTTTTTCGACCTCAATGACTTCAAGCAGATCAACGATCTGTATGGGCATGCCGAGGGTGACAGTGCGCTGAAAACCTTTGCCGACGTGCTGCGCATCGCCTTTCGCGAGAGTGATGTGGTCGGGCGCCTGGGCGGGGATGAGTTCGTCGCGTTGCTGACCGGCTCCAGCCATATTGAAACGACGGCGATCATGGCGCGGCTCAAGGAAATCCTTGAAGAGCGCAATGCCACGTTGCACCGCGGGTATGCGATTCGCTTCAGCGTCGGCCAGATCGAATACGACGCCAAACGCCATGAGACCGTGGATCGGCTGCTGGCGGATGCCGATAGCGCGATGTATGTGCACAAGCAGGCCTTGAAGCGTTGTTAGCGAATGCACCGCAGATCGCTTGTAGGAATGAGCCTGCTCGCGATAGCGTCCGGCCATCAACCTCTTCATTGCCTGACACACCGCTATCGCGAGCAGGCTCGCTCCCACAGGGGACAGTGTTGCAGGCATAAAAAAACCCGCCAGATCGGCGGGTTTTTTTATTGGCTAACCGAAGATCACTCTTCGATGTTGCCCATGGCGGTGGTGTTGAAGCCGCCGTCGACGTACATGATTTCGCCGCTGATGCCCGACGCCAGGTCGGAGCACAGGAAGGCGCCGGCGTTGCCGACTTCGTCGATGGTGACGTTGCGACGCAGCGGGGTTTGCGCTTCGTTGGCGGCCAGCATCTTGCGGAAGTTCTTGATGCCCGAGGCTGCCAGGGTACGGATCGGGCCAGCCGATACGCAGTTGACGCGGGTGCCATCCGGGCCCAGAGAGCCGGCCAGGTAACGTACGCCAGCTTCCAGCGAAGCCTTGGCCATGCCCATTACGTTGTAGTTAGGCATGGTGCGCTCGGCGCCCAGGTACGACAGGGTCAGCAGGCTGCCGTTGCGGCCTTTCATCATTTCGCGGCCGGCTTTGGCCAGGGCCACGAAGCTGTAGGCGCTGATGTCGTGAGCGATGCGGAAACCGTCACGGGTGGTGGCTTCGGTGAAGTCGCCGTCCAGTTGGTCGCCCGGGGCGAAGCCAACGGAGTGGACGATGCAGTCCAGGCCGTCCCACTTCTTGCTCAGTGCTTCGAAGACCTTGGCGATTTCTTCATCGCTGGCCACGTCGCACGGGAAGCACAGCTCAGGGCTCGAACCCCAGCCTTGGGCGAATTCTTCAACACGACCTTTCAGTTTGTCGTTCTGATAAGTGAAGGCAAGCTCAGCGCCCTCGCGATGCATGGCGGCAGCGATGCCGGATGCGATGGACAGCTTGCTGGCGACACCGACGATCAGTACGCGCTTACCGGCGAGAAAACCCATGTGTTGCTCCTCTTTCAGGTTATTGCGCAGTGGCTGGTGCCAAAAAAGCGGCTTCCAGCAACTGCTGTGTATACGGATGTTGGGGGGCGGCAAAAATACTTTGCGCGTCTCCCTGTTCGACCACTTGGCCATGCTTGACCACCATCAACTGGTGGCTCAGCGCTTTGACGACAGCCAGATCATGGCTGATAAACAAATACGTCAGGTTGTACTTGGCTTGCAGTGAACGCAACAGCTCCACCACTTGCCGCTGCACCGTGCGGTCGAGCGCCGACGTCGGCTCGTCCAGCAGGATCAGCGCCGGTTTCAGCACCAAAGCCCGGGCAATGGCGATTCGCTGCCGTTGCCCACCGGAAAATTCGTGGGGGTAGCGGTGCCGGGTTTCCGGATCCAGACCTACCTCCTTCAATGCCGCAATAATCGCCGCCTCTTGTTCCTCAGCGGTGCCCATCTTGTGAATCCGCAGGCCTTCGCCAACGATATCGCTGACACACATGCGCGGGCTCAGGCTGCCAAACGGGTCCTGAAACACCACCTGCATCTCCCGACGCAACGGGCGAACCTCGTTCTGCGTCAGGCAGTCTAGCTGCTTGCCTTCAAAGCGGATCGCGCCTTTGCTGCCGATCAGCCGCAAAATCGCCAGACCCAGGGTGGATTTACCGGAGCCGCTTTCTCCCACGATCCCCAGGGTCTGACCCTGCGGTAGGCTGAAATTGATGCCGTCCACTGCCTTGACGTGATCCACCGTGCGCTTGAGCAGGCCTTTCTTGATCGGGAACCAGACTTTCAAGTCCTCGACTTCAAGCAGCGGCGCGCCGATTTTATTGCTCGCCGGGCCTCCGCTGGGCTCCGCGCCGAGCAATTCCCGAGTGTACGGATGCTGCGGCGAACGGAACAGCTCTGCGCACGATGCCTGTTCGACGATGCAACCGCGCTGCATGACACATACACGATGCGCAATTCTTCGCACCAGGTTCAAATCGTGACTGATCAGTAACAACGACATGCCCAATCGAGCCTGCAATTCCTTGAGCAAATCGAGGATTTTCAGCTGAACGGTCACGTCCAGCGCCGTGGTCGGTTCGTCGGCAATCAGCAATTCCGGCTCGTTGGCCAGGGCCATGGCGATCATTACACGCTGGCGCTGGCCACCGGACAACTCGTGGGGCAAGGCCTTGAGACGCTTGTGCGGCTCGGGGATGCCGACCATGTCCAGCAGCTCCAGCGTACGCTTGGTCGCGACTTTGCCGGTCAGACCCTTGTGGATGCCGAGGACTTCGTTGATCTGCTTCTCGATCGAGTGCAGCGGATTCAGCGAAGTCATCGGCTCCTGAAAGATCATCGCGATGCGGTTGCCACGGATGTGGCGGATGGTTTTCTCACTGAGCCCCAGCAGGTTTTGCCCGGCATAGTTGATGCTGCCGGCCGGATGGCGGGCCATCGGGTAGGGCAGCAGGCGCAGGATCGAATGCGCGGTGACCGATTTGCCCGAGCCGGATTCGCCGACCAGCGCCAGGGTTTCGCCGCGTTTGATGTCGAAACTCACGCCTTCGACGACCCGGTGCACGCGCTCGCCGAAACCGAATTCGACGGCGAGGTCACGCACTTCGATCAGATTGTCCTGATTCATTTCACTTCCTCGGGTCGAAGGCGTCGCGAGCGGACTCGCCGATAAACACCAGCAAACTCAGCATCAACGCCAGCACGGCGAAGGCACTCATGCCCAGCCACGGCGCTTGCAGGTTGGATTTGCCCTGGGCGACCAGTTCACCCAGCGACGGACTGCCGGCCGGCAAGCCGAAACCGAGGAAGTCCAAAGCGGTGAGGGTGCCGATGGCGCCGGTGAGGATGAACGGCATAAACGTCATGGTCGAGACCATCGCGTTGGGCAGGATGTGGCGGAACATGATCGCGCCGTTCTGCATGCCCAGCGCCCGCGCCGCGCGCACGTATTCAAGGTTGCGGCCACGGAGGAACTCAGCGCGCACCACGTCGACCAGGCTCATCCACGAGAACAGCAGCATGATCCCCAGCAGCCACCAGAAATTCGGCTGGACGAAACTGGCGAGGATGATCAGCAGATACAGCACCGGCAGCCCCGACCAGATCTCCAGAAAACGCTGCCCGGCCAGATCGACCCAGCCGCCATAGAAGCCCTGCAAAGCACCGGCAATCACGCCGATGATCGAACTCAGCACGGTCAACGTCAGCGCGAACAGCACCGAAATGCGGAAACCGTAGATCACCCGCGCCAGCACATCGCGGCCCTGATCGTCAGTGCCGAGCAGGTTGTCCGCCGACGGCGGCGCCGGGGCCGGGACTTTCAGGTCGTAGTTGATGCTCTGGTAGCTGTAGGGAATCGGCGCCCACAGCACCCACGCATCCTTGGCCTTGAGCAGTTCGCGGATGTACGGGCTCTTGTAGTTGGCTTCCAGCGGGAATTCGCCGCCGAACGCAGTTTCCGGGTAGCGCTTGATCGCCGGGAAGTACCAATTGTTGTCGTAATGCACCACCAACGGCTTGTCGTTGGCGATCAGCTCGGCGCCCAGGCTCAGGCCGAACAGCACCAGAAACAGCCACAGCGACCACCAGCCACGTTTGTTGGCTTTGAACAGTTCGAAGCGGCGGCGGTTGAGAGGGGACAGGTTCATCTCAATGCTCCCGGCTTTCGAAGTCGATGCGCGGATCGACCAAGGTGTAGGTGAGGTCGCCGATCAGTTTCACCACCAGCCCCAGCAGGGTGAAGATGAACAGGGTACCGAACACCACCGGGTAATCGCGGTTGATCGCCGCTTCAAAGCTCATCAGGCCGAGACCGTCGAGGGAGAAAATCACTTCCACCAGCAAGGATCCTGTGAAGAAGATGCCGATGAACGCCGACGGGAATCCGGCAATCACCAGCAGCATGGCGTTGCGGAACACATGGCCGTACAACACGCGATGGCGGGTCAGGCCTTTGGCCTTGGCGGTGACCACGTATTGCTTGTTGATTTCGTCGAGAAAGCTGTTTTTGGTCAGCAGGGTCATGGTTGCGAAGTTACCGATCACCAGTGCGGTCACCGGCAGCGCCAGGTGCCAGAAGTAATCGAGGATCTTGCCGCCGAAGCTCAGTTCATCGAAGTTGTTTGAGGTCAGGCCCCTTAGCGGGAACCAGTCGAGATAACTGCCGCCGGCAAACACCACGATCAGCAGGATCGCAAAGAGAAACGCCGGGATCGCATAGCCGACGATGATCGCCGAACTGGTCCAGACATCGAAATGGCTGCCGTGCCGGGTGGCCTTGGCGATCCCCAGCGGGATCGACACCAGGTACATGATCAGCGTGCTCCACAGTCCGAGCGAGATCGACACCGGCATCTTTTCCTTGATCAGGTCGATGACCTTGGCGTCGCGGAAGAAACTGTCGCCGAAATCCAGCTGCGCGTAGTTCTTGACCATGATCCACAGACGTTCCGGGGCCGATTTGTCGAACCCGTACATGTGCTCGATTTCCTTGATCAGCGCCGGGTCCAGACCCTGTGCGCCGCGATAGGAGGAGCCGGCCACCGACACCTCGGCACCGCCGCCGGCAATGCGGCTGGTGGCGCCTTCGAAGCCTTCGAGCTTGGCGATCATCTGTTCCACCGGCCCACCGGGCGCGGCCTGGATGATCACGAAGTTGATCAGCAGAATGCCGAACAGGGTCGGGATGATCAGCAGCAGTCGCCGAAAAATATACGCCAGCATCTGATTACTCCGTGCCCACAGGGTCGGCTTGCAGTTTGGTTTCGACTTCTACTGCCGGTTTTGCGTCGGGCTTGACCCACCAGGTATTAATCCCGATGTCGTACTTGGGCGAGACTTTCGGGTGACCGATGTGGTTCCAGTACGCCACGCGCCAGGTCTTGATGTGCCAGTTGGGCACCACGTAGTAACCCCATTGCAGCACGCGATCCAGTGCGCGGGCGTGGGCCACCAGGCTTTTGCGTGAGTCGGCGTTGATCAGGTTTTCGACCAGTTGATCGACAATCGGATCCTTCAGGCCAATGGTGTTGCGGCTGCTCGGTTTGTCGGCAGCGGCGCTCATCCAGAATTCGCGCTGTTCGTTACCCGGTGAGTTGGACTGCGGGAAGCTGCCGACCATCATGTCGAAGTCCCGCGAACGCACGCGGTTGATGTACTGCGAAACGTCGACGCGGCGGATTACCAGATCGATGCCAAGGTCGCTGAGGTTGCGCTTGAATGGCAGCAGTACGCGTTCGAATTCGGTCTGCGCGAGCAGGAACTCGATCACCACCGGTTTGCCCGTGGCGTCGACCATTTTGTCGTCGACGATCTTCCAACCGGCCTCTTGCAGCAGTTGATAGGCCTCGCGCTGCTGCGCGCGGATCATGCCGCTGGCATCGGTCTTCGGATTCTCGAACGCTTCGCTGAACACCTGCGCCGGCAGTTTGCTGCGGAACGGCTTGAGGATCGCCACTTGATCGGCGTCGGGCAGGCCGGTGGCGGCCATTTCCGAGTTTTCGAAATAGCTGCGGGTGCGGAAGTAGGCGCTGTTGAACAGTTGTTTGTTGGTCCACTCGAAATCGAACAGCAGACCGAGTGCCTGACGCACCCGCACATCCTGAAACACCGGGCGACGCAGGTTGAAGACGAAGCCCTGCATGCCGGTCGGGTTGCTGTTGGCGATCTGTTCCTTGATCAAGCGGCCTTCGGTAACCGCCGGGATGTTGTAGGCGTTGGCCCAGTTCTTTGCGGTCATTTCCAGCCAGTAATCGAATTGTCCGGCCTTCAGCGCTTCGAGCGCGACGGTGTTGTCGCGGTAGTAATCGGTGGTCATCGTGTCGAAGTTGTAGAAGCCACGGTTGACCGGCAGGTCCTTGCCCCAGTAATCCTTGACCCGCTCGTAACGCACTGAACGTCCGGCCTTCACTTCGGCAACCTTGTAAGGGCCGCTGCCCAGCGGAATTTCCAGGTTGCCCTTGGTGAAGTCGCGATCGGCCCACCAGTGCTTGGGCAGCACCGGTAACTGGCCGAGGATCAGCGGTAGTTCACGGTTATTGGTGTGCTTGAACTTGAAGAGCACTTTCAGCGGATCTTCGGCGATCACTTCGGAAACGTCACTGTAGTAGCCGCGAAACAGCGGTGAACCTTCCTTGGTCAGCGTGTTGAAGCTGAACACCACGTCCTCGGCGCGTACCGGGTGGCCGTCGTGGAAGCGCGCTTCGGGGCGCAGGTAGAAACGCACCCAGCTGTTGTCCGGGGCTCTTTCGATCTGCCGGGCGATCAGGCCGTATTCGGTGAACGGTTCGTCGAGGCTGTGTTTGGTCAAGGTGTCGTAGATCTGCCCGACATCGTCGGCCGGCACGCCTTTGCTGATAAACGGGTTGAGGCTGTCGAAGCCGCCGAAACCGGCCTGACGGAAGATGCCGCCCTTGGGCGCGTCGGGGTTCACATAATCGAAATGCTTGAAATCGGCTGGGTATTTCGGCGGCTCGTTGTACAGGGTCACGGCGTGTTGCGGAGCGGCAAAGGCCAGCCCGGCGAACAGCAAACCGCTGGCCTGGACGAGCAGGGCGCGGATCGGTTTCATTGATCTTTCTCCGAAGACTTCAGCCACCACGCGCTCAGGCCCAGAGTGTAGGGCGGCGTGGTGACGTGGGCCAACCGGTTGCGGTAGGCCAGACGGTGATAATTGAGGTACCAGTTGGGAATGCTGTAGTGCTGCCAGAGCAGCACGCGGTCGAGCGCCTTGCCAGCGGCGACCTGCTCGTCGCGGGTGCGCGCGGCGAGCAATTGTTCGAGCAGGTGATCCACTACCGGGTTGGCAATGCCTGCGTAATTCTTGCTGCCCTTGACCCCGACCTGACTGGAGTGGAAGTACTGCCACTGCTCCAGGCCCGGGCTGAGGGTCTGGTTGAGCGTCATCGAGATCATGTCAAAATCAAATTGATCGAGGCGCTGTTTGTACTGCGCCCGATCCACGGTGCGCAGGCGCGCGTCGATGCCGATGCTGTTGAGGTTCTCGATATAGGGCTGGTAGAGGCGCTCCAGGTTCGGATTGACCAGCAGCAGCTCGAACCGCAGCGGTTGGCCGTCAGCGTTTTGCAGGCGCTGACCGTTGAGCTTCCAGCCGGCTTCGGCGAGCAATGCCAATGCCTTGCGCATGGTTTCCCGGGGAATGCCGCGTCCATCGGTTTTTGGCAGGGTGAACGGCTCGGTGAACAGCTTGGCCGGCAGTTGTTCCTTGTACGGCTTGAGCATCAGCCATTCATGCCCGACCGGCAGGCCGGAGGTGGTGAACTCGCTGTTGGGGTAATAACTGGTGGTGCGTTTGTAGGCATCGCTGAACAGTGCGCGGTTGGTCCACTCGAAGTCGAACATCAGGCCCAGCGCTTCACGGGTCTTAACGTCCGAGAACGTCGCACGGCGGGTGTTCATGAACAGGCCCTGACTCTGGGTCGGGATCTGATGCGGGATCTGTGCCTTGATCACATCGCCACGGCGTATGGCCGGGAAGTTGTAGCCGTTGGCCCAGTTCTTCGCCTGATGCTCGATGTAAATGTCGAATTCGCCAGCCTTGAATGCTTCGAAGGCGACATCGCTGTCGCGGTAGAACTCGACTTCCATGCGATCGAAGTTGTACTTGCCGCGATTGACCGGCAAGTCCTTGCCCCAGTAATCCTTGACCCGCTCGAAGATCAACTGCCGGCCCGGCGTCACCGAAGTGATGCGATAGGGGCCGCTGCCCAGTGGCGGTTCGAAGGTAGTGGCCTTGAAGTCGCGGTCTTTCCAGTAGTGCTGCGGCAGCACCGGCAATTCGCCAAGGCGCAGGATCAGTAGCGGATTGCCCGAGCGCTTGAGCACGAAGCGAATGCGCTGCTTGTTGAGAATGTCGACCCGCAGCACTTCCTGCAACGCGGTACGGTACAGCGGATGGCCGTCCTTGAGCAGCGTTCGATAGGAGAAGGCGACGTCATAGGCGGTGATCGGCGTGCCGTCGTGGAAACGCGCTTCCGGGCGCAGGTTGAAGACTACCCAGCTGCGATCTTCGCTGTACTCCACCGATTGCGCGATCAAACCATAGCTCGACGCCGGCTCGTCACCGGACGGCGAATACTGGCCGGTGCCAACCATCAGCGGCTCGTTCAGTTCATTGATGCCGTACTGAAGGAAATTCGCGGTGGTGACCGGGCTGGTGCCTTTGAACGTGTACGGATTGACCGTATCGAAGGTGCCGAACGCCATTACCCGCAACGTACCGCCCTTAGGCGCTTGCGGGTTGACCCAGTCGAAGTGGGTAAATCTGGCCGGGTACTTGAGCGTGCCGAACTGCGCATAACCGTGACTTTCGGTAATCGTCGCGCTTGCGGTTGAGCTCAAGGCCAGGCTGATCAGGAGCAGGAGGAGGGGACGCTTCAAGTCAGATCCGATCCAGGCGGCTTGGGCTTAGTGGGCCGTACAGTAACAGCTTGTCTGGACAGGAAAAAGATGTGGGTTAAAGAGCCCCTCACCCTAACCCTCTCCCGGAGGGAGAGGGGACTGATCGTGGTGTTTGGACGAATTACACCGACGTGCTGCACCGAGTCGAACTCAAGTTCTCAAAAGCCCCTCACCCTAACCCTCTCCCGGGGGGAGAGGGGACTGACTGTGGTGTCTGGGCGAATTGCACCGACGTGCTGCACCGAGTCGAACTCAAGTTTTCAAAAGCCCCTCACCCTAACCCTCTCCCGGGGGGAGAGGGGACTGACTGTGGTGTTTGCGAGAGCTGCGCCGACGTGCGATACCGAGCCGAACTCGGATGTTGAACAGCACGGAGATCGGCTCCCTTTCCCCCTCGCCCCCTTGGGGGAGAGGGCTGGGGTGAGGGGGATGGATCTAATGCACACCTCAAAAACGTGATCAAAAAAAGCCCCCGAAATCTCAGGGGCTCTTCTGTCAGTGCGGCTGATAAACCGTGAGCATCTGCCCCGGCTTCAGTGCTTTACCCGCACCCGGATTCCAGCGCTTGAGATGCTGCATCTCAACGTTGAAGCGCTTGGCCACGACGTACAGCGTGTCGCCGCGTTTGACCTTGTACTGGGTTTGCTGCGCGCTGTCGTCCTTGCCTTTGCTCTTGCTGTTGGCCGCAATCACCGTGTTGACCCGGCCGGATTTGCGTGCCGGCGCGCGCTTGGTGGTGTCTTGCATCACCAGGGTCTGACCAACCTTGAGGTTCTTGCCGGTCAGCTTGTTCCAGCGCTGCAGGTCTTTGACTTCGACCTTGTTGGCCTTGGCGATGGAACCGAGGTTGTCGCCACGCTTCACGCGATAGGCACGCTTGAGCTGCGCCACTTCCGACGGATCGGCACCCTCGAACACCGGTTTCAGTGAACGCGGGCTGATCAGCTCTTCCGGACGCATGGTCTGCAAACTGGCCGTCAGCAATTGCGCCTTCGACGTCGGCACCAGCAAATGCTGAGGGCCGTCGATGGTGGTGCGTTGCTTGAAGGCCGGGTTGAGCTGGAACAGTTCGTCTTCGTCGATGTTGGCCACCGCAGCGACCTTGGACAGGTCCATGCGCTGGTTGATTTCGACGACCTGGAAGTACGGTTCGTTGGCGATCGGGTTGAGGTTCACGCCGTAGGCTTCCGGCGCCAGCACCACTTGCGACAGCGCCAGCAGCTTCGGCACGTAGGCCTGGGTTTCCGCCGGCAACGGCAGGTTCCAGTAGTCGGTGGGCAGGCCGAGCTTTTCGTTACGTTCGATGGCGCGGCTGACCGTGCCTTCACCGGCGTTGTACGCCGCCAAGGCCAGCAACCAGTCGCCGTTGAACATGTCGTGCAGGCGGGTCAGGTAATCCATCGCTGCCGTGGTCGAGGCGGTGATGTCGCGACGGCCATCGTAGAAGCGCGTCTGACGCAGATTGAAATAACGCCCGGTGGACGGAATGAATTGCCACAACCCGACTGCATCGGCCCGGGAATAGGCCATCGGGTTGTAGGCGCTTTCAATCACTGGCAGCAGGGCCAGTTCCAGCGGCATGTTGCGTTCTTCGAGCCGTTCGACGATGTAGTGAATATAGAGACTGCCGCGTTCGCCGGCGTTCTCGAGGAAAGAGGGATTGCTGGCGAACCACAGGCGCTGTTGCTCGATGCGCGGGTTGACGCCGAGACCTTCCTGCAGCTGAAAGCCCTGGCGCATGCGTTCCCAGATGTCCTGGGGAACCTGTGGGCTGGGCTTTTCGGACAGCCAGATCGGCTTCTGCTTGGCTCGCGCAGCAATGTTCGGCGTATGGGTCGCTTCAGTCTGCGGAGCATGGCTGGAACAGCCCGCCAGCGTGGCGGACACAGCCACCGCGATGGCTTGCGCCAGGCGGGTCAATGCGTCTGAATTGACGGACTTACGTATGGATGACGACATTGGCTGGAAGTAAGTTCCGGGCAAAAATGTCGGGCGATTCTAGAAAGCGCACCCCCTGCGGTCAACCATTCAGAATTTTTGTACCAAGTGGTGGGGGGCTTAGAACTTATCTTTCCAAGCCCGCAGAGCCGCAAATACCTCACTCGGCGCCCGGTTTTGAGCGCCTGCCCGTTCGTCCACTTTTTGTGTAACTAATGTTTCAGAGGTACGCAAGAACGGATTTGTGAGCTTTTCCAGTGCCAGGGTCGAAGGCAGGGTCATGACGCCGTTTTGCCGCTGCTGAGTGACTTTTTCCAGACGGGCGGCGATGTCCGGATTGCCCGGCTCGACGGCGGCGGCAAACTTCAGATTGCTCAGGGTGTATTCATGGGTGCAGTAGACCAGGGTATCTTCCGGTAGAGCAGCGAGGCGGCTGAGCGAGTGGTGCATTTGCTCCGGCGTGCCCTCGAACAGGCGACCGCAACCGGCGGCGAACAGGGTGTCGCCGCAAAACAGCAGGCCGTGGTGGTAATAGGCAATGTGCCCCAAGGTGTGACCGGGCACCGCATAGACGTCGAAGTCCCAGCCGAGCACGCTGACCGTGTCGTTGTCCTCGAGCGCCACGTCGCGCCCCGGGATGCTTTCGCTGGCCGGGCCGTAGACTTTCGCGCCGCTCAGCGCTTTCAGGCGTTCGACGCCGCCGACGTGATCATGATGGTGGTGGGTGATCAGGATATCGCTCAACACCCAGCCCGGATGCGCTGCAAGCCACGCCTGAACCGGCGCGGCATCGCCCGGGTCGACCACGGCGCAGCGCTGGGTGCGGTGATCCTGTAACAACCAGATGTAGTTGTCGGTGAACGCGGGCAGGGCACTGATCTGTATCATCGTCGGAATTCGCCAAGCGGAAAACATTGGCGCATCTTAGTAGTTCCTGGCGCTTTGGAGAATGCGATGAGTGATAAAGCGTTCGCACAGGCTGATCCTGACTGGCTGGCCCTGATCGGTGCAGCCCGTGAATGGCTGTCCGGCCCGCTCGGGCAATTTCTGCTCGATGAAGAGCGGCGCATGCTCGAAGACGAGTTGGGCCGTTTCTTTGGCGGTTATCTGGTGCACTACGGGCCATCGGCCGAAACCCCGCCGTCGGCACCGCAAGTGCAGCGCAATGTGCGCCTCGGTGCACCGTTGCCCGGGGTCGAGATCGTCTGCGAGGAGCAGGCCTGGCCGCTGAGCGAGCATGCCGCCGATGTGGTGGTGATGCAGCACGGTCTGGATTTCTGCCTGTCGCCCCACGGTTTGCTGCGTGAAGCAGCGAGCAGCGTGCGTCCCGGTGGGCATTTGCTGATCATCGGCATCAACCCCTGGAGCACCTGGGGGCTGCGCCATGTGTTCGCCCACGACGCCTTGCGCCAGGCGCGCTGCATCTCGCCGTCGCGGGTCGCCGACTGGCTCAATCTGCTGGGCTTCGCGCTGGAGAAACGCCGCTTCGGGTGCTATCGTCCGCCGCTCGCGTCACCCAAGTGGCAGGCCCGTCTGGCCGGCTGGGAACGCAAGGCCGGTGACTGGCAATTGTCGGGTGGCGGCTTCTATTTACTGGTCGCGCGCAAGATTGTGGTCGGACTGCGACCGTTGCGTCAGGAGCGGCGCGAGCCGATGGGCAAGCTGATTCCGCTGCCGATGGCCAAGGTCAACCGCCGTCGTATCGAACCGTAAACCTTCTTTTATTTGTGGCCGGGTGTGTCCCGGCCTCGGTCATTGTCGATCCGTGATCGGCAGGACAGGCATTTTTCTGGATAGATTGGCATGAGCGAAAGCGTTGAAAGCGTCGACACCGTAGAGCTGTTCACTGACGGCGCCTGCAAAGGCAACCCCGGCCCCGGCGGCTGGGGCGCCTTGCTGGTGTGCAAGGGCGTCGAAAAGGAACTGTGGGGTGGCGAAACCAACACCACCAATAACCGCATGGAACTGCTCGGCGCGATCCGTGGCCTCGAAGCCTTGAAGCGGCCGTGTGAAGTATTGCTGGTGACCGACTCGCAGTACGTGATGAAGGGCATCAACGAGTGGATGGCCAACTGGAAGAAGCGCGGCTGGAAAACCGCAGCGAAGGAGCCGGTGAAAAACGCTGATCTGTGGAAAGAGCTGGACGAGCAGGTCAACCGCCACAAGGTTACCTGGAAGTGGGTGCGTGGGCACATTGGCCATCACGGTAACGAGCGGGCTGACCAGCTGGCTAACCGTGGGGTGGATGAGGTTCGCGGTTACAAGCAGAGCTGATTTCGCTTCTGAACCGTGGTGTGGCCATTCGCGAGCAGGCCCGCTCCCACACTGGATCGTGCTCACAACACATTCAATGTGGGAGCGAGCCTGCTCGCGAAGGGCGCGCCACGGTCTGACTGAAACACCCCGCCGAGCGTGTTAACATCCGCGTTTTTTGCAAGATCGACCCGTTGAGAGCTGAACACTGATGGCCACCAGATCCGTTCTTATTCTC
This sequence comes from Pseudomonas sp. Irchel s3a12, assembly GCF_900187485.1. Taxonomy (NCBI): domain Bacteria; kingdom Pseudomonadati; phylum Pseudomonadota; class Gammaproteobacteria; order Pseudomonadales; family Pseudomonadaceae; genus Pseudomonas; species Pseudomonas sp. Irchel s3a12. Next base: position 626,685 of record NZ_FYDN01000001.1, read on the forward strand.
TCGATTGTCAACGACTATGTAAAAAATATTTCTTTGCCTCCAAAACCCCTGCACCCTCTGACCCTCAGAGCCCCAGCTTTTCCTGAAAAACCTCTGAATTCGTAAAAAGTGTAAAAAAGGGCCCTGTTTGGGCCCTTCTGTTTACGTTTTATTCTGAGCCTTCGATTTGCCTGCCTGCACGCGCGCTTGCATACCTGCCTGACACACGCCCGCCCGCTGCCTGGCTGGAGACGGATCAATCACCCGTCCTACGATCATTCAGGGCCGCGAGATCAATCCTCCAATCTGCTCTCGCCCCAGCCAATGTGCAGCGAAATCGTTTATAAGCGAAGGCAATAACAGAAACGGTGCGATACGGAGTAAGCTCCTGGTTCGGGCTCTAGTGGTATTGATTTTTTGCTTGAGGTTCAGGCGTCATTTGAGCCAAAGAGCATGCTTTTTAATGCGGCAACATCAGGGGAGCTCGCTAGTTGAATGGATGTCAGCGAGCTTACACGATGCTGGAGGTTTTCAATATCGTCCAAGAGGTCGAGAATGTCTCCGATTGAGTTGATACGCTCCTGATCGAGTTTAATATCTCTGCTTGTGGAGTACGAACGCATTATTAAATCATTCAATGAATAGGTTTGCTCGTATTTTAAAACACGCTGGAAATCAATTTTTTTAATGTCTTCCTTTGTGAGTGTCGCGTATATCATGGAAAAAATATCTTCTTCATCACCCATGCCATTCACAAGCTTGGTCAGCACGCTTTTTAGTTGGCGTTCTAGCTCTTGAAGGCTCACTTCGTACCTGGGGTGAATTCGACCGTTATAAGTGAGGGAAAGCAAGTTTAGGTTGTTCAGGGTGCTTAGTAACGAATAGGCTAGATAGTTGGCGTCAAATTCCATAAAGCGCCGGAATTTGCTTTTTTTGATATTTTCCCATTGGCTGCGTTTTACTTTTCGGTACGCACCGTATGGGATGGTTTCGTTTGAGTGTCCAAATTGAACTTCGGTGCTGTCAAGATAATCATTGATGTAACTTGCGAAATCTGCCGCAATTGCGGATGCTGCCTTGACTCCAGATGTAAAAGCAATTTTTTCGTCGGTCAGGTTACTTTTTTCCATCAGACTGGAAAAATGCTCATTGGCGTCCGTTGTTAGTGCTATTAGAGTTCCAGTTTGTCGTTCTAATATGGTGTCAATTTTTGCTTCTAATGATGAAAGTGTTGATTTGTTGGCTTCGAGAGCGAGTTTTAATTTTTCGGATGCGGCACTGATGGAAATGAAACAGTATTGTTCGAAGCTTATAAAAATCTGGGGCGAAAAATAGAGATTGGAAGGCGCCTCTAGAGATTTAAGGTTGCAGACAATTCGACCCAAGTTATCGCGAACCTGAGTTCCATCAATGGAATATCCGTCATTATCTAGTTTGGCTTGAAGCTCGGGCGGTATTTTTACTGTTATATGTTTTTCGGTATCCATTTCTAGATCTCGCGTCGAATGAGGTAGAAAGGTGGTTGTGATCCACCAGTAAAAAGAGTTCTTAACCTATAAGATGATGCCGGCAGCTAGACGTAACTTTTCTTGCTTATCGGCAGGGGTTTTAGACATGTCACTTCTTGAGCGCATGGCATTTGTATTTTTACGACCAGCTGATCACTCATGTTCTGAATCCGATTCGCTCTGGGCGGTTGTTAGACTGATTTCAGCAGGAAATGCCTTGGCCATCTTTTTTTCTACGACAGGATCCATTGTTCTTGCCGTGGGCGATGTGAGAAAAGATTTGTTTACAACTACGTCATCGTATTTAACAAAGTCTTTAGGGTTTGGCCGCTTAGCCTTGTCTGACGTTTTGAAGTACGCTTTGATAATGAACTGACTTCCAGGCTGAAGATTCCAGTAATCATCGAGATTTTTCACGCTTGCCGGGAACAAAAAACGTACCCAGTTTTTTCGCCAGTATTCATTTTTTGAATTTTTCTTTTTGATTGGCGCGAAATCTTTAAGCACCAGAAGGATTAGCGGGATTTCATATTCTTCCAGATGGTGGTAGCCCCAGATCTTCCTTTCGTCTGCGAAATTCAGAAGCTCAATGAAGTCCTCGACTTTTGCGTAACCAACGTAGTCGCGAAACTGGAACCAGTGAAGATGCCAGCGCGAGAAAAAAGACTCTCTGAGTGCAGATGCGATCTCGGCGTTGTATGAAGCAGGGATCAGCACTTCATATTTTGCCCTGCCTCCTTCTTTAATTGGGCAAGGATGTTGTTCGACGCCTAAGACAGGGTTGTGACTAAAGACCTTGGTGATTTTGCTTGTCCCTGACTCACCCTTGATATGAAGGTCTTCCCTGCAAACCGGACATCTTACCAGAGGGCGTAAATTTGGTCGGTTGGAGGCATCCAACAGCGAGCCATATTCAGCACGGTAGCCCTCGACGGTGATTGGCTTTCCAGTGCGGCTGTCTTGAGCTTGATGCATGTCCCTATCTCACAAAAAATGAGATAGTGGCGTTGCGCTATGAAAAATTCAACCAGTTATTGTTGGTCAACAGGGGGTCAGCCTCTGAATGCTGGATTGTCTCGCGAGTCTAGGCCGGCGGCCCCATGGTTCAATCCCAGCTGGTAATAATGTCCAGCTATTGACGCGCAACTGACCAGGCTGCCGGCAGATATCTGGTCAGGTACGACTCCGATGAATATACGTTTGCGTGACTTTTTGACATTTTGCTGTAGGCGATAAACACGATAAAACTGTAATTGATTGAAGGGGGATGTTGCGGCTTCTACCTCCCAATCACAGTGCTCTCGAAGTACGGAGTTGATTTGATCTTCTTTTAAATCAATTTTTTCGGTCATGGTATATGCTCCTTTTTAATACTTTGCAGTGGGAGCAAGTAGCTTGTAAATGTTCTTTAGGCAGCTATCGCTGCTATCACGCGGCGGTGGGGCTAGGCGATACCAAAGTTCCTGCCTTGCTTCATTTATTTTTTGCAATGTCTGTCCAATAAAAGTGCCTGTTTAAACAAAATCTCCCGAGAGCGTCCATACCGTGCTTTGGTGCTCTTCAAAGTTGCCACCTATCTCCAGTGAGGCCTTGCTGAGCTGAGCTTTCAGGCCGGCATTGATGCCGAAGTCTTCGGTGTATGTCAGTGTCAACGAGAACTGTTTGAGACCGTGCTCTTTCCGGTTATTGGCAATCGTCTGCCACATTGGTTCGAAGGGATACCAGACAAGGTCATCTGGGATCGTTGGCGAAGCATGGCCTTCGAGGGTCGAGGTAAAGAGTAATCGCGAATTGTCATTCCGTGTATGCCCAGCCTCCATGGTTGCTGACTCACCCGTAGCTGCAAAGGTACCGCCCAGGTTGGCAGCAAACTCTCGTCCCAATCCTTTGACATGTTCTGCCCGGATGCTCGATGCACCTAGCGCAGCGAGCAAGCGAATGGCCTCTGCGAATTTGTGTTCAAAGGCAAATTTATGAAATCCCGCTAGCGGGAAATACATTGTTTGCTTCGCGGGGTGCTTTGCATAGACCAACCGCTCTTGCGGGTGGCCAGGAGGAAATTGCAGATCGCAGGCGCGCTGTGCGCTGATTACTGAAACATTATCGATTTCTGCAATCGTGTTGAGGACTTTTTCCAACGTTTTGGAGGTTGCGATGGAGATCCAGTCCAGTGGGTTCTTTTCACTTAAAATCGTTTCCCTGACGGTACGTAAATGCCCCGAGATTTTGTGCTCGACCTTGCCGTCTTTTGAAATAATAATGAGCTGATTGTTCAGCGAGTTCTGACCGTCCACAGGCTCTCCTTAGAAGTTTACGCATCTCCTACCCGAGCATCATAGTAAATGCTAGTGGGCACGTTATCCCTATTTTACCGGCGTTCCTGCGTGAAGCCTCAGCCAGAAGGATTCGGTCAGGCGACAACATTCGTCAAGATTGGAGCCGCATTGAGTGCCCACGACAGTTTCTTGCGCCATTTAGCTACCTCTAACGCGCAGGCTCTCTGAAGCTCCGGCATGAGAATTGCTGTTTGCAGTGGCTGGAGTAGAAATCTGAGGAAGAAACGAAGGGTTCAGCCTGAGCTGAACTTTCAGGAAAAAAATTCAAGTCTTCCACGATCAAGATGCTTGATGGATGCCAAGACCTGAGGCCGAAAAGAATTTTTTTTTTTGTGTCCTTCGCTCCTGCAATGGTCGCGTTCATGATCGGTTCGTCACAAGCCGTGACACCGAATGAAAGACCTAGGAGTTACGTATGAACAAGCAGTCTCCCAAACGCAGCAACCACGAAGCCGACATCAGTAACCGCAACAAAGGCACGCCCGGTACGAATATCACCGTGGATAAAAACCAAAGCAATCGCAGCAAACAACTGACCGAAAATCGCAATAAGAAATAATAGGCGGTGGGGGAGGCGGGTACGAACTGCTCGCCTCTACGACAAGGGCCTTCCAAGGAGTGCCCGTGCTTTTCGGAACTCCTCCTCGAAAGCATCGAACACTTCCCGAATGTGCCACCAAGGCAAATCCTTCTGCATCATTTCTCGAAGCAGAACCGCATTGAGCCACGCAAACCTGAACTTTCTGTTGTGCGCTGAGACGCTGCTCCATAAGCCCCCGTGCTTATTGAGTAGGTGCCTTACACTCTCCAGCAGTCCCTCCAAAACTGAGTCGCGAGGTTTGCCAGGGTGGAGTTCTTCCCAACGCCTCAGTGTCCGTTGCTTATCTGATATATCCATGTAGCGCTTGGCTAAAATCTCCCCCAAAAACGCACTCGCTCTCCCGTTGCCGTGGAAGCCGGCGTCTACCGCCAAACTGCGCAGTTGCTCAGCAATAGGTCGAGTCCAGTTCTTGTCGTGCTCATCGAATCTGGGAATCACTGATTTTAGTAAAATCTCGTTTTCAAGCTTGGCAGCTACGAGATTTTCCCATTCCCGGACACTAATCTCCGCGACAACCCAAGCGCTGACTCTAACTATGACTGCAAAAAAATCCGCGATTCTGTTGTGCTCGAAAATTGGTGTGTTCAATTGTTGGGGATCGTTATTCCACTCGTAGGCTGACATCCTCGCTGCGCTGCCTGCGCAACCAAGCTTGAGGGTCAGTGTTGAGCAAGCAATAGCGCGTATTTTTTCCTCGATAGAAGTCCTGGCAGGCAAGACCTCGCACCCCAGCTTTTTGTCCTCCACCAGCCAAGTCGTCCAGTAATCGATCGATCGTTGATCTTTGAATACCTCCCCACTAAGAAAACCTTTCCACTCCAGCTCGGATTGCCAAATGGTGTCCTGTCCATCCAAGAGGTCAGCTACCGGTGCGCGCTGAATCAACGCATCGATTGAAGCGACGCTGGTGGGCCTGCAAGGCGGGCAAGCATTTGGTGAGAAAACCCAGGCGTCGAGGCTCTTCCAGCTTGGCCAGGCAGGATCTCTACGTGCCGACTGCTCATATGAGTTTTCGAGAGCCGTTTGCCCGTAAACCAATTTGAACAAGGTAGTTATTGGAATGAAGAATAGGAAGCCTGGATAGTGACGAAGCTCTCTGCCAAGTGGTTGATGAGAATCTATGCTGTTCAGCATTCAAATGCCTAATCAAAAAGTGGTGGTATGGGAGGCCCTGATCTACGATTTACAAGCATGCTTTCCAACAAGTGACAGACCTAAGTGGTTTGGGCTTCCTGCAGCCAAGGATAGCGCCGTGATAAAAAATATCATTCTACGTGGCGTATCGAGCTATTCCCCGGATGTGAACTCATCCATCGGCCCTCTGACAAAAGTCAACGTGTTCTATGGACACAATGGCACGGGCAAGACCACCGTTGGGAACTACCTCCAAGATCCTGGCGATTTGATCTACCACCAATGCAGTGCATTGCCTTCAGATGCTGACCGTGAAGTGCTGGTTTACAACCACATCTTTACGGAAACCAATTTCCACGCTAGCTCTCAGCCAGGCGTTTTTACTCTGAACGAAGGCAATATCGAAGCAGGTAAAGCCCTTGAAGCCGCCGAGTCTGCACTCAAGAGACTCACAGAAGAACGCCAAACTGTGGTGGTGGCAGGGAATTCGCTAGGTGAGGCACAAAAGGTCAACAAGAGTGAGCTGCAAGACCGTATCTGGGTATTGAAAAAACCTTTCGACAACGCGCCTTTGAAGTACTGTTTAGCCTCCATGAATACCAAGGAAAAGCTGACAGAGAAGGTCGTCGCTCTCGATTTGGTGCAGACATCCGATACTTTCGAATTACTCTCAGCAGAGGCTGAGCAACTGCAACAGGCCAGTGATGCCGTACTGCCAGGGATACCCGCACTGAGCTTTGCTGAGGGTGAAATAGAAACCCACGATTTACTATTGGAGACCATTACTGGTTCAAGTGACTCGTATTTGTCGGCACTTATAAGTGAATTAGGTAATTCCGACTGGGTCAAGCAAGCCCTGAGCTTTGCCACCAAGGAGGAGCGTTGTCCCTTTTGCCAGCAACCGCTGCCAGTCCAGTTTTATGATGAAATCAGAAAAGTCTTCGATAAAACGTATGAGCAACGAATTGGGCAACTGGCTTCGCTGAAAAATCGATACGAAGCCGGCGTCGCTCGCTTGCAGGCCCATTTGCGCCGAACTGAATATCAGTTACCTGAGTTCCAGGCCCACATAAAAAGTCTTGAAGCCATACTGCGCCTAAACATTCAGAGTCTCTCAGCCAAAGTGGCGACTCCATCTGTTTCGATCATGTTGACTGCAACTGCGGATGCCCTTGGAGACCTCAATGCCTTGATCAGGGTCGAACAAGGGAGAATCGATTTGATCAATCTCAAGGTAAAGGACAAGAAAACCCATTTGGATAAAATCAAATCGCGCTTTTGGAACTGCTTTCGCTTGAGCTGCGATACGTTGATAACCTCGGCAAGAAAAGTACACAAAGACTATGCATCGCAGCGGGACGAAAAGCGCGACGCATTGGACGCTATTCGCGCGCAGGAACAAATACAACAGGACATCATCAACCACAGCAAATCAAAAATCACGAACATCGATCAGTCTGTCGATAGCATCAACGCATCCCTCGATATGCTTGGGCTCAAAGGATTTACTGTAGTTAGGGAGAACGGTGAGCTTCCTCTATACCGTCTCCAGAGACCTTTTCAACAGGCAGGTGTTTTCAAAACGCTCAGCGAAGGTGAGAAGACCCTCATTTCCTTCCTCTACTTTCTGGAAGTCTGCAACGGTGATTTGGACGGGAAGGGTGGCAAGCTTAAAAGCCACCGCATCATCGTCATCGACGATCCCATATCCAGCCTTTCCCACAACTACATCTACGATATCGCTTCCATGATATATCGTCGCATCCTAAACCCGAAGGATCGTTTTAAGCAGGTATTCATCCTTACCCACAACCTGTTCTTCTTCCACGAAATGCTCAAACACTTGAGGAAGTCAGACGAATATTCTCTGTTCAGGATCACCAAGGCGATGTACAGCACAATTACGCCAATGAAGCCAACAGACGTACAGAACGACTATCAATCTTTCTGGCAGACCATCAAGGATGCCCAGAAGGGGCGCACGTCTGTAATAGTGATTCCAAACATGATGCGCAACATCCTCGAATATTATTTCGCCTTCGTTCACCGTCAAGATATTTTACAGAGCGCATTGTTAGAACTTGCTGACGAGGACGTAGAATTTAGAGCCTTGTATCGATACGTGAACCGGGAATCTCATTCTGACGCTGTCAATATCAATGATTTCGGTGAGGTTGATCCTGAGCACTTTATTCAGCGATTCAAGCAGGTGTTCGTTAAAACAGGTTTTGGGGAGCATTTTGAAAAAATGATGGGCGAGTAACACGAGCGAGCTGTTCGATGCGGTTGTATTTATTCATCCTCATCTCGTCCCCGAATCCAGTCGTGATCATGGACAATCATGTCTCCGAGCAAGCCACGCTCTCGCTGAGCCAATCCTTTTTCGTGTTGAGTAATTGCGAGGGTAAGCATCTGAATTGCTGACCGGGCCACCCGCAGGGCGTTCAATACCTCTTGGGTGAACTGCTCACGGTGATGGTGCTCGACTTCAGGCGCTTGTCTACTGTAAGCCGGATCACCAAGATCATGCAGTACCACGAAGCGGTGCGTACCGGAGTTACGAAGATCCTTCTGTGAACGGAGGATGCCTTCTTTACCGGCGTAGTCTTCGGCAAGCTCCACAAGGCCATACAGAGCTTTGGCGCCGTTGCGAACCACCGTCTGGACTTTAGTCGCGAGCGGGCGCACCCCCGTCAATTTATCTGGTTCTCCCCGCCATAACGTGCCGAAGTAGATCTTGTTGTAGGGTTGTCCTAGTTCGAAGTAATGATTCGCCGTGACAGCGACCTTGTCGAGCAGATCAAGCGCTGTCCTGTGAGCGAGTATGAGTGCCGAGGTATCTGGGCCATAGGTGGCAAAGTCGAGCGTGTCTGAGAATCGCCCTGTCTTCGGCCAAACGCTTTCGTCGACGGCTCGCCATGCCAGATCACGGGCCAGAATAAAGTCGCTCTTGAGTATGTTGAACATGGCGAATAGAGGTGGGGGCGTCGCCGCTGCGTCGGGCTCGCGCTCCAGTATCCCGGGAAGCATGAGCCAGTCCAGCTTGCCCAATGTTGGGTCAACGAGTTCGACAGCTGGAGCGAGCGTTAATCGTTCAGCTTCCACCCATGTGATGAACGGATCCGTGTGTGGTGAACGGGGTGGTGGATCTCCGAGCTTTTTAGCGAATGCTGAGATCTCTCTTGCTGCCTGCGCACCCGCATATTCGACAATTCGATCCTCATATCTGTGCGCAATTTTAGCCAGCATGATGGCTTCAATGCGTGTCAGATCAGAGCATCCTCCTTGGTCAAAAAGCCACAGCAAATCACGGGCCGCCCGGTATGCGGCAACTCCGTTTTCAGGATCGATTTCAAGAGCAGTAAGCCTTGCATCATGGGCTTCGCCCAGCCGTAAACTATTGCTGAACTGGTTCGCGAGATTCGTCCAGGCCTGTGTTCTCAGTGATGGCTTAGCATTAACGTCTTGACCAACCTTCCAGAAGCACCGGCGCGCCTGCGCACGGTGCTCTCGATTACGCTCTTGGTGATCCAGCCAACTGAAATTCCCCGGCGGACGCCCAGCCGCCGCGACGAGCGCGTTTGCGAGATTGTAGGTGACCTCTGTGGTTGGATGCACACTGTGAAGCTCTTGAAACAAAGTGAGGCCTTCTTCAATGGCATCCTGCTGCTGGGTCATCACACCTCCATCCACCAGAGTACTCGCTCGAAGATTCATCCAATTGAGGCGATCGGGTGTATCGAGGTCGATCTGTCGTGCTTGTGTTACAGCCAGATCAGGGTCGGTATTCAACAAATGATCGAGGTGCGCATGCAGCTTGTTGTAACGGCTAAGTCCTGATGGCATGAGGGCTCTCGTGTGATGGGTGCAATGTGCGTCATTCACCGACGTACCATAGCTCACCACGGCGCTCAGTTTTGAGACTTGAGAACCCGTCTTGGATTATCAATGGCAAAATGCGCGAACGATTGACCGGCAAGGAGCCATCGCCGTAGGCTAATGCTCAGGTTTCATCGTCCAGGGAAGGCCATGATTGAGTTTGCATGCAAACACTGCCAACAAAGCATTCGCTTGAGCGACAATAAGGCTGGTATCTCTGGTAGATGCCCTCATTGCACAGAGCCGGTGACTGTTCCCCTCGCGAGTGACTTGCCGCTGCATGACGATGTTTTCGTCGAATTTGAGCCAACACAGCCCATCGTTTTACGCCCTAGCGAGGGAAGTGGAAGTGCAGATTTAGGGTCACGATCCGTTACGCTCGCCAGAAGCGCTATCGCATGGTTTTTTGGACTGCTTTTTCTGGGGTTGTTCCTGTTGAGCGTTTGGCGGTATCCACTAGTGTCGCTGCCGGCACTGGCCGGTGCGTCATTGCTCATCCCACCTTTATATGAACGAGTTCGGTCTCTACTTGGATTAAATTTAGGTATTCAGTCGAAGATCATCGGCTCGGGCGTGCTGTTCATCTGCTACATGGTGATGTTCAACTCTGCCACGTCCAATGAAAAGGCCGAGCGCAGCAAGCTTGCGCAACAACAGGTCGAGCAGCAGCGTCAGGCCGAGCGCACCCAGACCGCTCATTACCTCAAGTCGAACAAAGCTGCGATCCAAGCCGAGGCGAACGCTCTTATTGATCAGGGCAAGATTGCCGACGCGCTGAACGTTGTTCGCAAGTATCAAGGTCTTGGAGACGCCGACATTGATGCAATCGCACTGAAGGTGGAGCTAAAAAATAAGGCTATGGCTGTTGAGGCCAAAAAGACCAAACTCGTCGAGAGCCTCGCCACTATCAAAGATGACAATGTCTCTGCGCGGGCCAGAATTTACGAGCAACTGGTCACTTTGACTCCTGACAATGCCGCGTACAAAAAACAGCTGGCGGAGCTCAATATTAAAATCACGCAGGCTGCCGCGAATAAGAAATTACAGGATGAGGCTGCCACACTCAAAGCCTACCAACAACAAATGGGGCTGGTTTGGCGCTACGGTACCCACAACGATGATATGACTCAAAAAGAGGTACTGACTGCGCAGGTCGATTCGACCAACACGTTGTCCTTCGGTTTTCCATATGCAGGCGCACAACGGGCTACGCTCGAATTACGAAAACATCCTCGGTGGGGATCGGACGTTATCCTACAGATTGAGCGGGGGCAGTTTCTGTGCAGCAGCTACGACGGTTGCAGCGTAAGCGTTCGATTTGGCGATGGCAAGCCTCAACGTTTTTCTGCCAGTGAGCCGAGTGACAACAGCACAACGTACCTCTTCATTTCCGACTACAGCAAGTTTATGAGTCAGCTTCGCAAGGTCGATGAAGTGGTCATCGAGGCGAGCTTTTATCAGGCGGGTAATCAGACGTTGAAGTTCTCTACAGCAGACTTGAACTGGAAGTAATGTCGCGAATTTATTCATGAGTCTAGATCGGCTGGTGGTGGAGGAGACGGCAGGAAAGCCGGATCTTCAGCATAGAGTCAAGTCGGTTAGAGAGTGGAAGCAACTGCCACGAAAGCCTAGACCAATCGGTCAGGGAGGAGTTTCTTAGATTAACCTGCAATCGACGTTTATAACACCATATGGTGGTGTTGTTGAGCTAACCTCATCCGGACTAACACGCTTAGTTTGGGCTAGTCGGACTCTGACGAGATCTACACACGCAGGGATGGCATAAAAGGACTTCTATGCGGCTGATCAATTTCCATACCGAGCATCCTGCTACTCAGGACGTGTTCCCCGGCGGTAGCCACGACAAGGTGGCGAGCGCAATACATGGTCTTTTGCTGAGCGACGGGCCTTCCAAGGTCGTCGGCCTGGACGGTGAGTTTGGCTCTGGCAAGAGCTCGATTTTGTATATGTTGAAGTCAAAGCTGACGGCTGCGGATTCTGACTTCAGGGTATGGGTTTTCGATTGTGAGCAAAATTATCAGGGATCGACCAAGAGCAACTTCATCGAGCTCTTCACCGACGAGGTACTCAAGGAAGTACCTCATGTCAGCAAGGCTGCAGAGGCCCTCAAGGCCTCCCGCGATCGAGCCCTCGGGCGCTTGTTCGAGTACAACAAACGAACAACGAGCCGCGTCAGTGCTTGGGCGTTGGCGCTTGTCGCTAGCCTGTTTTTCGCCGCCACCTCATTCCGGGAGCTTTTCGCACTTTCGCGTAGCTCTCATGCTGCATTCACAGGTACATCGCCCGAAGCCGCCGCGCTCATCAACACGTTGCAAGATCCCTTTTGGTGGCTTATCGCGGTGCACCTTGTTTCATTTTTCAGCCCTGTGCTGATCCTTGCCGCTGCCAAATTCTGCCATAGGAAGGTGCAGGTCGGTGCCCAGAAGTGGAGCCTTCTGAGCCTTTTCAAAGGCTCCAGCGACGACCATATTGAGGAGAAGATTGAAGTGGGCAAGGAGGTTACGCCTCTTGATCTCAAAAAGACGCTTCTCGAACAGCTGAAGGTTGTTGAAGACAAGCGTTACGTCATCATCTTGGACAACCTTGATCGCTTGCCAAAGGAAAGCCTTAGGTCGGTTTGGAGCGACCTAGAGATCTTTATTGAGGCTGCTTCCAAAGCTGCGAATCTGACCGTGATCGTTCCATTCTGCTCAAACAAAGTGGCGGAATACCTGAAGGCAGACGGAGATCGACGTTACGATGCCAGGGACTTCATAGCGAAAAAATTCCCGGTGGTGTTCCGTTCGCCACCGGTAATTACCTCAGGCTGGAAAGATGGATATCGTCAGCTGTGGAAACACACCTTTCCGGATGTCGGCGGAAACGTCATTGAGCAGAGCGCACAGCTACTGCAGCGTCACAGCCCCATGGCCAATAGCCTAGTTACGCCACGGCTGCAAAAAAAATTCATCAACGACATAGCCACTACAGCCTTGGTGGTGGGAGAGGAGATCAGCCTTCTTGCTATCGCCAGCCATATTCTGCTCTGCAAGTATGCTGAGCTCTCGTTGGTGGAGATCCTCCGCACTGATGGGTTCTCGGCGGCCTATGAAAAAGAGATTGGGGACGAGCAAGGTGGGCTGGTCAAAGACACTAAAGCCATTCTGAGCGCCACCCTCGGCGATTCCATGGAGGCTGGATGGCAGATCCAATTCCTGCAGATTCATTACCTCACCACAGGTGATATCGCGATCGCCGAACTTTTGGACACGCCATTAGCAGAGGCCTTCGCCAACGAGGATTACGAGGCGCTGGGTGGTCTTACTTCACTGTTCGGTTTCTCCGACGCCATGAAGCGTCTGGTTGCCCAGCGCCCTCTGTTGGCGTCTCTGCTGCCAACCATTTCCAAAGCCCATCAAGTGCAGGAAGACGAATGGATCGAGCCGCTCTTAGAACTGATCAATACCGCGCAGCTGAAATTGTTCGGCGAGTCCCAGACAGGCTCTGAAGAGTTCTATGACGCCGTATCTTATTGCAAAGGTCATGGGTTGGATGGGCAGCTATTGACTGGTCATGGCGGTCAGCTGAAAACCAACCTGATGAAAATTCTGAATTCGCCTTTTGATCAAGAGCAGTTGCAGCCGGCTTGGGATCTACTGCAGGAGTACGACAAATATCTTCAGGCTCAAGGTTTTGAGTTTGAAGAGATCGTTGTGAAACGGTCTGAGTATGTGATGCACCTACTGGCTGATATTGCCCATTTGAAAGTGATAAAAGCCAATGGCTTCACCTTCGCGAACGTGGGTCTGTCAGATGCTCACCTGCAATTGGTCAGTTGCACTGATCATCCAATCAGCGGGGTGACTTTGCCGACCGAGTGCGTCGTACCTGCGCTCGAATGGTTGTACGCGGAGCGGAATCTTGGAGGCGGTATCACCGGTGGTATCACGGCAGCGGATGTGGCCGTCTTGGCGAAATTCACTGGCGCTGCCGGCGAAGTGGAGAGCGCGGTACTGGGCTTGGCATTAGCCACGGATGTCGATCAAGTCATCGCTACTGCGATTACGACGTTGCTTGCAAACAGCGCCAATCCGTTGGTCAAGGCGGTGGCGGCAGCTACGTACATTCGCCAAGCTGACGCCGATTCACTAGCCAAACTGGACGATTTGGATGGTGTCTTGGAGTCCTCTGTCTTCCGAGCGCTTGCAAATGCTACGGTTACCACAGCTGCTCTTTTCCAATTATTGCCGGATGAAAAGGTTGGTGAGGCGATCAGTGGATTCTTGGCTTACCTAATCCAAGGGGAACATATTGGGCCACTGCAATGTAGTTGGGTAGCATCTAACTTCGGCCTGTTGACGAAATCGATTGAGCCTTTTGGAGTGTCTGAGCTTGATTTGGCAACTTGGCTGACAGGATGGGACGCTCCTATCGAGAAGTGCTGTCAAGATATTCTCAAAGTTGACGTAAATTTGATCAATGTCGTCATGAAGTCAGATAAGAGTGTGCTGCCCAAAACTCGGGAGAGTGTGCTCAAGCAGCTCACGAGTGATGAGCGGACTCGTGATGAATGGGTTCAGATCATCTCGGCAGGGGCGAAACAGCACCAGGCAATCACGAGTTCGATAGTGCAGAATGGAATCTCCATACCCACGATTACGGCAGTTAGCGATGCTTTGATCGATGTGCTTACTTCTCTCGCTAATGGTACCCTCACCTCGCCATGGGGAGCGGCCCAATACGCCCTGATGGATTCGTTGCTTAAGTTGCTTGATGCGCAGCAGCGCGATGTTATCGGGATTCGCTTGAGGTCAATGCTCTTTTCTGAATCCGTAGAGCCTGACAATTTCGCTATCCCGCTTTCGAAGTACGGTCACCTGATTCCGGACATTCAGCCCTCTAATCCGCAAGAGGTGCAACGGATCGTACTGTTCTTGGCGTACCTTAGCCGGAAGCCTGAAAGCCTTCCAGCTTTGGCCAAATTCTTCGATGCGAAGGCCGAGCAGATTGCAGCATTCAAATACTCAAGTGAACTCCGGAGTACGATGGGCGAAGCCGTTGCCAAGCTTTCTGAGATCACCCCAGCCCTGTACAAAAAGTTTGCACAGACCAAGGGTTTCAAGCGCATGATCCAGTCGCTCAAAAAGGCCGCACGTGATCCGGAACCTGAGCAAGATACGTGATCGCTGCTCCTGGCGTGCTGTAGGGATACTGCGCTTGCCGAAGTGTTTGGTCTTCAGCGAGTACGATGTCCATCGGGACGACCGGCCGGGTTTGGGAGGGCCTCCGAGATTTTCAGCCTTTGACTTACTAGTCCTGTAGCGCGGCTTGTTCGGCAGCTTTCGCGTAATCCTCGGCTGCCTTGGTCAGTCGCTCATAGTTAAGTTCGTGTATCAGTCCCCCATCTAGTAGGGCAAGCAGGTAGCCGTCGATCAAACTCTTGTGCTGATGGACGTGCGCCTTCGTTGTGGTGGAGTCGAAAGCCGCAAGAAGCTTCGGCCAGCGATCTTGATGTTGGATGGTTAAGCCTGAATCTGAGTCAATTGCCATTAAGAATGCCCTCTGTCTTGGGTGATCCTAAAGGATTGAGCTTCGCCTCACTAGCCAGCGTCCGTGAAAAGTGGGAAGTGTTGTCTCGGCGCCGTTTCGAAGCATGACAACTGGACTGCATCAGTCGATCGCCGGTAGGTCGGCTCGGCGTGAGCAGGATTATGAGCTTCGGGTTTGAGCCCAATGCAAAATGGCGATCATGGCCGATCGCGGCAGCGCCACTCAGGTGGTCGACTTGAAGAGGCGCAAAGCCATTCCCAGACTGAACGGCTTACGAGTCCACCTGATTCTTGGGGGGAGTGAGTTTCAACATGGAGCTGCGTCGGAAGGTCGAGCCCTTTGCGTATGCTCAGGGTCAGGGCCGTTATGAAGAGGCGCGAATGTTTCTTCAATTCAAATTTTGGACTTCCCGTCCTGATCCGTCATTTTCCAAAGGTCATGAACCGTGGACTTTGGAAGCCCCAGCTTCTCCATCGTCGCTTTTTGAGTAAGGCCTTCTCGCTTGCACTCCTGGACGGCGGCCATCTTGCGTAGCTGTTCACTGGCGCGTGATTTGAGTACGCCGCTTTCCATGCTCTCGGCCAATTTCTTCGTGCCGCCCATACTCTCAAATTCAGCGAGTTCTTTCTGAACCCGCTGAAGGATGTCGGATGGCGAGACGTTATCGCGTGTTGCTACGCACAGGGCAAGCAACGTAACGGGATCAAATTGGAGCGCCTTCGAAAGCTTTTCGAACTTGTTGAGCGTTGGAGATGATCTTGCATTTTCGATTTGCCAGAAGTGTTTGCGATCACTGACATCTCCCAGATCCTGCTGAGATAAGCCCCGTACCGCCCGAGCAGTCCGTAGTACGGCCGCAAACCCTTTGCTTAAGGACATCAGAGTCTCTCGAAAAACGAGGATGTAGCCATGTTGCTCAGTCCGGTGCGACGGTATATAGTCCTCCTGCCGGATTTTTCGGTAGGTCTACCAGGCTGTAGAAACAGAGCAACAGCATCTGCGACTACTTCGCTGGCACGCATGTCCATACGCTGATACTGACCTTGTCAATTTAGCTGTAAATCGAGATCAGGCCATTGCTTAAACTTCTCGTGCTGTCAGACCTGCACAACGAGTTCGCGTCCTATCAGCCCCTATCCAATGGCTATGACCTGGTGATTTTGGCCGGTGACATCGACTTGAAAGGACGGGGAGTGGAGTGGGCGAATGAGACGTTTGATTGCCCCGTGATTTACGTGTGTGGAAATCATGAGTTTTATAGAGGACACATAGATCACACCCTTCACAAGATGAAGGAAGCCGCCTTACCGCACGTTCACGTCCTTGAAAACGAGACTTTTATTTGGAATCAAACGCGGTTTCTTTGCGCCACTGGCTGGACTGATTTTTCCTCGACTGAAAACGTAGCTGCGGCTACCCAAATAGCATGGGATTGGATGAATGATTTTCGTGTTATTCGCACTGGAGAAAACTATCGCCGGCTGCGCCCGTCCGACCTCATCAGCAGGAATCACGATTCCTTCGCTTGGCTGTCCAAGGAACTCGGTGAGCCCTTCGATGGCAACACTATCGTTGTGACGCACCACGCACCTATACCCGAAGTAATGGGTGATAAACACGAGGGACATTTGAGTGCTGCCTACTCAAACCGCTGGCACGCACTTCTGGATAAAGCGGATCTATGGATTTTTGGGCATACACACCGCGCAGTCGATATCGCGATGGGTAGCTGTCGTGTGGTCTCGAACCCTAGAGGTTATCCAGGTGAGCGGACGGGCTTTAATCACGGCTTTGTAATTGATCTTCAGTGAGAAGCTCACTCCACTGGAGAGTTATGGGGGTTTGGCGCAGCTCTGTGTTGATCTTGAAGAGGGCTGGGAGATGTATGGAGTAGACAACGAAACACGATCGCCAGCTGGCAGTTCAAGCGAGCTACTTTATGACTGAGCGACAGCTCCCATCGTCTCTTCCGGCAGAGGTCGCGGCGGCTATGGAAAAGGATTTTGGTGTGAGCATCACGGCGTTCCTTTTCGCAGCCGTCGACAGTCCACCCGTCATCATGGGAACAATTTATGGCGATACCACGGGCCGTTTCCGAGAGGGTGCGAGTATGCGAACTTCTCGCATAACGGGCGTCACCTTCATTGACGGTTATGCATTATTCCAAACCGTGGCAGGTAGCAGATATGTGATCGTCAGTTGGGCGTTTGGCGGCGGCAATCTCTATTTGAATCGCATCTATCACTGAGCGAACTGCGGGTACGGATACGCGGATCGAAAAGACTCTCGGGCTCTCCAGATGGCAACGGGTATAGGGAAGAAAATCCCTGTCTGGTACTCATGGGAAGAGCAGGTTAAAGCGAAATTATGAATACAAGCGTTACGGATATAGACCTGCTAGGCGATCTACTTTTTGGGCCTGCGCAGCCTCTTAGTGGATCAAATCTGAGCAACGATGAATTGATCGAACTAGCCGCTGAGAGCTTCACAGAAAAGCCATTTTGCATCGTCAGACAATGGATGATTTTGGATGTGATGCTCCCAGAGTTTCAGGAGCGAGAAATCAAAGCTCAGGGGTTTGAGGCAACGCGTTTGTACGCCCAATCATCTGAGTTCGACAGCGAAAACACTTACCTGCCTGGCGACAGCATTCTCAGTGATTTCCAATGTGAATTTGATGGCTTCATTTTTGAAAGCAAACACAGGATCTTCATCTTGGCCGGCCGAGGCGCGCGCAAGCATGTGAGCTTGCCCGCTGTTGAGGCAATAGCCGCTGCCATAAAGCGAGTAGAGAAAACCTATGGTTGAAAATCTGTTGCCGATCTTGCGCGATCGCTATCCGGAGTTTTTCTCCCACGCACCACTGCGCGAGATCGGATGTATGCCAGGCTGGCTGGATTTGCTAGATGAACTGTGTGGCGCGCTGACAACCTACCTGAAAGCTCACCCCGAGGTGCCTCAAGTGCGGGCGCGTCAGGTGAAGGAAAAGTTCGGGGGATTGCGGTTTTATTACTCGGGTGGTGATGCGACGTGCCGTGAGTTGATCGCTCGTGCAGAAGAAAGGTCGTTGGCTATCTGCGAGGTCTGTGGCGGGGCTGGGAAGTTAGGAGGGGAGGACTGGCTCCGCGTACGGTGCCTTGATCACGTCAATTGGTTACCGCCAGGCGACTGCGCATGAACTCTCGGAAAGCTCCTTGTTGAATCCATGAACGCAGACCTTTGGGGCACTGTGAATTCGCCTTCGCCAAGCATTGAACTTCACGACATCGTTCGGCGCAGTATGCCTTCTCCCTCATTTCAATCTCTTGCCGAGATGTTGTGTATCAATGAAGAAAGGAATGTGATGTATAGGGAACGTGATTTAGCCATTTGGTGCTCAGTGTATGAGACATGCGGTGCCAATGAATTTGTGCGTTTGGTTGAAGAGGCGGTCGCCACCTACAGCCGTGTACCCATCTATGATTGGCCGATCCGAGTTGACGTATCCGAACTCGGGTTACCATGCGCCCAGATATTGCAAAGCGTTGTGAGCGGTCGAGATTTATATGCAAGCGTCTCAGATAACTATATCGAGATCGGATCCCGCCTGACGAACCATCTTTCTCAGCACCTGCAACGGCATCTGGTGGACAATGAGATGGCCACCGACGACATGAAGGAGGATCAATTGTTCAGAGATTTAGGTCTGTAGCTGAGCCGCTTGCTGACGCGTAGCCGCACCTTCGATCCAAATTTGTTCATGCATGGCATTTACTTCAGCTCGCATCTGGAGGCTCAGGTAAAGCAGCCTTGCACTGCCCAGTCAGGTCGGCTTCCAGGACTCATTTTTTGTGTGCGACAGGCTGGCGGAGAGGAGGGGATAGTCACTCCAGAAAACCAGCGGTAATTAGCAGAACCGGTGAGCCGCTAAACGCTCCATGTCTCGAACCCAGGTTCTCAGAAAACGACGCCAGTCATGGGCATAGCTTCCTTCCGGAAAACGCTCAGCAATTGCATTGGCTGCTTCGAATCTGGTTCGCCAAACTTCCGGTATGTGCTGGTCTAAAACGATTACAAAGTGGTGCCCGTCGCTGCTTTCGTACGGCGTTTCCGGCACAAAGTCCCTCAACTCCTCGATTGTCATAAGCGCAGCAGCCCCATGAGGTTGTTCGAGGTCTTGTCGATCAATTTCATCGAGAATGCTTAGGTGAGGTTTTGCGCGATCATCCCCTGGTCGCAAGTCCTCCAGCCCCCACAAAGCGGCCCGCCTTGCACGCTCTCGCTGCCACAGACTTTTCAAATCAATCGCCATCAAGTTTTCCTTAATACATCCACGTTCTGCACCGCGTCATCGGCAGGTGTGATTTCAACTGCTGCCACATCCTTCCTGGACGACCTGCGACGCTTCAACAGGGGACGTAATTGTACGCTGCTAGATGTGTTGATCTGAACGCACGCATTGCGCAATCTACAAACAAAACGAGTGTGGAGGCCGTCGTGACTGCGTGAGGGCCGAGTCAAGAAAAATATATTTTCAGAAGACGCCTTGAAAATTTTTTCGAGCGACGGATCTTTATATTTGAGGACAACAAAAAAGCAGCGATCTCAGCGCCCACCTACCGGCGATCCTGCTGAGGAAACGGTGTGGGTTTTTTGTTTATTCAGTGCTTCTGCTTTTGGCCTTTTCTTGCCATTTATCCTGCTGACGCTGATGTGTGACTGCCCTGTGGGCATAGCAAAGTCGGCACTTAGCGGCGTAAGCCGCTGCTATCCAGTTTGATTTCAAACAACGAGTCATTTTTTGAAAAAATACCCGTGCCGGACAACTTCGTGCGAGTCAGTCCGTAGATCAAATGGAGAGAGCAGATGGAAGACGAGATTGAGTTTAAGGTTTGGCGCTCGGCGCAGCAGGCATGTAGCAAGGTGTCGTTTGCGCGACTGCTTGAAGAGGCGGTCGCCAGTTTCAAGAGAATCCCTGGGCTTGATCCTATCGTGCGCCTGCACGCGTCAGGGATCGGTGCTGAGAGCATCAGAGTGCTACGTGATGCTCTGGAACGCTCTGATATCGATGCGGGCCCATTTGCGTCTCACGTCGAGCTTAGGTCTCGTCTGAGAATGCATTTACGCGATCATCTGCAATCGCACCTGATGAAGATCGGCTTTGCTTCTGACGCGATGAAAGCGGATCAGTTGGAACGGGATATGGGGCTGTAGTCATCGATGTCATCGACGATCCCAAAGACCGCCTTTGGCAGGCAACAATTATTCACGATGTCCCGTTCGCCTAGGTGTCATGCGATAATACCTGCCTTTACCATAGACCCCTGACCACCTTCGCTTGTAGCTATCACGCTTTCTACTAACGCTCAGAGAGGCGAGAGGCGCTTCGCGAAGGAACGATGTTAAGCCGCATCCGATTGATGGCATGTTGGCTTAGCCTACGATGACAAAATGGCGCCAGAGCACATTTCAGCGCGATTTTCTAGCGTCTGGTTGTTCACTCTGACGAGGGAGCGAAATAGCGTATCTCTGCCAGCCGTCGATCCGTTCAAGCGTGAAGGAAGACCATGCTCAGCGCGCTCGTGCTGGACGGTCAGTCGCAAACGTCTGATCAGTTAAGCCCTAGGCACCTTGGTGTAGCTTTACAAAAACCGTCATGGCCACGACGGCTCTATCATTAGTTTGTGGCGGGCTTATTGAGCTGGACGACTTAATTTTTGATCAGCCTTACCCTTAGAGTAGGCAACACTCTCTTGCGTTCATCTATTCTCCAATGGAAAACGCGTTCAGTAATGATGGCAAAAAAAGCAGATCTATAAATCGCATATCTTGCGCGTAATAATCATTGACTGCTCGCCCGTTCTCGATTGAGCTCCAACTGGTCTAGCAAATCAGAATTAACTTCCGCCCAATCATACAGTGCGAGCAATGGTTTCACGAATTCCCTGCCCAAAGCTGTAAGAGAGTATTCAACCATTGGCGGCACAATTTGAAACACTTCACGGTGGATCAATCCTTCGCACTCTAACTCGCGCAAGGTCTGTGTAAGCATCTTTTTCGAGACACCAGGCATGCTGCGTTGCAACTGCCCTGTACGAAGCTCGCCGAAATGAAGAATGTACAGAACCATAGACGTCCATTTTGGCGAGAGTAGCCTGTGGATACGTCGGGGAGGGCAGTTTATATCTACAGTCAACGGAATCATGGTTACTCCTGAGTGCCTACGTTCCAAAAAAGTACCTACTCGACAAGTATAATACAACGTCCCAATAATGCGCATCTTGATTAAAGAAGCTGTGAGACTTGGAAATGACCGTTTCATCTATCCGTGCGCTAATCCTCGATAACTACGAAACCAACGAATTCAGAGACGCGCGAATAGAGCGTCCTGCACCTGCGTCCAATGAGGTTTTGGTTCGTATCGTCGCTAGCGGCGTGAATCCGATCGACTACAAAATCCGTACAGGAAAAGCCCCTTATGCGATGCCAGATCTCCCTGCAGTTCTAGGCTGCGACATGGCTGGCGTTGTTGAAGCTGTCGGCTCAAGCGTCAAAGATTTATCCGTAGGTGATGAAGTCTATGGGCTGATAGGCGGTGTACGAGGTCTGCAGGGATCGTTGGCCGAATACGTTGCAGTCGATTCAGATCTGGTTGCTGTTAAACCTAAGAATTTAACTTTCCGTGAAGCGGCGGCTATGCCACTCACGTTTCTCACCGCTTGGGAAGGTTTGGTTGAGCGCGCTCAGATTAAGGCTGGTCAGAAAATACTGATTCATGGCGGCGCAGGTGGTGTCGGTCACATGGCTGTACAGATCGCTAAAGCTCTTGGCGCCGAAGTATTCGCAACGGTTTCAAAGAGTAAGCACCCGATCGTCGAAGGATACGGTGCTACCGCGATCGATTATCGTGAAGTCTCGGTGGACTACTACACGAAACTGCACACAGGTAATGAAGGATTCGACGTCATTTACGATACAGTCGGAAGCAATTGTCTGGATGACTCTTTTAACGCAATACGTCTTTATGGTCATATCGTAAGTTGCGCAGCTTTCGGAACCCACAGCTTGGCCACCGGATCCCTGCGGGGTTCGACGATGTCTGCCATATTTATTTTGCTCCCGCTGCTGACTGGCAAAGACCGAGCGAGATTCAAGAGTATTCTTGGTGAAGCAACTAAACTTGTAGAAAGAGGAAAAATTAAACCACTGCTGGATCCTCAGCGCTTTACTCTAAATGAGGCTCGGCAAGCTCATGATGCAGTAGAGCAAGGAAATACGGCGGGGAAAATAGTAATCGAAATCGTCTGACCCGCAATCACGCCAATGATGTAAATCGCAGGGTGGCATTAAAAAAGCAAATCTACGAGGCCGCACTACGTCCGCCACCCCTGCGGGAGAAAAAGTAAAGGAATATTCTTTGTTCATTAAGTAAAAAATTTCTGCTGCGGCGGTAAACTAGAAAAGCGAGCTAATCATTTCAGAATAATGTCAGCAAGATTGGTTTTGCTATCCAATGCCTGTGCGCGGGCAGAGATAATATAGCTAAGCGTAGCCGCATCTGGAAGTCCGGGCAAAATACCTTCAGTTAGCATCAGCAAATCTGAATGTTGCAGAGCTCGATACTTGAGTATTTGTAGTGGTGTAGACCCCGATTGAATAGATCGATGAGGGTTGTCATGCCACATCAAGCTCTCTTCAATAATGAGCAGATGAACGGGGCAGCTTGGCACCAAGGTTAACTTTAGCGCTTCCAAGGAAGAAGATGCTTCCGCGATTCGAAAATACCCTAGTGCATTAAGGTTTTTTTCTATATAAATTCGTCGCTCATATTTCGTGTCTGCAATAACGATGCGAAGGTTTTTAGGGGACATATTGACTCTGCCGTGGAGAACGTAATTATCAGACGTAAGTCTGGGTTGTTTGTCGTACTATGGAAAAAAAGTGCGATAGGATTGTACAAAGCTTATAAATTTCTCCGACGACATCGGCTTTGCAATAAAAAATCCTTGGGCTATATCTACGTCTAATTTTCTAGCCAAATCATAGTCTTCTTCAGTCTCAATTCCTTCGGCTATGGTAGTCAATCCCAAGTCGCGGGCAAGTAACACTGTGTGTTGAATGAGCTTTCTACCGGAAACATTTGCTCTGGCCCCATGTATGAAGCTTTTATCAATTTTTAGTTTGCTAAATGCAATTGTCGCTAAACGCTGAAGGGACGAAAAACCAACGCCGAAGTCGTCAATAGCGCAACTAAATCCCCGAAGTCTTAACTGCTCCACAGTTTCAGATAGCGACAACTCCGAGTTATGTGATGAAGATTCTGTTATCTCTACCGTGAAATTTTTGGGGTTAAGATCATGCTGATTAAAAAAAAGTGATAATTCCTCAGCCCAATCTACTGAAGCTGCAATATCTGCACAAACATTAACAGCTATGTTCAACTCCACTCCTTTTAGCCGCCGAAAAGTGACACCTGTATGACATAGCATCTTTTTCCATAACGCTCTGCGCTCGGAGTAAGTCTCAAGCACCGCGAAAATATCACCTGGGCCGCGTACTCCAGATCCATCACTGTCCCACCTAGCTAAAGCTTCAGCTCCATATAGAGCCCCGGTGCGTATATGGATTTGTGGCTGATAATAAGCAATTATTTGCTGAAGGCATTCCGACGCATTTAATTGACGTTCTGATTTGTGTTCCACAGAGGTTATTTTCCTGGTCGGCTTGTTTTAATAACTGCGTTGTGTTCAGTGCTAATGCTCAGTAATGCTGAACATTATCAGCCTCATCTTAGGTAGTGAATGGTTTGCGCCAAAATCGTATTGTTTTTGCGATGACCAAAATATGAAGTCTTTTCACAGTATTTCGCACTCTAGGAAAAGTTTTTAAATACACTTTGGCGCCGAATTGGCGGGGGCGAAGTGAAATAAGAAGCTACATAATCACTCAGCATCTTATGATGCGAATATAGCTGTTTTTCCTAATTTCGCTTGCGGGATAGTCTTGCATGATAGTAAGGATTCCTAATCAGCGCGTGTCGGAGTACTGAGTCCCCACTCACCAATACATAGGATAATTCCTAAACAATATTAGGAGTTAATAACATAACCTATTAGGTGTGCGAGCAATGTTTTTACAGTCAGACTTAATAAATATTATGACTAGATGCTGAGTCGCACCTATAGGGAACTAAAATCTTAGATTTTTTAGCAGGTAGGAAAACCTGTTCACCATTCGCCGATGATCTTACTGCTGGGTTCGGTTTCTATCATCGTGGGTAGTTTTTGAGCTATCGATTCTAAATTCAAGTTTGAAGTGCTGAGGATGGTAAAAATTCAAATTAATGTGGAGGAATATTACAGCGTCACATTCCGCTTTATGTCTCAGTGATCCATTGAGATCGAGTAATGGTGTTCATGAAAACGTTAAACCTAGGGTTGTGTTATGTGTGAAAATAAAGAGAAGGCGAAACCTATTAAAATAATAATTGCCGATGATCATCCAGTAGTGACATTGGGGGTTAATAAATTATTAAGCGATTGCAAAGATCTCCAAGTAGTAGCCACCGCTACAAAAATCTTTGACCTTTTCAAGAGGCTGGACGAGGTAAGTTGTGACATTTTGATTTGTGATTACTCTTTTGAAAGTGATGGCGAACCCGATGGGCTACTGTTGCTAGAGAAGATACGACGATTGCATCCTAGCGTTAAGATAATACTATTCACCGCTCATGACGATCTTGTAGTTGTACAGAGAGCAGTGAGGGCCGGGGTGTCCGGCTTTCTAAGCAAAGCAAGTAATGATGCTAATTCGTTTTTTAACGTAATTCATCGAGTCCATTCTGGGGAGAAATATCTTGACTCACTCACTTCAAAAACCATGCTTGATCATCTAATGTCGAACGACTTATCACCTGCTACGCTAACTAACTTAACTCTTACGGCCAGGGAGTTAGAAGTGATGCGTATGTTTTCAAGAGGAATGTCGGTTACCGATATAGCGCAACATACAGACCGCAGTGTAAAGACAATCAGCACTCAAAAAAAACAAGCAATGTTAAAACTTGGCGCTACGAATGACGTAGAGCTTCTTAATGCCTTCAATCAGCTTTTCTGAATGCGAAAGGTAGATGCCACGTGTTGAACTTAATAAAGCATATCGAACGATCCCAGCCAGTAGATTGCTCAAAAGTTAAACAATCTTTTCCAAATCTAATGGAGAGATACTCTACACGGCTATTGTTTACGGGTGGTGCTGTCGCAACTCTCGTTATAATAGCTGCACTCTTTACTATCTTGGCCATGTTGATAACCGACTTTTTCAATGCACAACTGAATATTTTCGAAACTCAGCACGAGAGAGTAAAAGCTAATGTGGATCGTACTCAAGCACGGGTAAAGCAAGCGGTAGAGTCGTACGAACTTTTGTCGAATATGCGCAAAAGTAACTCTGGCCCCATTAGAAACGTTCATAAAGGTGTTGCGCATGAGTTCTCAATTGGCATCACAGGGCCTGAGACAACGGTAATTCCAGCTATGCTTTTCTCTAGAATAGAATACGATACAAACAGGGGGAAGATAAAAGATTTTTTGCATCTTATACAGGAATTCTCGCCAATCTCGTTAATGAGATTTCGTGATGTCGGGTATTCGTTGGGAGGCTTTGCCTATTCTGCAGATCATCAACTACTGGCAATTGGCCCGCCTTTAACTTCTCCTGAACTTCAGAAAGCCCATGACTATGGAGTTGACAATTACGTCAGGCATACCATTGATGCAGTAGAAAAACAGATAATAAACATCGCACCAGAAGTCATCCTTAAAGAGCGTATCGTTTGGATTCCTATTGCTTTGTCACCTATCACCAACGAAATGACAGGATATTACGCTGCTCCTGTCTACCGTTCATCAGAACGAATTGCTGTTGTGGTGGCAAGCGTGCCACTAAAAAAATTCCCAATTCTATTTCAAGATTCCACCCATCAACCTAATTTTTTTGTCCTCTCCCAGAATCTAGACCATGTAATGGGGGGTGGAGAGGAATATTCGGTCGAACGCCGCCTCGCAGATTTGGCTATCGAATTCAAAGCAGACTTCGATAAGACTGGAGATCGACCTCTTCTTATTTACCGAAACGGGATTTTTATTTACTCCCAGCTAATTACCGGCCCGAACTGGACAGCAGTTTTCGTATTTGATTGGAACGCAATTATTAGTAGCCTCAAAAAACCACTGATAATATGCGTGGCACTATTCTGCGTGATTATATCTTTACTGTGGGGGTTTGCGATTTATTTTAACAGATCCGTGCTTGGCCCTTTAGGGTCAAGTTCACGCATTATTTATGATAGCGATATATTTAATCGCGCAGTATTAAACATAGCTCCTGTCGCACTTACAATTTACGAGCCTTTATCGAAAACTATAGTTCTGCAAAATAATGAGGCAATGAAACTGCTTGAGACTTCCTGCGATATTGACGGCTTTTACAGACAGTTGCTTGAACACACGAACACTTTTGGGAGGCATGCCGATGAATTAGAACCGCACGCGGGCATGACCGCCTCAAACAATTTTGAAACTCGGATATACGATGATAAGGGTTGTTTTAGGGAGGTTTCAGTTAATTATTCAATGGCAAGATATAAGCAAACCGATGTTTTACTATTTGGAATGATTGACATTAGCGATCAAAAATCAACTGTCCGTTATTTGGAAGAGGCAAAGCAGGCTGCTGACAAAGCGAACAAAGCTAAATCTGTATTTTTGGCAACGATAAGCCATGAAATACGTACTCCAATGCACGGTGCATTGGGAAATCTCGAATTACTCACATTGGAGCAATTTACCGCTAATCAGAAGGAAAGGTTGAGTATAATTCGGCACTCCTTTGACGCTCTGCTAACCCTTGTGAATGACGTACTGGATCTATCGAAAATTGAAGCGCAGGAATTTCGCTTAAATATCGAACTTTTCAATTTTGTTGAATTAGTTGAACGGTGTGCACAAACCTTCGCACCTGTTATTTCTGATAAAGGATTGCGTTTTCTTTGCTTGATTGATCCTGACATGGAAGGTATTTGGCGTGGTGACGCCCAGCGGATTTCTCAGGTCTTAATGAACCTTCTCAGCAACGCTGTGAAATTCACTGTGTGTGGTTCCATAACGTTGAAGATCGCACCAGGACGTATGGAAGGCAATAAGCAGTGGGTTCACTTAAGTCTAGGTGACACCGGTATTGGAATCTGTTCTGATAATCTCGATGCAGTATTTGAACCATTCGTACAAGCTGATCCTAGAATAGGAAAAAGATTCGGCGGTACCGGCCTTGGTCTCGCGTTATGCAGAGAAATTACTTCGTTAATGGGAGGGTTTATCTCTGTTGATAGTGAGCCGAATGTTGGATCTATTTTCCAAGTTAATTGGCCTCTAATGCGTGAGAACGAGAACAGTGCTTCGGCGCACTCACAGAAAAAACATATATTTGATACGGTAGTAGTTTGTTGTGACGCTCCACTTTGGGAATTGCACTTGGTTGCCCAAGTCAGAGCTTGGTTTCCCGGTGTGACAGTAGTATGTAGTAACGGTCATGATGAAAAGCATCATAATAATGCGAAAGCCATTTTACTGATTGCGCTTACCAATGAGCCTTTGTTTGGGTGGTGGAGCGAACCGTCGAACTACTATGAGGATACGATTTTAGTTTCACCTCACGGCCCTCTATATCCCGAAAGACAGGGAGCTAACGTCCATGTTACATCTTTTTCAGCTTCGATGTTAAGGCTTGCTCTATCAACAAGTAATAAGAGTGGACAAATCATTGAGTCTTATGACTCTCGAATTGAAACTTATCATCAGGCGAATAGTTCTCGTTTTTTAGTCGTTGAAGATGATCCCGTCAACAGGGAACTGCTGAGATGCCAGCTTGCGGCATTGGGTTATTCTAATGTGGATTGTGTGAGTAATGGCTCTGAAGCGCTAGAGAAAATTGTTATTACTTCTTATGAACTTATCATAAGTGATCTGAATATGGCCGTAATGAATGGTCTTGACCTCATTGCAAGAATTAGAGCGTTGAAAATATTTACCCCGGTGATAATTAGTACCGCCGATCTAGTATCAAGATTCGATCTGGCAAGTGACATTGAACTAATGTACAAGCCGATATCATTGAAGCAGTTAAAGCTTTTCATTAATAAGGTTGTGAATGATGAGGTTTCGGCTCTGACTTGTGAGGATAATGATGCGCTTCCCCTAGACGCTGTTTCTGAAATGCGAAGATTACTACTAGCCGAGTGGGTTGCTGATGAGCAGACTTTGCGCCACGCGTTAGACACAAACGACAGCGATAAAATTGTTCGACTTGCTCATCGTCTAAAAGGGGCGTTTTTAGCGATTGGAGAAAATACTGGTGCTAGAGAATGCGATCATCTATGCGCACTTGTTAAGTCCAAAAATATAATATTTGTTCGGTCAAGAGTAGAGGCGCACCTAAATTACATAAAAAACAGTTTTATAAACTAATCAATGTAGTTTAATGGTTGTCATCACTCGCTTTATTCTTTAAGTCATTAACTAAGGCTCAAGTGTTCCAAAAATTATTGCTCTTTACTATAGGGGATTGCCAGAAGGAAGTTGTATTGCTTGGCGAATATAGTACTGAACAGTGTGATTCGCTTCTATTATTTGAGCATGTCATGTCAGGCCATGTGGTCGGGGTACTGCGTGGTTTGTAGGTTATCTATATGCCCTTGCTGGGGGGGGCGAAATATTTAAGCTGTGAGTCGCAGTCACGCTGTCCCTGTGAGCCCCTCGACATGTCGTGATGGTACATTTTTTAATACCTTGTAGTCATCGCAGTTCTATTTTTTATTCGTTCGGGCTTCCAAATATCACAGTGTCTCCATGTCTCATTGAGCTATTTTCCCCTAACGGAAAAGTCGTTCCCAGTTAAAACAAAGGATACGAAGTTGTGAAAAGCATCGGGGCACATCAGCAGTTCGTATGAATTCTCTAGAACTGGATCCCTCACATTAGCTCATCGGCGACCTAGCACCCGCTGAATGCGAGTAAAACTCAAAGTTTCCGGAGTTGGTTGGCGCTAGATTCACGGCGTTAAAAAAAATAAGAGTATTCTTAGATAAAAATGGGAGTAGTCACAATACATCCTGACGTGAGTTCAAGGCAGCATAGTAGTGCAGATCGATCATATTTTTAATCTAAGTTGCGTAATTAAAATTGGTATTTTTACGGATCTTAGTTTGACTATCAATGATCCTCTGGCACGAGCGAAATTAGTACTAAGACTCAACACTACTTTACTGCCTTAACTGGCGCATAGGAAAATCATGAACAGAAAACTGATTGTTATGGCTTTGCTGGCAGGCTCCGCTTTTTCCTCAGCATCGTATGCAGCTGACGGAGTCGTTAATTTCACCGGTACTATTACCGATGCAGCTTGCACTGTTAGTCCAAGTTCTACTTCCGCAACTGTTGCTCTCGGGACGATCAGTTCAAAAGCGTTTAGCGCAGCAGGAGCTACGTCAGCTCCTACTCGTTTCGGTATCACCTTGACTACTTGTCCGGCGTCGGTTACTACCGCCTCTTTGAAGTTCGATGGGCCTGCGAATTCCGAGAATAGTGGTCTGCTGGCGCTTACCAGTGGCGCCGGCGTCGCTACAGGCGTGGGAATTGGCATCTATGAAAGTAATTCAACCACTCTGATTCCTGTAGGCACAAAGTCTGCGACTAAGGCTCTTGCGTCAGGAGCAGATACCACTTTCGAATTTGTCGCGAAGTACGTATCTACTGCGGCGACGGTGGTCTCCGGCAAAGCTAATGCTACGAGCAACTTTACCGTTTCCTATAACTAAGATTTTATACAAAAGGTATAGCTAGGCTAGTCCTAATCTATATAGCACTTTGCTTCGGCTGAGGGACTGCTTATAAGTTGAGTAGCCCTCAGTTATTTACATTGTGATGCATACCTAGGAGCAACGCATGCCTCGGTTGAATATGTTCGGCTGCTTGGTGGTTTTCCTGCTTAGCATATCAAATGTTGCACAAGCAGGAGTCGTAGTTGGTGCAACGAGAGTTATTTATGACGGTAAAAAAAAGGAAGCGTCTATATCAGTAGCAAATGCTGATAAAAGTACTCCTTTTCTCATTCAGTCCTGGTTTGAAGTTGATGAAGGAGTACATCAAGAGACGTTACCATTTATCATTACCCCGCCCCTGTTTCGGTTGGATGTTGGGAGAGAAAATATCTTGCGCATTGTGCGAGTGGGCAACCAGTTGCCAAAAGACAGAGAAGCTGTCTATTGGTTAAATATTAAATCTATTCCAGCGACCGAAGAATCTACTCTTAATAAACTTCAGATTTCCGTGAAAACTCGTATCAAATTGTTCTACCGTCCAGTAGGCCTACCGGGAAATGCAAACGAGGCGCACAAACTCTTAGTTTTTTCTAAAAACAACGGTCGACTGATTGCTACCAATCCGACGCCTTACCACATCTCTTTTTTTAAAATAAATATCGGTTCTGAAGAGATCAAGGATGTAGGAATGGTTGAGCCATTCAGCACTCGTGAATGGGCTATCCCCGACGGATCTGCAGGTGACATAAGTTGGCAGTCTATTAATGACTATGGGGGCATCACAGATATGGTTAAACAGTGAATATATCCCTCGACCCATCGTATGAACAATAGCCAGCGATCTTTTTCCCCGCAATATTAACGCTCCCCCCCCCCCCAACAATGCACGGTAGGAGACCAATGCAATGAAGATAGTTACTTTCGGTCACCGCGACCCCATACATTTGAAACGTAACCGTGGCCTGATTATTAGTACTTCTTCAGCCTGGATCCTGCTCACACTTTCGCTAATTTCGTTTTGCATTTTAGTGTTTTCACCCGGATTAACTGCAAAAGAATATTTCGATCCTTCAGCGTTAGAAATGATCGCGGACGATCAACCAGTTCCTGATCTCACCAATTTCTCGACTGGAAATGGGCAGTTACCGGGAACGTACATGGTAGACATCTACCTGAACGGTAACAAAGTCGATACTCGCAATATCAAATTTTTCCGTTTGCAGGATAGCCTACTTCCCGAACTCACTGTTGGGCAACTAACCGCACTGGGTGTAAAAACTGAAGCGCTTGCAAGCCTCCAGAATCTTCCAGCGGATAAAACGTTGTCGGATTTGGGCCAATACATCCCTGATGCCAATAGTCAGCTTAATTTTGCAGAGCAGCGCCTCGACTTGAGCATTCCACAAGCCGCTCTTAACAACGAGGCTCGCGGTTATGTGGATCCTATTTTATGGGATAGGGGGGTGAATGCTTTCCTGATGAACTACAGCTTTAGCGGTGCGAACACTTGGGAGGATGGACGCGCAGGGACGAGTGATAGTAATTATCTTAATTTGCGTAGCGGGCTGAACTGGGGGGATTGGCGCCTACGCAATTACTCTACGTACTACGATAACAACGGCCAAACGTCGTTGGATAATGTCAACACCTACCTGCAACATGATATCACGCCTTTGAAAGGTCAGTTGACACTAGGCGATAGTGTGACCCCGAGCGACGTATTCGATAGCGTCCAATATCGAGGTATACAACTTAACTCGGACGATAATATGTATCCCGATAGCTTGCGCGGTTTTGCTCCAGTCGTGCGAGGGATCGCGCGTAGTAACGCACAGGTTACTGTTCGTCAAAACGGATACATTATTTATCAAAGCTATGTGCCACCAGGTGCGTTCGCCATATCTGATCTTTACCCTACCTCCGCCAGTGGCGACTTGGAGGTTACCATTACAGAGACCGATGGTTCAGAGCGCTCTTTGACACAGCCTTTTTCAGCCGTGCCCGTAATGCTTCGTGAGGGTCGCCTAAAATACGCCTTGACCGCCGGTGAATATCGGACGGCCAACTCCGATGCGCTTACACCCTATTTCGGCCAAGGTACCATGATCTATGGCTTACCTTTCGACAGCACCGCCTACGGTGGGGTGCTGATAGCTAAAAATTACAACTCCCAGGTTTTTGGTTTAGGCCATGGATTTGGCCTCTGGGGCTCTTTATCGATTGACGCCACTCAGGCCAAGGCGGAACTGGACAACGGTGAGACGAGATCAGGGCAATCTTATCGTTTTCAATATGCAAAAGATATAGAAGTGACCAGTACTACTTTTACACTGGCGGGCTATCGTTATTCCACCAATGGCTTTTATGATTTTCAAGAAACCAACGATATTGGTTCGTTCGGCAAAAACGACATGTGGCGTAACAATTACATTAAGCGAAGCAAGGCGCAAATTAGTATCAACCAGTCGTTGGGCGCCTATGGGAACGTCTACGTCAACGCTTTCCAGCAGGACTACTGGCGTCGCGGCGGTGTTGAGCGAAATATAAGCATTGGTTATAGCGTCAGCAAAAATAGCATTACCTATGGCTTAAACTATACGTTGTCTCAATCGCCGGAACGAAACAGCAAGGATCAGCAATTAGCGCTTAACATTCAGATTCCGCTAGACAACCTGTTACCGAATAGTTGGGCAAGCTACAACATAAGTGCCAGTAAAAATAGCGGCACATCCCAACAGATTGGCCTGGGCGGCACAGCGTTGGCAGATAACAACCTTAACTACAATATAAGCCAAGGCTATGCCGATAAAGGCGTAGGAGGAAGTGGAAACGCCAGCGCTAGCTATCTTGGAACTTATGCTGAGGCTCAAGTTGGTTACAGCTATACCAGCACCTCCGAACGCCTGAATTACGGAGCGCAAGGTGGAATCGTTGCTCATTCCGACGGAGTCACTTTTTCCCAGCAACACGGAGAGACTATTGCGCTCGTAGAGGCGCTTGGGGCCGCTGGGGCGAAAATCCAGAATAACACTGGCGTGCGTACTGATTGGAGGGGGTATGCGGTCGTACCGTATCTTAGTACCTACCGACAGAACCGAATTGCTTTGGATACAGAATCTTTAGGTGATGATATAGACCTAGAAACTGCGACACAAACAGTCATCCCTACTAGGGGGGCGGTGGTGTTGGCTAAATTCCAGACTCGCATTGGCAGTCGCGTACTGTTAACACTGAATTATAAAAACAAGCCAGTTCCTTTCGGTGCAACCGTTGCGCTACAGCCCAATTCGGAAGCGTCAGACAACGTCGGCATTGTTGGTACTAATGGGCAGGTCTACTTGAGCGGTGTAGCCGATCGCGGTTTGCTATACGTGAAGTGGGGTAGTCACGACCACAATCGATGCGAGGCGAATTTTGAGCTGCCGAAAGCAGAAAGTATCTCATCAATCCAGGTAATAGCTGTCGATTGCAAATAGGAATTGATCATGAATATTTTAAACAAGAGTCGTTTCTCAAGTTTCGCGTTTTCGCTTTTTCTGATGATCGTGAATAGCGTATCTGGCTTGACTGCGCATGCAGCATGCACACCTGTAAACGGCTGGAAAGAAAAACCTTTCAATGTATCGATTCCAGCAATAAGGGTTGAGGGTAATACTCCAACTGGCACCGTTTTGTATTCACAAGTAGTTTCATATCCGGATGGGCCGTATGCAACTAATTGTCGAGAACCAGTGGTTCTTAGGGCGGAGTTTAGGGGGCGTACTCCAGACGGCAACGGGTTGCTCCAAACCAATTTGCAAGGTGTGGGTATGAGGTTGCTAGTATTAGGTTACAATAAATACTTTGGAGGGGCTGGTAATTATCCATATGCGTTTTTGACTCCTCAGAATGGCAGTTCTGGCACATTGGTAATGAACTCGCGTGGTTTTAAAGTTGAGATTATAAAAACCGGGCCAATTACTCCGGGCTCTATAAATACAGGGCTTTATGCTGGTGAGATTGTTGAAGAGATTAGTCCATATTGGATGTCGGCAATTAATATTGTTAATGGCGGGAGCTTTACCACAACAACTTGCTCGATCGGGAGCACGTCACTCAATGTCGCAATGGGAGAGGTGAAGCGAAGTACCTTTAGTGGAGTGGGGAGTACCTCAGGAGCCAAAGAATTTTCGATTCCTATTAATTGTAATGGAATAACTCCATTGAAAATCACTTGGAATGCAGCGGCAGATAGTTCTGGAGTAAAAGGCGTGATGGCGCTAGGGTCAACTATGGGAAATCTCGATGCTAAAGGAGTCGGTATACAGTTGTTGTCCCGTGGAGCGCCGGTGACGTTAGGAGCGGCCACAGCTGTGGGAGACTCGACCTCCGGGAATAATAATATCGTGATGGAGGCGCGTTATTATCAAACTCAAAGTACAGTGACCGCCGGGAAGGCAAATGGCACGGCTACTTTTACTTTGACGTATAACTAAAAACTCGCTATGCAGTGCATTGGTCTATAGCCTTAATTTGTCTGAGTCTATGTAACGAGGCGAATTAACAAATAGGGACTAGCCGTCTGCATTACTTAGCGGTATACAGGCGGCGATATACTTGACGGTATCGTCAAAAGTTGGTGTAAGCGGTTTCGGTTTTATAATGATTGCTTATCGAGTCTGGAGTTGGGCAAGCGCCTCTCAGTACGGAGATTTTAGGTCGAAGCGTTACCCCCGTTGTTATATTCTCGGAATATTTTCTGCCCCGTCCATGGTTGTTAACGCAAGACTATTGCGGCGTTTTTGGGCGAGCTTTCACGCGATTGAACCTCCGCTTTGACAAAACAGTAGTCTTTCAGGAAACGAGCTTATCAAGTGCTCGCGGAGGTGTGATGCATTCACCCTTATATAAAAATACGATGTATACGAAATTGTTTATTGCCTGAAGCACTTTAACTAATGCCAGGCTTTTAATTAGTTTTTCGACCTTCGCATAACTAAAGCAAGACGTGACGGCTCGCCTCCATGCGCCGTTAGAGACAACCAATACATTTCATCGCTTTACCGTGCAAAACTTATAGGTAGGGGAAGAATGAATGCTAAATACGTAGTTAGCCCGGAAAGATTCAAAAAGAAGCTCTTGTCGATTCTAATTTGTCAGGCAACTGCTTTACTTTCCGCGTTGAGTTTACCTGCCGCAGCTCAGCAGGTTAAGGCAAATGGCACCAGCATAACTACGGACGACGGTATAAGTATCAATACGTCTGGAAGTGATTATCTGGACGGAATCGGCCTATACGCGCTAAGTAAAGGTAAAATATTTACCTCTGATGCATCTGTCACTACAGATGGCGAAAGAGCCTTCGGAGCTCATGCGAGCGGTGCTGACAGTCTCATCGAAATTAGCGGCGGTAGAATTCGATCATCGGGCGCTACTTCTCATGGCGCTTATGCAGTTTTTGGCAGCAAACTTAATCTACGGCGCGACTCTTCCGGTGACGGTGTTGAGGTTGTCGTAACTGGTGATGCGGCGTATGGCGTAACAGCGGTACAGGGAGCAAATATCCTTATTGATGGTGCAGTTATTAACGTTGAAGGTAATAGGGTTGGAGAGAATTTAGCCGGAGGCATAAAGGTACATGATGCCAGCACGGCCACCGTTACTGATTCCGCAATTTCTACTACAGGCGATCGTTCAAACGGGATCTATGTATCGGCGAAGTCTCAAATAAAAATAACAGGTGGCTCTATCAGTACTAAGGGTAAAACTAGCAATGGCGTGGCTGTGTATGCAGGCTCAGCTGACTTGAGTGATGTTCAAGTGAGTGTGAACGAGGGACGGGGCTTAATTGCGTCATCGGAACTGTCTCAAGTCAATATGACCCGTGGCAGTATCATAACTCATAGTGCAGGAGTCATTGGTGGCTCCGCTGCGTATGTGGCAGGCGGTGCCCAAATTTCTATCGATGGTTCTTCTATTGAGACTAGGGGGGACGATGCGCAGGCGTTACATTCGGGTGATACTGACTCATTTATTAATGTTGTTAATACAGATGTTAGTACGTCAGGTAAAGGTGCACACGCAATCTTTGCTAGCCGAGGCGGTTTGATTTCACTCAATAATAGTATATTAAGTACTAAAGGGGCGGAGGCTGGCGGTGTGATTGCAAGCGCTTTAGGCACTGCTTCCTTAGACAGAGTCACGATAGCAACGGAAGGAGTAGCTGCTCGCGGCATTTACTTGACTGACCGAAGCGTCGGATCACTTCGGAGCACTTCGATCCAGACCGACAACACGGGCGCTAGTGCAGTTCACTTGGATAACAGCATACTCACAGGCGAAAATATCGACATACATACTTTGGGGGGAGGGGGACATGGATTAGTTCTGGATGGTCTTGGCTCTAAAGCTACGCTATCCCAAATGCATATAAAAACCCAAGGCAATAACGCAAATGGATTATACTCAAGCGGAGGCGAAATTCGAGGCTCTAATATTGTAGTCTTAACATCTGGCGCAGATGCAGCAGGTTTGTTGGCAAATTATGGAGCTTTAGTCAGTGTGGTAAATTCGTCAATATCGGCTTCAGGTGAGAATGGTGATGGTGTCATAGCAAGGAATGGTTCAATTCTGACTCTGGATAATGTAGGCATTACATCTGATATGGGGCGTAGCATTGCGGTCGATGAGGGGAGCGGTTTTGCTTCTATCTCTAATAGTAGTGTGACTAGTCGTGGCGATAATGGCTCGGCTACCTACGCTAATAATGGCGCTGTGATCGATATTAAGGATACAAAGCTTATCACCCAAGGTGACAGTGCATTTGGTCTCCACCTGACGGGCAACGGAACCGCGATGCGCGCAGCGCGCTCGCATATTACGACTTTAGGTGATTTTTCGTATGGAGGTTGGATCGGCGATAATGGAAAAATGACTTTCAATGATAGCGTCATTATCTCGCATGGAAATAGTTCATCAGGCATTCACGTCACTTCTGGAGGCACCGTTGCTGCAGATGGATTGACTCTAATAACTTCAGGTAATGATAGTGTTGGTGTTTCCCTATCTGATGGTAGTAGAGCGTCATTTGGGAACAGCCATATCATTTCGGAAAAGAGTACTGCGTTACGAGTAAAGTCTGGAAACGTAGCGATTGACGTCATGAATAATAGCTCAATAACGGGTGGTAATGGGGTGCTCCTTTCTGGAGAATCTGCCTCCGCTACAGTTTTAAGCGCTAGCGAGAATGCTCATTTAAACGGAAACATTCTTGTGATGGATCAAGACACCCGCATTAATCTCAGTTTAGCCGGCAACTCTACTTGGGATGGTTCCGCCGTACGCTTTTCTGGGCCTAGTGTCGTTTTAGACTTGGATTTGAAAGGGGGTTCTATTTGGAACATGCTGAGTGACTCTAATGTAAGCAGCTTGCGCATTGCCGATAGCACGATCGCCTTTTCCCCGCCGAACTCGAATCGCTCTGCTTTTGAAGAATTCAAGACCCTAACTGTGGCAGGCAACTACATCGGCGATAACGGGGTGCTTGCAATGAATGCGCGGCTAGGCGGCGATGACTCACACAGTGACAAGCTCATAATACAAGGGGACTCGAGCGGTGAAACATTCCTCAAGCTCAACAATTCTAGCGGCCAAGGTCATTTTACCTACGGTGATGGTATTGAAGTGGTGCGGGTGGATGGTGCGTCTAATGGCGTATTCAAGCTGGGTAACCGTGTGGTTGCAGGCAGCAATGAGTACCTTCTATTCCAAGGAGGCAAGACCTCTGAACATGACGGTGATTGGTATCTACGTTCGGAAGCACCCGAAGAAAAGCATGATGATCTTGTTGAGGTAGTAGGTCTGGAGCATCCGGAGCAGCCAGAGCCGGTGCGTCCCAATAAGCCGAGTCTATACCGACCTGAAATTGGTGCTTATCTTGGCAATACTCGGGCAGCGATTGGTATGTTCCAGCACACCTTGCACGAGCGAGCTGGTGAGCTCGACTCTAGTCCCACTGAGGGCGCACAAGGTTCGGTATGGATGCGTGTGAAGCATAATGACTTCACTGGCGATACCGGCGAGAACCAAATCGACCTGAACACAAGCACCGACACGTTACAGCTTGGTGCAGAGGTGGCCCGTTGGACAGATGGCGATGATAATTATCACTTGGGCGTGATGGCTGCTAAAGGTAAGGCGACGACTGGTATCAGCTCCAATATTCTCGGCTACAACGCTAAGGGGGAGGTGGAAGGCTACAGCGTGGGTATGTACGGTACTTGGTTTCAGAACGGTGTTGATTCGACGGGTGCATATGTCGATACCTGGTTGCAATCCGGACATTATGAGAACGGTGTCAAAGGTGATGGCTTGGCTCGCGAAAGCTATCGCAGCAGAACGTTGTCGGCTTCGGTTGAAACCGGCTATGCCTTAAACATGGGACAAGGGGAGAGCAAGGCTTACTACCTAGAACCGCAAGCGCAGGTAATCTATACGAACTTCAAGGCAGACAAGCACCGAGAAGAGAATGGTACTACGGTCAAATCGAAGGCTTCGGATAACGTCACCACGCGCTTGGGGGCCCGAGCATATGTCCGTCCGACGGAAAAATCGGGCACTCGCATACAACCCTTTGTTGCCGTGAACTGGTGGCACAGTGAGGACGACAGTGCAATGTCGTTCAACAATATCACCAGCAAACTTAGCACAGCGAATGATACGTATGAGGTAAAGGTCGGCGCTGAGGTTGATATCGGCAGCGGATGGAGCGCCTGGGGTCACTTGAGCACCCAGATAGCAACTGCTAATCAGAGCGAGACCGCTGGTCAGTTTGGTGTGAAATATTGCTGGTAGATTATGTCACGCCTGAATAGTACGGCCCGGTTTGCTGGGCCGTTCTTTTAGTCCTAATTCCCCTCGGGTTGTTACCAGTGCGCGTCACGCGCGGCAGGTTACGGATGACCATCGCCAGCAGATGTAATTGCTTAGGTGACAAGTCATGTCAGCTCTTAAAGTGCAGGCTTGCGCGAAAGCAGTCGCTGTTGAGTGCTTTCGGCAGAATGTTGCCGTTCAAGCATTCGTAATTTCGCCGCTTGATTGAAATCGCTGCTTAAGGCTTTCTTTTGCAAAGCTCTTCGGGGGCGCCATATCCCCAGATGATTATGGTTTCGGTCTGATGCTCCCAAAGCGATTCATTGGGCCCGACGTACTTGATGCCACTGCCACTCGGTTGCTGATACATCAGCGATACGCTGTCGCTACGCTCGGCGATCAATGTCGGTGGATCAGTTTCGAAGAACATGGCAGTTATCTCGTTCGCGGAGTTGCCGTCGCATTCGTAATAGATAGGCCCAGTGCCAGCTACCAGTCGGTACCGTGCTTGCAACTCAGCGATGCGGGATTGATATTCCATGCGCAAGCATGCAGCGACATCATTACTCTTCCAGCAGTCGTTTCGCCCCTTAATCCATCCCCGCTGCTCTGCTTTGAGCCGTGGAGCATGCTCGTTGCCGGCCTTAGTGCTTACACTGGCATATACTGCCGAGAGCTTGCGATCGAGGGCCGATAGCGCTTTGTCTTCACATATCTTTGCTTCAATACCACTAGGCTTCACTTTTGTGCATTCGTACGATGGGTCAGGTGATTCATTGACAATCAACAATTTTCTCATGCGCGCTTCGGTCGCCCACATCTCACTGATTTGCTGATCAACGTACAGGCACCATTGCTCTGAGCTTCGCTCAGGAACATCTGGTCGATCGCGAACCCCGAGCTTGAATTCGATCACCGACTTCCATTCGTTAGAACCTAAATCCGATCCGTGCCCTTGAGTATCAGCCGTATGCAGAACCTTTTCGACCGATTGATACCATGTTGTTGAACATAGGGATTGCGCCTGAGCGATGCCTGTGACACTAACCAATAATAAAACCAAATATTTGCTCACATAGGGTTCCTTTAATTTAGGCAATCGCGAAGTACCGATCTTATTCTCTCTGACGCGCTATTGATCGGTAAATCCTCGGTAGATTGCAGTATCTCTAGCATCTGGTGTCAACGATTGACTAACTCGGTGAGCCTAAGGTTCTCCTCTGGAGGAGCGCTGAGACCTACACAGAATTGTTTGATTTTCGGCTGGGTCATAGTACTAACTGATAATTTTCCGTAGCCTAGTCACCGAGCAGGCACGAAAAGCAGATATGCAATATACTCTTAGTTATCTATCTAACCGAGACTTGTCATGTCAAAACTTGCCGAATTCCGCCAGCTGGAAAAACACCTAGCCGAACAGCTCCAAGCGCTCGAAGCCCTCAAAGGCGACGCTGGCCTCAAGAAAGAAATTGAATTCGAAACGAAGCTGCGCGATTTGCTCGCAAAATACGGCTATAGCCTCAAGGACGTGATCAACCTGCTCGATCCTCAAGCAGTCCGTCGCGCTCCAGTAGCCGAGTCCAAAGTGGGCAGTCGCAAGCCTCGCCAGTTGAAGGTTTATAAAAACCCTCACACAGGCGAAGTCGTCGAAACTAAAGGCGGCAACCATAAGACGTTGAAAGATTGGAAAGCAGAGCACGGCGCTGCGACCGTCGAGTCTTGGCTCAAAAAGTAATCTTAGATCTAACAATAAAGGGGCCTCTAATGGCCCTTTTTTTAATTCAGCCTTTGCTGCGCCGGCAGCGCTCCGAGCAGTAGCGAACTTCATACCAGCAGCGCGCCCACTTTTTTCTCCATGTGAAGGGAAGACCGCAGGTCACGCAAGTTTTGACTGGCAGAGCACCTTTTTTCAGAATGACTCACCTTCATCTATGCCCTGGCCTTACCGGCGCGCGCGACGTTGCCTTGTGGCATCAAGATTACCTCTTAATTAGAACCGTGATCTCACATAAACCGTAAATTTTATCTACCGCCAGCCTGGCTCTCGGGCGCAATCACCGATACTGGATAGATCGCTGTGAAGGCGCCGGCTTCGACGCTCAGCGCTCTGCAGTCAACCCCATACACCTGCGCCAGATTTTCTGGGGTTAATGTGGTTCTCGTTGGGCCGCAGCAATGCACGATGCCCTGATCAAGCATGAGCGTGTCGTCCGCGTAGCGACTGGCCAGATTCATGTCATGAAAGATCGCCAGCGTGACGATGTTGTGCTTGCGTGTGTACTCGCTGACGGCATCAAGAATCTGTAATTGATTGGCCAAATCCAAAGCCGAGGTGGGTTCATCCAGCAGCAGTAGTTGCGGACTGCGAATTAGCGCTAGGGCAAGGTAAATCATCTGTCGTTCGCCACCGGAAAGTTGACCAGGCTGTTTCTCGGCGAAACGTTGCAATCCAAGCAGCTCAAGCAGTTCGGTTGCCTTGTATCGCGCCTCTGCGCTGGTTTTCCAGCTGCGTGCACTGCCTTGCTGAGCGAGCAGCAAGAGCTCATAGGTCGACAGTCGTACGTCGAGATGCGCGAGATCTTGCGCGACGTAGCCAATCATCCTCGCGCGGGTGGCAGGAGACATCCCCAGTAATGCCGTGCCGTTGATGCTGGCAAAACCGAAAGCAGGCACGAGTCCGCACAATCCTTTCATGAAGGTCGACTTCCCCGCACCGTTGGCACCCAGCAAAGCCATTGTGTTGCCGGCGTCAACGTTCACGTTCAATCCCTTGAGAATAGGCTTGCCGCGCAAAGTCACCCGGTAGTTGGTGGTAGTGAAACTCATCGGGACGTCAGCCTCCGGTCGCGCAGGATAAGAATGATAAAGAATGGCAGACCAATTAGTGAGGTGACCATGCCGATGGGTAACACGGCACCGGGGACGATCAATTTGCTGGCCAGAGAGGCCAGGGTCACGAAGATGATTCCGCAAGCAATGGTCACGCCGATGGTGAAGCGCTGGTCTTCGCCCACTAGCAGCCTTGCAACGTGCGGCGCGACGAGGCCCACAAAGCCGATCACACCCACCACCGAAGTGACAGCGCCCGCCAACAGCGCCGCCAATACCAACATCGTCGTGCGCAGTCGGCGCACCGGAATGCCGAACACCACGGCCTGTTCGCCAAAGCTGCGCAACGCCGTCAACGCCCAGGCTTGGAGCAGCACGACCGGAATTGCGATGGTTGCGATCACGGCACACAACGTGACTTTGTTCCAGGTGGCATGCAGCAGCGAGCCCATCAGCCAGAACACGATGCTTTGCAATTGATCGGTGCTCGCCACGTATTGAGCCATCCCCAACAGTGAGCTGAAGACAAAGTGCATCGCGATTCCCAGCAACGTGATGGCCTGAAGGCCCACATGTCCGCGTGTCAGCAGCAGGATGATTCCAACTGTCGTTAACGAGAATAGGAACGCGTTGGCGGTGACTATCAGGTCGGCGCTCAATCCTGGCAACGCATGGCTAAAAGATAGGTTGAAGGCGAGTGCCAGTGACGCACCGAAACCTGCGGCTGACGAGATACCTAGCGTAAAAGGCTCTGCGAGCGGGTTGTCGAGGACGGACTGCATAATCAATCCCGAGAGCGACAAGCAGGTGCCGGCTAGTACCGCCATCAGTGTCATCGGCATCCGCAGCTCCCAAAGGATTACCCGGGTGCTGGAATCGACACTGTCGGGACGTAGCAACCCGGTTATAGCTTCGCCCAGTGTGAGCGTCCCGGAGCCGACGATCAGGTCAGCAATGAATGCTGCAAGTGCCAACACCAACAAGAGGGTCAGTAACGCGCTACGTCGCCAAATGGTATGAGCGTAGTGGGCCTGGGGGGAGGGCGGGACGAGAGGGCCGGATATCGCCATGGCCGCTGGTAACTCAGTCATTGGCGGGCGCATGCGAGTAGAGGACGGCGGGCACGGCTTCCAATCCGGTAAGGCTGAAAAGCGTGGCGAGGCTTTCGGCTGTATCTAGGTGCTGTCCGCTGTCGGGATAGAACGCTTGATTGAGGTATTCGAGCGCGAGAATGTTCCAGGAGCTTGCGTAAAACTGGTGATAGATTCCGTACACCCGAGCGTTCTGGCTGGCTTTCAATTGGGCGAATCCAGGACGCTCCTGCAGCAGGCTCAATGAGCGATCTATCATCGGCTGCTGCACACTATCACCAAAACCAAATGGCGGTGCGACAGAGGTCGAACCTGGGAACTGTGAGCCAGTCATCACATAGACGTCGGGCTTTTTGCTGAGCACCGTTTCCAGTGTCACGTCACCGGTTGCACCGAGCAGTAAGCTAGACCCTAAGTTCTGCCCTCCGGCGGCTTGCACGAGTTTCCCCCAGTACACGTCACCATGAGTGAAACAGCATGCAGACGCACCGCCTTGGCCGGCTTTTGCCTCGACGAACACCAAGGGTTTTTGCGTGTGTTGCTTGATGTTCTGATCGATCTTGGCGAGATGATTCTGATAGAAATCAAGGTATGCCTTCGCTTCTGCTTCGCGATTGAGCACTTTGCCTAACAGAGCTACGGTTTTCTGGCTGTTGACCACGGGATCAATGTCGCTGTCGACAAACACCACGGGGATTTTGAGTGCCGCGAGCTTTTGCGCGACACCAGCACTCTCCAAGGAGGCGCGGGCGCGGGTCTGGAAAACCAGCAGGTCAGGATGTGCCGAAACTATCGCTTCCAGATTGAGATCGCCTTCATCGCCGAACTTCATGTCCGTCGCACGATTCGCCGATTCCGGCCACTGCTGCTCGAACACTTTCCAGGTGTTCGGATCGGCACGCTTGACGATGTTGTTCCAAGCGACGATGCGCTTAAAAGGATCCTGGCGGTCGAGCAGGGCCAAGGTGAATAGGTCACGGCCATCCTGAAGGACGATTCGCTTAGGCTCTTGCGCAATCTCTACTTGGCGATTGGCAACATCGGTCACCGTTACGGGATAGGTCGTCGCATTTGCCATCGACTGACCTGCAACTAGCAAACAGATACTCGCGATGAGATTTTTCAAATGTTGCATAGGAGTTTCCATAGCCGCTGAGTAGACGCGTTGATCGAGACCGTCCTACCTGAATCGAATCAAAAAACGCGGGCCTAGGCTATGGGAATAAATCTCATTCGTCCTTTAAAGAAAATTTCATGCTCCTAATGTTGCAATTACAAAAGGAGGCATGGCGAGGACGGATTGTTGGGAATATTGATACGAGTTTTTACGGTTTCTTTACGGTAGATTTTGTTGCTCACCACGATACTGGCCCCGATTTTTTAGATCGTCCATGTGCCTTGCTCTGCAGTTGGCCCTGGAAAAACGTATTGCCCAAGGATGGCATGCAGTTACTCCCCGCTAATTGAGAGGGCGTCACCTTGAGTGAGACCGCAACCGTTACACACACAGACTCCCTATCCAAAACATCCGGGGTGGGCTTGCTTGTCGCCGCTGTAGGTGTGGTTTACGGAGACATTGGCACTAGCCCCCTCTACACCTTGAAAGAGGTCTTTTCCGGGCACTACGGTGTTCAAGTGAATCACGATGGCGTACTTGGCATCCTGTCATTGATCTTTTGGTCATTGATCTGGGTAGTCTCGATCAAATACGTATTGTTCATTTTACGTGCCGACAATCAGGGCGAAGGCGGCATCATGGCGTTGACTGCCTTAGCCCGCCGTGCGTCAGCACCTTATCCGCACATGAGCAAGATACTGGTTCTGCTCGGTCTGTTCGGTGCGGCACTTTTTTACGGGGACAGCATGATCACCCCGGCTATTTCGGTGCTCTCGGCGGTAGAGGGGCTGCAGTTAGCATTTGATGGTATCGAGCGCTGGGTCGTGCCTATATCAGTGGTCGTGCTCGTCGCCCTGTTCTTGATACAGAAACATGGCACAGCTCGAATCGGCATCCTATTTGGCCCTGTCATGGTGCTGTGGTTTGTGGTGCTGGGCGCCCTCGGTATCCACGGCATTTTGCAGCGCCCCGAAGTGCTGCAAGCGCTAAACCCTGTTTGGGCAGTACAGTTTTTTGTTGCTCATCCAGGCATGGGTGTAGCCATTTTGGGCGCCGTCGTGTTGGCATTGACCGGTGCTGAAGCACTGTATGCCGACATGGGACATTTTGGCCGCAAGCCGATTTCTCGTGCATGGTTCATGTTGGTGTTGCCGGGGCTGGTACTCAATTATTTTGGCCAAGGCGCGTTGATCCTGGAAAACCCAGAGGCAGTGCGCAACCCGTTCTATTTACTAGCGCCGA
The DNA here is from genome assembly GCF_900187485.1 of Pseudomonas sp. Irchel s3a12. NCBI lineage: Bacteria > Pseudomonadati > Pseudomonadota > Gammaproteobacteria > Pseudomonadales > Pseudomonadaceae > Pseudomonas > Pseudomonas sp. Irchel s3a12. Next base: position 671,655 of record NZ_FYDN01000001.1, read on the forward strand.
GCTGGGCACTGCTGCCTATGGTCGCGCTCTCCACACTGGCGACCATCATCGCTTCTCAAGCCGTAATCTCCGGTGCTTTCTCCCTGACGCGCCAGGCCATCCAACTAGGGTACGTCCCTCGTATGTTTATCCAGCACACCTCCAGCCAAGAGCAGGGGCAGATCTACATCGGGACGGTCAACTGGGCGTTAATGGTCGGTGTAGTGTTGCTGGTGATTGGCTTCGAGTCGTCCAGTGCTTTGGCTGCTGCCTACGGGGTCGCTGTGACGGGCACAATGCTGATCACGACCATCTTGTCCTCGGCTGTAGTGCTTCTCCTCTGGAAAACACCGCGTTGGCTGGCCATTCCGTTGCTGCTGGGCTTTCTGCTAGTAGACGGTCTGTATTTCGCGGCCAACGCGCCGAAGATTTTTCAAGGCGGTGCGTTCCCCGTGATCGCAGGCATTGGTCTGTTTATCTTGATGACCACCTGGAAGCGGGGGCGGAAGATCATCGTTGAGCGCTTGGACGAGACCGCACTTCCTCTGCCGTTGTTCATCAGCAGCATACGTTCGCAGCCACCGCATCGGGTTCAAGGTACTGCAGTGTTTCTAACGGCCAAGGCTGATGCTGTCCCCCATGCGCTCTTGCACAACCTCTTGCATAACCAGGTTCTGCACGAGCAGGTGGTTTTGCTAACGGTGGTCTCTGAAGACAGCCCGCGTGTGACTGCTGATCGGCGGTTTGAGGTCGAGGCGTACGGCGAGGGGTTTTTCCGAGTTAGCCTGCACTTTGGGTTCATCGAGGAGCCTGACGTACCCGCAGCGTTGAGTCTCTGTCACTTGAATGAGCTGGATTTCAGTCCGATGCGTACCACCTACTTCCTTAGCCGCGAAACAGTTATTCCGACCAAGCGTATCGGGATGGCTCGTTGGCGAGAAAGCCTGTTCGCCTTTCTACTCAAGAACGCCAACAGCAACCTTAAATACTTCAATTTGCCGCTGAATCGAGTGATCGAATTGGGCACGCAGGTTGAGATGTAGAGGTAAGCAAGGTTGCTCTAGTTTGATTGTTTAGCGACTGTCTGGCGGCGCTCACTTTTTCCAGTGGGCGCCGTTGAAGCGTTTGAATTCAGCTAACCACGCGACCACATCGCCTCAGTGGGATGGCCAATTTTACTCCGCCAGATCCTTCTTCAAGTGATCAAGCAGTGATGCCAGCTTCAGCTCAGCATCTGCCAGCGCCTGTTCTGACGCGGCCTCCCAATAGGGGGCGATTTCGAGCAAGTCCGGTTCAGCCTCAGCTCGCAGGCACCACTGATGGTGATCGTGCCATGAGCCAAGTGATGTTTGTACCGACTTCAATTGATCTCTGGATTTTGCCTTGAGTGGTGACAGTGTCGGAAACGCATCGGATAGGTATCTCGCGTTTTTCACGATGATCCGTAACTCGTGTCGATCAAAGTCTTTATCGCGAAGTCCAGCAACCAATTGAGTGATTCTTTTCTTCAGTGCTTTCTCAATCTGTCTTTTGACATCAACCAGTTCGCCTGCTCTCTCTGCTGTCCTGAATAGCTCCGGCCATTGATCCAATTCGGCGAATAATTTGTCGAGCACCGTGCTGGCGGCGATCTCTCGGTACTGTTCTATCCGGGCTGCACTTCGGCTCTCCGCCTGGTGCGAATAGCCCCTTTTTTGCAGCTCGCCGATGATGACCTCCAGATCCCTGGTGAGTGTAGTCGCTCTGCCGACTTCGGCTGCAGATTGATTCAACGCGGCTACCTCCGGCATGTTGCGCAGAGGGCGCAAGAGACTGCGTATTTTCCGTACCGCAATCCTCAAATCATGCAGCGCTTCGCTGTCGCTGTTGGCTTTTATCCTGGCGCGCGAGTGATAAAGGGAGACTTCCAAGGAAATAATCTGGGCAACAAAATTGTCGACAAAAGACATCATCGACCTCGCATAAAAGGATGTTGGCAAAGCGTAGCAGAGCTATGGGTCGTTGCTGCCATTGCCTACGAGGGCTGCAATATAAAATTCATCAAGTTGTTGCTGTGGGTTCGCGGGAAATCGATAAACTGAAGTCTTTTGCCGCAGGAAGGGCATCGATGCGTCGTGTTGTTTTCAATCAAAAGGGAGGTGTTGGCAAGTCGAGCATCGTGTGCAACCTGGCTGCTGCAAGCGCAATGGAAGGCTATCGAACGCTCGTTGTTGATCTGGATGCCCAGGCCAATTCCACTTACTATCTGACGGGCCTGTTCGGTGATGATATCCCGGTGGGTATCGCAGACTTTTTCAAGCAAACATTGTCTTCAGGGCCTGCCCCCAAAAAAAGCCGTGCTCGGATCGTAGAGACACCCTACGACAATCTTCACCTCATCACGGCCAGCGGCGAGCTCGCGGATTTGCAGCCAAAGCTGGAAGCGAAATTCAAGATAAACAAGCTGCGGCGGCTGTTGGACGACATTTCCCAGGATTACGACCGGATATACATCGACACGCCTCCTGCGATGAATTTTTATTCGTTCAGTGCGCTCATCGCTGCTGATGCGGTTCTGATTCCATTTGATTGCGATACATTCGCTCGCCAAGCTTTGTACCAGGTACTGGCACAAGTGGCCGAACTACAAGCTGACCATAACGAATCGTTAGTGGTGGAGGGAATTGTCATCAACCACTATCTGACCACGACGGGTTTCCACCGTAATTTGGTCGAAGAACTCATCAAGGAAGGATTGCCGATTCTTCCTGTCTATCTCGGCAATTCGATCAAGATGCGTGAGTCTCATGAACGGTGCCAGCCTCTGATTCACCTCGATAGAAATCACAAGCTCACACGCCAGTTTGTTGACCTCCTGCATGTGCTGGAGGACGCAGGCTAAATCGGCGCGAGCAATGAAAGATTTGGAAATAGTACATCGCCACCGACTAGAGGTCGGATGATAAAAACGCTGCTTTACTAAGCGATGTCGTTTTCTCAGATCACCGTTGGATCGGGAGGGGGAAAGAAATGGCTGACAAAATCCGGGTGCTGTTTGTCTGCGCCAAAAACGACGTCCGTTCGCTTTTGGCGGAGGCCCTGCTTAGCCACACTGACTCATCAAACTTCGAAGCATTCAGTGCCGGCCTGGAGCTCGGCGAGGTCGATCCGCGAACCGTGGAGTCCCTTGATCACATTGGCATTGAGACCATTGGCTTGCGTAGCAAATCGATCAATGAATTTGATGGGCAAGAGTTTCATTACGTGATCACTCTGTGTGATAAGTCTTCCGAAGAGAGCTCACGTATGCCGTCCTCCGGTGAGGTCATCGTGTGGAATTTTGAAGACCCAACGACCAGTGAAAGGCATGAACCTTTTCGCCATGCGCTGCAAGAGATTCATGACCGCATCAAAATGTTCGTAACCGTGAAAACAAGATAGTGACTTGAGGCATCGGCCAATTCAGTACCATCAATGGTCGGTACAAAAGCTAAAAACTAATCAGGTTGTACATCCACGCCACTGCGAACAGGCTCCAAAAGCACGACGTGAGGAGAGTAGTTCGGATCAATAGGATGCCCAACGCTCATTGAAAGTCTTCTAAGTCTCGAAGTAGTGATAACCGGGTCAGCCTTGTTGAAGCGTTGATTGGGGCGACCATATGTCGATTTGTGGCTATACCGACCATCTCAGCTAGCTATTCAACTCCACTGCAAGCATTGCGCGCTCTTTACTCAATGGCTGAAGAACTCCCGGTGATCCTCTCGTATGAAGATAGAGAAAGTATCCGTCGTTTTGATTATGAATTATCCGGTACACCTCACCAGGCGAGAGCCTACTAGGAAAGACAGTTCTGTCTAAGAGCAGCTCGAAGTGAGAGATGTGTAGGGATCGCAATGCAGTCATAAACGCTTCCTGCTCCTGGCGATGCCACCGCCGCAACATTAGGTGGCGAAGGAAGAAAACGAGACAAGTGACTACAGCCAAGCCTATAGCAACCAATGATCTAATATCAGGTTCCATGTAGCAGCTCCCTTTGCGTCATGCAGACCATCCCGAGCTCAAGCGTCATGCTGACGTCACTGCGAGCTTAGCCAAACCTCCATTTTCTGCAGCCTGCCTATTTCGAGAAAAAAATCGGTTTCCCTAAATCTGGTTACCAGTCAGCCACTTCAAAACTGCAGTGGCCGGCCTCTCTCAGTGCCCACCTTAAAATCAGATCCGCTGATGCTCGATATTGATCTGCCATGAAGAGGTTTCGAGCCTCCAAACCAAACCAAACATGCTTACTCGAAGCATTATTGCGGCAAAAAAAAGCCCGCCATGGGGAGTGCGGGCTGTGAATCGTAAAAGGAGCTGACTTCACCGTACGCCGATGGACGTGAAAAAAATGTAAGAGGTATTCATAGAGACTTCTTGAGGCGTGCCAAACCTTGCTTGATGTGGCCAGCGTTTTCACCAATTGCGTAAAGCGCTCCTCGGACATTGTCTCCGACGTCTGCGTGCCCCTGAGCTTCAGCGTGCAACGTCAATTCCATTAATGCCGCTTCTAGAGCGAGCTGATTCTGATACATCCTTTCCAGCACGTCGGACAACGAGTATTCGCCTGCCATTTTCCTTCTCCTTTCCTTGGAATCTTCTGAGAAAACCTGTTCTGAAACGACCTAGGGTATCAAGCGCATTTCGCGTAGTTTGTCGAACACGTCGAAAAATGCTTGATCACTCGCCTGGTAGGCGGTGAAGCCCATGGCACGGCTTTTCGACATATCCGTGACAACTTCGATTGGTCGACCAAGGTCTGCATCGGTGTGCCATGGGGACACCAAGCGACCAATATCCGGTTCTTTCAAACCGTGTTCCGCAACCAGGTTCGTCCATACGGCTTGGTCGTCAGTCACCTGCTGCTCAAGGGGTGAAAGTGAAGCGGGATAATCGGCAGCAGGCAAGTCGAAATACTCGGCAATTCGGCTCCACATCCATTTCCAACGAAACACATCGCCATTGGTGACGTTGAATGCTTGGTTGGCTGCAGCCGGCGTGGTGGCCGCCCACAGTTGTTGTCTCGCCAACTGACGGGCATCCGTCATATCGGTAAGGCTGTCCCACTGCACTCTTGATCCGGGAAACACAAAAGGGCGATTGGTTTGTTTGCAAATCGAGGCATAGACGGCGAGGGTGGTTGCCATGTTCATCGCGTTGCCTACGGCAACCCCGGTGACGGTATGCGGGCGATGAACGCTCCACGTGAAGCCGTCCTTTTCAGCAGAGGCGAAGAGCTCGTCCTCTTGGGCGTAATAGAAATTCTCGACATCCAGGCGACCCTGCTCTTCGCGGAAGGGTGTTTGCGGAAGGCTGCCTTTTCCATACGCTTCGAACGGGCCGAGGTAGTGTTTCAGGCCAGTGACCAGCGCTACGTGCTCGACGCTCTTGGCTGGGCGAATGGCGGTGAGCACATTGCGAACCATGGCGGCATTAACACGAATGTTCTCGGCTTCTGTGGCTTGCCGTGACCACGTGGTAATGAACACATGAGTGGGTTTCAAATCCGCCAGCGCATGTTCCAGCGAAGCGGGATCCTGAAGGTCTGCCGCGACAGGTATTACGCCGTGCACTTGTGACGGATGCCTCGACAGCGCGGCGACCTGCCACTTGTTGTCGATGAGTAACTGAGTGATGGCGCTGCCGACGATGCCGCTGGCGCCCACGACCAAAGCTGTCTGGGTCATACGTTTCTCCTAGATTTAGGTTTGGGAGTTCCTATAAGCAACGGAGGTTCAACCTAAACCGGATGCGTATGAGCGTCTTTTGTATGCGATGCATATTATTCGGATGAAATAACCGTTCGCTATTGCCCACCTTAGAGTTCTGGCTGACCAAGTGATCTTTGTTTGGCTATAAAAGGCGGCGTAATAGGCTCCATTCATTGAGCCATGAGGCTGTCTCACGTGTAGGACACGCCTAAACCCCGCAATGCGGCCCTTGAGTTTCACATCAAATTTACGATTGATGTGCCGTCACCGCCGAGTAGCTGTTCATCTTGTGGTAGCTGGGAATCTGCTGCGATACCAAGTTCCCCTGGCCTTCAATGTCGTTGCGCGAGTCGCGGTGCAGCTCACAAGCTACCGAGAACCAGTTCATCATTTGTGCGCTGGCCTGAGTCATGCGGCTCCACGCGGCTTGCTGCACGGTGGTATCGAAGGTGGCGGACGCATCAGTCACCACGAACACATCAAAACCTCCCTCCAGTGCCGACAGGGTCGGGAACGCCATACACATATCCGTTACGACACCGGCGATGATTATCTGCTTGCACCCGGTGGCCTTGATCACCTTGACGAAGTCTTCGCTGTCCCAAGCATTGATCGTGTCCAAGCGCAGCGTGGCATAGCTTCGCTCTACCGGATTGAAACCATAGGCACTCAGAAGAGCCTCAAATCGTGTGCTTATTTCAGCTTGCCCGCAAGCTGGCACATAGATTGCCAATGTCGCCTGACCCACAACCTCAGTGCCAATCTCGCCTTTAAATGGTGTCGGATGCATGGGCAGAAAAACCTGCCACTGAAAACTGTCTCTGTTCCGCTCAAGGTTTAGGAGTCGACAATTGAGACCCAACCTCTCCCAGCCACGACTCGAATCGAAGTGCTTCATTCAAAAGGCGCAGTCGTGGTGACCTGGGCAGCAGAAGTGCACCGACAGGTTCTCCTTTCCTGCGAGAATCAACTCCGCGATGATTGCGATGGGATCTGGTGCAGTTGCCGAAGTACTTTATCTGGAGTGGGGACGTAGCCTGAGTAGGTGACTTGCCGGAAGGCTATCGAACCGGCAAGTTACCCGAATTCGAGGAATACCAGCCTATCGCTATCCAACTTAGTCAGCGGTCAAGAGGCTTCTTGCGATGGAAATCAGGCGCCATGCTCAGGAGCACTCCATCTCGATCAATCCAGTGATGCTTCAAGGCCATCGCCACATGGCCCAAGACAAGCACAGCGGAACTCCAAGCAAAAATGACATGCACCCATTTTGCTAAGTCGTAAGCGTCCGGCTGAGGCGCTACCAGCGCCGGCAATTTAAACAGCCCCAACACCATGATCGGCTTGTCAGCGACCGAACTCCACACCCATCCTGAAATTGGCAGCGCTATCAGTGCAAGCGCATACAGGATGAAATGACCAGCATGCGCCAGGCGCCTCATGGGAGGAGAAATGTTCTCCGGCATGGCAGGCGGTTGATGAGTAGCTCGCCATGCCACCCTGATCACTAGGAGGAACAGAAGGGCACTGGCAAACGCCTTGTGCCAAAAAGTCAGCCCATGGGAAGGATTCAGCTCTTCTCGGAAGTACACTGCCAAGGCACCTACGATCCACACTCCAATCCAAATGCTGCCCATCGACCAGTGCAACAGTTTTGCGGTACTTGTGTAGGAAGGGCTACGTCTAGACATGTTTGCCGTCCATTAAGAAATGATCTTAAGGATGTCATAAGTTTTCGCGCGCAAAAAATATAGCTTGGTTTACTGTTAGTAGACTCCAAGTCTACACCTATATACATCGCCCCTCCCTTGAAGATAGACCAAGGAAAAGCGACTCGCGCACGGTGCATCATCTTGTAGCGCAGAACTTGGCCCTTCTCTGACACGCACGCCTCAAGCTTTTGAATGTCTGTCCAAAGTCGGATCGTAGTCAAAAGCTCTAAGCCTATTGGTGATTTTTATTCTACTCAGAGTAAACCAGGCAATTATGGAACCGCTATATCGGATTAATCTCGGATTAGAGGTATTCGATAGGAGGTATTGCGATGATAAGGGTTAGAAATTTAGGCATGGCTTTGGCAACAGTATTTTTGTTGTCAGGCTGCTTCGGGGATACTGAAACGCACCAAGCAAATGAGGGAAAGCCTGATACGGGAGCATCAGTGCATATGAAGCAGGAAAAGCGGTGAGTCAGACGCTACGATGAGCTTCATATCCAACGAGTGACGATCTCGAAACTTGAGAGGCAGCGCTTTTAGCGCTACCTCTCAAGCCTTTCTAGCGCTGCCAGCTAGGAGGCATCAACATTTAAGCGGTCTGGAGTGAGGCGGATTCGCTGTGCTTACGATCAAGCGCGCCAGACGCCAGCGCGAGCAAAAGCGCAATCACCGAGAGCAGAGCGCCTGCCCAGTTGGGGGATGCCAGGCCAAGACCAGCAGCAATTACGAGGCCACCGATCCAAGCGCCAATAGCGTTGCCGAGATTGAACAGGCCGATGTTTACCGCAGATGCCAGCGTTGGAGCTCCTGCCACTCGCGCCTTGTCCATTACAAGTTTCTGGATAGGGGAGACGGTCGCGAAGCCGAATCCAGCCATGAGCAGGATACAGGCCACCGACATGATCTGGCTGTGCGCGGTCACGCTGAAGATCAGCAAGACGATTGCCTGGCCACCCAGCGTCAGATAAAGCAGCGGCATCAGAGCCCTGTCAGCGTAACGGCCACCCAGGATATTGCCGAGGAACAGGCCGAGACCGAAGACGACCATTAGCCATGTCACGCTAGCAGGATTGAATCTGGCGATGTCGACCATCATCGGCGCGATATAGGTAATCGAGGTGAAGAAGGCCGCTGGGCCGAAGACAGTGATACCCATCGCTAGCAACACACGGGTGTTCGCAAACGCTGCGAATTCTTTCCTGATTTGAGGGCGCTCGTGGTTCGGGATCTTGGGTACCAACATCATGACGCCAACGAACCCCAGCACACCCACCGCAGTAATTGCGTAGAAAGTGTCACGCCAGCTCATTACTTGGCTTAGCCACGTACCTACCGGGACGCCTAACAGGTTGGCTACAGTCAGGCCTGAAAACATGAAGGAGATGGCCTGAACACGCTTGTTTGGCGCAACTAGGTCGGCGGCGAGGATTGCACCAATGCCGAAGAATGCGCCGTGCGTCAAAGAGGTCACAAGGCGACCCAGCAGAGCGATATTGAAATCACTTGCGGTTGCTGTGACGAAGTTGCCAATGATAAACAGGCTCATCAAAAGCATGAGCATGCCTTTGCGAGGAATTCGGGTGCCCAAGATGATCAAGAGCGGCGCGCCGACAAACACGCCCAAGGCGTATACGGTGGCCAAGTTACCGGCTTGGGTGATGGAAATATTGAAGTCTGCGGCCACTTGGGGCAGAAGCCCTGCAATGACGAATTCAGTCGTTCCGATGCCGAATGCACTGAGGGCCAGCGCCCATAAAGCTAAAGGCATGGTTTTCATCCTTTGTGTTGAGTTGGAGTGGCGCGCCTCAAGGCGAGCCTGATGGGGAGGAGGGCGATGGGATGCTCGCCACTTCTTGTTGCGGCGATACTTCGCCGGGGATGGATCTTGCAGGATGTAACTTTGCCAATATCGTCTGTGCAGATAAAGGCACGGTTAGTAGTAACTGAGTTGAGTATTTTTCTACTCTAAATTGCTGTTTTTGAATATGGCAATAGACAAGCGCGCGACTACCTACGAGCGGCTAGGCGCCGCTCGAAGTTTTTCTCAATCGACCTCATCAGCAAGCGCTTGAGCGGCGATTTCGTAGGATTTACGGCGAGCTGCTGGCTCAAAGATCCGAGCATCGATCATGAGTTCATCAGCCCCTGTGAACTCTATGAATTCCATCATTGTCGAGCGCACGTCTTCGCGCGTGCCGATTGCAGTGAAAGCAAGTTCACGCTCCAAGCTTGCGCGAAGATTTGGAGGAATAGCCTGCATGTAGCCCTCAACGGGTTCCGGTAGTAGCGTGATATTTCCAGTGTGAACGCCTGCAACCCATTTTCGATGCGAGCTTGCGATGAATTCCGCTTCCGCGCGCGTTTCGGCTGCGAAAACGTTGATCCCAGCCATCACGTACGGCTTGTCCAAGTGGTGGGATGGTCTGAACTGTGAGCGATAAACCTGCAGAGCTTCCTTGATCATCCTGGGAGCGAAGTGGGAGGCGAACGCATACGGCAATCCCAAGTGAGCGGCTAAACCTGCTCCATAAGTACTGGAACCAAGAATCCAAACAGGGATGTCCTGCCCCGCGCCAGGAACAGCGCGCACAGGCTGGCGACCGTTGTCTTCGAAGTAGTCGAGGATCTCGACGACGTCCGATGGGAATTGATCTGCGCTGGTTTCAGCGGAGCGGCGCAACGCTCGCATTGTCATGCTGTCTGCGCCTGGAGCCCTACCAAGCCCGAGATCAATGCGACCAGGATAAAGCGTTTCCAAGGTACCAAACTGTTCAGCCACTGTGAGCGGCGAGTGGTTCGGCAGCATGATTCCCCCGGAGCCAATGCGGATCGAGGTGGTGTTTGCTGCGAGATGGCTCATCAACAGTGTGGTTGCCGAGGAGCCAATGCCAGGCATGTTGTGGTGTTCGGCGAGCCAGTAACGTCGGTATCCGCATGCCTCTGCATGCTGAGCAAGCTTTACTGAATTCTCATAGGTTTGAGCCAGAGTACTGCCGGCGTTGATGGGAATGAGGTCGAGGATGGACAGTGCAGTCATGGGGTCACGCTCCTAGGAAACATAGAACCCAGTGTGTCAGTTGAAAGAATGTTTATAAACGCCGCGCTACTCGCTACAGAGTTGAGTAAAACGCTACATGGCTTCGGAGAGAGGAGTAAATCCCTACCCTCAATGCCAAAGCAGCTCGGGGTGGCCTTAGTAGGCCCCTTCTAATGGCGGTGTACGCAATGACCAATTGCCACGGTCAGGAATGTCTTACTGATAGTGAACGATCGCTTGTACAAGCTGCATGGTTATCCGCAGCGCTTTTCCTGAAATGTGATCAGGTGCAGCGGGCGGCACTACCACGTCGCCATCAAAGGCGATAAACGCTTGGATGGGGTACTCAAAATTGAGCTCAGATCCACAATTTTTTTTTGGGGGGGGCCACTGCGAGGATGTGACGAGCAAGTCGGCACATCCTCAGCGCATGCTAGACCTAGCCCCGTGAAACCATTTTGCTCAGTGCAACCAGTTGATTGGCAATGAAGTCTCGGGTCGGGGCGTCGCTGATCTGGTCATTGACCTGATCAATCTTGCTGGGAAGTTGACCGACCATGACCTCGGGCTTGTTGAGTACCAAGGCATCGAAAAACACCAATATCTGCCGCAGGTGATATTGCGCACGGGCCCCACCGATCTGGCCAGGTGATCCTGTTTGAATCGCAACGGGCTTCCCGGCAAATGGAGTGTCGGGTAAGCGTGAGATCCAGTCCAAAGCATTCTTCAGTACGCCAGGCACTGAGTAGTTGTACTCAGGTGTGACAATGATGACGGCATCGGCTTGTTTGATGGCCTTGCCCATCTTCACTACTGACTCCGGAAAACCTTCGGCCTGAACATCCGCATCATAATGCGGGATGTCCCCCACAGATCCCAGAAACTCGATCGAAACGCCTTCAGGCGCCAAGGACGGTAGCGAGCGTGCCAGCGTGGCATGAAACGAGGCTTTTCTCAGGCTACCGAGGAGTATGACAAACCGCAGTGGTTGCATCTTGAAGTCCTTATAAGTGGAGATGAAGAAAGAATCAGCCGGCTTGTTCGCCGAATGGGTGTGGCATGACTGAGCGGTAGCCGATCACGAAAGTCAGGGCACCCAACACCGCACACGCAAGCATCACCCCCGCCATGGCATGAGATGTTTGGCCGTCATAAAACACACCGGCCAACAGGCTTGCGCAGGCCCCTCCAAGCATTTGAGTTGCACGTAGCAGCGCTGCACCCGCCCCAGCAGTTGTAGATAGATCTTCAAGCGCCGAGTGAGTGGCGTTTGGCATGACAATGCCGGTACACAGGTTGCTCAAGACCACCAGCGCCGTAAGGATGTAAAGCGGGTAAATGGCCAGTTGGGACTCGACCACCAATCCCAGGCTGATCAGCAAGCTAGCGAGCAATGCGCCGCCAAGCACGCGGTGCTCTGCAAAGCCCGCGTGTATCAACTTTCCATTTATCCAAGAGCCTGAGATTGTGCCCATGGCTGTCAGAGCGAATAGCACAGCAAAGCCAGCGCTGGTCAGGCCCAAGTTGTTCATAAACACCAGGGGCGAGGCTGCGATATAGGCAAACATACCTGCGAAGTTGAAAGCCATGATCAAGGTCGAAACCAAGAATCTCTTGCTCTTCAGAACGCTCAGGTAGGAAGTGAGGAGCGAAGCGGCGGCATGGGAGCTTTTGCGCGTAGCGGTTTCATCAAAACTCGTTTGGGCACGGCACCAGAGAATCACGCCGCATACGGCCAGCGCGGCATAGATCCACCGCCAGTTAGCCACCACCAGAATCGCTGAGCCGAGCAGTGGTGCTATCAGCGGCGCAAGGTTATTGACCAGTGCCAAATGGCTCTGCAGCTTGCGGGCTTGAACACCCTCAAAACGGTCTCTGACAATGGCAATGGGAAGTGTTGCAGCCGCTCCGGCTGCGCATCCTTGTAGGAAGCGCGCACTGAGCAACAGGGTGATGTCCTGAGCAAAGGTGCAGGCAATGCCTGCGATGGTGAACAACACCAAGCCGGCGAGAAGAATAGGGCGTCGACCGATCCGGTCAGACAGTGGCCCAAAGAGCAATGGCCCCAGCACGAATCCGAAGATAAACACGCTCAGGGTTTGAGAAGCGGAGGCTAGAGATACGCCAAGCGCCTGACTGATGTCGGCAATTGCAGGCAATCCCATATCGATAGAGAGTGGTGGCAGCGCTGTGACGGCACCCAACAACAAAATGTATAGCCACAGAGGGCGTGACACGGACATTAATCAGGACTCATTGGCTTGAAGTTTAGTGGCTAGGGAAGTGCGGAAGGACAAATTCGGCGAGCTCTTCCATGACCTCATCTGCTGGCCTTGAGCCATATTTGAGGTTGAACGCCATATGCGAAACGCCGATACGCTCATCCTCTTTCAGAAACTGAATCAGCGCATTTCGCCCCATCCGATAGCCTGAGTGAATCTTCTGAGGCATCTCATTCGGGTTCGCTGCCAAGTCGAAATTCATGCCTTGAAGCATGGGCTTGAATTTACCTGGGCAATGCTCAGCAACAAGGGCTTTCCAGTCCTTGGCTGCAGCGCGGAGCGTCTGGTGATCCAGGATGTAGTAGAGCCAACCATCAGCGTGTTCGGCGATCCATGGCAGTGATTGTCGGCTCGTGCCTGTCACCAGCGCCGGTATGCGGTTATGGACTGGTTTGGGCAGAAGATCCGTTTGCCCATCCATGCTGATCAGGCCCTTGGTGCCCATCTTCGGGAACGTTTCTTCTGTCAGTTGCCGCAACGCGTGGAAGGTGTCTTGGAACCTTTGCCCTCGCGTCTCGAAATCAATATCAAAAGCAGGGTACTCGACCGGGCGATCACCGGATGCCACGCCCAGCAGCAGGCGTCCACCGGATAACTGATCGACAGATGCAGCGGCTTTCGCCAGGTGAATCGGATGGCGCAACGGTAGTACCGCACTGGATGTCCCCAGCGCTATGCGTACGGTCTTGGCGGCTAGGTATCCCAGGTAAACGAAGGGGTCGAACACCTGACCGACGTCGCCAAAATTTGGGTCGAGCAACGGAACATCGCGAGCCCAGAGTGCTGCAAAGCCAAGTTGCTCAGCCCGGCAGGCGAGTTCTGCGTGGTTGGCCAGCGTCGGTACTGCGCCCTTATAGGATTCAATTGCCATGATGAAGCCGAGGGTGAGGCGGCCTTGCTGGAAGGCACGCTCGAATCCAGTATGGTGACTCAGATCGACGCCAAAACTCATTGGGCAGCCACCGCAACTCCGTAGGAGTCTTCGAAGAAGCGGTAGCGCGTGATCAGCTCGTTGATGACTTCAAATTCGATCGCGAACTCGCTGATGATGGTTTTGCCAGTACGTATGACTTGGCACTGCAGTGAGCCGAGCGCGACACCGCGTTCGTAATCGGCCATCAACGACTTGATGTTGAATTCTTGGGGCTGCAGATAGGTTCCAAAGTCGCGATAAAATGCAGCCACTGCAACACGTCCTTTGCGCGGGCCAACCCAAGGTGCTATGTCAGAAGCACCAGGAATGCTCCAGTCCACATCTTGGCTAAAGCACTCCGCAATGGCCTCCGGGCTTTGTCCGGACGAGATCTTTGCGAAAAGGGTGCGGATCACTTCGAGGGTTTTTTCAGTGCTCACAGTTTCGCGGCTCCGATTGAGAAAAAAGGGGGCTTTCAGCTCCGCGTGGGGAGCTGAAAGCAGGTGCGACTACTGAGTTATTTGCCGAATTGGCTCATGGTTTTCTCGTAGGCGCTATTTGCCATCTGCTCTAGAGGAAGCATGCGGTGAGTGTCAGACAGCACTTCAAGACCCCATGGGCCTTCATAGCCAGCAGCCTGAACAGCCTTGATGAATGCCGGGATGTCGAAAGTACCGTCGCCTGGCAGGACGCGTTTGTGAATGGTGTCCATCCACAGTGGTTCGATGGCGTATTTGTGAGCGTCGTTGAGCTCGATCGACTTGATGAAGCGAGCCGGGATCTTGGTGATATCGTTAAAGTCGATGCCACCGCGCTGGAGGTGCCAAATATCGAGCAATAGACCGCCGTTTGGCTGGTTGGCGCCTTCCACGATTGCCAAAGCGGTTTCGATGGTTCGCACGTTGCTGAAAGGCATAATTTCCAGAACGACGTTGGCACCGACCTCTGCAGCCTGTTGGCTCAGCAGGGTGAACTCCTTGACCATCAAGTCGATGTCCGCAGTGTCCTCACCGATGCCAGGGCCGATCTTGATGGAGCGAGCGCCCAAAGCTTTAGCTGCTTCGAGTAGCTCCTGGCGAACCTTGTCCGACTGACGGCGACGTTCGCCGGTGTGGTACCAGTCAACCAGGAATTCCAACTCCACATGCTTGATACCGTTCTTTTCGAGAATGGCTTTCATGGCTGGATATCCAATCTTGTCGACAGTATCCATCATGCCGTTGTGAACCAAGCCGATGCCTTTAAAGCCCGCGTTGCCCGCAGCTTCCATCCGATCCTCGAACGAGTACGGGCTGACTTCGGTGGGGCCCATCGGATAGATGTCACCTGCAATAGTCCAATACGCAGCAAGCAGTTCAATATTTTGAGTATTCATTTCTCTGTCCTCTTTAGGATTGGAATCAACGTGAGAACAGACTAAGGTAGAGCTTTGTTGCGATAAACCTCATTATGCTCCTTTCATAGTGGAGTAAAGGTGGACAATGGCACAGGTTGAACAGGCCTTAAGTGGCGTGCTGATCTTCGTGACTGCGGCGCGGGCTGGAAGCTTTACCGTCGCTGCCGACCGGCTTGGCATCACCAAATCAGCGGTGGGGAAAAGCATCGCGAAGCTCGAAGAACGGCTCGGATGCAAACTTTTTCATCGAACGACACGGAGCTCGGGCCTGACCGTAGATGGCGAGGCCTACTTCGCAAGCTGCTCGGCTGCAGTAGATGAAATCCTCGCTGCAGAGGCATCATTGACCAGTCACCAACAAACACCCAGTGGACGCCTGAGGGTTGACCTACCTGCCGCCTATGGCAGGAGCGTTGTGCTGCCGGTGCTACTGGAAATCCTGGATGCGAATCCCGACCTCAAGTTGACGGTTACCTTCACCGATGCCGTCATTGACCTGATTGAAGAGGGGATTGATCTTAGTATCCGGTTCGGGGCATTGAAGGATTCCAGCGGCCTTGTGGCTCGTCGACTTACCGTGCAGAAGCAGATCATATGTGCAGCCCCCAAATATCTCGCGAACCACGGCTGCCCTGAGTCTTTGGAGGAGTTGCAAAACCACCGTTGCATCGTGAATTACCGACGTGGGCAGCGGATGAGTTGGAGCGTTCTGGATGGGGACGGAGAAGTCACACGCATCACTCCAACCGGAACTCATGAGGTAGGAGATGGTGATGCCATCGTTTCCATGACGGTCGCTGGGCAAGGTATTTGCCAGATGCCGAGCTCTTTAGTTAAAGATCATCTTGAGGCGGGACGGCTCGTTCAGGTTCTTGAGAAATACAATCCAGGTGAGGTGGAGATCCATGCGGTATGGCCCCAAACGCGTCACCTGCTACCAAAGGTTCGGCGTGTCGTGGATGAACTCGTGCTGAGGGCTGAGCGTGGGGCGCTGGATTGAATAGCGTCATGCGGTCACGAATGCGCGCCAGTAGAAAAAAACCGCTGGCGTTTATCGATCGTAGGGAATGTTCCGCTGCCCAGACTGGATCTGGGCAGCGAAAGCAACGTCAGACCAGCGTTACTTCCTGCCCTCGAAGTTCTGACGATTTGAAAAGTGCTTCGAGGATCAGATTGATATTGTGAGCCTGAGTTGCCGGAACTTGCGATGGCAAGCCTTCAATAAGTGATTTAACGAAGGCGGCCGCTTCTCGATCAAAATAAACCGGATTGCCGATTTCAGCGATCTCCGGTGAATAAACAGTTTTTCGCACAGCCCATACTTCGGGGAAACTCGTTTCGTTCCAATGCGTCCAGCCTTGCGAGTGACCAACCTTTCCATCGTGATAGAGCTTGTACGAGGCGGGCATTGGGGTGGAGTGCATAACACCGTGTGTACCGTAGGCCGTCATGTCCCAGCTTTCCGTCCAAGGCATGGGATCCCAAGAGCTAAAGTCGATTGTGACCACTTTGTCGTCGTAATTCAGCATCGCGGCGGCGGCGTCTTCGCGCGCAGAATCACTCATTTGACCTGCAAACTTGGTGATCCTGGCGTTCACGGACTTAGGCATGCCGAAGTGCAGCAAGATCCGGTCAATGGTGTGGCATCCAATAACGTAGAATGCACCACCCAGATCACCTGGCTGTTTCATGTGGTTGGTATCAGCCTCGTCGTGCGAGCAGCCTGCGTGAGCACGCACCTGAAGCACTTTGCCGATTTCACCGCTTTGGAGCACTTGCTGCATTTTTTCCACTGCAGGGGAAAACCTCCAGCAGTAGCCGACTTGGAACAGGTTGCCAGTGCGCTCTACTGCTTCCACGATGCGGAAAGTATCGGTCGAGCGGCGACCTGCAGGTTTCTCACACAGAACGGCTTTACCTGCTTCTAATGCCTCGATAGCCCAATCAGCCATGAGATAACTCTTAGGATGCACCAGAACGATATGTACATTGGGGTCGCCGAGAATCTCCTCTTTACTACGGGCCTGTAGACCCAGCGCATCGACGAACGGGTCGAGCAGTGGGCTATCGTCGTAGGCGCCGAAGAACTCAACGCCTGGGATACGCTGAAAGGCTTTAACTCGCCCCGATGTGTGAGGGTGGGTGATTCCCAAGCATGCCACGCCCAGCTTTGTCTGTTTGTCGATCTTGGTCGGCATAATCCATTCCTTATTCGTCTATTCATCACAGAAGGCCACGCGAACATCACGGGCCGTGCAGGGGCTACCCGGAGCGATGCTCCACAGGTGGGCGCGCCAGGATTGCGCTGCTATTAAATGACTGAGCGGATGCTTCCGCCGTCGACACCCCAAACGCTGGATGTCACAAAGGACGCCAGATCAGACGCCATAAAAACAATGACGTTGGCCACCTCCTCTGGAGTGCCAAGTCGATCTAGAGGAAGCTGGCGTAGCGACATCTCGTGCTCCACTGCAGCTTGAGGCTCCATCCCGTGGACTTTCGCCATGGTTTCAGCGAAGCCGCCCGATTTCGTCCAAAAAGGCGTCCAGATAGGGCCGGGCGCAACGGCATTGACCCGAATGTGCGGGCCTTCACTGCGGGCCAAACCTTTGGTTACGGCGAGCACAGCAGCTTTAGAGGCGGAGTAGTCAAGCGGGCAGGGTTCTGGCTGTCGGGCAAGGTCGGAGGCATTGTTGATGATGACGCCGCTTCGTTGAGCGCGCATCACCGGGAGGATTTTGCGGCAAGCGCGTACGTAGCTCATGAAATTGAGCTGCATCGTTGCTTCCCAGTCTTCATCAGTCAGGTCGTCGAACATCCGTACGGCGCCAGAGCCAACATTGTTGACCAGCACATCAACCTTGCCGCCGTAGATGGCCAAAACGCTATCGATGCCATCGTTCACACCGATCAAACTGCTGAGGTCAGCTTTACTAACAGCAACTGTGGCGCCAAGAGCCTCAGCCTCGTGCTTGAGTTCTGCGAGGGCTCCTTCATCCCAGTCTAATAATGCGAGCTGACTGCCTTCGGCTGCAAACGCCAGCGCTGTGGCGCGACCGATACCTTTCGCTGCGCCGGTGATGAGTACGATTTTTCCGGCAAGGTTAGTTTTCATGTCTGATACCTTCTTTTTTGAGCTGTTAAAGCACGTGGTGCTCGTTTCTTATTGATTCGAAGTTCAGTGTTAGAACAGCGTGTTATTACATGAAGTAGTCAACCTGGTGCCTGGCGGTGCGAACGTTTCCGAGTTCTTCGCGAACTCGCAAATGAGCAGGGTGAGTGGCATAACCCTGCAGCGCCTCCATGGAATCAAACTCCGAATACAGCACCACATCGCAGGCATAGTCGATCTTGCTGAAATCGACGCCGATCTCAAGCTTGAGAAGGCCAGGAATTTCACTGCGGAGGCCTTCGAAAGCATTTTTGAGTTTTTCTATATTGACTGAGCGCTCATGCTCAGTTTCGCCAAGCAAGTTCCACATGACGATATGTTTGACCGGTCGCATAGTCCTCTCCGAGGTAGGTGTGCGATTACTGCTATGGCCTGCAACTGCAGGCTTGGTAGACAAGAATGTGGGGGCTAAGCGTTGTGCAGGATGAAGTCAAAATCCAAGGTGTAATACAGCGAGTCAATCGTATTGCCGTAAGTATCAATGCCACTCTCATGGCGAACCCAGTCTGCAATTAATGACGAGCGAACACCGAACACCGCGTCCGAATCCAGATAGTCCCCGCCTTCGCGGAATACGTGGGTGACTAGACGCTGATATCCAGGGGCAGTGATCATGAAATGCAGGTGCGCAGGGCGCCATGGATGCCGATTCAACGCCTCCAGCATCTTTCCAACCGGGCCATCATGGGGAATGGGGTAGCACTCGGGGACGATCGTGCGGAAGTGATAATGCCCATTGGCGTCGGCCTGTATTATTGCCCGTCCGTGGTAGTCCTCCAGACCTGGCTTCTGAACGTCGTATAGGCCGGCGTCGTCGGCTTGCCAAACTTCAATGGTCGCATTTGGGATGGGGGTGCCATCTTTGGCCGTAACGGTGCCCTTCACAAACCAAGGCACTCCTGGCAGCCCACCACTTATGTCTTCGCCCAAGTCGTAACGAGGGGCATTGGCAACATGGAATGGGCCGAATACCGTGGCCTCGGTGCAACCTTCTGGCTTCTTGTGATTCTGAGCAATGACCAACGTCGACAGCCCCAGCGTATCGGATAGGAGGATGAACTCCTGTCGTTTGTCGGTTGTGATATGACCGATCGCGGTCAGAAACTCGATACCCTTTTCCCATTCTTCTTCGGTCAAATTAGTCTCCCGCGCAAATGCGTGGAGATGCTGAACGAGTGAAGTCACGATCTCATGCAGGCGCTGATTCTCCGTCCCGGCATTTCGAGTGAGGACAGCTTGTGTGATCGTCTGCTCATCTAGGTTTCGCATGGAAATGCTTCCTTTTTTATTTGAGTCAGGAGAGTTCTGAGGTGAACTACTCCCTAGGGAACGTTAACTGCTGGCCGGCAGATGCCTGTTCCCGAAACTATGGCAATACGCTAAAGTCCCACGCAGTGGAATAAAATACTAAAAATGGAAATCTTTATTTCATCACTGAAATAATCCGCTGGTTATGACGTTGGGATGCCTGACGATGGACAGATTTACAGAGCTAGAACTCTTTGTGCACACCGCTGAGCTGGGTACGCTGAGCCGTGCGGCGGAGAAAATAGAAATTTCCAACGCTGCTGCCAGTCGTCACCTTGCTGCACTCGAAGAAAGACTTGGGGTGCGCCTGGTGGAGCGGAGCACCCGCCGTTTATCCCTAACCAATGCAGGTCACGATTTTTATGCCAAATGCAAAAGCCTGCTCGCTGAGCTTGCAGAAGCAGAAGCGACGGTCAGTGCGGCTCTGATTGAGCCCACGGGCACGCTCACGATAAGTGCAACTATCTCGTTCTCCATGCTCCACATCGCACCACTCGTTCCTGAGTTCCAACGGCGCTACCCTGGTATCAAGATCAAGATCATCGGTGCCAACCGCTACTACGAAATCATCGACAGCGAGATTGATCTAGCCATTCGAACTCGCGAATTCGAAGCGGACTCGAACATTACTATCCGTCGGTTAGCTGAGACCAGGCGGATACTCGCAGCGTCGCCTAAATACCTCCAACGCAAAGGTACACCCAAGACTGTGCAGGATTTGGCTGAGCATGATGTGCTCATCTACAGCCATGCGAACCACCCTAATACCATGGAGTTCACGCGCGGTGGAGAGCATGTGAGTGTCAAGGTACAACCTGCATTAGAGACAAATGATGGACAGATCGTCAGGGCGGCAGCGCTGGCAGGGGCGGGAATACTTGTTCAGCCCAAATACATCATTTATGACGACCTAGTCGCCGGCAGACTGATCCCGGTACTGGATGACTGGGACTTACCAAAACTGACTATTAATCTGGCGTTTCAGGATCGACGCCATATGCCTGCGAAAACCCGTTTATTCATAGACTTCCTGCTAGACCACTTCAAACGCAGTGACTATGAACGGTACTGGACTCGATGAAAAAAAGCCCACTCAACTTCCGTCACAGTTGTTGAGTGGGTAAGGCAACAGTCGGGACTTAAACGGGACGTTTCCCTTCATATGCGTCTTGGAGCAATTGACGAATCCCCTCGCGCTCGATCGGACGCGGGTTCCAGTAAGGGTTACTGAGAGCAATATCTGTCGCGCGATCAAGATCCGCCTCGGTCAGTCCCAACTCTTTCAGCTTCATGGGTGCGCCGAGTTTTTCCGCTAGATCGAATAACGCGCCACCGGCTGAATCATGCTTCCCACCCAAGGCTCGAATGATGCGCGCCGCTGCGTCCGGAGCAGCGCTGGCGTTGTAAGCGATAGCGTGAGGCAGCACGATAGTGTGTGTCTGGGCGTGAGGTAGGTTGAAGCTGCCACCCAGCGTGTGACAAAGCTTGTGATGCAGAGCCATACCTACATGACCAAGCACAGTGCTGCACAACCAGGCACCGTAAAGGCAGTCGCTGCGGGCCTCTAGATCCTCAGGGGTTTCGCTGATGCGCTCCAGTCCCTCAGCCATCGCACGAATACCTTCTTCTGCAATCAGAGACATCACCGGGTTCCCATCTTGGGAATAGAGACCTTCTGCAGCGTGAGCGATTGCGTTCATGCCGCTCATTATCGACATGCCTAAGGGGAGGGTGGCTGAAAGCTCAGGGTCATAGATCACGGTTTTAGGTAAGACTCGTGGGTCTTTGCCTGTTTTCTTGATGCCGTTTTCCGTCAGTCCATACACCGGTGTCATTTCGGAACCGGCGTAAGTTGTGGGAATCGCCAAGATTGGGAGGCCTGACTCCAAGGCGATTGCCTTACCCAGACCGGTAGTAGAACCGCCGCCGATCGCGATGGCGCAGTCAGCCCCCAGTTCCTTCGCAACTTCTCGCGCTTCACGAGCGGTTTCGATTGGGACATGCATGACTGCTTTATCGAAAATTCCCGCAGCACGGTTACCCAATATGTCGGCGATTCGCTCAGCCTGATCTCTTTGCTCAGGCGTGCACAGCACTAGGGCGCGGCGGGATTCGAGGCGGTCTATCTCAGCCTCAAGCTGTTGAAGAGATCCCTTGCCAAAGATCACGCGAGCAGGCAGGCCGGTGTAGGTAAAGTTTTTCATATTATGGTGTGTTCCTATCGGTGAGAGCTAGTGCGGCAGGCTCTCGGGCAGAGGGAATCAAGTAGTTCCAGCGCAACGCTTACTTAGGGATGGGCGTGGGCTGATAGGCGAGCAGCTTCCACTCGCCGTTACGCTGCTCCCAAACCGCCAAGGCTTTGTTACGAAGTGTTTTCTGCACGCCGCCAGCAGTGATTTCACCGTTCATCTCGCCGAAGACGAGTGCGATATCACCTACGACTTTGATGAACTCGATTGGATGCTCGATATGGTGGTAGACGTAAAAGCCGCCCAGGCATTTGTCCATGTAGCTTTCAAGCGAGTCTACGGCGCCGTTGGAGTGGGAATAAGTCAAATCGGGATGGGCGTACGCTTTAAACGCTGTGAAATTGCCGGCAACGATGGCTTCGTAGCGTTTATCCTCAAGCTCGCGAATCAACTCCTCAACTACGTTTTGGTTTTTCATGCTCGGCCTCTTGGGGTCTGTCACAGGCATGTGAGCGAATTTCGAGCCATGCCCTTTTTCTGTAGCCAGCCAAGGCTGCTCATCGCAGCGTTCGACTAGTCCCAGCCTATAATTACGAAAGGGCTTATAAAACCTCGCGTTTGGAAATCTTTATTTCACTGGTGAAATAATCCTATTCCACCTCATTTTTTTGCCATTAAAGAGTGAAAAGCCTTCTCTCAACTCCTTAATAAGCTGGCTGATTGTTCTGAGCCGGTATCCCTTTTCGCGTTTCTTCCATTCTCGGATTCTTCCGCTGGTGAAAAAGAGAATTCACCTTTCGGTATTTTTCTTCCTAAAACGCATGCCTAAGATCGTCCTACAACGGCAACTCATTTCAGTTGCACTAAAACAAGAACGGAGACATAGCCATGTACTTGCTCCTAACCCTTTCCCAAAACCGCACTGCTGCTGCCCAAGCGGTGCTGAGTCTCCTAAACAATCTGCGTTGTTCCGTACTGCTGGGTGACTCCCGCTCAAAAGCATCGGTGCAAGGCCCATCAAAAATTCGCTCTTTTTACCTAGCGAGCAGGTCATCTCCCCGGATTCCAGTAGGGACTGCTTCACCGGGAAGTCATGTTGGAAACGATCACGCCTGAAAGCATCACGCTGACGTCGAAATTGATTTCCGATACCGCTTTTGAAAAGACATTCCAGGTTCCTTGCGCGTTCTGGATTTAGCAGCGCTCGCACGCTTCAACCTTTTGCAACTGCCACTCAGGAGTTACACATGAGTAATCAAAACGTCGAATTGTTGGCCGCGTATTTCACCTTGTCAGGTGATGTCTACCCATTCGGCCCAACTGAAATCAGCCCCTTTGCATTCCGGGATCGTGTAGAGGCAGCCGCAGAAGCCGGTTACAAAGGGGTGGGCCTGATCCATGTAGATCTGATGTCGACAGTTGATCGCATCGGTTTTCGCGAGATGCGCCGCATTCTCGAAGGCAACGGTATTAAGCACGTCGAATTCGAGTTTTTGACTGACTGGTACCTTGATGGAGAAGCTCGGCGCGCCTCGGACAAAATGCGGGCTGAGCTCTTCAACGCGGCCCAAGAACTTGGCGCTCGTGCGGTCAAAACCGCCCCAGGCCTGCACCAGGAAGACGCCAATATTCCGCTGATGGTCGAGCACTTCGGCCAGTTGAGTGCTGAAGCGGCAACCTATGGTACGAATATCGTCTTGGAGATCATGCCGTTCAGTAACGTGCGCACGATTGATACCGCGTTGGCTCTGGTTCAAGGCGCGAATCACGACCACGGCAAGCTGCTACTCGACATTTGGCACTTAGCACGCGGCGGCGTCGACTTTAGCGAAATTGCTCGTATTCCAAGCAAATTCATCGGTTCGGTAGAGCTCGACGATGCTGACAAGTACGCCGTTGAGCCGCTATGGCAGGACACTATCCACAAGCGCCGCTTACCAGGCGAAGGCGTGCTGGATGTCCCTGGCTTTATCAAAGCCATTCAGGCTACTGGCTACGAAGGCCCTTGGGGTGTGGAAGTCCTTTCTGAAGTAGTGCGCAAGCTGCCATTGCAAGAGATGGCTCAGCGCACCTTCGATACTTCGATCGCACAATTCCAATAAATCACAAGATTGCCTTGGGTGGGAGCTGAGCTTCCACCATCCCTAACTAAAAATAACAGGCAGCAGTGCTGTCGAGGGAAGAACATCATGTTACGTATTGCCGTATTGGGTGCTGGGCGTATTGGCAAGATCCACGCCGCTAACGTTGCAATGAACTCGCGTACGAAGCTGGTCGTCGTAGCCGATCCATGGAAGGAAGGAGTTGATAGTCTCGCCGATCAGCTCGGGTGCGAAGCCTCTTACGACTATGTGTCCGCTATTCATCGAGAGGATGTTGACGCAGTTTTGATTGGTACGCCTACCGAGTTCCACATTGAGTTGATGCTTCAAGCCGTAAAGCTGGGCAAACCCGTGATTTGCGAAAAGCCCATCGATATGGACTATGAACGCGCAGCCGCCGCAGTTCATGAACTCGAAAGCCTCAATGGACGAGTCATGCTGGCTTTCAACCGCCGATTCGACCCTGACTATCTTAGCCTTCGGCGTGCTATTGACGCCGGTGAGGTGGGTGATGTTCGCCAAGTGATCATCACGAGCCGTGACCCTGGACTTGCAAGCCGTGCCTATCTGGAAACGTCCGGCGGCATCTACCGGGATATGACGATCCATGATTTCGATATGGCTCGGAGTCTTCTCGGCGAAGAGCCCGTGGAGGTCTTCGCTATCGGCAGCCGTCTTGTTGACCCTACCCTTGAAACCATTCCGGACTATGACAGCGTGATGGTGCTGATGCGCACCGCGTCAGGCCGTCAATGTCACATCAATTGCTGCCGAGAAGCAGTTTACGGTTTCGACCAGCGGCTGGAGGTCTCAGGTTCGAAAGGCATGCTGCTGAACGAGAATCATCGCCAGAGCACCATCCGCCGCTACGGCGCCGACGCTACAGATGTGGCTGAGCCATTGCTCCACTTTTTCCTGGAGCGTCATGCTGATTCATACAAGATCGAGCTCGATAGTTTCCTTGACGCTCTTGAGACTAATAGCCCAATGCCAGCGACGCCGCGTGATGGTTTGCTCGCTTTGCGCTTAGCCAACTGTGCGACTGAGTCCGCTGCAACCGGCAGGGTTGTGAGGGTAGGACATCACTTATCGCTGGTTGATCCAAGCGTCGAAGTGGCTCAAGCAGCAGGAGTCTAAAGGCGGGTTGCCTAGCGCCAAAAATTAGAAATAAAAGGGTCGTCTCGGGCGGCCCTAATCCAGGTGAGAGCCTGGCGTGCATCAATGACGGTTTATAAGACTTACAAAGGTACCGGTCATGACTACGAATACCAAGGTCTATGAAGGCCTCCCAGGCAGCCGCGAAAAGCTTTCTTCAACTCGCGTAGCCTTCATTTTTATAACGAGCTTGTTCTTCATGTGGGGGCTGTCACACGGGCTACTCGATGTGCTGAACAAGCATTTCCAAGACACCCTTCACATATCTCGTGCGCAATCCGGACTGGTTCAAACAGCTTACTTCGGGGCGTACTTCATCATTGCCCTGCCGGTTGGCATGTTCATGGAGCGCTTTGGCTACAAGGCAGGGATTCTGGCAGGACTTGCCTTATTCGCCTTTGGAGCCTTGCTGTTCATTCCCGCTTCGACGGTTGGCACCTTTACGCCGTTTCTGGTTGCACTATTTGTACTAGCATGCGGTTTAGGCTGCCTAGAGACCGCCGCAAACCTGTATGCCGCCGCACTTGGCGATCCTGCGAAATCAGAACAACGTCTGACATTTGCTCAGTCCTTCAATGGTCTGGGCGCTTTCATCGGGCCGGTCATCGGCGGCGCGGTTTTCTTTGCTCCACCTGTTGAGTTCAACGGCAGTCGCATTGATCTGGTTTCGGTGACATATGCGGCGTTGGCTATCATCGTGATGTTGATGTTCGTGGCCTTTGCTCGAATCAAACTTCCGGAAATTCGCGGCGAAAAGATTTCTGATGCACTGGCCTCAAAGGGGGACGAATTAAGGCTCTGGAAGAAGAGCAGCTTCACTGGTGCGCTGTTCGCCCAGTTCTGCAACGTCGGTGCTTACGTCGGAATCGGTGCGTTCTTCATCAATTATGCGATTGATCACTGGCACGGAATCTCCGTCCAGAAAGCATCCTTCCTACTTTCACTTGGGATGCTTGCATACATGATCGGTCGATTCGCCGGGACGTGGATAATGCGTTATGTCCCCGCACGTTCGATTCTGATCCTCAACAGCTTAGTGAGCATGATGCTTTGTGTCGTTGCCATCGCTGGGTTTGAGCGGATCTCGATCTTCGCGGTCGTCGCCATCTATCTTTTCATGTCGGTGATGTATCCAACGATCTTCGCTATGGGTATTCGGGGGCTCGGCACACAAACCAAGAAAGCTGGATCGTGTCTGGTGATGACGCTCGTGGGTGGTGCCTTCGTTCCACTGTTGATGGGCGCGCTTGCTGATCACTTCGGGATTGCCACGGCTTTCTATGTGCCACTGGCATGTTTCGCAGTCATCGCATGGTATGGGCAGAGCCAGCCACCTGTGACTGCGACCAACAAAGCTCACTGACTCATAAACCCGATAACGACCTGTGGCAGGCCTCGCATGGCGAGGTCTGCTGCAACGGATTCGGCTTGCCCGTGATTCTTGAAAGCCGGTCGTTGGCAGACTTCAGATTAGGAAAATCAACATGAAACGACTACAGAACAAAGTTGCGTTGGTGACGGGTGGTGGGATGGGAATCGGGCGTGCGATCGCCGAGCTTTTTGCCGATGAAGGAGCCACCGTCATAGTTGGCGATGTCCACCAGCCTACGCCATACAAGAACGATAGTGTCGTCGCCAAGCACCTGGATGTATCAAAGCTGGAGGACTGGGAAAGCTTCGTCGAGGAGGTCATGAGTGAGCACGGCAAGGTTGATGTGCTCGTGAATAACGCAGGCTTGGTGGGCTCCTACCTTCCCATCGATGAGATCACACTCGATGACTGGAATCGGGTTATCGATATCAACCAGAACGGTTCGTTCTTTGGAATGAGAACTGTCATTCCGATCATGAAGCGTCAGCAATCGGGCTCCATCGTTAATGTGTCTTCGATCTGGGGCATCGTCGGTGCCAGTGGTGTATCGGCGTACCAAGCTAGCAAGGCTGCAGTGCGCATGATGAGCAAGAACGCAGCTTTGTCGTATGTGTCCAACGGTATCCGCGTCAACTCGCTGCATCCGGGGTTGGTTGAAACTCCAATGATTGCCCACCAAGCGGCTGATACCACCGCAGCCGTCGTCGCAGCGACGCCGATGGGGCGTGCAGCGGATCCCAAAGAAATTGCCTACGCGGCTTTGTTCCTGGCCAGTGATGAAGCGAGCTACATCACCGGGACGGAACTCGTTGTTGATGGAGGCTACACAACACCTTGAACGTTCTGTGACGCGCTCGTATTGCAGCACGCGCAACTCCGTGCCGCGATTTTGATACCCATCTGAGGAAAACAAAAATAATGAAAAGGCAGAAAGGTGGTTTGTTGTGCAGCGCTGTTTTCGCAGCGGGTTTGATGTTCCAGTTTTCCCCGGCAATGGCCGCCGGTGAGAAAATCGTAGTCAATTTTCAAACGTTATCCATTCCCTACTTTATCTACATGCACGAGCAAGCCGTGCAGGAAGCTAAGGCCCTTAATATTGAGCTGCTTGTACAGGATGCTCAGTCCTCTTCAACCAAGCAGTCCTCGGACGTAGAAAACGCCCTGACTCAAGGTGTCGCTGCAATGGTGGTTGCACCCAATGATGTGACCGCCTTGGCACCTGCCTTGAACGAAGTGCTGTCTGAAAAAGTACCCTTGGTGACAGTCGACCGCCGTGTCGAAGGAACCGATGCCCCAGTGCCCTATGTCACTTCGGACAGTGTCGCAGGTGGCCGACTTATGGCCGAGTTGGTCACATCGAACATGAAAGACGGTGCCCGTGTAGCGTTCATCGGCGGTACCCCAGGCTCGTCGACCGCCATTGATCGCGCTAAAGGCGTTCACGACGGACTCAAAGCTGGCGGGGAGAAATTCCAACTCGTGGCTGAACAGTCAGGGGAGTGGGAACGCGCCAAGGCCATGTCGGTGGCAGAAAACATCCTGACTTCGCTGAGTGCAAACCCTCCAGATGCAATTATCTGTGCGAGCGGCGACATGGCCCTCGGCGCTGCGGAAGCCGTGCGGGCCATGGGGCTGAAAGGCAAAGTCAAAGTGATCGGATTTGATGCCTACCCCGAGGTGCTGCGAGCCATCCGTGACGGAGATATCGCCGGCATCGTGGAGCAAAACCCCAGTAAACAAATAAGAACGGCCCTGCGGATGGCGGTGAAGAAAGTACGCGGCGAAGCGGAGCTCGAAACGGTGATCGTTCAGCCATTCATGGTCACCCAGGAAAACCTGAGTCAGGCAGAGCAATACAGCGCCATTCAATAACCGGGCTGTTCTACGCCCAGTCAATCCGAATGCTTGATGTACCTATGCAATTTGAGGAATTCAAGAATGAAAACGAACAATAAATGTCGAGTGCTGACTGCTGCAATGGCCACTGCTTTCTTGATGTCGAACACTTCCGTTTTTGCTGCTGGTGAAAAGATCGCAGTGAGCTTCCAGACTCTTTCAATTCCCTTTTTCATCTTCATGCACGAGCAGGTTGTTCAAGAGGCTAAAACATTGGATGTCAAGCTGCTTGTTCAGGACGCCCAGGCTTCATCCTCCAAACAGAGCTCGGATATCGAAAACTCGCTGACACAAGGCGTCGCCGCAGTTGTATTGACACCAAACGATGTCACGGCGCTCGCGCCTGCGATCAACGATGTATTGGACGAGAAGGTGCCGGTAATTGCAGTTGACCGGCGCGTAGAGGGTACCTCTTCACCCGTGCCATACGTAACAGCAGACAACGTGGCAGGTGGTCGGCTTATGGGCGACTGGGTTGTAAAGAACCTGCCAACAGGCGCCAATGTGGTGCTCATCACCGGTCAGATCGGCTCCACGACTGCGATGGATCGTGCGAAGGGCGTGCATCAATCACTGAGCGCTGCTGGTAGCAAGTTCAAGCTTGTCGCTGAACAATCCGGAGAGGCTGATCGGGCCAAGGCGATGTCGGTGGTCGAGAACATTCTTACCGCGTCGGCAGGTAATCCACCTGATGTGATCATCTGCTCCACCGGCGATATGACGCTTGGAGCAGTCGAAGCGGTGCGCGGCATGGGGCTGGGCGACAAAATAAAGATTATTGGCTATGACGCCTATCCCGAAGTGCTTAAAAGCATCAAGGCTGGTGAGATCACAGGCATCGTCGAGCAGAGCCCAAGCAAGCAGATTCGCACAGCACTGCGCCTGGCTGTGGACAACATCAGAAACGGCACCAAGATCGAGTCGGTGACCATTACGCCATTCATGGTCACGCGGGAAAACCTTGATCAGGCCGAGCAGTTCAGCGCTATCAAGTAGTCCATGTGGTCACGCTTTTGAAGGCAATGAGGGAGGGAGCAATGCTCCTTCCCGTGTATAGCGAAACCAGGGCTGGGAGGCATCGAGATGAACGATAGGCTGCTGCAAGTTCGCAATATCAAGAAGACCTTTCCGGGTGTCGTCGCGCTCAACGGCGTACAGCTCGAAGTCGGGAAAGGTGAAGCCCATGCTTTGCTGGGTGAAAACGGCGCCGGCAAGTCCACCATTCTAAAGATCCTGGCCGGGGCTCAGCCTGCGGATGCTGGCCAAGGCTCACTTGAATTCAATGGTCACGTGCTTGGGGAGCATGACACCCCCATACATCGCCAGGAGGTAGGCATCATTACGATCTACCAGGAATTCAATCTTATCGCCGACATGTCAGTCGCCGAAAATATGTACCTGGGTCGTGAACCACTACGACATGGTTTCGTTGACTGGAAGCACATGTTCAGTGACGCGCAGCACGTGCTGGACGATCTTGGTTTGCACATTACGCCAAAGACAATGGTGCGCAAGCTGAGCGTGGCAGAGCAGCAAATGGTCGAGATCGCCAAGGCGCTCACCATGAATGCAAAGCTCATCATCATGGATGAACCTACTGCTGCGCTCAGTGGCCGTGAAGTCGACAAACTTCACGAGATCATTGCAGATTTGAAGGCTAAAGGGATCAGCATCATCTATGTGTCGCACAAGCTCAACGAAGTAAAGGCTTGTTGTGATCGCTATACCATCTTTCGCGACGGAGCCTACATCACCTCTGGCGACGTTTGCGACGTTAGTGTTGATGACATTGTCCGACTGATGGTTGGCCGGGACGTGGAGTTTGTCCGCAAACCGCTCACGGGTGCACCAGGTGAGGTGATGCTCAAGGTGCAAAGTGTTTCCAGAACAGCGGCTGGTGGAGGAAGGAGTCTTCATGCGACGCCATTGCTCGACATGTCCGTCGATGTACGAGCGGGGGAAATTGTCGGTTTCGCTGGGCTGGTGGGAGCAGGCCGCACTGAACTGGCTCGCGTGATTTTCGGTGCCGACGGATGCGATGAAGGGATGATCTACGTCAATGGGCGCCAAGTCTCTCCATTCAAATCCCCCAAAGAAGGTATCGCTGCTGGCGTTGCGCTTGTTCCTGAGGACAGGAAGCAACAGGCCTGCTTTTTGAGCCACTCAATCCGTTGGAATATGAGTTTGCCAAGTCTTGGCGGATTGCAGCGCTGGGGCATGTTTATCGATGACCGGGCTGAAACCCAGCTCATCCAGGACTACCAGAAGCGACTGCGCATCAAGATGGCTAACGACAACGTGGCCATTGGAACGCTGTCTGGAGGCAACCAGCAGAAAGTGATTTTGGCTCGCTGCATGGCGCTCAAGCCGAAGGTGCTCATCGTCGATGAGCCAACACGCGGCATCGATGTAGGGGCCAAGGCAGAAGTTCATCAACTTCTGTTCGACATGGCCCGAGCCGGCGTCGCCGTGATAGTGATTTCTTCCGAGTTACCTGAAGTCATGGCGGTCAGCGACCGGATTGTCACGTTCCGTGAAGGACAGATAACCGGAATTGTCACGGCTGATGAGGCAACTGAAGAGCTTCTTATGGCGCGTATGGCTCAAGGCGTGAGCTCATCGTTTTCGCAGCAAGGCGTGGCCTGAACAGGTCGCACCCGCATCGTCTATCGAGTAAATAAAAATGATCAAGCCAG
Organism: Pseudomonas sp. Irchel s3a12; assembly: GCF_900187485.1. Taxonomy (NCBI): domain Bacteria; kingdom Pseudomonadati; phylum Pseudomonadota; class Gammaproteobacteria; order Pseudomonadales; family Pseudomonadaceae; genus Pseudomonas; species Pseudomonas sp. Irchel s3a12. Next base: position 702,598 of record NZ_FYDN01000001.1, read on the forward strand.
CATCGAATGAGTCAGTCGTGGAACGCCGGAAAAAAATTGAGATAGTCGGGTTCTTTGAGAAGTATGGCGTGTTGTTGTTTCTCGTCGCGCTTATCGTCATTTTCACCCTATACAACCCAATGTTCCTGTCGGCACGAAACATCAAAAACATTCTTACCGAAGTGTCGATCTACGGAATCATTGGTGTAGGCATGACCTATGTGATTCTCACCGGGGGAATCGATCTTGCAGTGGGGTCGTTGCTTGCATTCGCAGCGATCAGCGGTGCATTTTTGATGCAAGCGCTGGGCGGCGATTTCTTCATGGGATGGCTCGTTGCGATGCTCGCAGCGTGCGCAGTCGGCACGATGGCGGGCTACATCCATGGCAAGGTGGTGACCCGTTTCGGCGTACCCGCGTTCATTGTGACGCTTGGCGGTTTGACCGTGTGGCGCGGCGCGACACTCATTGTGAATGACGGTGCGCCTGTTAGCGGTTTCAATGAAGCTTTTCGCTGGTGGGGAAGGGGAGACGTCTTAGGCGTACCGGTTCCTGTCCTCGTCTTTCTTGTGGTCGCTCTGGTGGGATACATCGCGTTGCGCTACACCCGATTTGGCCGGCAGGTTTATGCCGTTGGTGGTAATCCAGAAGCAGCGCGACTCTCAGGCTTGAGTGTTCAGTCCATAGTTCTGAGCGTCTATGTCATCACCGGCTTCCTTGCCGGGCTTGCTGGATTCCTGCTGTCTGCACGACTTGGATCGGCTGAGGCCGTTGCCGGCACGGGTTACGAACTGCGCATTATCGCTTCAGTGGTGATTGGTGGTACCAGCCTGTTTGGTGGTTTAGGTGGCGTCGGCGGCACGATTGTCGGAGCGTTGCTCATCGGCGTACTCATCAATGGCTTGGTTATCATGAACGTATCCGCGTATTACCAACAAGTGGTGATTGGAATCATCATCGTGTTGGCGGTCGGTTTCGATACGTATGCCAAATCCAGAGGCAAGTCATGATTTGGCTGAAGCACCGTAGAAAATGATATGTAACTGTTTCACTGGAGCCTTATCTATAAGTGTCGTTACCCGTCGACCTGACGAGGTTGGCTCCAGGCTGTAACCACACGAAGTAACTTAATAAAAGCCCACGTCGCTGGAAGAGGAATCTTCCGGGAAGGGTTCGGCTGTCCCGAGAAAATCAAATAAAAATAATAAGTGGAGACGCAACATGAGATTAAAGACTGTTTTCTGGAGTGTAGGTGTGGCTGTAGCAATGCCGCTGTCTGCAAATGCACTGGATTTCAGCGGCTATCTTCGTACGGGTACAGGTAACGCCTTAGAGGGCGGCAGTCAGTCCTGCTTTCAGCTTCCGGGCGCGCAGTCTAAGTATCGGTTGGGTAATGAGTGCGAACAGTACTTCGAGCTTGATCTGCGGCAAGATCTTCTCAAGCTCGATGATGGCTCCGCCATCAGTATTGAGGGCATGGCTCAGTTGTACAATCAATACGGCCATACACCGAAGTTTACGGGGGATTATGGCTTTGCACGAATGAACCAGATGTACGCTGAATGGAGCAAAATGCCCGCTCTTAACGGAGGCTCTTTTTGGGCTGGCCGTCGTTACTACAATCGAAACAGCATCGAAATGAGTGACTACTTCTATTGGAACCAGAGTTCGAATGGTTTCGGCTTCGATCAAGTAGGTATCGGTGATCTCAAATACAGCTACGTTTTTTCGCGCAAAGACAACTTGTTCCAAAAGGACTACATCAACCGCCACGACTTTACCGTCAGCGGCTTCGATACCAACCCCGATGGGGCGCTGCAACTGGGCGTGAGCTTTCTCGACAAGCCGGACAGCAGGGATGATTCCCATACGGGTTGGTCGGCCATCGCCCAGCACAAACAGAAAGGCTTCCTAGGTGGGCTTAATACCTTTGCGGTGCAATACGGACGCGGCCCAGGAACGGCTTTGAGTTACACCGGCGACCCAGCTCTGGATAACGCCAATCAGAGTTGGCGCATGGTGGAGTACTTCGACTGGCAAATGACTCCGCGATTCAGTGGGCAGCTTCAGGTCGTCTATCAAAAGGACAAACGTCCAGACGGTGATGACCAAAACTGGCTTTCTGTGGGCGTACGCCCGGTCTATGCATTCACTGAACAATTCAAATTGAGCACCGAGATTGGCCGAGACCAAGTGGAGGCGCCTGGTGGGACGCGCAAACTGACTAAGTTCACCATTGCGCCAACTTGGTCACCTGCTGGGCCTGGCTACTGGCATCGTCCAGAGTTTCGTCTGTATTACACCTATGCGTCCTGGAACGAAGCGGCCCAACGCGCAGCGAATCAAATGGCTGCTGGGTCAGCGCTTTCGGATACCGGTGCCTTTGGTAATGCGTTGCATGGCTCAAACGTTGGTGTGCAGCTTGAGTACTGGTGGAAATAGGCGAGTCAGCCAACAGGGTCAAGTCAACTGACCTCCGGGAAGCCCTACCGCCAGTTATGTCCAGGTAGGGCTTCGACTATCGAGTTGTAAGGGAGACCTGCACATGTGTTCGCAATCGCATTGTTTTAGTGTTTTTACTGCTTGGGTTTGCGACACAGGCCATGGCGGTAGGTCACAATGATTGCTGACACAAACGCCAAAAGCGCATACCCAATGGGCTTTTGAAATTGGCATTGTCGCTGAGCGCAAAGCGCTACGACTTTGCGTTTCTTCCTGATTCACCTCCGTCCAATCACATCGCCACAGTAACGCCATTTATAGCGCCAGAAATTCAGGCCTGTCTTCCAGCTTGAGGCGGATGTACATCGAAACCAGGTCGTGCGGCCTGCATCGTTTCCGCACCCAGTCCCTTGGTCATGCGGTTGGCGACATCGACACTCTAAAAGCGCGGCTTGCTGTAACACTTTGTCTTAAAGTTGCTGTGCTTTGCCGTTATGTGGCTCTTGCACTCAATATGGATACCAATATAGTATCCGATTGTGGCGTGAGTAAACACCGTATGTTCGATTCTCGTCCATGTGGCGGCAATAGCACTTCATGAGGGATTATTGCTTCGGAGATTCTCTCGAGCAGCGCAAATGCGAACCCGGCTTTTGTTAAAAGAATCCCCGTTAAATTCTCTAAGGCGAAACTGGCTAAAACGTCTGTGGTAAGTCAACCGGTTACGGTTAGGCACGAAGCCCGAAAAGAATTAACTCTGAGATATCTTCTCGCGGTAAACCCCCAAATGCTATTGCCACCCTTACTTATTCCGTAAGGCAAAAGTATGTGGTGAGCTCTAACCTCAATGAAGTCATCAGCGACATCCTGGTTGACACGCAGGATGCCGTCCGTGGGGAGGTTAGACGGGCGACGTTGGCGGAATGGCTCCAAATCACAGCTAAGTCCAGTTAAATTTTTTTGTCTTAAATAGATACGTTTATAGTATCCGGTGGCGTAGATAAGGAACACGTGATGACGAAACTTAACGCAATTTCCCAAGTGACTACCGGTGGCGCCACCGGTAAGGGGGCAGTTCAATATACCTGTGTGACCTGCGGTATTTGCTGTAAAGGAAGGCTGATTCCTTTAACCGTGAAAGAGGCGGAACAATGGCTCACGCGGGGTGATGACGTAGCGATACTGCTGGAGGCGTTCAGTCACTCTGCGGAGGCAGTACAATCACCTGAGTACCAGCATAATGCGAGCCGAGCAGCCAAAGTGACAGCAGGAGACAATGAGCTTAACGTTATTGCCATATTCGCAGGAAATGCATTGAATCAGTGTCCGAGCCTACAAGAGGATAACCTTTGCGGTATTTATGAAGATCGACCGTTGGTGTGTCGAATTTACCCTATGGAAATAAATCCATTCATTGAATTAAGAGTTGAGAATAAAGTTTGCCCTCCTGAGTCTTGGGGGCGTGGTGAAATCATTTGTACCGACGGCGAAGCAAATCCGCCCTTAAAGTTGCTGATTAACCTGTCTAAAAAGGCCGATGTTGAGGATGCTGCCGTTAAGGTGGCGATCTGTGAGCTATTGGGGGCTACCGTTGCAAGCTGGAAAGGCGATGGGTTGGCGGTGTATTTCCCGAAACGAGAAACGCTGCTCGGCGCAATCCTTGCCAGTGATGCACGCCCGGCGCGCTCAAATAGCCGATGGGCCGTTCGTACTGATAACCTTGAACTACGCTATCAACTTCAAAGCGCGGGCTTGCCGTTGGCACCTGAAGATGCAAGCAATTACGTCTATCAAGCGTTGTAGCATTTACGGAAGGACAACTACTGCTTAGGCAGGGGGCGAAGCAATCTTTCGTGCAGGACGACATCTCACCTACGGAGCGAGGTATGCAAGTTCGAGCAATGCATGAACGCTTACGAGCGCAGCGGCGCAATAGAGAAGAGCGCGATAACAGCTCTTCAGCGGCTATTTTGGATACCCAATCGACTCGCGGCTTAAGGTTGAGACGGTGCCGACCTGTGCCTTGCCGCCCCGGACGGCTCTTGCATTCGACATGGATACTAATATAGTATCCATGAATGGCTTCAGTAAACACTCAATTCTCCATCGCCGTCCATGTACTGGCGGCAATCGCACATCACGACGGGGTTTTCGCTTCGGAGATTCTCGCGGGCAGCGTAAATGCGAACCCGGTTTTTGTTAAAAGAATCCTCGTTAAGCTTTCGAAGGCGAAACTGGCTAAGACGACGGTTGGTAAGTCGGGTGGTTACGGACTGGCGCGAAGCCCAGAAAATATTTCACTTTTGGACATCTATTCTGCGGTGAGCCCTCCTGATGCGTTTGCCATTCATACTTATCCGATAAGGAAGGAATGTATCGTGAGCACCAACATCAAGGAAGTCATGAGCGACGTACTGGTTTGTACTCAAGAGGCCGTCCATAGGGAGTTGAGACAGACGACGTTGGCAGATGTGGTGTCCAAAATCAGAGCTAAGTCCGCTTAGCTTTTTTTTGCCTATAATAGATACGTTAATAGTAGCTAATAAGCATTTAAAGGAACTCGAAATGACGAAATTGAACGAAAAGTCCTCTCTGCCTGGCGGCACTGCAACCGGCCCCGCCGCGACTACGCATTACAAGGATTCGCCCACCGCCGTTCTCATCGGAGTGACCGGTGGGCTTGGCCACGCGCTGGCCAGGCTCCTGGCGGCCGAGGGCTTTCGATTGGTGCTCGCTGCGCGACGAGAGCACGACGCCGCCGAGATAGCCGGCAAAAGCGACGGTTCGGCGATTTACGTGCGCGCGGACGTAACCGATCCGGCTAGCCTTGAGAAGCTGGCAGTAACAGCTTTTGAACACCTCGGCCGGATCGATGCAGTGGTTAACCTTGCAGGTATCTCGCCCCGCAAACCTATTGAAGACTACACGCTATCCGACGTCGACGATCTGCTCGCTATCAACGTGAAGGGGCCAATCCTCGTGACTCAGGCATTCCTGCCTGGGCTGCGCAAGCAAGCCAGCGACGGAGTGATTGTCCACATCGGTGGAGCCATGGATGGCCGGGTGGCGCTGCCTTTTATGAGCGCCTATGCGGCGACCCGTGGCGCACTGGCGAGCTACGTGCAAGGCGCCAATCGCGAGCTTGAAGGGACAAACGTATCCCTGTCGTTCTTCGGGCCCGCCCCCTCCAACACCGAGTCGGAGTCCCCATTTTTCGACATGTGGAAAAAGATGGGCGTCGACCTATGCGAGCCTGATGAAGTTGCACGCGATATCCTAGCGACGATCCGCCAGCGACGTAAGGAGCATGTCATGGGTGGCGCGCTGCTCAAGATGATGACGCTTATGAACGCCATCTCTCCATCCGTTGCTGATGCGATAGGTCTGCGGAAATTTGGGAAGCTTATCAAGCAATATAGCCCGCGTTGATGATGAGCTTCGAACTTTATTCGGGGCGGGTAGAAGCGCCACGTTTCTCAGCCGTCCCTAATAGCATGGCTTACCGAATGCAATGCGGGTGTACAAACTGAGGCTGCTTCTTACCGGCAAAGTCTATGAAGGCACCTTTATGGACGAAGAACTTTTGATCCATGAGATCAGGCGTGTGATTTTACCGAGAGCCAACTGCAATAGTTCGCCAACCTAAGATGCCTGAGTTTGCGACAATTGCAATAAGTTCCTTCCCGTTACAACTCGATACGCTAAAGCGCGAAAATCATTCTTTGTATTCCACAGCCTGGTCGCAGTCACATACGGCTTCTATACAACTGCAAGTGCCAAATGCCAAACAGGTGGGAATCTCGCATACGACCGATAACTCAGTCGCTGACAAACGAATAGGATCCCAAGTGAACGAACAGTTTTTCCAGCCCTACACTTTCAACAACGGAGCGACGGTAAAAAATCGGCTCTTTATGGCACCGATGACTAATGGGCAAAGTCATTCCGACGGACGCTTTAGCGAAGAAGAATTGAACTGGTTAACGATGCGTGCCCAAGGTGGATTCGGCGCGGTCATCACAGCCGGAGCTTCGCCCTACGAAGACGACATTTACATAGAAGGGCAGATCGGAGCTTTCTCAGATTCTCACGAATATGGACTCCGCTGCTTTGCCGACATGGTTAAGCGGGAGCAGGCGCTGTCGATTATTCAACTCATGCCCTCCGGAATGCGAGCAAAAGCCAAACTGAACAGAGGTAAACAGCCGGCGGGCCCAAGTGTCGTTCAACTTCCTATTCCTGATTTTGAGCAGCCTCGGGAGCTCAGCGAAGAACAAATCCAAGCCATCCTTGATGTTTTAGTGGATAGCGCGCGGCGAGTGCAGCGGGCTGGGGCCTCCGGAATCGAGCTACACGGTGCCAACGGCTACCTTTTTACCCAGTTTTTTAGCAAAGCCACGAACCTGCGAAAAGATAAATGGGGAGGCTCGGTGGAAAATCGCGCACGATTTTTACTCGAAGCCATGCGGAGAATCCGTGGCGAGTTACCCGGCGACTTCACCATCGGGGTTAAAATTCTTGTCGAAGATTGGAACAACGGGCGGGGCTTCGACATTGACGAAGGCTTGGAGATGCTCCGAATGATGAACGATGTGGGGTTTACTTACCTGAATCTCTCGGCCATGAACGCTAAGGAAGTATCCTGGAAATATCCCACTCAAAAGCAGACAAATCTCTCGCGGGTTAGGGACGTTTTAAGGAGCGACATTCCCGTAGTGGCAAGTGGATCGTTGTTAACCCCGCAAGACGTTCAAGATGCGCTCAACGATGGTGCCGATATGGTTGCTTTGGGCCGCGCGGCGATATTAGCCCCGGACTGGCCGAAAAGGGCTGCTCGCCCTGACTTCGAAATTCAAAGTTTTCCGCTCGCGCTTGAAGAGCTCTATGCGCTCGGAGTGTCGCCGAAGTTTGTGCATGCGCTGCGAAATGGGCTTTCCATGTGGAAATTCATAAAAGAAAATTAGGAAGAGAGCGTCATGAATATAAAGCAAAGTAAAGCGCGAGTATTGGTTATAGGTTCCAGTGGGCAAATAGGTAAGAAAGTAGTTTCCAATCTGGAGGGCAGCCTTGACGTTGACGTTAGGATTACTTCCCGCAGACTTGAGGAGGTTCATCGTTTAAGCGGCGAGGGAAAGGACATTGTTCACCTCGATCTAGACGACCCACGAACTTTCGGAGCCGCGCTCGCGGGCGTGGATAGAGTTTTCCTTTTAACCGGCTATACCGTAGCCATGCTTGCGCAGAGCAAAACGCTGGTGGATGCGGCGAGCAAAGCCGGTGTTAAACATATCGTGCACCTCGGTGTGTTTGGAGAATGGGATTGTACGGGGCCAGCCTTTGCCTGGCATCAATTGGTTGAGGCGTACATTAAAACCAGCGGAATTTCTTGGACATTCCTTCATCCCAATATGTTTATGGAAAACATACTTACCCTTTGCTTAAAGGGTGACACCCTGACCACTTACTGGAACGAATATCGAACCGGCTGGGTTGCGGCGGCGGATATCGCGCTGGTTGCAGCTACCGCGCTTCAGGAGGGGCCGGCGAAGCACGCTGGAAAAGAGTACTGGCTTAGCAGCGATGTTGCTACTGGGCCTGAGCTCGCCAAACTTCTAAGCGAACTACTCGGAAAAGAGATTGCCGCCAAAGTCCTTGGCCCGGCAGAATTTCAGGCTATTTTCACATCGGCAAGTATCCCGGTGGAGTCGTGGTATGCAGATGGTGGCGTCGAGATCATGCGACAAATAGTTGATGGGCGAATGGGGTATCTAGGATGCGTTCGAAATGATGTTCCGCACGTCACCGGAGAACACGCTTTAACACTTAAGCAATGGATTCTTCAGCATCGGGAAGAGCTAATTACGATCACTGGGCACTAGAGATACGTTGGAATAATGGGGTGTATTCCGGCTTTGGGGGCGTCAGCATTCTCCAAATACAGGTGCCTGTTGAAATTCACTCAATCCTCGTCGTTCTTTCAGTCTTTCAGATCGCTGGAAAGCATTTTTCAGCATAACCGTCCGGCCATGATGAGCGAACGCGGGAGAAAAATCGACACTTTCACTTGTGTTTACGTTTTCGTCTGGAGGGATTATTCAATTCTGGCGGCACGCTAGTCACACTATACAGTTCCAACTGCCGAGGTAAGGAATGGGATAGCGTAGCGAAAGTAAATGACGCTACTCACCACCCAAAGGCTTAGTTGTAAAACTGTTAATGTAGGTTGTGCGTCTTTGGGGATTTTGGCTTAGCTACGTCTGTTAGACAGCTGCGATGGATGCAGCGTTCTCCACGATGAGCATCCAATGGGTTCGTACAAGTGGTAAGGATTTGACATGCGTATCACGACCCCCATTGAGGGACAACTCTACCAACTGGCGCTGGCCCATCTCTGCGCACAAAACCTTGTCACAGTTGTGTCCGCATGCTTAGCGCGTCCAGTAAAACGCAGAGCGGTAGACACGGTCGGCTATCTACGCGTCGAATGGCTCGGTGCCGAAGCGTTGGCGGCGGTGCAAGAAGGTTACCAACGCGCCGGCAAGCGACGCTGGGGCAGCACTCGGGACAAAGTCGCGGTAAGTCTGGGCGAAAAATCCAGGCTTTATCAGGCGCTGCTACAGGCAATACCGATAGAGGTTTTGCCGGCTGAATTCATCGAACTTAGGCTCGCGCTCGACGTAAGCGTTTGATGCGTAATGAAGGTGAAGCCAGGCTAAAAGCACCCAGGATCTATTTGTTTCTGGGCGAGTGGTGTAGCGAGCCAAGAGGCTTCAAAGGTGACAGCCGTCAGATCTCGACATCGCGTAGCGGCAAGCGAGCGATGGATGAAGAGGGGGCTTCAAAGGCTCTGTGCATCGCTCGTAGAGCTAAAGGAGAAGGGGCTGCACCAAGGAGTTGTGCTGGGCTGCGTTTGAGTTAGGACTTGTCTCGTGTGTCTGTCTTTGCAGATGCGATAAAAGCGCGTGGCTCAGATCGAGCAGTGCCTCGCGCAGTCGCCGATCTTCACGAGCATCGCCCGAATCCGGTTCGAATGTTTGCGCATGTTGAAGCAAAGCCTCGGCGTCGTTTGTGTTGAGATCAAACGTGATCATGTCGATCCTCGACGAAGGAGTGCATTAACTGGCGAACCCATGGTTGAGCCTATCAAGTTCTGCTTTCACGACTTCATATCCCATCTGACTGTGAGCCAGTTGCAACCGCGAGCAATCACCGGTTTCAACTGTCGGCTGGCTCAGCCAATGATCGGCTTTCTTTTTGTTGCCAAAGACAAGCTCGGCTTGGTGTTGGATCTGCTCGACGTTGTTCACTTTTACTCCTGGCACTCTATTGCGACTGGTTCATCTCATTTGGCTGTAGAGGCGGAAGCAGGGGTCTTGGCGCAATATTCACGGAACGCCTTGATGCCGCGCGTGATGATCAATATTGGCTTAACCATATAGCGATAGCTGACGAACAAATTCAGCGCGATCCAGGCTAGCTGGTAGGAAGAACCGTGAAAGCTTCGGTGGTTGGCGCTGTTTGTCCAGAAACCGTAGGCAACAAAAATACTAAAGATGGCGACCGCTAACGGAAAGATGCCGAGCCTCCCTAGGGAGACGCCAATGAAGGGAATATTAACCACCGAGCGAACAGGCTCCCCTGCCACTTGCATTGCCCAGATTCTGTAGACCTTGTCCTTACCCAGCTGTGCTGTCACTCGAACGCGATCCCCCGCCCTGACGTGAGCATCCAGCACGTCTGGGATTTCGATCGGTTCGAGTTTTTTGCCTTCGATTTTCCAAAAATGGTAGCTCACCATGTCGCCGCCGAAGCCGCGCGATTTCTCGTCGAGCCGACCGTCTACGATCTGCATTTCCTTCATCTTGATTCCCTGTCCTTGCGTCGCTGAGTGATGGCAAAAGGATATTTCTTCTAAATACTAAGGAATACTTAGTATGTCGTCAAAGCGAATCTAAGAATCTCTTAGCCTTTCGGCGATGAGAAAATGAGTACGTTCGGCAAGCGTTTGAAAGAGGCGCGCAAGCTAAGGGGCTTTTCACAGGAGCGCTTGGGGATTGAAGCGGGCATTGAGCCGGCCACGGCCTCTGCGAGGATGTCTCAGTACGAGAAGGGCGTTCACCAGCCTGGTGAAAGCATCGTGAAGCAGATCGCTGCAGTCATGAATCTGCCGGTGCCGTATTTTTACTGCGAGGACGATGAGACAGCGCATCTGCTGCAGTGCTTTCATTTGTTGAAAACGAAGGATCGAAAGGATGTGGTTGATCAGGTTGAAAACCTCGCTTTCAAACACTGATATCTGGATCCGAAAAGTTTTATGGGCACTTCGGGCCTACGCAGGGGAGCAAGCGGAACGTCTCGCTTTCGGTCTACCGTCTTCGGCACCTACGTTGCCGCCGGCTTGATTTATGATCTGCGCCTATCCTTTGACTGGAGTAACCTAGTTGAATCGAAAAAAGGCGGTGTCCCTGGCTGAGCGTGAGGGGCTGCAATCGGTGATTGATAACGCACGAAAGCATGCCGAAGCGGGTTATCCAGACTTTACGGAGACTGATCCTGCTGTGTTCGACGCGGACTTTGTGATCAATAAGGAGCGTGAGGGAATGAGTGTTGCTCAGGCGCTTGAAGCTTTGGTTGCATTCAAGCTCAACCGCAGGTCATGAGTCCTACCCTCTGCTTCAATTGTGGCCTGTACGCCGATCGGCAAAAGGCTGTGCCCAACGAAACAGGTGGCGCGATCCTCGTCGTCACGGATCTGAAAACGAAAACGATTGTCATTGTTGACATACTGCCGGCGCCGCCAGACAGCGAGACCAGTCCGAGCCATTTCATCAGAGGCCAAGAAGGCCAGGCAAAAGCGCTGAAATTGGTACATAACCGTACAGCGGGCATGGTGGATTATTTGGGTGAATGGCATTCGCATCCCGATGGCTGTCCTGCGCGCTCGAGTCAGCTCGACGAAAACCTGCTGAATACCCTGCATCGCCAGATGAGCATAGAAGGGTTGCCAGCGCTCATGGTGATTGTTGCTAAAGGTGCGGTAGGGTTTTTCTTACGTTGATCCATATGCATGCGTTTTGGTTTTGGGTATAGGGACGGGTGCTCATGTTCGAATGCCAGCCCACTTTTGGATGCTCGGCCCGATCTCATTAGCTAGTCGTTCATTGATCGCTTCAAGGCCATACTTTTTTAACTTCGAGCCAACCGCGAAAATGACTGCGAAGCCTGTAGTCCAAGACATGCAAGGGGATCTATTGAGGGCGGGGGCCGCCACCTGGGGGGCCGAATCTGTTCGCTAAAGGTTGAGTGGGTGGCTATTTGATATTAATATTGCAGGGTCTACGGCGGCATTTTGCTGATGACTTGTACCCAGAGAAGCCGGGATTCGAGGGACTTTGGGGCAGCACCGTTAACTTTCGGACAGTTAAGAAGTTTCTATGGCTAGTGATCTCTGGAGTCTAGTGCTCAATGTTGTGGCGTCATTCATTTATGCAGGCATTTTGTCGCTATGGAGGCTTAGGAGTAATCAGCCTATCCCAGCACCTGTTCAAAAGCATAAAAGTACAGCCGTTGAATCAATCGAATCGGTTGAATCTGTTGAGTTAGATAGGCGAGCAAAGAATCGTCAAAAGGCTGATGAAACAGCGGTAAAATTTGTTTTCTATTTCGTCACGTTTGGTATGCTTTATCTCTCGATTTCCACGCCTCCATTGTTTAAGGCTTTGTTTTCAAGTGGCGAGGTTTACCTCAGCAATGCTAGATTTGTTGGAGAGTATCTTCCTGCAATTCCCGTCGGGAAAACTAACCTTCAGTTCATTTTTTTCATAATCTCGGCGATTTTTTATATTCCTTTAATGCTTGTCGCTGAGTTTATTGCCAGATTTATATCACCGCTCGTGGATTCGTTTAAAGAAGTGACGGAGCGGATATTTGCGGCAATAACTATGTTGGTTTTTGTTGTTTTCTGCGTTCCCATAGGAGCTACCTCTGTATGGTTATATTATGAAAAAACCTATGCTGAATCACTTTTAAGTGTTTTGTTCTTCGCTGCGATACCCTTCGTTTTCTCTAAGGTGCAGTCAGTGCGTAGATGATATTTTTTAAGGCGAGTAACTGAGTTTCCAAAAGAATATACCGGTTCACGGATGAGTTGGCACCGCTCTAGGAAAATTTGACGTCGTGGTTGGTCGCTACATCTCTTTTACATTTTATCTACAACCGACTGTTGATCAGTTCCTCTGCCAGTCGCCGAATTTCTCCAGCAGCGTGAGAGTTCGGAGCTACGTCTGCAAAAGAATGCGAATAGCAAAAACCTTCCAAAATCTCCCGATCCTCATTGTAATGCTTAATCGAGACTTTGTATGAGGCCGTCATTTCGGTCGAGAGTATCGGGAAGTCCAGCGCTCGGATCGTTTGGTAAATACGCTCGCGACGCTGATACTCCGCACGCTTGGCTTGCCTAAGCTGCTCATGAATTTCATCGTTCAGGTCGGGCGGTTCTCCGACGAACTCTTCCAGTTCACTGTTGACTCCGCCGTCGTCGCAGTTGGTTACCAGCCCGAAAAAAGAGGGCGCAACCCTGCGACACTTGATCGCTCTCATGGCCGTGACGAACGCCTGGCCACTATGGATAGAGTTGTAACAATCACTGTCGGCAATCACTTCAACCAAGTCTGCATATCTTCGTATCAGCTCAGTGTTCACGTTGATGTCGAGAAACACATGGTCGTACCGAGTGATCATGTCGCTGAGACCCTCATTGGCTTTCTCTTTTCGTTCTAACGTCTCCATAACGTGACTGTAAATGATGCTTTCGATGTGCTGTTCTGCCTTTGGCAGGCTAGTAGCGTTATCACTGATCTCCTTTTTCAATCTCTTGATATCTGCAGTTGAGACTTTGATGTCGCGCTCGTCATAAAAGTCAATTTTACTAACTCGGGTGCCAGGGATGAACCCTCGGCCGCCATTGGTCATTCCACGGAACACACCATCGTTAGTGACAACGGCAATCTTGAAGTGTTGTTGAACCAACTGTGCCGCCAAACTAATCGTGATGGGGGGCTTGCCAACCCCAACCTTGTAGGTGGCAATCGACAGCACACGCCCAATGGTTTGCCATTCGTGCGCGCTTTGAATTCCTGCGGCATCTCAATCCCGGAGCGTTGGAAAAAGCTCCACAGCGCTTTTTCGGACGGCTGACGGTCATATTTTGCTCCTTTCAAGGGTTCCCAGGAGCGCCAAGTGTGCTCATCCACAAATGCTCGCATCGCTTCCAGCGCGACACTTATCTTTGCTGATTTACGAAGTGTTCTCAGTAATATTCGAGGGTTGTGTCTCATTTGTCTTTTCCGCCCGTGTCTTGGTGGAAGGAAGAGTATCCATTGCGCCCATGCGAAAAAACCAGGAGCATTGCTCATGGCCCAATCATGGCCTGTCTACAGCGCAAAAGGGGATTGCTAGTGGCTTTGATACCGACTGCCATTTACCGACATAGAACGAGTATTGAATGTGCCCTAAGCATACTCAGGGATGGTTATTTCAACCCCGTGAGTGGCGACCCTCTGAATGGTGACTCCTGCATGAATCTTTGGGATCAGCAGACAAATCTTGCGGGTAACATTACTAAAACGGGCGTGGACATTGTGGTCGCCTGGTATGGCCCCCCTGCGGTCGGAGGAAATCCAAGTTCGTATACGCCTCTTCCCCAAGCAACCTGTATCGATTTCAATCCGTGGAGAGTCGTGATCACTCAGCATATCCCGAAGGGACTGCTGCGAATTGTACGGGTGGAAGTGGTTAACCAAAAGATGGTGAACGCTTTTCTAAAGAAAAAGTTTTGGAGTGCTCACACGCCTTCCGGCTTGCGGCGGGAAAGACTCCGACTCTTTCAGCACATCAGGAGTGAAATAAGGGCGAAAGATTTTTTCCTAGAGATAAAATGGTGTCGATTTATCTGACTTAATCAGCGGGTGCAGAGTGAAGAAGCGAAATAGTCACCAATCGCCTATTGATCAATCTTGCAGGCTCATGGAGATACCAATGCTGGTACAAGAAGCCGTAAATTTAACCAAGAAAGACCAACAGATTTTGGATTCAATAATGCCCGGTCAGGCCGGTTGGCACTTGCAGAGTCACTTGGAGTGTCTGCAATCGTGCCCTTCATATGATCGGTGTGGTGGGCAGGGGCCTGATGGGAAGGTTTGCTCTGACGAATGGAGAGACGCCTTACTCGACGAGGGCTCATCCAAGGTTTTCGTTCATGTCCTTAAAAATTTTGATTTCTACAACCAATGTGATTTGCCCGGGCTGGCCGCGAAATCTGATCAAGTCACATCGCTTCGTTTCAAGTTCTTGAAGGCGATGGATGGTCTAGCTTCCCAAGAGTATGCGGAAGGTTCTCTGCGGCTGGTCAAGCATCGGCGGCGTGAACGGGCCAACGGCCTCTCGCTGCGTTTGAAGTGGGAGCGTTTCGATCAAACAGGAAAGCTTGAGTGTGAAGCGTGCACTATCGATTTCTTTGCAATGTATGGCGAGGCGGGTTTCCGGGTCATTGAGTGTCATCATCAGATTCCACTGTCCCATGAGAATCACAAGGGCAAGACCAAGCTGGAAGATCTAGCGCTTCTGTGCGCCAACTGTCACCGGCTCGCACACTCTGATGAGCTATTGCATCGCGTGGATGCGCTAAAAGAATACGTCAAAGAAGCGCAGAGAAATCCGCTACTGCCGAATTGATGTTGCCCTCATTTTTAGAGCTTCATAACGGATCATCGTGAAGCTCTGGAACGTTAGCGAATGTTGAGGCGCAGTAGTCTGCCGATGACCAACATTGCATAGGCTTGGCGCTTGACCCAGCGATAGGTCACCTGCGACGAGGTCACCAGATGATAGCGGTCTTTGAGATCGCCCACTCGACTCAGTAATTTCTGACGCTCAGCTGCAGAAAGGCCTTCACAAGCAAGTTGCGCCATGAGCTCCCTAAGCTTCCTTTCATACTCTTCTGCCCATGCTGGTCGGAAGCGATTTTGAATCGTCTCTAAACGCAAATACAGATAAGCAGACATTGACAAGGTGATCGATGCACTTATAACAGTCAGGTCGCCCTGATTCCATAAGGCGGCAAGCGCCATACAAGGAGATGCGGCAACAAGCGATAGATAAACTGAACGCTTGGGAGGATCTATCCCGTGATGTGACAGGGCATTGTTGAACGCAGCAATCATGATGTTTCCTCGGCGATGGGGTACCGAAGATCCTCTCACAAGTCCTTTAGCCATTCATCCCAAACCATGGTCAAGAAATTACAGTCTGTGCTCATGCTAATGAGGGCATGGCAAGAATGGAGCTGAACCAAGGGCGGCGACCTCACTGTCTGGCGAATAGCCTCCTCCTGGCTAACCTTTTCTGTCTGGCCTAGGGATAGGGTTCATCAGCTTGTCCCGAGTCAGGCCATTCAATGCAGCGTTGTGAATGAATATCTGAGCCGTTTCAGCCATAAGCTGCAATTCATTTTTTAGCCGTTTGTTCTCTTCCTGCAGCCTCAGAATTTGCTCTGCGGCAGCTGTGAGGCTCTTAGGCAACGGCATGCTTGCGGTGCGATCTCGGTCTGAAATGATCTCCGCTTTTTTAACTTTGTAAGCGTTAACAACCAATGCTTTACCGGCCAGCGCTTGGCGAGTAGGAACAAAACCCAAAGCCGATTGAGAGGCCTCGCATATGGCCTCCCAAGTTAGCTTTTTCTTCAACGGCCACTCTCTGATAATGGACGTTATAGCTTTAATCTCCTTGGCGGTGAACGCACTAGGCATCTGTATTTTCTTCCATTAGTTCTTTCAGGCAGCTTAACAAATCGTCGCTGTAGACGTCACTGAGCCCACCGGTTTCAAGCATTTCCGGGTGCTTGATCGTCAGTATTCGTTTGGCATGGGTGAAGTCATTACCGGCCATCTGCACAGGGCTGCCATCCGGTATTGCCGGGTTACGGTGCATCGCCACAATCTCATTGAGGCGCACTAGATACAGTTGATGGCGATCGACCCAACGCGTTGCCGCACGATTGCCTGCTTCGATTTCCTTGAGCGCTGCTTCCAGGTTTTCCGCGACGTGATCGCGCTCGCGTTCCACTGCTTTGAGTGAGTTCTTGTGTCCCTTGCAATGCAGCAACTCGGAACAGTTCAAGCAATCGGCAGCTTTCTCGCAGGCTGAAACCGTCCACGGGTGAGTACAAATGCCGTACCGGGTTGTGATGATGTTGCCCTTGTCTCGAACGTCGTATTCTCCCTCCGTAATCGGGGTGTGCGTAATGTCCGCCATGGGTATCAAACGGTCGCCGATTTCCCGTGCTGTCCGTTTCGGGTCTTTATGCATGTACGTTCGCGACTGTGGGACAGATGCCCGCCCACTCCATGCGGTGATTCGTTCAATGGCGACTCCCGCCTCCTGGGTGGCGGTGTTCAAGAAGTGCCGAAGCTGGTGTGATTTCAGGGTGATGTTTTCGTAACCATGCCGGTGCAAGAAGGAAGGGTACGTCTTGCCATTGAGCTTGCTCACGTTGTTCTGAGACAGGCGTTTGTTGTAGTAATCGCGATTGATGGGCGCCAAGAAAATCGGGCTGGTTGCAAAACCATCCGCCAATTGGAATTCGCGGAAGCAAAGGAGTGATTCCGACATTTTGGGCGGCGTTATGGAGCAGAGCCTCGGGTCTACCTGGTAAGGAAAGAATGGGTTGTTTTTTTTATGGTACTCAACCACGGCTGCCCATAACGTCCTAAGAGTCCATCCTGCCAACTTACGATGCCCAGTCATCCATTTCATCAGGTTTTCGGCAGACTTAAGGGTCGGGCGGCCCAGTGCTGCGACAGCTTGCTCGCGTGTCAGTGGCTGATTGGGTGGAACGACAGGACAGGTCTCGTGTGGATAGAAGTCCTTCGCGCCTGATTCGTAATAACGCGCAAGCTTTCGACCTTCCTCAGTGATTTTTTCCAAGCGTCGGAAGGCCTCTTCACAATGGCCTGCCATTACTTCGGGGATCTCTTTCGTGACCATTTTATTGATCTTTGGAGAATAGTGTCGCAGGAATTTCTGGGGTTGACCGAGCGTATCGGAATCCTCTTCAAGCGATGCAAGCTTCAGCCAGCTTTGTTCGTTGATACGAAAAGGTGCCGAAAGGAATATGGCCGTAATACTCGTAATGTAGGTTGCCTCATCATTGAGATCGCCTGAGTGGCCGTTTGCAAAGATTTCGGCGAGCGCCAACAGAGTTTCGTCCAAGGGAAGCTTCGTTTCTCGGTCGTAGCTGGCGCCAGGTTCTCTCAGCCCCCGAAATGGATGTTGCCAGTGACGAATGCCGCTAGAAGTAATGTTGTGCTTGGTGACCTCGTCAACCAGATTTTTTAGCGCCGCGCCCATTCCTAAAAGATCGACATAGGTCTTTTTGATGATCGCAGAGGCGCGGTCGAGGTGCTGCTCTGATAACCGAGTAATGTCTGCATAACCGTCTATTTCAATGAGCGCTTGTTCAACGACCATTATGATAGATAGGTCTTTTGACGGTACCTTGCTTGGGTCACCTCGTCGAGTTTCTACTATGTAAGCTTTGGCGAATTCCATGAACTCAGGATCCAGTTGTTGGTTTGCAGCAGGTGTGACGCTTTTATGCACGCCTGCATTCGCCAAATTTAAAAAGCGAAGCCTTCCACGAGGTAAAGTCCATACACTATCGCTCCAGTTAAAGTTGGGGAGGCTGTGATATGTTGGGTTTGCGTATCTGGCATTGAAAATATAATTGGCTAGATTTTGCGAATTTGTGATGACAGCTTTTGACTTGAAAGGTGTTGGTGTAATCATCGTGTATTTTCCAATTCGGCTTTGCGTTTCTCGCACAATGCAATAACGTTCTTTACGGCTCTGATGTCTTTGTCAAGCTGAAGAGGCGCTAGCATGCGGCGTGATTTGCTTGGCAAATGGATGTTGTTCTCTTCTTCTTGGCGGTCGATCAGCCGAATCAAGACCTCTTCGTGTGGCCCATACACCCAGGGCTGAAATTTGCTACACCGGTAGCAGGGGATCGGTACTGACGCGGAGCAATATCCCGATTCACCGCAAGTGCCAACACCCTTGCGTCCGTCCAGTTCAATTCGGCTGGTAGGGTCATCGCCTCGAATAGCGTGGGACTCGTCATCCCTGATTACCCCGCTGAATGCTTGTGCCAGAGGAGCCAAGAGCGTCCCAATGTCGTTATTGAGGGTTCGCGCGCGTTCAGCTGGATCGTCATAGTAAGAATCTAGAGAAGTTGGTGACTCGTGACCCAACCAGTACTGAAGAATCTTCCTCGGCACACCCAGTCTTGCCAATTGACGGGCGCGAGTGTGTCGCATCCGATATGCAAACTCGTGAAGCCGCTCTCCTGTCCTTTCAGAAATCACGGGGCTACCTTCTTTTCTTTGAAGGATCTGGATGATTGATGACGAGCTTTTATGCCAGAGTAATGAGTAATAGTATTCATCCCCAGCTGCGTATGTGTCTGCGTACTTTTTTCTTCTCCTAAGCGCCGGCTCATGAAGTGTGAGAAAAAAAGGCAGCTGGTCTCGTTCGGTCTTACTTAAACTTTTTCCAAAAAAACTCTCAAAGGCTTCGATGGAGCTTTTGATCTGAAGTTGACAGATGTCCCAGAGGTCATCACCCATTGGGTGAACTTCAAATTTTCCGTCGCGAAACTCCCCGGAGTGTTCATCCTTTACGCTAGGAAAGGATACGCGCTTTCCAGAGACCCCAAAGGTTGCCCCCGCAGACTCAAAATCCATGTTTTTTAAATATGAAAGTTGTTTGGGGCGTCTGCCGTATTGAGCATTTAAGAGTGCGGCTACGCTATTTTGTAAACTTACCTGGCCTGTGCCATAGTCGTACCACAACGTACTGACTAGGTCGTCATATTCTTGTTCCGAATACCAGCCCGTATCGATATTTCCTGCGATGGCCCTACTATTCGACTTATGATAGGGGCGGTGAAACCGATGAATAGTGTCAATCACCTCGTCACTAACACCGGGGATGCCAAGTGCATGCCAAGTAATTAGGAGGTTTCCGATGTTGTTGGCGGTAACGTTATCTTCATTTGCAATAAGTTTTGCGTAGGAGCTCGGTGTAAGCTTTGAGGTTGGGTTAGTTCGCAGAACCTTTACCAAGCATCTGATTCGACTGCGCATTGTATTTGCGGAAAGTTTTCCAGTGCGGCCAACCGTTGTGATCATTGATTTGAATCCATCAACGGTTTGCTTGTCCATGGCGAGAATTGGAGTAATCGTCATTCCATAATGGCCAACCACAATTAGGCGGTCGTCATTGAACTCCGCTATGTATCCTCTCTTGTTTTTAACGCTGCTTTTATCGAATTCTTCAAGAGTAGCCAGAATCGGCTCCGGGACTTCCGACCTTTCAGGGGCGTTCATTTTGCCTTCCTTTTTTTGCTGTCTTTTGCTGTGTCTTCAGCAATAGCCAAACCTGTTTTAAATGCGGACTCGCGGACGTATCGACGATCATAGGTTTTTGCGGACTCTGATCCCGCTGCCCAGCCCATGAGATACTCTCTGTCAGAGCGTTCTTTCGCCTCGCTCACATCCTCTTCCTCACACTTCAACGAGAAGCGGTAATTCCAGTCGTGACGGAGCAGGTGAGGGTGGAGATGCTTCAGGCGAGCGTCTTTTTTGATCATCTCCGTAAGAGCAGCCCTGAAAGTATTCAAAGTGATCTCTCGTCCCTGACCCTCTCCCTTTTTGTGCTTTACGAAAATGAAAGCGGTCTTCTCAAAGCCCACATTTGGGATGTCGGCACGCCAAGTCCCCAAGTATTCAAGGATCTTCTTTTCAAGTTCGGGAGAGATCGCGATGTCTCGGCCTAATGTCTTTGCGACAGGCTGCATTAGGCGACGGTCGTATTTGTCATCATGATTGCGCTCAACAGCAATGTAGGCATGATCACCGCCGCTGGCAGGAAGGAAATGCTCTAACTTCAGGCTTAAAAGTTCTCCGACCCTCATGCCAGTGTCGTAAAGAATGTACAGTGCCAGCGCGTTGCGAAAGGCTATTCCCTTATCAAATTCGGTCGCGTCGTCATCGTAAGGATTGGCGAAGATCTCCAGCAGCGCTTCGCGAGTGACCACATTCAGCTTTTTGTCGATCTGCTTTTGTTTTGCTGCTGAAGATGAACCGGGTTTGACCTTGCGCTCCAACAGGCTCTTCTCTAGCTTCTCGATGAGCGCATAGTTTTCCGGTGCGTTCGAGTCCTGGATGAGGCGCCCAAAGAGCCAGGACAGATAGAGGGCAAGCACGCTCAGCGAGTTGTTGATGCGCCTGCCACTAACCTGCGAACCATCGTTGTCGCGGCAGCTAACTGAGATGTGCTGAGTAAGGGACTCCACTTCTGGGAGTGATAGCAGCTTCTTGGTGGCGAACCTTAGCTCAAGGTCTATGCCATGCTCGTTAGCCCAGGTGTAGAGGCTTTTCAGGACGTACAGGTTCGCCCTTTGGGTGTTGGCGGTCAGGCTGGCTGTCCGCAGGCTTGTGTAGGCCGTTGGGTAAAACAGCGGAAAACCATCGCCATCGGTATCATAAAGGAGGGAGAATCGCCGGCCGTTCCGGGCAATGTACTCCTTTACCTTGAGTTTCTGTTTACGTTTCTGGTCGGACTTTATATTTTTCATTTTTGGTTTTTACATTTTTTTGCCGATTTTTGGAAGCAGATTTCCCTTGAGGGCTGCTACCATAGGGCTTCTAGGTTGAGGTTATTTACTCTTTATGGTTAACAGGTTAGTAGTACTCGATACCGAAACCACCGGCATGCCGGTGACCGATGGTCACCGGATCATTGAAATCGGTTGTGTCGAACTGATCGGTCGGCGCCTGACGGGCCGGCATTTTCACGTTTACCTGCAGCCGGATCGCGAGAGTGATGAAGGCGCCATCGGCGTCCACGGCATCACCAACGAATTCCTCGTCGGCAAGCCGCGCTTTGCCGAAGTGGCCGATGAGTTCTTCGAGTTCATCAAGGGCGCGCAGCTGATCATCCACAACGCGGCGTTCGACGTTGGCTTCATCAACAACGAATTCGCCCTGATGGGGCAGCACGATCGCGCTGACATCACCCAGCACTGCTCAATCCTCGACACCCTGATGATGGCTCGGGAACGTCACCCGGGGCAGCGCAACAGCCTCGATGCGTTGTGCAAACGTTATGGCGTCGACAACTCCGGCCGTGAACTGCACGGCGCCTTGCTCGACTCGGAGATTCTCGCCGACGTCTACCTGACCATGACCGGTGGCCAGACCAGCCTGTCGCTCGCCGGCAACGCTTCCGACGGCAATGGCACGGGCGAGGGCGCGGACAACTCGGCGACCGAGATTCGCCGCTTGCCGGCTGATCGTCAGCCTGCGCGGATCATTCGTGCGACGGAAGAAGAACTGGCGGCGCATCTGGTGCGGCTGGAAATTATTGCCAAGTCTGCGGGTGGCCCGGCGATGTGGACGCAGATCGCGGAAGCTGACGCCCAGGCTTGAAGATCAACGGATCGGACGATCTTTGCTTTTGGCGGCATGAAGCCAACTGGCCACCCTCGCCACTTTCGCTGCAACCCTCTACCCTGAGTGCATTGGCCGATTCAATTCGGCCGCCTCAGGACACTGAGCCTCATGTACAAAGATTTGAAGTTTCCGGTGTTGATCGTTCATCGCGACATCAAGGCCGACACGGTCGCCGGTGACCGTATCCGTGGCATCGCCCAAGAGTTGGAGCAGGAAGGTTTCAGTATCGTGTCGGCCACCGACTACGCCGAAGGGCGGTTGGTCGCGTCGACCCATCATGGTCTGGCGTGCATGCTGATTGCCGCCGAGGACGCCAGCACCCACTCGCATCTGTTGCAGAACATGGCCGAGCTGATCGGTCTGGCGCGGGTACGCGCACCGGATCTGCCGATCTTTGCCCTGGGCGAGCAAGTCACCCTGGAAAATGCGCCGGCCGATGCCATGGCCGAGCTCAATCAACTGCGCGGCATTCTCTATCTGTTCGAAGACACCGTACCGTTCCTCGCCCGGCAAGTGGCCCGCGCGGCGCGCAAGTACCTCGATGGCTTGTTGCCGCCGTTTTTCAAGGCGCTGGTGCAGCACACCGCCGACTCCAATTATTCCTGGCATACCCCCGGCCATGGCGGAGGTGTGGCGTATCACAAGAGTCCGGTCGGGCAGGCGTTTCACCAGTTTTTCGGTGAAAACACGCTGCGTTCGGATTTGTCGGTGTCGGTGCCGGAGCTCGGTTCGCTGCTCGATCACACCGGACCGCTCGCCGAAGCCGAAGCGCGCGCCGCGCGCAATTTCGGCGCCGATCACACCTTTTTCGTGATCAATGGCACCTCGACCGCCAACAAGATTGTCTGGCATTCGATGGTCGCGCGCGACGATCTGGTGCTGGTCGATCGCAACTGCCACAAGTCTGTTTTGCACGCGATCATCATGACCGGGGCGATCCCGCTGTACCTGTGCCCAGAGCGTAACGAGCTGGGGATCATCGGCCCGATCCCGCTGAGCGAATTCAGCCGCGAGTCGATTCAGGCCAAGATTGACGCCAGCCCGCTGACCAAGGGCCGTGCGCCGAAAGTCAAACTCGCCGTGGTCACCAATTCGACTTACGACGGCCTCTGTTACAACGCCGAGCTGATCAAGCAAAGTCTCGGCAACAGCGTCGAGGTGCTGCATTTCGACGAGGCCTGGTACGCCTATGCGGCGTTTCACGAATTCTTCGCCGGGCGCTACGGCATGGCCACCTCGCGCAGCGAAGACAGCCCGCTGGTATTCACCACGCATTCCACGCACAAGCTGCTCGCTGCCTTCAGTCAGGCCTCGATGATTCATGTGCAGGACGGCGGTGCGCGGCAACTGGACCGTGACCGTTTCAATGAAGCGTTCATGATGCACATCTCGACTTCACCGCAGTACAGCATCATCGCCTCGCTCGACGTTGCCTCGGCAATGATGGAAGGCCCGGCCGGGCGTTCGCTGTTGCAGGAAACCTTTGACGAAGCGCTGAGCTTCCGTCGCGCGCTGGCCAATCTGCGGCAGCACATCGCCGCCGATGACTGGTGGTTTTCGATCTGGCAGCCGCCGGGTGTCGAGGGCATCGACCGCGTGCAGACCGAAGACTGGTTATTGCAGCCGGATGCCGAGTGGCATGGTTTTGGGGAGGTCAGCGACGATTACGTGTTGCTCGACCCGATCAAAGTCACGCTGGTCATGCCGGGATTGAACGCCGGCGGCGCGCTGAGCGAGAAGGGCATCCCGGCGGCGGTGGTCAGCAAATTCCTCTGGGAGCGGGGGCTGGTGGTGGAGAAGACCGGTCTGTATTCATTTCTGGTGCTGTTCTCCATGGGCATTACCAAAGGCAAATGGAGCACGCTGCTCACCGAGTTGCTGGAATTCAAACGCAGCTACGACGCCAATGTGCGCCTCGACACCTGCCTGCCGTGTGTTGCCCAGCAAGACACCGTGCGTTATCGCGGCATGGGCCTGCGGGATTTGTGTGATCAACTGCACGCCTGTTATCGCAGCAATGCCACGGCCAAACACCTCAAACGCATGTACACCGTGTTGCCGGAAATTGCCATGAAGCCGGCGCACGCTTACGATCATCTGGTGCGCGGCGAAGTCGAGGCGGTGCCGATCGATGATCTGGAAGGACGCATCGCCGCGGTGATGCTGGTGCCGTATCCGCCGGGGATTCCGCTGATCATGCCCGGCGAACGCTTTACCGAGTCGACACGCTCGATCATCGATTACTTGAAATTTGCTCGCACGTTCGATAGCAGCTTCCCCGGTTTTGTCGCGGATGTGCATGGATTGCAGCACGAAGATGAAGGCAATGGGCGGCAATACACCGTCGATTGCGTCAAGGAATGAGGACTTTTCCCAGTATGCAACCGGTCATGAATCCGAAATACCCAGGGCTGTCGGTGCGCGTCGCCGATGAAGGCTTTGCGCCGTATATCTGGGGCAGCGACTTCAGTTTTGAGGTCGCCGCCTATGGCGCTGCCGTGATCGGCCAGCCTGTCGAGCAATGGCGGGTGACGCCGATCGTGCCGTACCGCAAGTGCTACGGCATCGATCCGGAAGAGTTCAGCGCCTTTCATAACGCGCCGGACAGCGCGATTTTCATGGCGTATCTGGATGATCAGCCGGTCGGCCATTTGGTGATCAGTACCAACTGGAACGGCTTTGCCCATATCGATGAGCTGGCGGTGCATGCGCCGGCGCGGCGCCATGGCGTGGCCAAGGCGTTGCTCGACGTCGCGCAGTTCTGGAGTCGCAAGAAAAAACTGCCGGGGATCATGCTCGAAACCCAGAACAACAACCTCGGCGCTTGTCGGCTGTATGAGCGTTGCGGCTATGTAATGGGTGGCATCGACCAGTTGCGCTATCGCGGCATCGATCCGAACACCGCCGAAGTGGCGCTGTTCTGGTATCGATTGTTCGATAACCCGCTGGAAAACCCTGTCAGCTCGCCAGCATCGCCTCGGCTTGTTCCGTGATGATCGCCAGTAGCGTCTGAATCGCCGATGCCGGCGCGATGTGCTTGAACGTTAGGGCATAGAGGCTGATCGGCACGGCCGGCGACAGCGGGCACACGTCGAGTCCGGCGGCGCGCGCACCCAGTGCGGTGAACGGATCGACGATGGCCAGGCCTTCGCCGGCCTCGACCATGCTGCGCATCATCTGATGGGTTTGTACGCGGGTCTGGATGCTCGGTGCCGGGCGCAACGCCTGGAGTTTGTTTTCCAGCGCCGGGCTCAGCGGGTCCTGGCCTTCGAGGCCGACCATGGCCTGACCGGCGAGATCCTGCAGGGAAATGTATTTCTGTTTCGGTTGCAGCCAGCCATGGGGTGCGAGCAGTTGCAGCTTGCCCTGGGCCAATGGCCGGCAATCAATGTCGGGGTGTTCGGGATCGTGCAGGCTCAAGCCGAGATCGCTTTCGCGCAGCAAAAGGCTGCGGACGATATCGCGGGTTGGCGCGCTGAGCAGGCTGCACGGTGCATCGGGCAGGCGTCGGCGCAGGGCGGCAAGGCTTTGTGGCAGTAATTGTTGCGCCAGCGGCGGGGTGCCGATGATACGCAGGGGCGGGGCGAGGTATTGTTTGAGGCTGCTGGCCAGACGCTGCACTGGCTCCAGCGCTTCATAAACGTGGGCGATTTCGACCTGCAATGCCCGCGCTTCGGGCGTCGATTGCAGGCGCCCGCGTACGCTGG
This sequence comes from Pseudomonas sp. Irchel s3a12, assembly GCF_900187485.1. Taxonomy (NCBI): domain Bacteria; kingdom Pseudomonadati; phylum Pseudomonadota; class Gammaproteobacteria; order Pseudomonadales; family Pseudomonadaceae; genus Pseudomonas; species Pseudomonas sp. Irchel s3a12. Next base: position 728,297 of record NZ_FYDN01000001.1, read on the forward strand.
CGAACAGCATGAACCCCAACTGACTCTCGGCTTCGCGCAAACGCTCTTCGACCTCGGCCACCGGCAACTGCAACCATTCGGCGGCGGTGCCCAGGTGACCGGTCTGCAAGAGCGCCTGAATCACTTCGATATGACGTAAACGCATGCGTGAAGTCCATGTTCAGCAGGTGGGGTCAGTGGCTGAATCCTACCCCAACTCTGCGCATATGACTTCTGCTCATAACGGCCAGTTATGAAGCGACGGTGGTCTCAGGCTCACGGGTCAGGGTGATGCCTGACTGAACCAGGAGAAACTCGTTGTCGTTGACCTTGTTGACGCGATCGCCAATGGCCAGTTTGTAAATCGGCTCCGAGCCAGTGGAACCGTCTGCCGACGGGTTGGATTCCTGGAACTCATGCACGGAATAAACGCGGCCTTCCGCATCTCTTGCATGGAACTGACCGACCAGTACTGCTGCCATCTGCTTAGAACCTCTGGAGATAAAACGCTTGATTTGCGGCTTGGTAGACCGCTATCAAGGCCTGTAAGTTTTCCTACAGGAAAAAAATAATCAGCGCGCGGGAATTTCCCATTGTGTGCTGGTGGAATCGTCACCGGATCATCTATAACTACGGGCTCCTCCCACGGACCATCGAGAGTTCTTCCATGAGCAATGTCTACAACGTCGCTGTAGTGGTCGGTAGCCTGCGCAAAGCTTCGATCAATCGCAAAGTCGCCCTGGCACTGGCGGAGCTGGCCCCGGCTAACCTCAAGCTTGAGATTGTCGAAATTGGCGATCTGCCACTGTATAACGAAGACATCGACGGCGACTCACCGCCGGCAGCCTACAGCACTTTCAGGCAAAAAGTGGGTTCTTCCGACGCGGTGCTGTTTGTCACGCCCGAGTACAACCGTTCGGTGCCGGCGCCATTGAAGAATGCCATCGACGTCGGCTCGCGGCCTTATGGCAAGGCTGTCTGGAGTGGCAAACCGGGGGCGGTGATCAGCGTATCGCCGGGTGCGATCGGTGGTTTCGGCGCGAATCAGCATCTGCGCCAGTCGTTCGTGTTTCTCAACGTGCCGTGCATGCAGCAACCGGAAGCGTATCTGGGCGGCGCGGGTTCGGCGTTTGATGAGGCGGGAAAATTGAGTGAATCGGTGAAACCTTTTCTGCAAAGCTTTATCAATGCCTACGGACAATTCGTAGAGCAACACAAAAAGTAACCTGTACACGGAACAATGTAGGAGTGAGCCTGCTCGCGATAGCGGTGTGTCAGTCGACCAATTGGTAACTGACAGTCCGCTATCGCGAGCAGGCTCACTCCTACAGGTTTTGTGTTGGCTTCATAACCCCATTTCAATTTAAGGCTGTTGCGGATGCTCGCTGCGTCACTGATTTTCCTGCTGACCATTACCCTTGTCATCTGGCAACCCAAAGGCCTTGGCGTCGGCTGGAGTGCGACGCTTGGCGCGGTGTTGGCGCTGATCTTCGGCGTTGTGCACCTGAGCGATATCCCGCTGGTGTGGCAGATCATCTGGAACGCCACCGGCACCTTTGTCGCGCTGATAATCATCAGCCTGCTGCTCGACGAAGCCGGGTTCTTCAACTGGGCTGCATTGCACGTGGCGCGTTGGGGGCGGGGCAGTGGGCGCAAGCTGTTTGCTTTTATGGTGCTGCTCGGCGCATTGGTGTCGGCGTTGTTTGCCAATGACGGTGCAGCGCTGATCCTCACGCCGATCGTGATTTCGATGTTGCTGGCCCTACGGTTTTCCCCGGCGGCGACGTTGGCGTTCGTCATGGGCGCGGGTTTTATTGCCGACACGGCGAGCCTGCCGCTGGTGGTATCGAACCTGGTCAACATTGTTTCGGCAGACTTCTTCCACATCGGCTTCAACCGCTACGCAGCGGTGATGGTGCCGGTCAACTTCGTCAGCGTGGCGGCGACGCTGGGCATGCTGTTGTGGTTTTTCCGTCGCGACATTCCATCGACGTATGACCCTGAGCAACTCGAGCATCCGGAAACCGCGATCCACGATAAAGCCACGTTTTACGCCGGTTGGGCGGTGTTGGTGATTCTGCTGATCGGCTGCTTTGCGCTGGAGCCGCTGGGCATTCCGATCAGTGCGATATCTGCCGTGTGTGCCGCGCTGTTGCTGGGCATCGCCGCCCGTGGCCACAAGATTTCCACGCGCAAGGTGATGAAAGAGGCACCGTGGCAGATCGTGATTTTCTCGTTGGGCATGTATCTGGTGGTGTATGGCCTGCGCAATGCCGGGCTGACCGTGTATCTGGCCGGTTGGCTGGATGTCTTTGCCGGTCATGGCGTTTGGGGCGCGGCAATGGGCACGGGTGTGCTGACCGCGTTGCTGTCATCGATCATGAACAATTTGCCGACGGTGTTGATTGGTTTGTTGTCGATTGATGCCAGTCAGGCCAGCGGAGTGGTCAAGGAAGCGATGATCTATGCCAACGTGATTGGCAGTGACCTAGGGCCGAAGATCACGCCGATTGGCAGCCTGGCCACGTTGTTGTGGCTGCATGTGCTGGAGCGCAAGGGCATTCACATTGGCTGGGGCTATTACTTTCGGGTCGGGATTGTGTTGACGGTGCCGGTGTTGTTGGTGACGTTGGCGGCTTTGGCTCTGCGTTTATCCCTTTAGACCGAGTCGGCCCATTCGCGAGCAGGCTCGCTCCCACAGGGGAATGTATCGCCTCTCCCTACATTTGAAATGCGGTCCAAATGTGGGAGCGAGCCTGCTCGCGAAGAGGCCGGGTCAGGCACTGAAATTTTCAGGCCTGGCCGGGGACATTCGGCCAAAGGTCCGAGACCAGAAACAACCGCTCAGCCTCTTCCCATTCCCCTCGCGCATTCTCGATCAGGCGCACCATCAACTGCGCCGGGGCCAGCGGCTCAAGATCCTCCAGCCACATTCGTAAATGCTCCATAGTCCACGTCTGATCCGCCGGATAATGCGCCGGTGCCAGCCAGGCGTGGCGGGGCAGGGGTTGCCAGCGTCCCGCCGGACGTTGAGCGACGAATGCCAGCCAATCCTTCTGATGCAACCAACTGCCGCGCAAATGCTGCGGGTGCGCACCGCTCGGTGATTCAGCCGGCCCGGGCCACGGATACAACAAGTAACCACCGAGCCACAGCTGCGCGCTGAACACCTCGATATCCAGCGCCGCCAGCACTTCGCGACTTTCCGGGCGCGCCGAGATCGGCAATTGATGCTCGGCCAGATGCGCCAGTTTGCGATCCAGCCGATCATGACAACCCGGGCCTAGCCACTGCGCGGGATCACGACCGTCGCCATTTTGCGGGCCCAGATAAAGCTTGATCGCCAGTTCCAGGTGATGCACGCCGTCGCGGTCACGCAACAGCATGTCCAGCTCGCCGAGGGTGTGGCCCTCGCGGCGGATCGGCAGGTTGGCGGCGATCAGCTCAATGCCCGGCGCATGCTCCACGGCAAACTGCCACAGCCGTTCGTAATACAGGCCCAGACGCCGCGTGCGCGCCTGCGACAGCCAATGCAACAAGCCATAACTGTCGCGGTCGAGCTGGCGCAACCAGTGCTCCAGTCGCTGCGGGTCATGCACCCAATCGCTGCCCGCCAGCGGATGACGCTGCGGCCATGGCGTGGTGGCGAGCATCGGCGGGGCGAGGATCACCCACGCCAGATCCCGCACTTCCGGGTGGCGTAATTGGTGGGGCAACTGAAGCAAATCGGGAAACAGGATCATCTTGCGAGCATAGCCTGAAACATGAGCGCAGCCTTGAGGCTGAAAGGATTTTGTCTAACCGGCGCTTTCGCCCATAATCGTGCTTTTCGCGTTTTCGATTGTCCGCAGAGGTCCCATGGAGCAATTTCGTAATATCGGCATCATCGGTCGCCTGGGCAGTTCCCAGGTGCTGGATACCGTCCGCCGACTGAAACGGTTTCTGCTCGATCGTCACCTGCATGTGATCCTCGAAGACACCATCGCCGAAGTCCTGCCGGGCCACGGTTTGCAAACCTCGTCGCGCAAAATGCTCGGCGAAGTCTGCGACATGGTCATCGTCGTCGGCGGTGACGGCAGCCTGCTCGGCGCCGCACGAGCGCTGGCCAAACACAATATTCCGGTGCTGGGGATCAACCGTGGCAGCCTCGGTTTCCTCACCGACATTCGCCCGGACGAGCTGGAAGTCGAAGTCGCCAAGGTGCTCGACGGCCACTATCTGGTGGAAAACCGCTTCCTGCTGCAAGCCGAAGTGCGCCGCCACGCCGAGGCCATTGGTCAGGGCGATGCGCTCAACGACGTGGTGCTGCACCCCGGCAAATCGACCCGGATGATCGAGTTCGAGCTTTACATCGACGGCCAGTTTGTCTGCAGCCAGAAGGCCGACGGCCTGATCGTCGCCACGCCGACCGGTTCCACCGCGTACGCACTGTCTGCCGGCGGGCCGATCATGCATCCCAAGCTCGATGCCATTGTGATCGTGCCGATGTACCCCCATATGTTGTCGAGCCGGCCAATTGTGGTCGATGGCAACAGTGAGCTGAAAATCGTCGTGTCGAAAAACATGCAGATTTACCCGCAAGTCTCCTGTGACGGGCAGAACCATTTCACCTGCGCGCCGGGCGACACCATCACCGTCAGCAAGAAAGCGCAGAAGCTGCGGCTGATTCATCCGCTCGACCACAACTATTACGAAGTCTGCCGCACCAAGCTCGGCTGGGGCAGCAAGCTGGGCGGTGGAGGCGACTGATGCTCGATCCCGCGCGCAGTTATGACCTGATCGGTGACGTGCACGGATGCGCCCTGACTCTCGAACACTTGCTTGACCGCCTCGGTTATCACAAGCAGGGCGGGGTCTGGCGGCATCCATCGCGCATGGCCGTGTTCGTCGGCGACATCATCGACCGTGGCCCGCGCATTCGCGAGGCGCTGCACATCGTCCACGACATGGTCGAGGCCGGTCAGGCTTTGTGCATCATGGGCAACCACGAATTCAACGCATTGGGCTGGAGCACGCCGGCGCCGCCAGGCAGCGGCAAGCAGTTCGTTCGCGAACACACGCCGCGCCACGCGCGTCTGCTGCACGAAACCCTGACCCAGTTCGAAGACCATCCCGGTGACTGGCACGATTTCCAACGCTGGTTCTATGAGTTGCCGCTGTTTGTCGACGCCGGCCGCTTCCGCGTCGTGCATGCCTGTTGGGATGCCGGCCTGATCGAGCCGTTGCGCGCGCTGTTCCCCAATGGCTGCATCGATGAACACTTCCTCCAGGCCTCCGCCGTGCCGGACAGCTTCGCCTGCACCGTGTTCGACCGTCTGTTGCGCGGCACCGACATGCGCCTGCCGGATGGTCTGACCATGACCAGCGGCGATGGTCTGGTGCGGTCTTTCTTCCGCACCAAGTTCTGGGAAGACGATCCGAAGACTTACGGCGATATCGTTTTCCAGCCTGATGCACTGCCAGATCCGGTGGCGCAGAAGCCGCTGACGTCCAGCGAAAAAAACAACCTGCTGCGCTACGGCGTCGACGAGCCACTGCTGTTCGTCGGCCATTACTGGCGCAGTGGCAAACCAGCACCGATCCGCCCGAACCTCGCGTGCCTGGATTACAGCGCGGTGCTTTACGGCAAACTGGTCGCCTATCGTCTGGATCAGGAAACACGTCTGGATCCGCATAAATTTGTCTGGGTCGATGTCGAGCGGCCGGAGGTGCTGCAATGAGTGCGGTAGCGGTATTGCGTCTGCCGTTGGCGGTGGACTTGAGTGGTTTCGTCAAACTGCTGCAACGCATGCAGGTCCCGCATCGGGTCAGCGAAGAGGCCGGCGAACAAGTGCTGTGGGCACCGGCGGAAATCAGCGAAGACGTGCGCTCCTTGTACGAACGCTTTCCGGCGGGTGATCCCGACCAGCAAATGGACATTCCCGTCGCGCCAACCTTCAAGCGGCCAAGCTTCGCCGAGCAACTGAAATACGCCAAGGCCACCGGGTTCATCCTGTTGTTGTGCCTGATCGTTGGCGGGCTGACGTACCTCGGCGAAAACCTGCAAACGCTGCGCTGGTTGACCTTTCTCGATTTTCAAGTTGTGGGCGAGTACATCCATTTCACGCCATTGGCCGACAGCCTGGCGGCAGGGCAGTGGTGGCGTCTGGTCACGCCGATGCTGATCCACTTCGGCATCCTCCATCTGGCCATGAACGGCATGTGGTACTGGGAGCTGGGGCGGCGTATCGAGTCGCGCCAGGGCAGTATCAACCTGATCGGCCTGACGCTGCTGTTCAGCCTGGTTTCCAACTACGTGCAGTTTGTCTGGAGCGGCGCGACGTTGTTCGGCGGTCTGTCCGGCGTGCTTTACGGCTTGCTTGGGCATTGCTGGATCTTCCAACTGCTGGCGCCGAACCCAGCCTATCGCCTGCCGCGTGGCGTGCTGGTGATGATGCTGGTGTGGTTGCTGGTGTGCATGTCCGGGCTGATCTCGATGATCGGTTTCGGCGAAATCGCCAACGCCGCCCACGTCGGCGGGTTACTCATCGGATGCTTCACCGGTTTGTTGGGCGGTTTGTATAACCGCCGTAAACTGGCCGCCTAAAATTTCAGTAGATAAAGAGCACGGAGACCCTGATGTCCTCTTTTAACGACATGATCAACAACATCACCCCGGACATCTACGAGAGCCTGAAACTGGCCGTGGAAATCGGCAAGTGGTCCGACGGTGGCAAACTCACCGCCGAACAGCGCGAGTTGTCGCTGCAGGCGATGATCGCCTGGGAAATCCAGAACCTGCCTGAAGACCAGCGCACCGGTTACATGGGCCCGCAGGAATGTGCATCGAAGTCGATCGAAGTGCCGAACATTCTGTTCAAATCGGATGCCATCCATTGATCGAGATTGGCCGCGGTGCAATCAGCAAAATGTCGGCGCGCCTGGACGGGCCGAACGTGCAATACGCGTTTCGTCTGGATGACGTCGAGGTCCCGGTCAATCCGTTGATTGGCAGTACGGTGCGTCTGGAATACCTGGGGGCGATCCACTGCACCCATTGCGGGCGCAAGACCAAAACCAGTTTCAGTCAGGGTTACTGCTACCCGTGCATGACCAAACTGGCGCAGTGCGACCTGTGCATCATGAGCCCGGAGCGCTGCCACTATGACGCCGGCACCTGCCGCGAGCCGGAGTGGGGCGAGAAATTCTGCATGACCGACCACGTGGTTTACCTGTCCAATTCGTCGGGGATCAAGGTTGGCATCACTCGTGCTACGCAACTGCCGACTCGCTGGATCGATCAGGGCGCATGTCAGGCATTGCCGATCATGCGCGTCTCGACACGGCAGCAATCGGGCTTCGTTGAAGACCTGTTCCGCAGTCAGGTCGCGGATAAAACCAACTGGCGCGCGCTGCTCAAGGGCGATGCGGCGGCGGTCGATCTGGCGCAGGTACGTGACCAGTTATTCGAAAGCTGCGCCGAAGGCCTGCAAGGTTTGCAGGAGCGATTCGGCCTACAGGCTATTCAGACGATTGCCGATGTAGAACCGCTGGAAATCCGCTATCCGGTCGAGCAATACCCGGCCAAAATCGTCAGCTTCAACCTGGACAAGAACCCGATTGCCGAAGGCACGCTGCTGGGGATCAAGGGCCAGTACCTGATCTTCGACACCGGCGTGATCAACATTCGCAAGTACACGGCTTATCAGCTCGCCGTGCATCAATAAGGACGCCAGCATGCGCACCGAACAACCGAAGATGATTTACCTGAAGGACTATCAGGCGCCCGAGTACCTGATCGACGAAACACACCTGACCTTCGAGTTGTTCGAGGATCACAGCCTGGTGCACGCGCAGTTGGTCATGCGCCGCAACCCGGCGCGTGGCCCGGGCCTGCCGCCGCTGGTGCTCGATGGCCAGCAGTTGGAGCTGCTCTCGGTAACGCTGGCGGATCAGGAACTGTCTGACGGCCAATACCAGCTCACGGAAAACCACCTGACCTTGCAACCGGCCAGCGAAACTTTCACGGTCGACACCAGCGTGAAGATCCATCCGGAAACCAACACCGCGCTGGAAGGCCTGTACAAGTCCGGCACGATGTTCTGCACTCAGTGCGAGGCCGAAGGTTTCCGCAAGATCACTTATTACCTCGACCGCCCGGACGTGATGAGCAAGTTCACCACCACCGTGGTCGCGGAACAGCACAGCTATCCGGTGCTGCTCTCCAACGGCAACCCGATTGCCTCGGGCCCGGGCGAAGACGGCCGGCACTGGGCAACCTGGGAAGACCCGTTCATGAAACCGGCGTACCTGTTTGCGCTGGTGGCCGGTGATTTGTGGTGCGTTGAAGACAGCTTCACCACCATGACCAACCGCGATGTTGCACTGCGCATTTACGTCGAGCCGGAAAACATCGACAAGTGCCAGCACGCGATGAATAGCCTGAAGAAGTCGATGCGCTGGGACGAAGAGGTTTACGGTCGCGAGTACGATCTGGACATCTTCATGATCGTCGCCGTCAACGACTTCAACATGGGCGCAATGGAGAACAAAGGCCTCAACATCTTCAACTCCAGCGCCGTACTGGCCCGCGCCGAAACCGCGACCGACGCCGCACACCAGCGCGTTGAAGCAATCGTCGCCCACGAGTATTTCCACAACTGGTCGGGCAACCGCGTGACCTGCCGCGACTGGTTCCAGCTGTCGCTGAAAGAAGGCTTCACCGTATTCCGTGATTCCGGCTTCTCTGCCGACATGAACTCGGCCACGGTCAAGCGCATTCAGGACGTGGCTTATCTGCGCACCCACCAGTTCGCCGAAGATGCCGGCCCGATGGCTCACGCTGTGCGCCCGGACAGCTTTATCGAAATCTCCAACTTCTACACCCTGACCGTATACGAGAAGGGTTCGGAAGTGGTTGGCATGATCCACACCTTGCTCGGTGCCGAAGGCTTCCGTAAGGGCAGCGATCTGTACTTCGATCGCCATGACGGCCAAGCGGTAACCTGCGACGACTTCATCAAAGCGATGGAAGATGCCAACGGCGTCGACCTGAGCCAGTTCAAGCGCTGGTACAGCCAGGCCGGCACGCCACGTCTGGCGGTGAGCGAGTCGTACGACGCCGCCGCGAAAAGCTACAGCCTGACCTTCCGCCAGAGCTGCCCGGAAACCCCGGACAAAGTTGAAAAACTGCCGTTCGTGATTCCGGTCGAACTCGGCCTGCTCGACAGCCAAGGTAACGAGATTGCTTTGCGTCTGAGCGGCGAGGCATCGGCGCAAGGCACCACCCGCGTGATCTCGGTCACCGAAGCCGAGCAGACTTTCACCTTCGTTGATATCGCTGAACAGCCGCTGCCATCGCTGCTGCGCGGCTTCTCCGCGCCGGTGAAACTGAGCTTCCCGTACAACCGCGATCAACTGATGTTCCTGATGCAGCACGACAGCGACGGCTTCAACCGCTGGGATGCCGGTCAGCAACTGTCGGTGCAAGTCCTGCAGGAATTGATTGGCCAGCAACAGAAAGGCGAAAGCCTGAAACTCGATCCGCGTCTGGTGTCGGCGCTGCGTACGGTGCTGTCGGATGAAACGCTGGATCAGGCCATGGTCGCGGAAATGCTCTCGTTGCCGGGTGAGGCGTACCTCACTGAAATCAGCGAAGTGGCGGATGTCGATGCCATTCATATCGCCCGTGAGTTCGCGCGTCAGCAACTGGCGGAAGGTTTGTTCGAAGCTCTGTGGCTGCGTTATCAAGCCAATCGTGATCTGTCGAAAAAGACCCCGTATGTGGCCGAGGCCGAGCACTTTGCTCGTCGCGCGCTGCAGAACATTGCATTGTCGTACTTGATGCTCAGCGGTAAGCCGGAAGTATTGGCGGCGGCGCTGGAGCAATTCGAAGCGGCCGACAACATGACCGAACGCCTGACTGCGCTGGCCGTGTTGGTCAACTCGCCATTTGAAGAGCAGAAAGCCTTGGCGCTGGCGAGTTTCGCCGAGCACTTCAAGGACAATCCTCTGGTCATGGATCAGTGGTTCAGCGTGCAGGCCGGCAGCACCTTGCCGGGCGGTCTGGAACGGGTGAAAGCGTTGATGCAACACCCGGCGTTCAACATCAAGAACCCGAACAAGGTGCGTGCACTGGTCGGCGCGTTTGCCGGGCAGAACCTGATCAACTTCCACGCGGCCGATGGCTCAGGTTATCGCTTTCTCGCGGATCTGGTGATCGAGCTGAACGGCTTCAACCCGCAGATCGCTTCGCGCCAACTGGCGCCGCTGACGCGCTGGCGCAAATATGACGATGCACGTCAGGCTTTGATGAAGGGCGAGCTGGAGCGGATTCGGGCGTCGGGGCAGTTGTCGAGTGATGTGTATGAGGTGGTGAGCAAGAGCCTGGCTTGATGGTGTGTTGGCGTCGGTGTTCCAGCGTTGGACCGGCCCTCACCCTAACCCTCTCCCAGAGGGAGAGGGGACTGACCGGGTTGGATGGTCGAGTGACACCGACCTGAAGGTCCGGAGTCGAACTCAGACTTTGAACGGCCCCGATCTGCTCCCTTTCCCTCTTTCATAGTGGGAGAGGGGACTGACCGAGGTGGATGTACGAGTTTCACGTCTGAAAGTCCGGAGCCGAACTCAGGACTTGAAAAGCACGAAGATCTGCTCCTTTTCCCCCTCGCCCCCCTGGGGGGAGAGGGCTGGGGTGAGGGGGCAGGATTCACGCATCACCACAAAACCCAAGCCGTACACACAAAAAAACGCCGCATTGAAACAATGCGGCGTTTTTATTTTCCGAAAAATTACTTCAAATCAAACCGATCCAGATTCGTCACCTTCGTCCAGGCCGCAACGAAGTCTTTGACGAACTGCTCCTTGGCATCCGAACTGGCATACACCTCAGCCAATGCCCGCAGTTGCGCATTCGAGCCGAATACCAGATCAACCCGCGTCGCCGTCCACTTCACGCTGCCGGTTTTACGGTCACGCCCCTCGAACTCATCCGCATCCCTCGAAGTCGGCTTCCACTCCACCCCCATGTCCAGCAGGTTGGTGAAGAAGTCATTGGTCAGTGCTTCCGTCTGCGAAGTGAACACACCATGCCGGGTTTGCCCGACGTTGGTGTTCAACACCCGCAGACCACCCAGCAGCACAGTCATCTCCGGTGCGGTCAGTGTCAGCAATTGCGCCTTGTCGATCAGCAACGCCTCGGCCGAAACGGTGTATTTGCCTTTGCTGTAGTTGCGGAAGCCATCGGCAATCGGTTCAAGGAAACCGAAGGAATCAACGTCGGTTTGCTCTTGCGAGGCGTCCGTACGTCCCGGTGTGAACGGCACCGTGACCGAGTGGCCAGCGTTTTTCGCTGCTTGCTCGACCCCGGCATTCCCGGCCAATACGATCAGGTCTGCCAGCGAGACTTTCTTGCCAGCAGCGCCGCTGTTGAAGTCGTTCTGAATGCCCTCAAGGGTTTGCAGCACTTTGGCCAGTTGCTCAGGCTGATTGGCCTGCCAGAATTTTTGCGGTGCCAGACGCAGGCGACCACCGTTGGCGCCGCCGCGCTTGTCGGAGCCACGGAACGTCGAGGCAGCGGCCCATGCGGTCGAGACCAGTTGCGACACCGAAAGGCCTGACGCGAGGATTTTGCCTTTCAGCGCAGCCGCGTCGCTTTCGTCGATCAGCGGATGAGTGACAGCGGGGATCGGATCCTGCCACAACAGTTCTTCATTCGGCAGTTCCGGGCCGAGGTAGCGAGACAGCGGGCCCATGTCGCGGTGGATCAGTTTGTACCAAGCGCGGGCGAAGGCATCGGCCAACTGATCCGGATTGGCAAGGAAGCGCCGCGAAATCTGCTCGTAGGCTGGATCGAAACGCAGCGCCAGGTCGGAGGTGAGCATGGTCGGCGAAAGCTTTTTGCTCGGATCATGGGCGTGGGGAACGGTACCGGCACCGGCGCCGTTCTTCGGAATCCACTGATGCGCACCGGCCGGGCTTTTGCTCAGCTCCCACTCGAAGCCGAACAGGTTTTCCAGGTAGTTGTTGCTCCACTTCGTCGGTGTGGTGGTCCAGGTCACTTCCAGACCGCTGGTAATGGTGTCGCCACCCTTGCCGGTACCGAACGCGTTGCGCCAACCGAGGCCTTGTTCTTCGAGGCCGGCCGCTTCCGGCTCAGGCCCGACGTTATCGGCTGGGCCGGCGCCGTGGGTTTTACCAAAGGCGTGACCGCCAGCGATCAACGCGACGGTTTCTTCATCGTTCATGGCCATGCGGCCGAAGGTTTCGCGAATGTCGTGGGCTGAAGCGACGGGGTCTGGATTGCCTTCCGGACCTTCGGGGTTCACGTAGATCAGGCCCATTTGCACGGCGGCGAGCGGGTTTTCCAGATTGCGTTCGCCCTGATCGGTGCGGCTCTCTTCTTTGCCATGCAAATCCGGCTCGGCGACCAACGTACCGTCACCGGGTTCCTGCATGGCGGACTTGTCCTTGCCGTAACGGCTGTCGCCGCCCAGCCATTCGTGTTCCGAACCCCAGTAGACGTCTTCGTCCGGCTCCCACACATCGGGGCGGCCACCGGAGAAACCGAAGGTTTTGAAACCCATGGATTCCAGCGCGACGTTCCCAGTGAGAACGATCAGGTCAGCCCAGGAAATATTGCGGCCATATTTCTGCTTGATCGGCCACAGAAGGCGGCGGGCCTTGTCGAGGCTGACATTGTCTGGCCAGCTGTTCAGTGGTGCAAAGCGTTGTTGCCCGGAGCCGGCGCCACCACGGCCATCGGCGGTGCGATAAGTGCCAGCGCTGTGCCAGGCCATGCGGATGAAGAGGGGGCCGTAGTGGCCAAAGTCGGCTGGCCACCAGTCCTGAGAGTCGGTCATCAGCGCATTGAGATCTTGTTTCAGGGCTTGAAAGTCGAGGCTTTTGAAAGCTTTGGCGTAGTCGAAATCCTTGCCCAACGGATCGGACTTTGGCGAATGCTGACTGAGGATTTTCAGGTTGAGTTGATTCGGCCACCAGTCACGGTTCGTCGTGCCACCACCGGCGGCGTGGTTGAACGGGCATTTCGATTCGTTTGCCATGTTCGGGTCCTTATCAGGTCTGCTACGGCCGGCTCGTGCCGACTTCGGACTAGTAAGGCTAGACCCGACTTGGAGAGTCAGCTAATAGGCCGACTATTGGAGGCTGATAGGCAAAGTCTTTCAGCGTTTTTCGGAGCGCTTCACGGATCAGCCGATAGCGGCTACCTGCTGGAAACATGCGTTGTTGAGCCTCTGCAAAAAAACAAAAAGTGAAAATCGGGATGACAGAAAGAAATGTTATTGTATAACATAAAATTCGTTTCATTCTGTTTCTACCAGCGTTAAAGAAAAACGCTGGCAGCGATCCTCACTTTTCAGCGCATGGAAATTCTGCAATGCCTGCCCGTTCTAAACCCCTGCAACGACGCCTCAATCCGTTGGCCGCCGCGCTGCTTTTTGCATCCCCGGTGTTCGCCGCTGACACCCTCGAACTGCAACCGCAAGTCATCACCGGCAATCCGCTCGGCAGCCAGACACTCGCTTCGCCATCGACCGTGCTCAGCGGCGACGACCTCACGTTTCAACAGAAGGGTAGCCTCGGTGAAACCCTGAACAAGCAGCCCGGGGTGTCTTCGTCGTACTTCGGCCCGGGCGCGAGCCGGCCGATCATTCGCGGCCAGGACGGTGACCGCATCCGTATTCTGCGCAACGGTGTCGGCGCGCTGGATGCCTCGTCGCTGTCTTACGATCACGCGGTGCCGCTGGACCCGGTCAACGTCGAACGCGTTGAAATCGTCCGTGGTCCGGCAGCGCTGCTGTACGGCGGCAGTGCCATTGGCGGGGTGGTCAACACTTTTGATAACCGCATTCCGACCGAGGCTATCGACGGAATCCATGGCGCCGGTGAGTTGCGCTACGGCGGTGCCGACACCACGCGTAGCAGCGCCGGCAAACTCGAGGCCGGTAACGGTCAATTCGCCCTGCATCTGGACGCCAGTGCCCGCGAGTTTAATGATCTGAAAATCCCCGGTTACGCGAAAACCAGCCGCGAGCGCGCGAACGACGACGGTGATTCGAAAAAGCATCGCCTGGCCAACAGCGATGGTCGGCAGGACGGCGGCGCGGTCGGCGGCTCTTACACTTGGGATGACGGATACGCCGGCCTGTCCTACAGCAACTACGACTCCAACTACGGTTCGCCCGCTGAACAAGACGTGCGCATCCGCATGCAACAGGAGCACTACGCGTTCGCCTCGGAGATCCGCAATCTCGATGGGCCGTTCAGTTCGATCAAGCTGGATGCGGGTTACACCGATTACGAGCATCGCGAAATCGAAGGTGGCGAGGTCGGCACGACGTTCAAGAACAAAGGTTACGAGGCGCGTGTCGAGGCGCGGCACCAGCCGTTGGGGCCGTTCAACGGGGTGGTCGGTGCGCAGGTCAGCCGCAACGAGTTCTCGGCACTCGGCGAAGAAGCGTTTGTACCGCAGACCGATACCGATGCCGCTGCGCTGTTCATTCTGGAAGAGTTGCAAGCCACCGACCGGCTGCTGTTCACCCTCGGCGGACGCCTTGAGCACACCACGGTCGACCCGGACGCCAAGGGTAACGAGCGCTTTGCCAACGCCGATCGATCCAGCAGTTTCACCGCTGGCAGTCTGTCGTCCGGTGCGGTGTACACGCTGACGCCGATCTGGTCGGTGGCCGCGACGCTGGGCTACACCGAGCGCGCCCCGACGTTCTATGAGCTTTACGCCAACGGTGCCCACGTCGCGACCGGCACTTATGAAGTCGGCGATGCCGGGCTGTCGAAAGAAAAAGCCGTGTCCAGTGACCTTGCGCTGCGCTTCGACAATGGTACGCACAAGGGCAGTGTCGGTGTGTTTTACAGCCACTTCTCCAACTACATCGGCTTGCTCGGTACGGGCCGAAGGTTGAATGACGAGGGCGAAGAGGACGCCGACGGTATTCCCGAATACACCTATTCCGGTGTGCGCGCGCGCTTCAGCGGCTTTGAAGCGCAGGATCACTGGAAGCTCGGCGAGAGCGCATACGGCAAGTTTGCGCTGGAGTTGTCCGGCGATTACACCCGCGCGAAGAACCTCGATACCGGCGAAGACTTGCCACGCATCGCGCCGCTGCGGTTGAGCACCGGGCTGCTGTGGGAACTGGACAAGTGGCAGGCGCGCATTGATGTTGAACACGCCAGTTCACAGCATCGCGTGCCGGACAATGAAAGCAGCACTGACGGCTACACCACGCTGGGCGCCAATGTCGGGTATCACTTCGATGTCGGTCAGAGCCAATGGCTGGCCTTCGTCAATGCCGAGAACTTGACCAATCAAACCGTGCGTTACGCCAGTTCGATTCTGCGCGACATTGCGCCGGCAGAAGGGCGCAGCATTCAGGTCGGGTTGCGCACAACGTTCTGATAATCACTGATTCCCACTGGAGCTGCCGCAGGCTGCGATCTTTTGATCTCTATTTTAAAAGCAAAAGATCGTCCGATCGCGGCCCGAGCCTGCGGCAGCTCCTACACGGGCGTGATCAGGTGGATTGAGCCGTGTCGTCCTCCGGCACGTCGTCAAGGATGTCCTCTTGCCCCGGCAACTCGGTAATCACACTGAAATCCGTCACCTCAACCGCGCCCAAGCCATACCCCAGCAAATGGAAAGAAAACGCTTTGCGCTCTTGCGGGTTGTCGAAGCTGAAGTTCATTTCCAGTGGCTGCTCGGCGGTTGCCACCATCTCCTGCGGCAGACCGATCTGCACGTCCTGTTCAAACTCTTTGGCCTTGAGCTGAATGTACGCCGCTTGTTGCGGATCGACTGAGCGCACGGTCAGGCGCACGCGGGTGTGCGAGCCTTTGGGCATTTCCAGGTACTGCGCGCCGATCAGGTTGTCGGCCCAGTCATCCTTGATTTGCGCTTGCAGCGGGATGACGTTGGTGCTGCCGAACTGATAGCGATGATTGAGCGGCGTGCGCAGCAGCGACAGGTCGAGAGCATTGGCGCGAGCGGCGATCTGCCGGGCCGGATGACCGCTGTAGTTGCCTTTGTACGTGGCGCTCTCGGCGATGAAACCAGCGCTTTCGTAGTAGCGGCAGCGGCGCGGCATGTCGCACTCGGAAAAAATCCCCTGACCGTTGTGATAGCGCAGCTTGCCGTTGGTGAACGACATGATTTCGCGGCCGCTGTCGTAGTCGCGAAACAGCGAGCGGCCACTCAGCGCGGAAGGCACCGGCAAGTCGAAGTAGTCGAGTATGGAAGTGCTCAGATCGACGTGGCCATACACGCCTTTGTTGAGCCTTGGCAGTTGTTCATGCTCCGGCGCCAGAGTCAGGTTGAAGCCCCATGAAGAGGCCAGGCGCACGCCGTCAATGCCATGGGATTCGTCCGAGGTGATCACCACCAGCGTATCTTTCAGGACGCCCTGGCGCTCGAGGCCGCTGAGGAATTGCTCCAGCGCATCGTCGAGATAACCGACGGCGGCCTGTTTCGGCGTTTCGTAGCGCTCCAGGTATTCCTCGGGCGCGGAGTAGGGCTGATGGGTGCCGACGGTCAGCAGCGTCAGCATCCACGGCTGTTTCTGCTTTTTCAGTTGGCCGACATAATCCAGCGCGCCTTCAAAAAACGCCTTGTCATCCTTGCCCCACGGGAATTCCAGATAATTGCTGTTGCTGAACCATTCCAGACCGTGCGTCGCATCGAAACCAATGTGCGGCATGATCTTGTCTTTGGCCATGAAGCGCAGCCCCGCGCCCTGTAGATAGTGCGTGCTGAAGCCGTGTTCGCGCAGCTGCGCCGGCAGGCAGGCCTGATTGCGCTCGTTGAGGGTGAGCATTTCCACGCCTTTGGGCGTGCCGTTGTTGAGTTTGTCGTAATCGCCGCAGAGCATCGCGTACAGACCGCGAATGGTCTGGTGCGTATGCAGCACGTAGTCCGGGGTGTTCATGCCGCGCTCGGCCCAGCGGCTGAGGTTGGGCATCAGGTCTTCCTGATAATGGCTGCCGATCGCCTCGCGGTTGGCGCGGATGTAAGCCCCGGGAATGCCTTCCAGCGCGATGATCAGCACGTTGCGTGCTTGTCCCGGCGCGGCCAGCAGTTTCTGCCCGTTGAGGTCGACGTCGGTGAGACCGGCCATCGCCGGCGCGGGTTCTACGACATCACCGTCCAGCCATTCCTCGGCCTGGATCTGCAGATCGGCGACCTCGCTGGCCAGCAATTGGTGCGGCAGGTTGTACTGACACCACGGATCCGCTTCGTTTGGCCACAGGTTCTGCGCGCCCCAGTGGGCGGCGAACAACACCAACGGTGCGCTCCAGGCAGCGCGGGGCAGGGGCGGACGTGGCAGGTCGCGGTTGGCAAACCGGGTCAGCAGCCAGAACAGCAGGGCCAATAGCAAAGTGATGCCCAGTGCAGGATGGGCCAGGCCGCCACCACTGGAGTTTTCCACGAACTGCGGATCGATCAGGTAATGAATGTCCGAAGGCGTCGGCAGCCGACCAACCGCGCTGACCAGTTCAGCAGTCGCTACAGCCAGCAATCCCCAGAACAGCAACACCGGCAAGGCCAGCCACCACGCCCGGCGATGCAGCAACACCACCAACAGGCTGCCGATGGCCAGATCCGACAAATAGCCCAGCGGTGCCGACCAACCCAGCGCCGCACGCAGGCACAGCGGCACCACCAGCACCAGGACAATCAGGGAAAAGAGGCGGGCATGCGGCTGCCGCAACCGGTTAAAAAGAGCGCTCACAAAAAAGACCTTCCAGCCATTAAATCGTCATAAAAGTGTGCGCGATGATACCAAGGGTGGACTGTCTGATCGCCCTTTTAAACCCTCAACTGATGTGCTGGTGCGGTGGCCCCTGAAGGTGATGGAGTGTCTGCAGGCCTGACCGGCCTTCGCGTGGCACAGCAATCGACGATATTGAGGCTGGTGGATTTATTGTTTCAGGCTGTTTAACCCGTCGAGCCGCCACCGGATTCCAATGTAGGCGCTGCGGCACGCTGCGATCTTTTGATCTTGTTATCGAAACCCGGCATCACAAGATTGCAGCCTCCTTTCGCTCGACAACCCGTGCTATCGATATGCGATAAAGATATTTAATTTCTATTTTTTATAGCGATAAAGTCAGGCCTTTCAGCACACCACCCCCATGCTGCGAGGTTGTCATGGCCACACCGTTCAAACGTTCTGCACTGACTCTGTTGGCCGCCTCCCTGGCCGCGAGTGCGTTGTTCAGCACCGGCGCCCAGGCCGAAGGCAAGATCAGCATCGCCCAGCAATTCGGCATCGGTTACCTGATTCTCGATGTAGTGCGCGACCAGAATCTCATCGAAAAACACGGCAAGGAGCAGGGCCTCGACATCAAGGTCGACTGGAACAGCATCTCCGGGGCCACCGCGATGAACGAAGCATTACTTACCGGATCCCTCGACGTGGTGTCCGCCGGTGTGCCGCCGATGCTCACCGTGTGGGATCGCACCAAAGGCAAACAGAACGTCAAAGCCATCGCCGCGCTGGGTTCGATGCCCAACTATTTGCTGACCAACAACCCGAACATCAAAACGCTCAAGGACTTCACCGACAAGGACCGGATTGCCGTGCCGGCTGCCGGCGTGGGCTTCCAGTCACGCACCTTGCAGATCGAAACCGCCAAGGAATTCGGTGACGGGCAGTACAAGAAATTCGACGATATTTCAGTCAGCCTGCCGCACCCCGATGCGACCGCCGCGCTGATCGCCGGCGGCTCCGAGATCAACTCGCATTTCTCCAGCCCGCCGTTCCAGTACCAGGCTTTGCAGAATCCCAACGTGCACAAAGTGCTGAGCTCCTATGACGTGCTCGGCGGTCAGGCAACGTTCAACGTGCTCTACACCACAGAAAAATTCCACGACGAAAACCCGAAAACCTACAAGGCGTTCTACGACGCTTTGGCCGAAGCCGAGAAAATTATCAAGGCTGACAAGCCGGCGGCGGCTCAGGCGTACATTCGTGTCGAACAGTCGAAGTTGCCGCTGGCCCTGGTGGAGCAAATCGTCAAAGACCCGGAAATCGACTTCACGGTGGTGCCGCAGCGCACCTTTATCTATGCCGAGAAGTTGCAGGAACTGGGTGTGCTGAAGAACAAGGCCGACAGCTGGAAGGATTACTTCTTTGAAGAGGCGCATGGTGGGGCCGGTAGCTGAAGAACCCGGCCCGGTGCAGGGGATTTCCGGAACTCAACCGGCAGGCTCGATCAGTCGCGTAATGGGGTGATCGTGCCCCTCGACGTGCCATTTCACCCACAACCGATTGCGCCCGTCGGAACTTTTGTCTGGCTCGATGGACAGCCAGTTACGACTGGCAATCAGGCAATTTCCGTCGTACCCAATGGCTTGCATCTCGGCAGTAAGGTCGGTGTCGATCTTTTCCCGGGTAGCGGTGATCGTTTCCAGGCTTCTGATCGTCAGCACAGGCAGAGGAGGATGGACGATGCCGGTTGAAATCAGCTGATGGATGACTTCTGCACCATTGTCGATATGCCGGGGGTTGGCCGAACGAATGACGCTGGCGGCCGCTACATGCACATCCCCGGAGACAATGGTGACTTTGCATTTCGCCAACTTGGCGAAATCGAGCAATCCATTGATCAGTTGCTTGCGCTCGTTTTTGTGCGGCTGATGGCGCCAGTGGTCGCGGAAATCATCCTCCGGTCCGATCTCTCCCGGAATCCATCCGATCAGGGCCTCAAGCAGCGCAAGGTTGACGAACGATACCGGAACGCTGGAGATGAACAGCAGGTGTGAAGGTTTGCTGACCGTCAGGCTTTTGATCCAGGTAAACATCTGCGAGATGCTTTTTTGCGACATGATTTGCGTGGGCTGTTTGAGCTGGCCGTTTCTGCCTTTGATGTCGGGCGCACGTTCAGACCTGAGGTCGGGAACCACAATGGCGAGGCCACCGAGGCCTTCAAAAGCGAAGGTATGCCCTTGACGAGTAATCGCTCCCGGGCGGCTCTCGGTTTCGTCAACCTGTAATTGGTAGAGACGAAAATAATAACTGGCAATGCGGAACAGCCCCTGGTGTACGGGACTTTCATGCAGGGCCTGGGGATAGGATCCCCAACCGTCAATGATGTCGTGATCGTCCCACATCATCAGGGTCGGAACGCAACTGAGCATTTTCAGTATCTGTGGTCTGGCCCAGTATCGCGGGTAAACACTGGCGAAAAACTCGTCTGCCTGAACTTCCATTTCTTCAGTCCACAGAGTGTCATCACGATTCCAGGAGAACTGTTTGTACCATTCATTCAAGGGGCCTTGAGTCTGTAACAGTTCATCGCTGTAAATCTGATCGCCTCCCATGACCAACAGATGGTACTCGGCTTGCTTGTGGGTCTGCGCGAGATGACTCCAGCGTTCGGCATAGCGATCTGCCAGCGAATTCAGGTATTTGACGTCCGACACACCGTTGCACGAGGTGTAAGCGATGCGGGGAGCCTGATCCAGAGGCGGGACGTGAAATGAGCCCGATACGTCTCCCAAGTCATAGTCGATCTTCAACTGCGTTTTACTTTGCTGGATCTGCATGTCCAGTCGCCAGACGGCCATGCGCGGTTTGATCAAAGGAATCCGGGCAATCCGTTTGATCGTCGGATTGTGTGCCTGCGCGACCTGCGTAGTGGGTGCCGGTGCGTTGAGGTCTTGCACCAGCAGGGCAGATACACAGTATTTCTGATTCTGAATACCGCGAAAGCTCAAAACCGGGCCAAAGGGACTCATGTTGTCGTCCTCGCTGACAATAGAAAAACGGATGCCACGCAATGCCGTGGTGTCTCCGAGCGTAGTCCGTTTTTGCAAGTAGCGAGGACGCGAGGGGAGCGTTTCAGTTCATGCCATCATCAAAAATGCTTTCGATTGATAACTCGAACGCCCGAGCAATCTGAAAGGCCAGTGGCAGACTCGGGTCGTAGCGTTCGTTTTCTATAGCGTTAATCGTCTGACGCGACACGCTCAGGCGTTCAGCCAGATCGACCTGCGACCATTTGCGCTCGGCGCGCAATTCCTTGAGACGGTTTTTCATTGGTAGCGGCGTCGCGCAATTTGCAGGCCGACAATCCACATCAGCCCCATCACCGGCCATACACACGTCCACGGAATATGCGGGGCGCCGACGTTTTCCAGGAAACCGTAGCTGAAGGTCAACAGTGCCGAGGCGGCGAAGGCAAACCCCAACGCTTCAAACTGGATGCGCAGATGCATTTCGTCCATGCGCCGCATATTGCGCACGATGGCCCAGCACATCAGTCCCGCCGGAATGACCGGCGTCACTGCGACGGCCGAGCGCATCACGATGGGGGCGTCCATCAGGTATTGCGAGGCAATCAATGATGCTGTCAGCACCAGAATGTAGATGATTAATGCTGCGCCCAATTCGAGGTAGTACCGGTTCATTCTTCACTTCCTATGTAAAAGACCCTTTACATGGTCGCCGAAGATTTATTCGATGTAAAGTACGCTTTCCATCCAGCCGTTAACCTCGAAGAGACTCATGCCGGAGGATTTCGCGTAGGTCTGCAGCTTAGGGGCACGTTTTCTGGACAGCGTAATAGCCACTCAGTAGCATTCGACTCCAACGGATTATCCCATCGCACGTCGTCCGACGTGGAACGCTCAAGGAATCGGCATGCGCGACACCCCCACTGACCAAAAACGAACGGTCGTGACCCAGGTCAACGGCGAGATTCACTATGAAACCCAGATCAGTTTCAGCTCCATGTCGCTCGTCGATGGCGACATTCGGGTGCATCGTGCTGAAGGTAATCAGCTAAACATTCCGGTGGCCGGGGCGGACTTCGCTTGGCGCATTGATCTGGATGGGGTGCACAGAGTACCGGTGACGCAGGCAGTGGTTGAACCGGCTGAACCGGTGCCTGCCGATGACAGCTTGAAGTTATTCACCTCGAAAACCGTGTGGATCACCCTCGGGCTGTGGTTCTTCGTCAGTTCGGTGTTCGGTTGGCTGGGGATTGTGGCGGCAGGCGGATATCTCGGTTATCAGTGGCGTGAGGTGGAAAAGCGCAAGGAACAGTTGGCCAAGGCGCCCGTAGATAAGGCCGTGCCCCGTTCCGGCTCGGGGATGTCACGGGAAAGCGTGCGCAAGGCGTTGGCCCGCAAGCGTTAATACTGCGCAGATCAAATACAAAAAAGGGGCGGCCTGATCATCGATCAGGCCGCCCCTTTTTATTGCCGCTCAGTCAGATCAATGCATTTTGCTGTGATCGTGACCTTCCATGTTGGTCAGCGCACGAACCGGTGCCTTCACTTCGATGGTTTCTTTTTCGCCCTTGGAGTTTTCCACGATCAGGGTCAGCGGCACAGTTTCGCCTTCCTTTAGCTGACCGGTCAGGCCCATCAGCATCACGTGGTAGCCGTTTGGATCAAGCTTGACGGCTTTGCCGGCGGGCAGGGCGACCGACTTCACTTCGCCCATTTTCATTACATCGCCGTTCATGGTCATTTCGTGGATCTGCACGATTTTGGCCGCGGATGTCGCGACGCTCAACAACTTGCTGTCGCTGTCGGCGGTGAGGGTCATGAACGCGCCGCTGGCGGACTGGGTCGGCACGGTGGCACGGACCCAGGCGTCGTCGACTTTGGTCTGCGCGGACACCTGGAACGCCAGGCCCAGCAGAGACAGACCGATGACAGCGCGTTTGATGTGGTTCAGAACAGGTTGCATCAGCAAACCTCCATAACAGTAAGCAAATCTTCCGTGCATTGTTCTGCCGAAAGCGAGGTGGACAGACCCAGGCGCAAGCCGCCGTTGGAGTCGTAAACGTAACTGGTGGCAGTGTGCGAGATGGTATAGGTGTCGCCGGCCGGGACTTTCTCGTAGAACACGTCGAATTCCTTGGCGGTGGCCGCGGTTTCCTCGAGTGTGCCGTACAGCGCAACGAACGTCGGGTCGAAGGCTTTCATGTAGGCGTCAAGGATTTCCGGGGTATCGCGCTCGGGATCGAGGGTGATGAAGATCACCTGCAAACGATCGCCATCGGCGCCCATCAGTTTCTTGATTTTCGCCGCGCGGGCGAGGGTGGTCGGGCAGACTGCCGGGCACTGGGTGAAGCCGAAGAACACCATCGGCATCATGCCGCGAAAGCTCGACAGCGTCATGGTTTCGCCATCGGTGTTCTTCAGTTTGAAGGTGCGCCCCATGATCTTGTTACTCAGATCCTTGCCGTACTTGTACGACAGTTGGCCGCGGGTGTCGCAGCCGGCGAGCAGGCCGAGCCCGAGTACGCCCATTCCCGCAAGCACCTTGCGGCGAGTCAACAAAGCCGTCATCTAATACCGCCTTTTGCAGCCCGTCAGTCAGCAGGACTGGCGGGGGGTTAACCGTAAAAGCGGCGCATGATACCAAACTGCAGGCAGACGCCGGCCACGGATCGCCGCACGGCGCAGGATCGCGCGACAAAAGGTGTAAGGAAAAGTGACTGCGGCTTACTGCGCGCGTGACTCATCGGCGCTCCAGCCCCCGCCCAGCGCGGTGTACAGATTGACCTCGGCGACCAGTTGCGCGAGGCGATCGGTGATCAGGCCTTGCTGCGAACTGAACAGCGAGCGCTGCGCATCGAGGAATGTCAGGCTGCTGTCGACGCCGTTTTGATAACGGTTTTGCGCCAGGTTGTAGTAAGTCTGTGTGGCCGCGACCAGATCGTGCTGCGCCTGCAATTGCTGCTGATAAGTGCTGCGCGCAGCGAGGCCGTCGGCGACTTCCTGAAATGCGGTTTGAATCGATTTTTCGTATTCGGCCACCGCCACATCTTTCTGTAGCTTCGAATAATCCAGGCTGGCGCGCAGGCTGCCGGCGTTAAAAATCGGCAGGCTGATCTGCGGCTGAAAGGTCCAGGCGCCAGAGCCACCGCCGAACAGCCCGGACAGATCGCGGCTCGACGTCCCGGCATTCGCCGTCAGGCTGACACTGGGGAAAAACGCCGCCCGTGCCGCACCGATATTGGCGTTGGCTGCTTTCAGTTTGTACTCCGCCTGAAGGATGTCCGGACGCCGTTGCAGCAGATCCGAGGGCAGGCCGGCGGGCAGTTGCCGCACCAGCTCGCTGGCCAGTGGACGCGCGGGCAGAGAATTCGGCACCGGCGCGCCGACCAGCAAGGTCAGGCTGTTCAAGTCCTGGGCGACCTGACGCTGATAGCGCGCCAGATTGGCCCGTGAACTGTCGACGCTGGTTCTGGCCTGCGCCTGCTCCAGCGCTGACGATTTGCCGGCCTCACGGTTGCGGGTGGTCAGGTGCAGGCTCTGTTCATCGGCAGCAAGGGTGTCGCGGGTCAGTTCCAGCAACTCCTGATCGGCGCGCCAGGTCAGGTAGGCGTTGGCGACGTTGGCCACCAGACTCAACTGTGCGCTGCGCCGCGCTTCTTCAGTCGCAAGCCAGGTTTGCAGCGCTTGCTCGCTGAGGCTGCGCACGCGGCCGAAGAAGTCCAGCTCATAAGCGCTTATCCCGAGGTTGACCGAGTACGTCGAATTGATCAGCGCTTTGCCTTGGGTCACGCTCGGCGGCATGCGCTGGCGCAATTCATTGGCATTGGCCGACACCGCCGGCAGCAGGTCGGCGCGCTGAATGCGGTATTGCGCCTGAAAGGCTTCGACGTTGAGTGCCGCCACGCGCAGGTCGCGGTTGTTGACCAGCGCGCTTTCGATCAGTTGTTGCAGCACCGGATCCGTGAACAGCGTGCGCCAGTCCTCGGCGCTCGTGGCTGGCTGCGTTGCTGTCGGATACTGCGCGGCGGTGGGGGAAGCGGGGCGCTGATACTCGGGAATCAATGAACAACCGCCCATCAGCACCGCGATGGACAGCAGGGAAAGTCGCAACGTCAACATCGAACTGCCTCATGCATTTAGAGAGCTTTGTGCTCAAGCCCCGGCCATCCATTTCGCCAGGCCATGGCGGCCACTCACGCCGAGTTTGGCGGTGGCGCGTTTCAGGTAAGTCTCGATCGAGCTGTTTTTGACCCGCAGCTTTTCCGCCATTTGCGGCACGGTGCCGCCGGTCAACAGGCCGAGGCAGACTTCTTTCTCGCGCACCGACAGGGCGATGTCGCTTAATGCCAGGCGCTCATCGAACACCTGCGCCAGCGGCGCCTGATCCAGCTCGGCCAACGGTTGGCGCGGTTGCCGGGCGAGGATTTGCCGACTGATCTGCGCGTGACGTTCGATCAGCGGCAGCAGGGTGTCGGACAGGCTCTTGAGAAACGACAGCTCCGGCAGGGAAAACACCCGTTGGGTATGCGGTCGGTAAAACGAAATCACGCAACGGCGGTTGGACGTACGCGAAACCAGATTGCATTGATGGGCACTGTGTTGCGGATGGCGAGGCTGGAGCGAGGCTTTCAGTTGAATCAGCAGCGAGTCGTTCATCTCGATCATCTTCTGCAGCAGCGGATGATCGTCGGGGCTTTCCAGCGGATCGGGCGCGGCACAGGTCTGCGTCAAACCGGCGCTGCCCAACGGCTTGATGTCGACCACGCTGGCCTGACGCTCATCCAGCGTCCACTCACTGAGATCCACGCGGTTGACCGGCACCAAGGTGTCGACCAACTGGAACATGTTCGTGGCGAAGTGATCATCGCCGGTGCTTGCTATCAACTCACCCAGTTGCCAGTAGAAGTGTGGGTTTTCCATATTACGAATGCTGCCGGTCAGATTCATATCCTTCATCCTTGGTTCAGAGCCATCACTGAATCGTCTGCCGTCTCTGTAAAAGCCGCCCACGCAGTCATTTCTCCTTGAACATGATCTGGAGCGGGATTTAAGCCTATGGATTTGTCCTACGTCTGTAGGGGAAAACAGGGACACAAAGTGCCACTATTTCTGAATATTGGCGCCGGGGTTCTGACGCTGTTAAACGCCGGTGTAACGGCGAGTGTGACTGTTCAGTCACGCTCAAGCCCCGGAAAACCTGGCGAAGGGGAATTCTGATCGGCAGCGCTCGGGTAAATGGCGGCGCTGCTATGTGGTTTTTTTCCTACAAGCTTTTCAGTATTTCCTCTCCGAACTTTTCGACAGTGCCTACGGTAAACACGCCCGCAAGTTCAGACAGGCGCGTACGAGCCTGGTGGTTGTCCGGGTTTCAGGTGTCATGTCGGCGCCGGGGCCGATGCTTGAATACCGGCAAAATTTCATGAGAAGGATCTTATGCAGCCTACTTCTGCCAACGTGGCGGACGATGAGTCCGTGCCTGTCGAGACATTTGCGCTGACTGCCGCCCAACGGGATATCTGGCTGGACCAATTGAGCCGCGGAGATTCGCCGCTGTACAACATTGGCGGTTACGTGGAGCTGACCGGGCCACTGGATCCGGCATTGCTGCAATCGGCGCTTGAGTGTCTGGTGGAAGCGAATGATGCCTTGCGCATTGTTCTGCGATCGGACGTGGGTCGCGACGGGCTGCCGTTGCAAGGGTTTGCGCAGGCGCTGCCGGTGGCCATGCCGCTGTTTGATCTCAGCGGGCAAGCCGATCCACAGGCGGCGGCCCGGGCGCTGGTTGAAGCACAGATGGCGCAGGCCTTTGTGTTGAGCGGGCACGCGTTGTTCCGCTTCAGTCTGATTCGCCTCGATCGCCATCGTCACTGGCTGGCAGCCCAGGCCCATCACTTGATCATCGATGGCTGGGCGTTCGCGCTGCTGTTCAAGTCGGTGGGCGAGATCTACAGCACGTTTTGCCGTGGCGAGCGCCCGCGCATGGCGACACCGTCCTATGTCGACTTTATCGAAGATGACGCGCGCTACCATCAATCACCTCGCTATGAGCGCGACCAACGCTACTGGCTGGACAAGTACCGCAGTATTCCCGAACCCTTGTTGACCCCTCGTCATCGCGAACCCCTCGACGCTGAAGCGGCGCCCGCTCGGATCCACGTCAAGGCATTTCCAGCGCTGTTGCACGAACGCATGAAAGACACCGCGCGGCCACTGGGCGGCTCGGCGTTTCATGTCTTGCTGGCGGCGCTGCATGTGTATTTCAGTCGTACCGCCCAACGTGATGAATGGGTGATCGGTTTGCCGATTCTCAATCGCTCCGGTGCCCGCTTCAAAAGCACCTTGGGCTTGTTCACCCAGGTCAGTGCAATGCGCATGGGCTTTGGGCGAGCGCTGTCATTCGCTGAATTGATCAAGGCGATCGGCGCTGACCTGAAGCAGGATTTCCGCCATCAACGCTACCCGCTGAGCGAGATGAACCGCGCGCTGGGCCTGTTGCGCGAAGACCGTACGCAACTGTTCGAGCTGTCGCTGTCCTACGAACAGGACGACCATGACTACCGTTACGGTGAGGCTTCGGGACACTCGGTCAAGGTCTCCAACCAGCACGAGGCGACTCCGCTGGCCATTCACCTGCGCAGCAACCGTTACACCGACAAGGCTTGGTTGCATCTGGTGTATTCACCGGCCTATTTCACGGCTGACGAGATCGCGGCGTTGACTGAACGCTTGCTACTAATTCTGCAGCAAGGCCTGGAATGCCCGGCGCTGGCGATCGCCGATTTCAACCTCAATAGCCCGGCAGAACTGGCCCGGCTCAATGAGTGGAACGACACCCGGGTCAGTTATCCGCAAGGCCGACTGATTCATCAGCGCTTCGAATCGCGAGTGGCCGAAGAGCCGGACGCGGTGGTCGCGACGTATCAGGGACGAACCCTTACTTATGCCGAGCTGAATCGGCAAGCCAATGCGTTGGCCCACCATCTGATCGGCCTCGGCGTGCTTCCTGACGATCGTGTGGCAATCGTTGCACGCCGTGGCCTGGACACGCTGGTCGGGCTGTTGGCGATTCTCAAGGCTGGTGCTGCTTATGTGCCGATTGATCCGGCGCATCCGCCCGAGCGTCTGAGTTACTTGCTCAGCGACAGTGCTCCGGTGGCGCTGCTGACGCATAGCGATCTGCGTGATCGTCTGCCCGCCACAACGCTGCCGGTGATCGACCTGGATCGGCGCGAGTGGCCGCTCGACAACTTGACCGATCCCGACGTGACGGGGTTGAACACCCACCACCTCGCCTATGTGATTTACACCTCTGGCTCCACCGGGTTGCCCAAAGGCGTGATGGTCGAGCACCGCACGCTGGGCAATCTGGTCGACTGGCACTGTGCGGCGTTTGGACTTGGCCCCGGGCAGCATACCTCAAGCCTGGCTGGCTTCGGTTTTGACGCAATGGCCTGGGAGGTTTGGCCGGCGCTGTGTGCCGGGGCAACGCTGAATTTTGCACCCGCGAGCGAAGGCAGCGAAGACATCGATGCGCTGCTTGCCTGGTGGCGTGCGCAGCCGCTGGATGTCAGCTTTCTGCCGACGCCGATTGCCGAATACGCCTTCAGCCAAAAACTCGATCATCCGACCTTGCGCACCTTGCTGATTGGCGGCGATCGTCTGCGCCAGTTCAGCCGAGCGCAAGGTTTTGCGGTGGTCAACAACTACGGCCCGACCGAAGCCACGGTGGTCGCCACCTCGGGGCTGATCAGCCCGGGGCAGGCGTTGCACATCGGCAAACCCGTGAGCAATGCCACGGCTTATCTGCTCGATGATCAGCAGCGTCCGGTGC
Organism: Pseudomonas sp. Irchel s3a12; assembly: GCF_900187485.1. Taxonomy (NCBI): domain Bacteria; kingdom Pseudomonadati; phylum Pseudomonadota; class Gammaproteobacteria; order Pseudomonadales; family Pseudomonadaceae; genus Pseudomonas; species Pseudomonas sp. Irchel s3a12. The sequence goes on from NZ_FYDN01000001.1 coordinate 756,853, forward strand.
CGATCGGCATCATTGGCGAGCTGTATGTTGGCGGCGCCGGGGTTGCCCGGGGTTATCTGAACCGTCCGGACCTGACGGCCGAACGCTTTCTCGACGACCCGTTCAGTGCGCAGCCTGATGCGCGCATGTACCGCACCGGCGACCTCGCGCGGTGGCGCGCCGACGGCAATCTTGAGTACATCGGTCGCAACGATGACCAGGTGAAAGTTCGTGGGGTGCGTGTCGAGCTCGGCGAGATCGAAGCCGCACTGGCCAGCCATGACGCGGTGCAGGAAGCCGTGGTGCTGGTGCGCGACGGTCAACTGTTGGCATGGTTCACCGAGCGTGAAGCGCTGGACATCCTGCAACTGCACGCGCACCTGACATCGCGCTTGCCGGCCACGATGCTGCCGGCCGCTTACATGCGCCTGGCGAGTTTGCCGCTGACCGCCAACGGCAAGCTCGATCGCCAGGCGTTGCCGGCACCGGGGCCGGACGCGCTGATCCGCCGTCAATACGAGGCGCCACAAGGTGACGTCGAAATCGCTCTCGCCCAGATCTGGGCCGAGGTCTTGCAAGTCGACCGGGTAGGGCGTTACGACCATTTCTTCGAGCTGGGCGGCCACTCCTTGTTGGCCGTGGGCCTGATCGAACGCATGCGCCAGATTGGCATGAGCAGCGATGTTCGCGTGCTGTTCAACCAACCGACACTGGCGGCGTTAGCGGCGGCAGAGGGCAGCGGCCGCGAAGTCGAGGTGCCGGCTAACCGCATTGCGCCCGATTGCACGTACATCACGCCGGACCTGTTGCCATTGGTTGAACTGGATCAGGCGATGATCGAGCGTATCGTCGCGACCGTGCCGGGCGGTGCCGCCAATGTGCAGGATATCTACCCGTTGGCCCCGTTGCAGGAAGGCATTCTCTATCACCACATCACCGCTGCGCAGGGCGATCCGTATTTGCTGCAATCGCTGCTGGCGTTCGACAGCCTCGAGCGGGTCGAGGCCTTTGCCGCTGCGCTGCGTCAGGTCATGGCGCGGCACGACATTCTGCGTACGGCGGTGGTTTGGGAAGGGCTGACGTCGCCGGTTCAGGTCGTTTGGCGCGAGGCGATTTTGCCGGTGCAGGAGGTCGAATTTGATCCTGCCCGTGGCGCGATCATCGATCAATTGCACGAGCGTTTCGACGCGCGGCGTTATCGTCTCGATGTCAGTCAGGCGCCGCTGCTGCGCCTGATGTATGCCCGTGATCCCGCGCACGACCGGGTGGTTGGCATCTTGGTGTTCCATCACCTGGCGATGGATCACATTGCGCTGGAGGCGATGCGCGAAGAAATCCACGCCAGCCTGTCCGGGCACGGCGAACCGCTGGCAGCACCGGTGCCGTACCGCAACTATGTGGCGCAGACGCGCCTGGGTGTCAGCGAGCAGGAGCATGAAGCGTTCTTTCGGCAGATGCTCGGCGACATCGACGAGCCGACCTTGCCGTTCGCTTTGCTGAACGTGCAGGGCGACGGCAGCAACATCGAAGAAGCCGAGCAGGCGCTGGCCAGCGCTCTCTATCAGCGCCTGCAGCAGCAGGCGCGCCTGGCGGGCGTGAGCATCGCCAGCCTGATCCACCTCGCCTGGGCGCAAGTATTGGCGGCGACCTCCGCGCAGCAAAGTGTCGTATTTGGCACGGTGTTGATGGGCCGCATGCAGGGTGGCGCGGGTGCCGACCGGGCGCTCGGGGTGTTCATCAACACCTTGCCGCTGCGGGTCGATGTCGGCGAGGGTGCGGGCGCAGCGCTGAAGTCCACCCATGCGCGCCTGAGCGCGTTGCTTGCCCATGAACACGCTTCGTTGGCGCTGGCCCAGCGTTGTAGCGGTGTTGCTGCGCCGGCACCGCTGTTCAGCGCCTTGCTCAACTATCGGCACAGCGATGATGTCGAGCAAAAAACCTCGCGGCAAACCTGGCAGGGCATCGAGACCCTGGCTAATGAGGAGCGGACCAATTATCCGTTTACCCTGAGTGTCGATGACCTCGGCACAGGCTTGCGGTTGACCACCCGAACCCTGTCGAGCATCGGCGCACAGCGGATTTGCAGTTATGTGCAGTCAGCGCTGAGCGTGTTGGTCGAAGCGCTGGAGAACACGCCGCAGCGGCCGCTGAATAGCCTGCCGTTGTTACCGCAGGAAGAACTGCAACGGCTGCTGATCGAGTTCAACGATACGGCAGTCGACTGCCCGCTGGATCAGCCACTTCAGGCGCTGTTTGAACAACAGGTGCAGCGCAAGCCGGATGCCATCGCCGTGCAGTTCGCCGAGCAACGCCTGAGCTATCGCGAGTTGAACGAGCAGGCCAACCGCCTGGCCCATTATCTGCGCGGGCTCGGCGTGCAACCGGATTCGCGGGTCGCGATCTGCGTCGAGCGCGGGCCTGAACTGGTGATCGGTCTGTTGGGCATTCTCAAGGCCGGCGGTGCTTATGTGCCGCTCGATCCGGATTATCCGCAGCAACGGCTCAACTACATGTTGCAGGACAGCGCTCCGGTCGCGCTGCTGGTGCATGCCGCAACGCGTGATTTGCTCGGCGAACCCGGCGTGCCACTGATCGATCTCGATCTCGGTGTATGGCGGGACCAACCGCACGAGAATCCGCAGGTGCCCGGTCTCGGCGCGGCGAATCTGGCCTACATGATCTACACCTCCGGCTCCACCGGCACGCCGAAAGGCGTGATGATCGAGCACCGCAGCGCCTGCAACATGGTGCATTGGGGTTCGCAGTTGTCGCCGCCGACTGAACACGGGGCGTTGCTGCAAAAGGCCCCGTACAGTTTCGACAGTTCGGTGTGGGAGATCTTCTGGCCACTGTGCTCGGGCATGCGCCTGGTCCTGGCGCGAGCCGATGGCAATCGCGATTCGGCTTATGTCACGCAAGTGATTCGTGAGCAAAACATAACCGTGGTCAAGTTCGTGCCGGCCTTGTTGCAGCAGTTCCTCGAACAGGACGATGTCAGCCAGTGCACCAGCCTGACCGATGTGCTTAACGGTGGCGGCGAGTTGACCGTCGCGCTGGCCCGGCAAGTGCGCGAGTGCCTGCCGTGGGTGCGCCTGCACAACGTCTACGGGCCGACCGAAACCACGGTCGACAGCAGTGGCTGGACGCTGCAACCCGGCGAGCCGGTGCCTCAGACACTGGTGCCGATCGGCAAGGCCCTGAGCAACACGCGGCTGTACGTCCTTGATGCCTTTGATCAGCCAGTGCCGTCAGGCGTCAGTGGGCATTTGCACATTGGCGGGGTGGGCGTGGCGCGGGGCTATCTGGGACTGCCGCAATTGCAGGCCGAACGCTTTATCGACAGTCCGTTCGTGCCTGGTGATCGCTTGTATCGCACCGGTGATCTGGTGCGTTATGGCGCCGATAGCAACCTCGAATTCCTCGGTCGTAACGACTTTCAGGTCAAGCTGCGCGGGGTGCGTCTTGAGCTGGGCGAGATTGAAGCCCGCCTGCTGGAACACCCGGCCATTCGCGAGGCGGTGGTGCTGGTACGCGATGAGCGGCTGGTGGCTTATTACACCCTGCGCGCCGAACTGGCTGCACCGACGCTGGAAGCATTGCGAGCGCATGTGTTGGCGCAGTTGCCGGAGTTCATGGTGCCTGGCGCCTACGTGAGGTTGGCGGCGTTGCCCTTGACGCCAAACGACAAAATCGACCGCAAGGCGTTGCCGGAGCCGGGGGCGGAGGCGCTGCTCAGTCGTCCTTACGAGGCCCCCGCAGGCGACGTGGAAACCGCGTTGGCGCAGATCTGGGCGCAGGTGCTCAAGGTCGAGCAGGTGGGCCGGCACGACAACTTCTTCGAGCTGGGCGGGCATTCGTTGCTGGCGGTCAGTCTGGTCGCGCGCATGCGTCTGGCTGGCCTGCATGTCGACGCGCGCACGCTGTTCAGCCAGCCGACGCTGGCCGCGCTGGCGGCACAGACCTCGCGGCAGGCGAAGCAGGTCGAAATCGCCCAGACCACCATCCCGAGCCTCAACCGCAAACGCCGGCTCTGATCGTCGGACACGAAACCTGTGGGAGCGAGCCTGCTCGCGAAAGCGCTGTGTCAGTCGCCATCAACATTGACTGAACCAACGCATTCGCGAGCAGGCTCGCTCCCACGGGGACTTGCGGTGCTCACGCTGGCAGCTTGTCCCCGCTTCCCATGTCAGACACCCACGCCCCGATGTTTTAGTTTTTCCAGGCTGCGCGCCGCCTGCATGGACTCGCTGCTGCGCGCTCATTTTTTTTCGAATTTACAGCAGGTTACCTCATGCATTTCAGCGAACTGATGGCTGCCATTTCCACCCGTGCGATCCGCCTTCAACAGGAAGATGAAGACCTGGTCATTCTGGGCAGCGACGACGCGCTGGATGACGCGTTGTGGGACAGCCTCTCGGCGCACAAGGCGCAACTGCTGGAACTGGTCGCCCAACATGGCGGCGACTGGCTGAGCCCTGCGTTTCGCATCACTCCGGACATGCTGCCGCTGGTGAAGCTGAATCAGGACACCCTTGACCGCATCGTCGCCACGGTGCCGGGTGGCGCCGCCAACGTGCAGGACATTTATCCGTTGTCCGCGTTGCAGGAGGGCATGCTCTATCACCACCTCTCGGCCCCTGCCGGTGACCCTTACATCTCGCAGGCGCGCTTCGTATTCGACAGCCAGGAACGGCTGGACGCCTTCGCCGACGCGCTGCGCTGGGTGGTAAAACGTCACGACATCCTGCGCACCTCGTTCGTCTGGGAATATCTCGACGAAGCGCTGCAAGTGGTCTGGCGCGAGGCGCCGCTGGTGTGTGAGGAAGTCCCCGTCGACAGTGCCGCCGACGTGCTCACGCAACTGCTCGCACGCCACGACCCGCAACACTTCCGTCTCGACATGCAGCAAGCGCCTTTACTGCGCCTGGTGTATGCGCAGGATGCCGCGCAGGGCCGCGTGGTCGCGCTGTTGCTGTTTCATCACATGATCATGGATCACGTGGCGCTGGATGTGCTGCGCCGGGAAATTCAGGCCTGTCTGCTCGGGCAGACCGCGCAAGTGCCTGCCGCTGTGCCGTATCGCGATCACTTGGCCAGGGCACGCAAAGCCGGTAACGAGCAGGCGCAGGAAGCATTTTTCCGCGACATGCTCGCGGATATCGACGAGCCGACGCTGCCCTGTGGTTTGCAGGATGTGCAGGGCGATGGCCACGCCATCGAGGAAGCCTCGCTGATGCTCGACAGCCGCTTGAGCCGGCAGTTGCGCGAGCAGTCACGGCAGCTCGGCGTCAGCGTCGCGAGCCTGACGCATCTGGCCCTGGCGCGGGTGCTCGGGCAATTGTCCGGGCGCACGGCGGTGGTGTTCGGCACCGTGCTGCTGGGGCGGATGGACGCGGGCGAGGGCGGCGAGCAAGCGTTGGGCATGTTCATCAACACTTTGCCGCTGCGCGTTGATGTTGGCGAGCAAAGCGTGCGCGCCGGCGTGCTGGCGACCCATCGGCGCCTGACCGCGCTGCTGGCGCACGAGCAGGCTTCGCTAGCCCTGGCGCAACGCTGCAGCGCCGTTGCGGTGCCGACGCCGCTGTTCAGCGCGATCCTCAACTACCGACACAGCAGCGTTGAGGAAGTGGCGGAGGTGATCGACATCGCCCCCGGTGTGCAGGTGTTGGGTGCCCGCGAGCGCACCAACTATCCGCTGACCATCAACATCGATGACCTCGGCGCCGACTTGCGCATCACCGCGCTGGCGGATGCAGCGCTGGGGGCCGAGCGCATGGCCGCGTACCTGAACACGGCGCTGGAGAGTCTGCTCGCAGCCTTGCAAACCAGCGCCGATGTGCCGCTGCAAACGCTGCGCATCCTCCCGGTGAGCGAACGCGAACACTTGCTGTACGGCGTCAATTCGCCGCTGGCACAGTTCCCGGAAACCCTGTTGATTCACCAGCAATTCGAAACCCATGCCCAGGCCCAGCCTGAGGCCACGGCGCTGATATTCGACGGACAAACCCTCAGTTACGGCGAACTCAACCGGCGTGCCAACCAGGTGGCGCATCATCTGCTGGCCCTGAACATTCGTCCCGACGACCGCGTGGCGATCTGCGTTGAGCGTGGCGCGCCAATGATCATCGGCCTGCTTGGGGTGCTCAAGGCCGGCGCCGGTTACGTGCCGATCGATCCGGCCTATCCGCTCGACAGAATCAGCTTCACCTTGCAGGACAGCGCCCCGGCAGCGGTGCTGATGCAGGCGGCGACGCGCGAGCGCGTGGCCGCTCTCGAAGTGCCGCAGATCGACCTCGACAGCGCTCACCTCAAGGCCGAACTCGACAGCAATCCGCAGATCCCTGAGCTGACCCCGGCGCATCTGGCTTACGTGATCTACACCTCCGGTTCCACCGGTTTACCCAAAGGCGTGATGGTCGAGCACCGCAACGTGGCGCGGTTGTTTTCCGCCACCCACGATTGGTTCCAGTTCAACCCGCAAGACATCGGGGTGTTGTTCCATTCCTTCGCGTTCGACTTCTCGGTCTGGGAAATCTGGGCCGCGCTGGCGTTCGGCGGGCAACTGCTGCTGATCCCGCAAGCCGTCAGCCGTTCGCCGGACGACTGCTATGCATTGCTCTGCCAGACCGGCGTGACCGTACTCAACCAGACGCCGAGCGCCTTCCGCCAACTGATCGCCGCGCAGGGCCGCAGTCAGCTGCAACACTCGTTGCGGGAAGTGGTTTTCGGCGGCGAAGCGCTGGAGCCGGGCTTGCTCAAGCCGTGGTATGCGCGGGTCGGCAATGCCGGCACGCGGCTGGTGAACATGTACGGCATCACCGAAACCACCGTGCACGTGACCTATCGACCGCTGCAAGCCGCCGACGCGCAGTTGCTCGGCGTCAGCCCGATTGGCGTGCGTATTCCCGATCTGCAACTGTATATCCTCGATGCTCAGCGCGAACCGGTACCGGTCGGCGTGATTGGCGAGTTGTACGTCGGCGGGGCCGGGGTGGCGCGCGGTTATCTGAATCGTGAAGCATTGACTGCCGAGCGTTTTATCAATGATCCGTTCACTGAAAATGTCGATGCGCGGCTGTATAAAACCGGCGACCTCGCGCGCTGGGCCGCCGACGGCAGCCTCGAATACCTCGGTCGCAATGACGATCAAGTGAAAATTCGCGGCTTCCGCATTGAGTTGGGCGAGATCGAGGCGCGGCTGTCTACTTGCGAAGGCGTGCGCGAAGCCGTGGTAATCGCTCGTGAGGACAGCCCCGGCGATCAGCGTCTGGTCGCCTACTGGCTGGCCGACGCAGGCGCTGCGCCGGATGTGGCGCAATTGCGTGATCATCTGTTGGCGGGGTTGGCTGACTACATGGTGCCAAGCGCCTTCGTGCGCCTGGAAGCCTTCCCGCTGACCACCAACGGCAAGCTCGACCGCAAAGCCTTGCCGGCACCGGACAGCGATGCATTCGCGCGGCGCGGTTTCGAAGCGCCGGTCGGAGCGGTAGAGAATCTGATTGCTGGTCTCTGGCAGACATTGCTTGGTGTCGAGCAGGTCGGCCGCCATGACAATTTCTTCGAGCTCGGCGGTCATTCGCTGCTGGCAGTGAAGCTGATCGAACGCATGCGCCAACAGGATCTGCACTGTGACGTGCGCGTGCTGTTCGGTCAGCCGAGTGTGGCCGCGCTGGCGGCGACCTTGAGCAGCGAACGCGGCATCGTCGTTCCCGACAACCTGATCAAGCCAGGTTGTACGCGCATCACCCCGGCCATGTTGCCGCTGACCAATCTCGATCAAGCCGCGATCGACCGTGTCGTTGCAACCGTGCCGGGCGACATCGCCAATGTGCAGGATATCTATGGCCTGGCGCCTTTGCAGGCGGGAATTCTCTATCACCATCTGGCCACCGCTGCCGGTGATCCGTATGTGTTGCAGGCGCAATTTGCCTTCGACGGTCTGGCGCAGATCAAAACCTTCGTTCGCGCCTTGAACGGCGTGATCGCGCGCCATGACATTCTGCGCACCGGCATCGTCTGGGAAGGGCTTGAAGAGGCGGTGCAAGTGGTCTGGCGCGAGGCGCCACTGGCGCTGGAACGCGTCGATGCTGACGAACTCGACGGCGACGTGCTCGAGCAGATGCAGGCGCGTTTCGATCCACGCCACTATCGTCTGGACCTCAATCGCGCGCCGCTGATGCGTTTTGTCTACACCGAAGATCAGCCGCACAAGCGCTGGATCGGCATTCTCCTGATGCACCATATCGTCCTCGACCACACCGCCCTCGACGTGCTGGTCGCGGAAATGAATGACGTCATGCTTGGTCGCAGCGAGCATCTGCCGCCGCCGGTGCAATACCGCCACTTTGTCGCCCAGGCGCGGCTCGGCGTTGATGATCAGGCCCATGAGGCGTTCTTCCGCGAGATGCTTGGCGATATCGACGAGCCGACCGTGGCCTTCGGTCTGCAGGACGTGCACGGCGACGGCAGCGACATTCTCGACAGTCATTCCGAGCTCGATGCTGACCTCGGTAAACGTCTGCGTGAGCAGGCGCGGCGGCTCGGTGTCAGTGTGGCCAGTCTGGTGCATCAGGCCTGGGCTCAGGTGTTGGCGCAGGTGTCCGGCCAGCAGGACGTGGTGTTCGGCACGGTATTGCTCGGGCGCATGCAGGGCGGCGAAGGCGCAGATCGGGCGTTGGGCATGTTCATCAACACCTTGCCGCTGCGCGTCAGCGTCGGGGCTGATTCGGTAGAGAGCGGCGTGCGGGGTACCCATGCACGTCTGGCGCAGTTGCTCGGCCATGAGCAGGCTTCGTTGGCGCTGGCCCAGCGTTGCAGTGGTGTCGCCGGGTCGCAGGCGCTGTTCAGCACCTTGCTCAACTACCGCCACAGTGCGCCGGAGTCGGCCGCTGTAACGTGGGACGGCGTGCAGATTCTCAGCTCCCGCGAGCGCAGTAACTATCCGTTGGTGGTCAGTGTCGACGACCTCGGCGACGGGTTCCGCCTGAACGTGCAAGCCGTGCCGCAAGTGGATGGCGCGCGGGTCTGCGATTTCTTGCAAACCGCGTTGCACAGCCTGGTCACGGCACTTGAGTACACGCCAACGGCGCCGTTGCAGCAACTGTCGATCGTGTCGCCGAGTGAGCGGCAGCGAGTGCTGGTCGGCTTCAACATCAGCGGTCGTGAATTCCCGCCGGCGCAGACCGTGCCGCGCCTGTTTGAAGCGCAAGTGGCGGCACATCCCGAAGCGCTGGCGGTGGTGCAGGGCGAGCAACGGCTCAGCTACCGTGAACTGAATCAGCGCGCCAATCGTCTCGCCCATCACTTGATCGGTCTCGGCGTGCAAGTCGATGACCGTGTTGCGCTGTGCCTGCGTCGCGGGCCGGACATGCTCGTCGCGCTGCTGGCGATTCTCAAGGCCGGCGCCGGTTACGTGCCGATCGATGCGGATTACCCGGCAGAGCGCATCGCCTACCTGTTGCAGGACAGCGACCCGATCGCGGTGCTGGCGCAGGCGTCGACGCGCGAGCTGCTTGGCGTTGTTCCCGTCATCGATCTGGATGCCGGCGACTGGCAGCACTTACCTGACACCAACCCAGTGCTGTCGAGGTTGACCCCGGCGAATCTGGCCTACGTGATCTACACCTCCGGTTCCACCGGGCAGCCGAAAGGCGTGATGGTCGAGCACCGCACCCTGGAAAACCTCGTGCACTGGCACGCCGAAGCCTTCGATCTGCATGCCGGCAGCCACACCGCCAGCGTCGCCGGTTGCGGTTTCGATGCCATGGCCTGGGAAGTCTGGCCGGCGTTGTGCGTTGGCGCGACCGTGCATCTGCCACTGTCTTCGATCAAAAACGAACATCTTGATGAACTGCTCGAATGGTGGCGCGCGCAGCCGTTGCAGGTGAGCTTTCTGCCAACCCCGGTGGCCGAATATGCCTTCAGTCGTGAATTGGGCCATCCGACCCTGCGCACATTGCTGATCGGTGGCGATAAATTGCGCCAGTTCCCGCGAGATCAGACGTTCGATGTGATCAACAACTATGGCCCGACCGAAGCCACGGTGGTGGCGACGTCCGGGCGCATCGAGCCCGGGCGGGTTTTGCACATTGGCCGGCCGATTGCCAATGCCAAAGTCTATTTGCTGGACCGTCAGCAACAACCAGTGCCGACCGGTGTACAAGGCGAGTTGTATGTAGGCGGCGCCGGGGTTGCGCGCGGCTATCTGAATCGTCCGGAACTGACCTCAGCACAATTCCTTGACGACCCGTTCAGCGATGAACCGCATGCGCGGATGTACCGCACCGGCGACCTCGCTCGCTGGCTGGCGGACGGCAATATCGAATACCTGGGGCGCAATGATGATCAGGTAAAACTGCGCGGCGTGCGTATAGAACTCGGGGAAATCGAAGCGGCGCTGAGCGCTCACGCCGCGGTGCGCGAATGCGTGGTGCTGGTGCGCGACGGCCGTCTGGTCGCCTGGTTTACCGCAATCGAGTCTGTCGAGATCGGCGATTTGCACCAGTATCTGCACGCGCGGCTGCCGGACACTTTGGTCCCGGCCGCTTACGTGCGACTGGACAGCCTGCCGCTCACGGCTCACGGCAAACTCGACCGCAAGGCCTTGCCCGAACCGGATCAGGACGCCTGGCTCAGCCGTGAATATGAAGCGCCACAAGGCCCGGTCGAAATGGCGCTGGCGCAGATATGGGCCGACGTACTCAACATCGAACAGATCGGCCGTCACGACAATTTCTTCGAACTCGGCGGCCATTCGCTGTTGGCGGTGAGCCTGATCGAACGCATGCGTCAGGCCGGTCTGAGCGCCGATGTGCGCGTGCTGTTCAACCAACCGAGCCTGGCCGCGCTGGCGCGGGCCTTGGGCAGTGGCCGGGAAATCGATGTGCCGGCAAATCTGATTGCGGCCGATTGCACACACATCACGCCCGACATGCTGACCCTGACCACACTCGATCAGGCCAGCATCGATCGTATCGTCGCGACGGTGCCGGGCGGTGCTGCGAATGTGCAGGATATCTATCCGCTGGCACCGTTGCAGGAAGGCATTCTTTATCACCACCTCAGTGCCGAACAGGGCGATCCGTACCTGCTGCAATCGCGTCTGGCCTTCGACAGTCTTGAACGTTTGCACAGCTTCGCCGAGCACTTGCAGCAGGTCATCGCCCGTCACGACATTCTGCGCACCAGCGTGGTCTGGCAAGGCTTGCCGAGCCCGCAGCAAGTAGTCTGGCGGCAGGCGCAGATGGTCGTCCAGCAGTTGCTGCTGGATGCGCAGGACGGCGACATTCTCGAACAGCTGCACGCGCGTTTCGATGCCCGGCATTTCCGCCTCGACCTGAGCGTTGCGCCGCTGATCCGCATGGTCTACGCCGAGGATCCGGCGCAACAGCAAGTGGTCGCCATCGTGCTGTTCCATCACTCGATTCTCGACCACACCGCCATGGACGTGATCGGCCGGGAAATGCACGCGTTGATGTTCGATCAGCTCGACACACTGACGCCGCCGATGCCGTACCGCAATTACGTAGCGCAGGCACGCCTCGGCGCCGATGAGCAGGAACATGAGGCGTTCTTCCGCGAGATGCTCGGCGACATCGACGAGCCGACTTTGCCCTTCGGTCTGCAGGATGTTCAGGGCGACGGGCGTGGCATCGAAGAAGCGCTGCAAGCGGTCGATGCCGCGCTCAATCGGCGTCTGCGCGAACAGGCCCGGCAGTTGGGCGTCAGCCCGGCGAGCCTGATGCACATGGCCTGGGCGCAAGTGTTGGGCGTCGTTTCCGGCCGTCGCGACGTGGTCTTCGGCACCGTGTTGATGGGGCGTATGCAGGGCGGTGAGGGCGCCGACCGCACGTTGGGGGTTTTTATCAATACCCTTCCGCTGCGGGTGGGTCTCGCTGAGAGCGTGCGCGCCGGGGTGAAAACCACCCACGCGCGGCTGACGGCGCTGCTCGCTCATGAACACGCGTCACTGGCGCTGGCTCAACGCTGCAGCGGCACGCCGGGTTCTGCGCCGCTGTTCAGCGCCTTGCTCAATTACCGGCACAGCGCCGCCGCACAACAGCCGCGCGACGGCCAGGGGATCTGGCAAGGCGTGCGCATGCTCGGTGGCGAGGAGCGCAGCAACTATCCGCTGACCCTGTCGGTGGATGATCTGGGCGACGGTTTTGCCTTGGACGTGCTGGCGCTCGCCGAGATCGGTGCGCAGCGGATCTGCAGTTACATGCACACCGCACTGGAGCAACTGGTGCAAGCGCTGGAGCAGCAGCCCCAGACGCCACTCGATCAGCTACCGATTCTGTCGCTGCCGGAGCAGGCGCGACTGCTGGTCGATTTCAATCGGAGTGCCGTCGCGTTTCGCCGTGGCGCAACCCTTCATGCGCTGGTCGAGGCTCAGGCGGCACAACGGGCGGATGCGCTGGCGGTGGTGCAGGGCGGGCAAGCGTTGACCTATGGCCAGCTCAATCAACGCGCCAACCGCCTGGCCCACCATCTGCTCAGCCTTGGCGTGCAGCCTGACGACCGCATCGCCGTGTGCGTGCGGCGCAGCCCGCAGATGCTGGTGGCGCTGCTGGCGATCCTCAAGTCCGGCGCCGGTTATGTGCCGGTCGACCCCACCTACCCGGCGGAACGCATTGCCTACCTGCTGGAGGACAGCGCTCCATTGGCGGTTCTGGCCGAGGCCTCGACGCGTGATTTGCTCGGTGCTGCGCGCGTGATCGATCTCGATCGCCTTGACTGGGCGCATCTGCCGGACCGCAATCCGCAGGTGCCGATGCTGACCCCGGCGCATCTGGCCTACGTGATCTACACCTCGGGCTCCACCGGCCAGCCGAAAGGCGTGATGGTCGAACACGCAACGCTGGAAAACCTCGTGCACTGGCACAACGGCGCCTTTGACCTGCACGCGGGCAGCCACACGTCGAGTGTCGCCGGGTTTGGTTTCGATGCCATGGCGTGGGAGGTCTGGCCAGCGCTGTGCATCGGCGCGACCGTGCATCTGCCACCGCAATCGGTGAGCAACGAGCACCTCGACGAGTTGCTGGCGTGGTGGCGCGCGCAGCCGTTGCAGGTGAGTTTCCTGCCCACGCCCGTCGCCGAATACGCCTTCAGTCGTGACCTCGGCCACCCGACCTTGCGCACGTTGCTGATCGGTGGCGACAAATTGCGCCAGTTCCCGCGTCAGCAGACGTTCGCGGTGATCAACAACTACGGCCCGACCGAAGCCACGGTGGTTGCCACCTGCGGCGCGGTCGAGGCCGGGCAGGTGCTGCATATCGGTCGGCCGATGGCCAACGCGAAGATTTACCTGCTCGATGACCAGCAGCGCCCCGTACCGGTTGGCGTTGCTGGCGAGTTGTATGTCGGCGGTGCCGGCGTGGCGCGCGGTTATCTGCATCGCCCCGAGCTGACTGCCGAACGCTTTCTCGACGACCCGTTCAGCGATGAACCGCAGGCGCGCATGTACCGCACCGGCGACCTCGCGCGCTGGCTGGCTGACGGCAACGTCGAATACCTGGGGCGCAACGATGATCAGGTCAAACTGCGCGGCGTGCGCATCGAATTGGGCGAAATCGAAGCGGCGTTGAGCGCTCACGAAGCCGTGCAGGATTGCGTGGTGCTGGTACGCGACGGCCAGTTGCTGGCTTGGTTTACCGAACGCCTGAACGTCGAGATCGAGGATTTGCGCAGTCATTTGCAAGCACAGTTGCCGCAAGCCCTGGTGCCTGCCGCTTACGTGCGCCTGCAAGCACTGCCGCTGACCGCCAACGGCAAACTCGATCGCAAGGCGTTGCCAGAACCGGATCAAATGGCGTGGCTGAGCCGCGAATATGCCGCGCCACAAGGTTCGGTGGAAATCGCCTTGGCGCAGATCTGGTCGGACGTCCTCAAGGTCGAACAGATCGGCCGTCACGACAACTTCTTCGAACTGGGCGGGCATTCATTACTGGCGGTGACGCTGATCGAGCGCATGCGTCAGGTCGATCTGAGCACCGACGTGCGTGTGCTGTTCAGCCAACCGACCCTGGCCGCGCTGGCGGCGGCGGTGGGCAGTGGCCGCGAGGTCGCCGTGCCGGACAATCTGATTCCTGCCGATTGCACGCACATCACTGCGGACATGCTGACGCTGGTGCAACTGGATCAGGCCAGTATCGAGCGCATCGTCGCCACGGTGCCGGGCGGCGCGGCCAATGTGCAGGATATTTATCCGCTGGCACCGTTGCAGGAAGGGATTCTGTATCACCACCTCAGCGCCGCGCAGGGCGATCCGTACCTGCTGCAATCGTGTCTGGCGTTCGACAGTATTGAACGGTTTCAAGGGTTCGCGGCGGCGTTGCGTCAGGTTATGACGCGCCACGATATCCTGCGCACTTCGGTGGTCTGGCAAGGCTTGGCGGCGCCGGTGCAAGTGGTCTGGCGCCGTGCGGAGTTGCCGGTTCAAGCTGTGGCGCTGGAGCCCGCGCAGGGCGAAGCCATCGATCAACTACGTGCGCGCTTCGATGCGCGGCACTGGCGTCTGGACCTCGACCAGGCACCGCTGTTGCGCCTGGTGTATGCCCTCGACCCGGACAATCAGCGCGTCGTCGCCATGCTGTTGTTCCACCACATCGCCATGGACCACACCGCGTTGGCGGTGGTCAGCGCAGAAATGCAGGCGATTTTGCACGGTGATGAGCGACTACCTGTGCCCGCCGTGCCATACCGCAACTATGTGGCGCAGACCCGCCTCGGCGTTAGCGAACAAGAGCACGAAGTGTTCTTCCGCGAGATGCTCGGTGACATCGACGAACCGACGCTGCCATTCGGTTTGCAGGACGTGCACGGCGACGGGAATGACATCGAGGAAGTCTGCCAAGCGCTGCCTGCCACGGTGGCGCAGCGTTTGCGCAGCCAGGCGCGCTTGCTCGGCGTCAGTGTCGCCAGTCTGTTCCATCTCGCCTGGGCGCGGGTACTGGCGGCAACGTCCGGTCAGGAACGGGTGGTCTTTGGGACGGTGCTGCTGGGCCGCATGCAGGGCGGCGCGGGCGCAGATCGCGGGCTGGGCATGTTCATCAACACCTTGCCATTGCGCGTGGATGTCGACGAAACCGATGTGCGCGCCGGGGTCAAGGCGACCCATGCGCGGCTCAGTGCGCTGTTGGCTCACGAACATGCTTCGCTGGCATTGGCCCAGCGTTGCAGCGGTGTCGCAGCGCCGTCACCACTGTTTAGCGCGATGCTCAATTACCGCCATAGCGACAGCGAAGCTCAGCAAACTACCAAGCGCGAGGCCTGGCAGGGCATCGAATCCCTGGCCGGCGAGGAGCGCACCAATTACCCGTTGACCCTCAACGTCGATGATCTCGGCAGTGGTTTCGCACTGACGGTGATGACCCCTTCGCGCATCGGTGCAGCACGCCTCGGCCAGTACATGCACAACGCGCTGATCGCGCTGGTTGAAGCGTTGGAGCACACACCGCAACAACCGTTGAACTGCCTGACGGTGTTGCCGGACGAGGAGCGGCAGGCGTTGCTGTTCGGCCTCAATGCCACCGACGTCGATTACGACTTGCAGCAGACGCTGCACGGCTTGTTTGAAGCGCAGGTGCAGCGTACGCCACAGGCTGTGGCCGTTGTCGCCGGCGACCAGGCATTGAGCTACACGCAGTTGAACGAACGCGCCAACCGCTTGGCCCGGCACCTGCTCAGCCTTGGCGTACAGGTTGATTCACGGGTGGCAATCTGCGTCGAGCGCAGCCTGGAAATGGTCATCGGCCTGCTGGCGATCAATAAGGCCGGCGCCGCTTATGTGCCGCTGGACCCAGCCTATCCGGCGGAGCGTCTGGCCTACATGCTCGAGGACAGCGCGCCGGCCGTGGTGCTGGTGCACGGGGCGACCCGCACGCTATTGGGAGAGTTCTCGGCACCGGTAATCGACCTCGACCAGAACACCTGGCAATCCCTGCCTGCCGACAATCCGCAAATCCCGACGTTGACACCACAGCACAGCGCGTACGTGATCTACACCTCCGGCTCCACCGGCCAACCGAAAGGCGTGGTCAACGAACATGCCGGGGTGGTCAACCGCTTGTTGTGGATGCAGGACGCCTATCGCCTGACCGCTGCCGATTCGGTATTGCAGAAAACCCCATTCAGTTTTGACGTCTCGGTGTGGGAGTTCTTCTGGCCGCTGATGACCGGCGCGCGCCTGGTCATGGCGCGGCCCGACGGACACAAGGATCCGCAATACCTCACTGAAGTGATCGAAACCGAAAACATCACCACGCTGCACTTTGTGCCGTCGATGCTCGATGTGTTCCTCGCCAATAGCGACACCACACGCTGCGACAGCGTGCGGCAGGTAATGTGCAGCGGCGAGGCGTTGCCGGGCCGTGTGGTGCGGCGTTTCAAACTACAATTGCCGGGCAGCGCGTTGCATAACCTGTACGGCCCGACCGAAGCCGCCGTCGATGTCACCGCGTGGGACTGCGCGGGAACGATCGAGCAGACCCCGGACAACACGCCAATTGGCAAACCGATCGCCAACACCCGCATGTACATCCTTGATGCGCAACAGCAACCCGTGCCGCAAGGCGTGATCGGCGAGCTGTACATCGCTGGCGTGCAGGTGGCGCGCGGTTATCTGAACCGACCTGAGCTGAGTGCCGAGCGCTTCCTCAACGATCCGTTCCAGGCCAACGGGCGGATGTATCGCACCGGTGACGTCGCCCGCTATCTGGCGGACGGCAACATCCAATACCTGGGGCGTAACGATGATCAGGTGAAGATCCGCGGTCTGCGTATTGAGCTGGGCGAAATCCAGGCGCGCCTGGCCCAGATCAAAGGTGTGCAGGAAGCCGTGGTGGTGGCTCGCGAAGACGTGCCCGGCGACAAACGTCTGGTCGCGTATTACACCGGCGAACGCCTGGAAATCGACCTGCTGCGCAGTCAACTGCTCGAGCATTTGCCGGATTACATGGTGCCTACGGTGTTTGTGCATCTCGATAGTTTGCCGCTGAGCCCCAACGGCAAGCTCGACCGCAAGGCGCTGCCGGCGCCGGATCAGCAATCGCTGAAAACCCGCGAATACGAAGCCCCGGTTGGCGACGTCGAAATCACCCTGGCACGGCTCTGGGCCGAGCTGCTTAACGTCGAGCGGGTAGGGCGTCACGACCATTTCTTTGAACTGGGTGGTCACTCATTACTGGCGGTCAGTCTGATCGGCCGGTTACGTCAGGAAGGCATGGAAGCCGATGTCAGGGGGTTGTTCGAACAACCGACCCTGGCCGGCTACGCCGCAATTACGGAAAGAATGGAGATCGTCCTGTGAATGTGCTCGAACTGTTGGCAACCCTGAAGACAAAAGACATTCAGTTGGCGGTGACCGATGAGCAATTGCGCGTCAACGGCAACAAACAGGCGTTGAGCGATCCGGCGCTGCTGGCCGCGCTGCGCGAGCACAAACCGGCGCTGATCGAACTGATCAAGGCCGGCCAATACTCGGCCACCCGCGTCGGCCAGATTGACGTTCCGGCTAACGGCATTCTCCCCGGCACCACGCGCATCACCCCAGCAATGGTGACCCTGGCTGACGTGGATCAGGCGACCCTCGACCGCTTGCTCGCCGAGGTACCAGGCGGCGCCGCCAATGTGCAGGACATCTACCCATTGGCGCCGTTGCAGGAAGGCATTCTCTATCACCACGCGAGCAACGAGCAGGGCGATCCGTACGTCATGCAATCGTACTTTGCGTTCAGCAGCCGCGAGCGGCTGCAGGACTTCGCTCAAGCCTTGCAAAAGGTCATCGATCGCCACGACATCTTGCGCACGGCGGTGCATTGGGAAGGGCTGGACGTGCCGCTGCAAGTGGTCTGGCGTCAGGCACCGTTGCCGATGGAAGAGATCGTGCTGGCAGACGGCGCAAGTGATGCGCTGCAGCAACTGCACGAGTGTTTCGATGCGCGGCATTTCCGTCTGGACGTCCGGTGCGCGCCGATGATGCGTCTGGCCTACGCGTGGGATGAGGGCGGTCAGCGCGTGGTCGCGACGTTGTTGTTCCATCACATGGCGCTGGACCACTCGGCGCTCGACGTGGTGCGTCACGAACTGCTCGCCTGCCTCACTGGCCAGGCTCAATCGCTCGGCCGGCCGGTGCCGTTTCGCAATTACGTGGCGCAGGCGCGGCTGGGCATCAGCGAAGCTGAGCACGAGGTTTTTTTCCGCGACATGCTCGCTGACATAGCCGAGCCGACGCTGCCCTACGGTTTGCAGGATGTGCAGGGCGACGGCCTCGGTATCGCTGAGCTGAGCCTGCCGGTCAATCCGTTGCTCGGCCAGCGTCTGCGCGCACAGGCGCGGCAGCTCGGCGTGAGTGTCGCGAGCCTGTTTCATCTGGGTTGGGCGCAGGTACTGGCGGTGCTCACCGGCAAACAAAACGTAGTGTTCGGTACGGTGCTGATGGGCCGTATGCAAGGCGCCGAAGCCACCGAGCGGGCGCTGGGGATTTTCATCAACACCTTGCCGTTGCGGGTCGATGTCGATGCACTAGGCGTGCGTGCGGCGGTGCAGGCGACGCACAAACGCCTGACCACGCTGATGCGCCACGAACACGCACCACTGGCACTCGCCCAGCGTTGCAGCGGCGTGGTCGCGCCGACGCCGTTGTTCAGTGCCTTGCTCAATTACCGCCACAGCCACAACGCGGCGACGGCGAGTGCCGAGACCCTGGCGGCCTGGGAAGGCATCAGCACGATCAGCTCCGAAGAACGCACCAACTATCCGCTGACCCTGAGCGTCGACGATTTCGGCGATACCTTCAGCCTGACCTTGCTGGCCACCACCGAGGTCGATCCACAGCGCATCTGCGATTACTTGCACTGCGCCCTGGAAAGTCTGGTGCTGGCGCTGGAGCAGGCGCCGGACACCGCGCTCAACCAGTTGCCGATTCTGCCGGCGGCCGAGCGCGAACAGGTTTTGCTGGCGTTCAATGCCAGTCACGCCGATTTCCCCGCGACGTTGACCATTGCCCAGCGTTTCGAGGCCCAAGTGGCGCAGCGGCCAGAAGCTGTGGCAGCACACTTCTTGGGTGAGCAACTGAGCTATGCCGAACTCAACCGGCATGCCAACGCCTTGGCTCATCATCTGATCGCACTGGGTGTGAAACCCGATGATCGCGTCGCCATCGTCGCCCGCCGTGGCCTCGATACGCTGGTCGGGCTGGTCGCCATTCTCAAGGCCGGTGCCGGTTATGTACCGGTCGACCCGGCGCACCCGGCCGAGCGTCTGCACTACTTGCTCAGCGACAGCGCCCCCGTTGCAGTGCTGACCCAAAATAATCTGCGGGAGCGCTTGCCGACGCTGGCGGTGCCGGTGATCGATCTCGACCCGCGCACCTGGCCGCTGAGCGAGACCCTTGATCCGCAGGTGCCGGGCCTGACCGCCGCGCAACTGGCCTACGTGATCTACACCTCCGGCTCCACCGGCCTGCCCAAAGGCGTGATGGTCGAACACCGCACCTTGTCGAATCTGGTCGACTGGCATTGCACAGCGTTTGATCTGTGCGCCGGTCGCCACACTTCAAGCCTTGCCGGGTTCGGTTTCGACGCCATGGCCTGGGAAGTCTGGCCGGCGCTGTGTGCCGGCGCGACCCTGCATCTGGCACCGACTCACGAGGGCACCGAGGACATCGATGCGTTGCTCGAGTGGTGGCGCGCGCAGCCACTGGACGTGAGTTTTCTGCCGACACCCGTCGCCGAATACGCCTTCAGCCAGAACCTTGAACACCCGACGTTGCGTACATTGCTGATCGGTGGGGACCGCTTGCGCCAGTTCAGCCGCAATCAGCAGTTCGACGTGATCAACAACTACGGCCCGACCGAAGCCACCGTGGTTGCGACCTCTGGACGCATCGAGGCAGGCGATGCCTTGCACATCGGCAAACCGGTGACTAATGCCACGGTGTATCTGCTCGATGAACAGCAGCGTCCGGTGCCGATTGGCGTCATGGGCGAGTTGTATGTTGGCGGTGCCGGGGTCGCTCGCGGCTATTTGAACCGTGCCGACCTGAGCGCCGAGCGCTTCCTCCACGACCCGTTCCACCCCTTGTCGAATGCGCGCATGTATCGCACCGGCGATCTCGCACGCTGGCGCGCGGACGGCACGATCGAGTACCTGGGGCGTAACGACGATCAGGTGAAAATCCGTGGCGTGCGTATCGAACTCGGGGAGATCGAAACCCGCCTCAATCAGTTGCCCGGTATTCAGGAAGCCGTACTGCTGGCGCGTGAAGATGAGCCGGGCCAACCGCGACTGGTGGCGTATTTCACCGAGCAGAGCCAGGTCGAACCGTTGGCCGTGGCCGAGTTGCGCGCGCACCTGTTGACCCAGTTACCGGAGTACATGGTGCCGGTGGCCTTCGTCAGACTCGACGCGCTGCCGTTGACCGCCAATGGCAAGGTCGACCGCAAGGCCCTGCCGAAACCCGAGCGAGCGGCGCTGTTCACCCGCGAATACGAGGCGCCGCACAACGAACTGGAAAGCGCCTTGGCGCAGATCTGGGCGCAGGTGCTGCAAGTCGAGCGAGTCGGGCGTCAGGATCATTTTTTTGAACTCGGTGGTCACTCGCTGTTGGCCATGCGCATGGTGTCCCAGGTTCGCCAGCGTCTTGGTGTCGAGCTGGCGCTGGGCGATCTGTTTGCCAACGCCGAACTGGCAGCGGTTGCCGAGGCGGTGGCGCAAGCCGGGCGCAGCACGCAACCGGAGATTGTCGCGGTGGCTCGTGACGGCGCGTTGCCGCTGTCGTTCGCCCAGCAACGCTTGTGGTTTCTCGCACAAATGGAAGGCGCCAACACCGCGTACAACATTCCCATCGGCCTGCGCCTGCGTGGGCAACTGAATGAGCATGCGCTGCAACAAGCCTTGGCGCGTATCGTTGCGCGTCACGAAACCCTGCGCAGCCGTTTCGCCCAGTTCAATGACCATGCGCAGGTGCTGATCGCCCCGGTCGACAGCGGTCTGCTGCTGCGCGTTGAAGACCTGCGCCAGCATCCGCAAGCCGACCAGACCTTGGCGGCGCTGATTCAGGGCGAGGCCTCGGGGCCGTTTGACTTACAAGACGATGCGCTGATTCGCGGACGCCTGGTGCGGCTGGCCGACGATCATCATGTGCTGCTGCTGACCCTGCACCACATCATCTCCGATGGCTGGTCGATGGGGGTTCTGACCCGTGAACTGATGGCGCTTTATCAGGCGTTCAGCCACGGTCAACCAGATCCACTGCCGCCGCTGGCGCTGCAATACACCGACTACGCAGTGTGGCAGCGGCGCTGGCTCAGTGGTGAGGTGTTGCAGCGCCAGAGTGAGTACTGGCAACAGACCCTGGCGGGCGCTCCGGCACTTTTGACGCTGCCGACTGATCGTGTGCGCCCGGCGCAGCAGGATTACGCCGGCAACACCGTCGAGGTGGTGCTCGACGAACGCCTGAGTGCCGGACTCAAGGCTTTGGCCCAGCGTCACGGCGTGACGATGTACATGCTCATGCTCGGCGCATGGGCGAGCCTGTTGAGTCGTTTGTCCGGGCAAGCCGAAGTGGTCATCGGTTCGCCGGTGGCCAACCGAACCCGCGCCGAGATCGAAGGCCTGATCGGCATGTTCGTCAACACCCTGGCGCTGCGTATCGATACTTCGGGCGAGTTGAGCACCGAGGCGCTGTTGGCGCGGGTCAAGGCGCGAACGCTGGAGGCGCAGGCGCATCAGGATCTACCCTTCGAGCAAGTGGTGGAAATCACCAAGCCTGCGCGCAGCATGGCGCACAGCCCGTTGTTTCAAGCGATGTTCAGTTGGGACAGTGGCCACGGTGCCAGCCTGAGTCTCGGCGAGCTGACGCTGGAAAGCGTTGCCGAACCGAGCCACTTTGCCAAATTTGATCTGTCACTGACGCTGGCAGATGCGCCGGACGGCATTCGCGGTGTGCTGGAGTACGCCGTTGCCTTGTTCGATGAGTCGACTATTCAACGTTACGTCGGCTACTTCCAGCGCCTGTTGCAGGCGATGGTCAGCAACGATCAAGCGGTGTTGGAGCAGGTAACGTTGTTGGCGGACGATGAGCGTCAGCATCTGCTGGTCGATCTGAACGCAACCACTGTCACCCACGATCTTGAGCAGACTGTTCATGCTCGCTTCGAGACGCAGGTGTTGCGCACGCCAGACGCGGATGCCGTGGTGGCCGGTGAATTGCGTTTGAGTTACGCCGAGTTGAACCGTCGCGCCAACCAGCTCGCCCATCACCTGCGCCAGTGCGGCGTGGGCCGCGATTCGCGGGTGGCGATCTGCGTCGAGCGCGGGCCGCAATTGCTGGTTGGTCTGTTGGCGATTCTCAAGGCCGGCGGCGCTTATGTGCCGCTGGACCCGGGGTATCCTGCTGAGCGTCTGGCCTACATGCTTGAGGACAGCGCACCAGTGGCGGTGCTGGTGCATGCGCCGACGCGTGCGCTGATCGGCGAGTGGGCCGGTGTGTTGGTCGATTTCGACCATTGCACCTGGCAAGACCTTGCGCAAAGTAATCCGCAGGTGCCAGGCCTGAGCGCCGCGAACCTGGCCTACGTGATTTACACCTCCGGCTCCACCGGCACGCCGAAGGGCGTGATGGTCGAGCACCGCAACCTGGGCAATCTGCTGCACTGGAGCGCCAGCCTGTGTCCGCTTTCTACCGGCGCCGCGCTGTTGCAGAAAACCCCGCTGAGTTTCGACGCCTCGGTGTGGGAGCTGTTCTGGCCGTTGAGCTGCGGTATGCGTCTGATCCTCGCGGGCCCGGACGACCACCGCGATCCAGCCGCGCTGGTGCAACTGATTCGTGAGCAACAGGTCAACGTCGTTCAGTTTGTGCCGGCGCTGTTGCAGCAATTCCTTGAAGTGGCAGAGGTGGGCGAGTGCAGCAGCCTTACCGATGTGTTCTGTGGTGGCGGTGCGCTGACGGCCGCGTTGGTACGCAGCGTGCGTGAACGTCTGCCGCAGGTGCGCCTGCACAACGTTTATGGCCCGACCGAAGCCACCGTCGACAGCACCGTATGGACGCTGGAGGCGAATTCGCCGGTACCGCAAGGCGCGCCACCGATTGGCAAACCGCTGTGCAATACCCGCGTGTACATCCTTGATACTCACCAACAACCGACGCCATGGGGTGTGGTCGGCGAGATGTATCTGGGCGGCGTGCAGGTGGCGCGGGGTTATCTGAATCGGCCTGAGCTGACCGCCGAACGTTTCCTCGACGATCCGTTCAGTGATCATCCCGGCGCACGTTTGTACCGCACGGGTGACGTCGCACGGTATCTGGCCGATGGCAATATCGAGTACCTGGGGCGTAATGACGATCAGGTCAAAATCCGTGGTTTACGCATCGAACTGGGCGAGATTCAGGCGCATCTGGCGCAGGTCGACGGTGTCCGCGAAGCGGCCGTGCTGGCCCGTGAAGACGTGCCGGGCGATCAGCGTCTGGTCGCGTACTACAGCGGCGAACTCGTCGAAACAGATCAGCTACGCAGCCAATTGCTCAAGCATCTGCCGGCCTACATGGTGCCTGCCGTGTTTGTGTATTTGCCGGCCTTGCCACTGAGCCCCAACGGCAAACTGGATCGCCAGGCCTTGCCGGCTCCCGACCAGACTGCGCTGCTGAGCCGGGAATACGAAGCCCCGATCGGTGAAGTCGAAACCGTGATTGCCGGGATTTGGGCCGAGTTGCTGAAGGTCGAGCGGGTAGGGCGCTTCGATCATTTCTTCGAACTGGGCGGTCACTCGTTGCTGGCGGTCAATCTGGTTGCGCGCATGCGTCGGGCCGGCCTGTCGGCGGATATTCGTGTGCTCTTTGGCCAGCCGACATTGGCCGCGCTCGCTGCGGCTGTGGGCGGCGAACCTGATGCGGCGGTGCCGGCAAACCTCATTGCGGCCGATTGCCCGCGCATCACACCCGAATTGTTGCCGCTGGTAGCGCTGGACCAAGCGACGATCGACCGTATCGTTGCAAGCGTCCCCGGCGGTGTGCGCAATGTTCAGGACATCTACCCGCTGGCACCTTTGCAAACCGGCATCCTGTTCCATCATCTGTCGGCCGCGCACGGCGATCCATATGTGCTGCAGGCGCAGTTTGCCTTCGCTGATGAACAGCGTTTGCAAGTGTTCACTGATGCCCTGCAACGGGTAATCGAACGCCATGACATTCTGCGCACGTCGCTGTTCTGGGAGGGGCTGGAAGAGCCGGTGCAAGTAGTCTGGCGTCAGGCTTCGCTGGGCTGCGAGGCCTTGCCGCTAGACGCCGAAGCGGGCGATGCGCTGAGCCAGTTGCGCAGACGCTTCACCATCGATAACTACCGCATGCCCGTCACCGAGGCGCCGCTGATGCGCGTGGTGCACGGCCGCGATGAGGCCAATCAACGGGTGGTGGCGTTGCTGCTGTTCCATCACCTGGTGATGGATCACGTGGCGCTGGAGGTGTTGCAGCACGAGATGCAGGCGTTTCTGCTGGGCAACGACGGGCTGCTGAGCGAACCGGTGCCGTACCGCAATTACGTGGCGCACACCCGTTCCGGCCTGACCGCGCAAGCGCACGCCAGTTTCTTCGGCGAGATGCTCGGCGCTGTTGATGAGCCGACCTTGCCTTACGGGCAGAATCTGGCCAGCGACGGCCCTGCACAAGAGGCGCAACTGGACCTGGAAAACGCGCTGAGCCACAGCATCCGTCAGCAGGCCCGGCGTTTGGGGGTCAGCGCCGCCAGCCTGATGCACCTCGCCTGGGCACAGGTGCTGGGGCAATTGTCCGGACGCGACACCGTGGTGTTTGGCACGGTGTTGCTCGGGCGATTGCAGGGCGGTGAAGGATCGGAGCGGGCACTCGGTGTGTTCATCAATACCTTGCCGCTGTGCATCGAGCTGAACGCCCATAGCGTCAAAGGCGCCGCACTGGCGACCCACGAACGCCTGAGTCAGTTGCTGGCCCATGAACATGCGCAACTGGCGCAGGTGCAGCAATGCAGCGCCATGCCGGCGGGCACGCCGCTGTTCAGCACGCTGCTCAACTATCGTCACAGCGCCCCGGTCGGGCCGATATCCGCTGAGGTGCAAGCGGCGTGGCACGGCATGCAATTGCTCGCTGCCGAGGAACACACCAACTATCGCCTGACTCTCAGCGTTGATGATCTCGGTGAAGACTTCCGCCTGAAGGTATTGGCCGGGGCCGGCATTGATGCGCAGCGTATCTGCGGGTACATGCAGGGAGCGTTGATGACGTTGCTGGAGGCACTGGAGCACACGCCGCACGTGGGCTTTGACCGGTTGTCGATCCTGCCGGCAGCTGAGCGCGAACAGTTGCTGGTGGATTTCAATGCGACCGAGGCTGACTACCCGCGTGAGCTGACGATTGCCCAGCGCTTCGAATCGCAGGTCACCGAGCGTCCGCAGGCTATTGCAGCGGTGTTTGCCGGACAGCCACTGACTTACTTGCAGCTCAATCGCCAGGCCAATGCCTTGGCGCATCACTTGATCGCCATCGGGGTGAAAGCCGATGACCGCGTGGCCATCGTCGCCCGCCGGGGCCTGGATACATTGGTCGGGCTGGTCGCCATCCTCAAGGCCGGCGCCGGCTATGTGCCGATCGATCCGGCGCATCCTGCCGAGCGGATCAGTTATTTGCTGAGCGACAGCGCACCGGTCGCGGTGCTCACGCAAAGCGATCTGCACCAGAGACTGCCGCTGTTGAGCGTGCCAGTGATTGATGTCGATCTGTGCGCATGGCCGGCGCAGGCGCAGCACAACCCTGCGGTGCCGGGCCTGAGCGCTACGCATCTGGCGTACGTGATCTACACCTCGGGTTCGACCGGTCTGCCCAAAGGGGTCATGGTCGAACATCAGCCGTTGTCCAATCTGGTCGACTGGCACTGTGAAGCGTTCGATTTACGCGCCGGCAGCCACACCTCAAGCCTTGCCGGATTCGGTTTCGATGCGATGGCGTGGGAAGTCTGGCCGGCCCTGTGCGCGGGCGCGACCCTGCACCTGGCCCCATCCCATGATGGCGCTGAAGACATCGATGGGTTGCTCGACTGGTGGCGTGCGCAGCCGCTGGACGTGAGCTTTTTGCCAACACCGGTCGCCGAATATGCGTTCAGTCAGAACCTCGATCATCCGACCTTGCGCACCTTGCTGATCGGTGGCGATCGCTTGCGCCAGTTCAGCCGTCAGCAGCGCTTCGCCGTGATCAACAACTACGGCCCGACCGAGGCCACCGTGGTCGCGACCTCCGGGCGTATCGACGTTGGCGCGGCGTTGCACATCGGTAAACCGGTGGCGAACGCGGCGGTTTATTTGCTCGACGAGCAGCAACGGCCAGTGCCAATGGGCGTCATGGGCGAGTTGTACGTCGGTGGCGCGGGCGTGGCCCGGGGTTATCTGAATCGCGCCGACCTGACTGCCGAGCGCTTCTTGCGCGACCCGTTCAGCCCCTTGCCGAATGCGCGCATGTACCGCACCGGTGACCTTGCCCGTTGGCGCGAAGACGGCTCGCTCGACTACTTGGGGCGTAACGACGACCAGGTGAAAATCCGTGGAATGCGCATTGAATTGGGCGAAATCGAGACTCGCCTCAATCAGCTCCCTGGTATTAACGAAGCGGTGTTGCTGGCCCGCGAGGACCAACCCGGCCAGCCGCGACTGGTGGCCTATTTCACCGAACAGGCGGGGGCCGAGCCACTGGCAGTGGGCGAGTTGCGCGAGCATCTGCTGACGCAGTTGCCGGACTACATGGTGCCGGCAGCGTTTGTCCGGCTCGAGGTTTTGCCGCTGACCGCCAATGGCAAGGTCGACCGCAAGGCATTGCCGAAACCGGATCTGGCCGCGCTGCCGACCCGCGAATACGTGGCACCGCAAGGTGAACTGGAAACCGCGCTGGCGCAGATCTGGTCCGAAGTGCTGCAAGTCGGGCAGGTCGGCCGTCACGATCACTTCTTCGAACTGGGCGGTCATTCGCTGTTGGCGATGCGCATGGTCTCGCTGATCCGTCAGCGCCTCGGCGTCGAACTGGCGCTGAGTGATCTGTTTGCCGATGCGCAATTGAGCGCAATCGCTGCAGTATTGAACCGCGCCGGGCGCAGCGCGTTACCGGAGATCTTGCCGGCACCGCGTGATCAGGCGCTGCCGATGTCCTTCGCCCAACAACGCCTGTGGTTTCTTGCGCAAATGGCGGGTGGCAACTCGGCGTACAACATTCCTCTCGGCTTGCGCCTGCGCGGTCACCTCGACGTCGATGCCCTGCAATCGGCGCTGGCGCGGATCGTCGCCCGCCACGAAACCCTGCGCAGCCGTTTCATCCGCCTCGACGACAGCGCGCAGGTGTCGATTGCCCCGGTCGATAACGGTTTGCTGCTGCGCGTAGAAGATCTGCGCCAACAGCCGCAGGCCGAGCACACCTTGCAAATATTGCTGGCGCAGGAAGCCTCGACAACGTTTGATTTGCAGAACGATTCGTTGATTCGTGGACGGTTGGTGCGTCTGGCTGACGATCATCATGTGCTGCTGTTGACCGTGCATCACATCGTTGCCGACGGCTGGTCGATGGGCGTGCTGACCGGCGAGTTGATGGCGTTGTATCAGGCGTTCAGCCAAGGCCAACCGGATCCGCTGCCAGCACTGACGCTGCAATACGGCGACTACGCCCTATGGCAACGGCGCTGGCTCAGCGGTGAAGTGCTGCAGCAGCAAAGCCAATATTGGCAGCAGACCCTCGACGGTGCGCCGGCCTTGTTGACGCTGCCCACCGATCGCCCGCGACCGGCGCAGCAGGATTACACCGGCGGCAACGTCGAAGTGTTGCTGGACGAGCGCCTGAGTACTGGCCTCAAAGCGCTGAGCCAGCGTCATGGCGCGACCCTGTTCATGACCCTGATGAGTGCCTGGGCGTTGCTGATGAGTCGGCTGTCCGGGCAATCCGATGTGGTGATCGGCGCGCCGGTGGCCAACCGCAGCCGCGCTGAAACCGAAGGCCTGATCGGTATGTTCGTCAATACGCTCGCCGTGCGCATCGACACCTCGGGCGCGCCCAGCGTCGAAGCGCTGCTGGCACAGGTCAAGGCGCGGACACTGGAAGCGCAGGCGCATCAGGATCTGCCGTTCGAGCAAGTGGTGGAAATCGCCCGCCCGGTGCGCAGCCTGGCGCACAGCCCGTTGTTCCAGAGCACGTTAAGCTGGGACGGCAGCGTTGGCCCGCAACTGGCCTTGGGCGAGCTGACGCTGGAGGGTGTTGCCGGGACCGGCAATGTCGCCAAGTTTGACCTGACGCTGACACTGGGCGAGGTCAACGGAGTGCTTCGCGGCACGCTGAACTACGCCACGGCGCTGTTCGATGCGCTGACGATCAAGCGGTACATCGGCTACTTCGAACGTCTGCTCGAAGCGATGATTGCCGATGATCAAACGGTGCTGGAACGTGTGCCATTGCTGGCAAATGATGAGCGCCAGCGCTTGCTGTACGACTTCAACGCCACGGCGCGTGGCTACCCGCAAACACTGACCGTACACGGGGTTTTCCAACAGCAGGCAGCCGCGCATCCCAAAGCTGTGGCGGCCGTGCATGGTGCGCATTCGCTGAGCTACTTTGAACTCAACGCGCAAGCCAACCGCCTGGCCCATCACCTGATCGCGCACGGCGTGCAGCCGGGCGATCACGTGGCGATCCTGCTGCCGCGTTCGCTGGAGTTGCTGGTCGCGCAACTGGCCATTGCCAAATGCGCGGCCGCTTATGTGCCGCTGGACATCAATGCACCGAGCGAGCGCCAGGCGTTCATGGTCGAGGATTGCCGCGCGGTGGCGTTGTTGACCTTGAGCGACGAAGTCATCGACTACGCCGCGCCGCGTATCGACCTCGACAAGCTGACCCTCAACGGCCAGCCGACGCATAACCCGAACCTGCTGCAGTCATCCGAGTCGTTGGCGTACATCATGTATACCTCCGGCTCCACCGGCACGCCGAAAGGAGTGATGGTGCCGCACCGGGGCATCGGCCGCTTGGTGCTCAACAACGGTTACGCCGATTTCAATGCGCAGGATCGTGTGGTCTTCGCCTCGAACCCGGCGTTCGATGCGAGCACCATGGACATCTGGGGGCCGCTGCTCAATGGCGGTCGCGTGGTGATCATCGACCATCAAACCTTGCTCGATCCGCATGCCTTCGGCCGTGAACTGAGCAGCAGTGGCGCAACGATCCTGTTCGTCACCACCGCGCTGTTCAATCAATACGTGCAACTGATTCCGCAGGCGCTCAAGGGCCTGCGGATTCTGCTGTGCGGCGGTGAGCGGGGCGATCCGGCGGCGTTTCGTCGCCTGTTGGCCGAGGCGCCAACACTGCGCATCGTGCATTGCTACGGCCCGACTGAAACCACCACCTACGCCACAACCTTTGAAGTGCGCGAAGTGGCAGAAAACGCCGAGAGCGTGCCGATTGGCGGGCCGATTGCTAACACGCAGGTTTACGTGCTCGATGCGTATCAGCAGCCGGTGCCGATGGGCGTCACCGGCGAGCTGTACATCGGCGGGCAGGGCGTGGCGCTGGGGTATCTGAACCGGGCGGATCTGACTGCCGAGAAATTCCTCTGCGATCCGTTCAGCGAAATGCCGGGCGCGTTGCTCTATCGCACCGGCGACCTCGCGCGCTGGCTGGCGCCGGGGCAACTCGATTGCATCGGGCGCAACGACGATCAGGTGAAGATTCGCGGTTTCCGCATCGAACTGGGAGAAATCGAAAACCGCCTGCTGAATTGCCCGGGGATCAAGGAAGCGGTGGTGCTGGCGCGCCGCGACGGACAGGACTCCCCGCGTCTGGTGGCGTACTACACGGCGCACGATGAGCACTTGGACAGCGCTGAACTGCACGCGCAAATGCACGCGCGACTGCCGGAATACATGGTGCCCACCGCGTGGGTGCAACTCGATGTATTGCCGTTGAACAACAACGGCAAGGTCGATCGCAAGGCGCTGCCGGCACCGACGCAGGAGGCACTGCTCAGTCGGGCCTACGAGGCACCGGCCAATCCACTGGAAGCAAGCCTGGCGCAGGTCTGGGCCGAGGTGTTGCAGGTCGGGCAGGTCGGTCGCTATGACAACTTCTTCGAGCTCGGCGGCCATTCATTGCTGGCCATGCGCATGCTCTCCCAGGTGCGCCAGCAATTGGGCGTGGAGCTGGCGCTGGCCGATCTGTTTGCCAACCCGGAACTGGCGGCGGTCGCCGAAGTGTTGAGTCAGGCCGAACGCAGCAGCTTGCCGCCGATTCTGCCGGCACCGCGCGATCAGGCACTGCCGTTGTCGTTCGCCCAGCAACGCTTGTGGTTCCTCGCGCAAATGGATGGCGGCAACACCGCCTACAACATTCCTCTGGGCTTGCACCTGCGTGGCCGACTCGACGCCGTGGCACTGCAACGGGCATTGGCGCGAATCGTCGCTCGTCACGAAACCCTGCGCAGTCGGTTCACCCAACTGAACGACGAAGCACAGGTGCTGATTGCCCCGGTCGACAGTGGTCTGCCGCTGATTGTGGAAGACTGGCGACAACAGCCGCAGACCGAGGAGGCCTTGCGCACATTGCTCGATACGGAAGCGCGCGGACCATTCAATTTGCAGGACGATCCATTGATCCGTGGACGGCTGGTGCAGTTGGCCGATGAGCACCATGTGCTGTTGCTGACGATGCACCACATCATCTCCGACGGTTGGTCGATGGGCGTGCTGACCCATGAGTTGATGGCGCTGTATCAGGCGTTCAGCCACGGCGAGGCCGATCCGCTGCCGCCGCTGGCCCTGCAATACGCGGATTACGCGGTATGGCAACGGCGCTGGCTGAGCGGCGAGGTGTTGCAGCGCCAGAGTGATTACTGGCAGCAGACTCTGGCCGGCGCCCCGGCATTGTTGAGCCTGCCGACTGACCGACCACGGCCGGCGCAACAGGATCACCGCGGCGGCAGTGTCGAGATCGTACTGGACGCGCAGACCAGCGCCGGTCTCAAGGCGTTGTGTCAGCGCCACAGCGTGACGCCGTACATGGTGATCATGAGCGCCTGGGCGATGCTGCTTACGCGTCTGTCCGGGCAGTCCGATGTGGTTATCGGCTCGCCCGTCGCCAACCGTACCCGCGCCGAAATCGAAGGGTTGATCGGCATGTTCGTCAACACCCTGGCGCTGCGCATCGATACCTCGGGCGATCTGACGGGGGCAGCGTTGTTGGCGCGGGTCAAAGCGCAGACGCTGGCCGCGCAGGCGCATCAGGATCTGCCGTTTGAACACGTGGTGGAAATCACCCGGCCGCTGCGCAGCCTTTCCCACACACCGTTGTTCCAGACTTTGCTGAGCTGGGACAGCAGCGTGGCGCCAGCCTTGGCACTCGGCGAGCTGACGCTGGAAGGTCTGGCCGGGGAAAATCACTTTGTGAAGTTCGACCTGTCGCTGAGTCTGGGCGAAAGCCAGCACGGGGTGCGTGGCTCGCTGCGCTACGCCATCGCGCTGTTCGATGAGTCGACCGTGCAGCGTTTTGTCGGTTACCTCCAGCGCTTGCTGGCGGCGCTGGTCAGTGATGATCAGGCGGTTTTGGCGCAAGTCGAGTTGCTTGCCGAGGATGAGCAGCGACGCCTGCTCGGCGACTTCAACGCGACGGCGCTTGATTGCCCGGTCGAGCAACCGGTGCAGAGCCTGTTCGAAGCACAGGTGCGGCGTCAGCCGGACGCCATCGCCGTGCAGTCGGGCGAACACAGCCTGACCTATCGCGCGCTGAATGCGCGTGCCAACCGCCTCGCGCATCACCTGCGTGAGCAAGGCGTTGGGCCGGATGCGCGGGTGGCGCTGTGCGTCGAGCGGGGGCTCGATCTGGTGGTGGGGTTGCTCGGCATTCTCAAGGCCGGTGGCGCGTACGTGCCGCTGGATCCGGCTTATCCGGCGGAGCGCCTGGACTTTATGCTCAGGGACTGCGCGCCGGTGGCGGTGCTGGTGCAGACGGCCACGCGATCGCTGTTTGCCGAGGCTGGGGCAATGCTGATCGACCTTGACCAATGCACCTGGCACGACCAGTCGGAAAGCAATCCGCAAGTGCCATGCCTGAGTCCTTCGAACCTGGCGTACATGATCTACACCTCAGGTTCGACCGGCACACCAAAAGGCGTGATGCTCGAACATCGTGGCTTGTGCAATCTGGTGCATTGGGGCTCGCAGATTTGCCCGCCAGCTCCAGAGGGCGCGTTGTTGCAGAAAGCCCCATTCAGTTTCGATGGTTCGGTGTGGGAATTCTTCTGGCCACTGACGGCCGGTGTGCGTCTGGTGCTGGCACGGCCGGGCGGCCATCGGGAACCGGCGTATCTGGCGCAAGTGATTCGTCAACAGCGGGTCACGGTGGTCAAGTTCGTGCCGGCGCTGTTGCAGCAATTTCTCGAGCTGCAAGACGTCAGTGAATGCACCAGCCTCACCGATGTGTTCTGCGGTGGCGGCGAACTCACGGCGGCCCTGGCCCGCGAAGTGCGCCAGCAACTGCCGTGGGTGCGCCTGCATAACGTGTATGGCCCGACCGAAGCCACGGTCGACAGCACAGCGTGGACACTGGAACCGCACATGCCCGTGCCATCCACCGAATTGCCGATTGGCAAGGCCATCTGTAACACCCGTTTGTACGTGCTCGATGCGCATGACCAAGCGGTACCGCTCGGTGTTATTGGCCAGTTGCACATCGGCGGTATCGGCGTGGCGCGAGGGTATATGGGACTGCCACAGATGCAGGCCGAGCGCTTTATCGACAGTCCGTTTGTGCCCGGTGACCGCTTGTACCGCACCGGCGATCTGGTGCGTTACCGCGCGGACGGTAACCTCGAATTCATCGGGCGCAATGATTTCCAGGTCAAGCTGCATGGTTTGCGCCTGGAACTCGGTGAAATCGAAGCGCGGTTGATCCAGCACCCGGGTGTGCGCGAGGTGGTCGTGCTGATGCGCGACGAACGACTGGTCGCGTATTTCACTTTGCGCGAGGGCAGTGCTGCACCGGCTATCGACACGCTGCGCGCGTTCATTCTTGAGCAGTTACCCGAGTACATGGTGCCGGGTGCGTTTGTTGCGCTCGACGTTTTGCCGCTGAGTCCCAACGGCAAGATCGACCGTCAGGCGCTGCCGGCGCCGGGCCTCGACGCGGTACTCAGCCGACATTACGAAGCACCTGAAGGCGAGGTCGAAACCGTGTTGGCGCGGGTCTGGGCTGAGGTGCTGAATGTCGAGCAGGTCGGACGCCACGACAACTTCTTCGAATTAGGCGGGCATTCGCTGCTGGCGATTCGTCTGGTCAACCTGCTGCAGCGTGCGGGGCAACAGGTGACGCTGGCGGAGCTGTTCCAGCGTCCGAGTGTCGAGTCGCTGGCCGCGCTGCTCTGTCAGCGCAACACGGTGCCCGAACAGCCGGATGGCCTGGTCGTGGTACGGCCGGGCGAGGGCGGCGATGCGCTGTTCCTGATCCATGAGTTCAGCGGCAGGGAGGTGTATTTCCCGGCATTGGCGATGCACATCAAGGGGCAGTTTCCGATTTACGGTTTGCCCGGTGTGCCGTTGGGGCAGCCGCAGCTGCGCACGCTTGAGTGCATGGCCACGCGGATGGTCGGGATTATCCGGGCGGTACAACCGCATGGGCCGTATCGTCTGGCCGGGTGGTCGTTTGGCGGCTTGCTGGCGTATGAAATCGCTCAGCAGTTGCTTGGCCTCGATGAGGCGGTGGCGTTTGTCGGTCTGCTCGATACCTACGCGCCGCATCCGGCCAGTCAGGATAAAACCCGCTGGAGCGGCGCGCATCGCGACAAGCATCAGTTGCTGGAGCACTGCCGCGCGCGTTCGCAGATGCGCGGTGCAGAAGGGCTGCCAGCGTTGGCTGAGGTCGAGCGGCTGGAGGCTGAAGTCGAACGCATTGCGTTCGATGAGCTGTTCCAGCGCTGCTGCGAACAGCAATTGCCTGACCCGGAACTGGCCGCACTGAGTGCAGCGGATGCCTGGAGTTACTTCGATCGTGAGGCCGCTCATGGCCTGGCGCTGGCGCATTACCGGGTCAGCCCGGCCAGTCAGCCGGTGCACTTGTTCCGCGCTCAGGCACTGATGCCGGGGCAGTCGCAGCCGAGTCCGACCCGCGGTTGGGAAAACAAGATCAGTACAAGTTTGCTGCGCTGCATCGATGTCCCGGGTGATCACCGCAGCATGATGAAAGCTCCGGATATTCAGGCGCTCGGCCAGGCCTTGAGTCAGGCTATGGCCGCTGCGCAGGCTCCGGAGCCAGAGGCCTATCAGCCGCTATTGACCATTCAGAGCGGGCACGCCGGGCATGCGCCGATCTTCTGCGTGCCGGGGGCGGGCGACAGTGTCACCGGGTTCATTCACCTGACCGAGGCCTTGGGCCCGGAGTGGCCGATCATCGGCCTGCAACCGCGTGGGCTCGATGGCAGCGGCGTGCCGCACAGCCAGGTTGAAGCGGCAGCGAAGTGCTATCTGCAAGCTGTCGAGCAGTTGTATCCGCAAGGTGCGGTGCACCTGATCGGCCATTCCTTCGGCGGGTGGGTCGCGCATGCCATGGCCGCGCAGTTGCAGGCGGCGGGGCGTGAGGTGGCGTCATTAACCCTGATCGACAGCGAATCGCCCGGCGGCAACGGTA
Organism: Pseudomonas sp. Irchel s3a12; assembly: GCF_900187485.1. NCBI lineage: Bacteria > Pseudomonadati > Pseudomonadota > Gammaproteobacteria > Pseudomonadales > Pseudomonadaceae > Pseudomonas > Pseudomonas sp. Irchel s3a12. The sequence goes on from NZ_FYDN01000001.1 coordinate 791,495, forward strand.
CGGCGGGCAAACCGTACACCACGACTGCCGCACTGGAACGCTTGATCGAGACGCTGCAACTGTCCAGCGGCAAGTCGTTGGGCATCGACCCGCTGGCGTTCGCCGAGGCTGACGACACCACGCAAATGCGCCTGTTGCACGAGGGCATGGTGCGCGCCGGTGTGTTGTCTGCGCGTTCGTCAGCGCAGGCCATGCACGGCCCGGTCCGCACCTTCGCCACAGCCTTGCGCACGGTCTATCAACCGCAGTTGGCCTACACCGGGCCGGTGCGGCTGGCGCTGGTCGATGACCCGACGCTGGATGCGTGGGGCAATCAGCGCGAGCAAGCGGCGATGGTTGAAGGCTGGCAACGCCAGGTGACGGATCTGGCGGTGTGGTACGGGCCGGGCAACCACTTCACGATTCTCAAGGCGCCCAACGTTTTCAGTCTCGCGGCGTGGTGGCATGACGGCCTGAAAGTGCCGGCCGGCCAAGTGGTTTCCTGATTGTTGTTTATCTACCAGAGCCCGGCCGCTGGCCGGGTTCACCCCTGAACGGACTTGTGGTCATTTATGGAAAAGTCGAAGTTGCGCAAAGTCGGTATGGGTTTGGCGTTAGTGGCAGTGGCGGGATTGGCGTTCTACGCGGTGCAGGCACCGGCCGAGGCGCCGCAGTACCTGACCGCGCCGGTGGAACGCAGTGACATTGAAAACGCGGTGCTCGCCACCGGGTTGCTCGAAGGCATCAAGCAAGTGGACGTCGGCGCGCAAGTGTCGGGGCAATTGAAGTCGCTCAAGGTCAAGGTTGGCGACAAGGTGAAGAAAGGGCAGTGGCTGGCAGAAATCGATCCGCTGGTGTTGCAGAACACTTTGCGCCAGGCCCAGGTTGATGAAGAAAACCTGCAAGCGCAAAAACGCGCGACCCAGGCTCAGCTCAGGCAGACCAAAGCGATTTACGAGCGCTACAAGAACTTGCAGGACGACGCGTCGATCTCGCGCCAGGACTTCGAAACCGCCGAGTCGGATTATCAGGTGCAACAGGCCAATCTGATGTCGCTGGATGCGCAGATCAAAAGCGCGCACATCCAGATCGACACGGCCAAGGTCAATCTGGCCTACACACGGATTGTTGCGCCGATTGATGGCGATGTAGTCGGCGTGGTGACACAGGAAGGCCAGACCGTGATCGCCAGCCAATTGGCACCGGTCCTGCTGAAACTGGCGGATCTGGACACCATGACGGTCAAGGCGCAGGTGTCCGAAGCCGACGTGATTCACATCGCCCCGGGGCAAGAGGTGTATTTCACCATTCTCGGCGAGGACAAACGCTACTACGCGAAACTGCGCGGCACGGACCCGGCGCCGCAGAACTTTCTTGAAACACCGCCCGCCGGCACGCCTAAGCAAAGCAGCGCGGTGTTCTACAACGCGTTGTTCGAGGTGCCCAATCCCGATCATCGCCTGCGCATCTCGATGACCGCGCAGGTGCGCATTATCCTCGACACCGCCAAGTCGGTGCTGACCGTGCCGGTGGCGGCGCTCGGCCCGCGCAATGCCGATGGCAGTTTTCCGGTACGCGTACTCGACGCCAAGGGCCACGCGCAGTCGCGCAATGTGCAGACCGGGATCAACAACAACGTCAAAGTGCAGATCAACGCCGGTCTGGCAGAAGGCGACCGCGTGGTGATCGGTGATCCGGTGAACAATGTGGCGGGGGCCTGAGCATGACTGAGCCACTGCTACAGCTGACCGGCATCACCCGCAGTTTCACCGCCGGTGACCGTGAATTTCTGGCGTTGAAGAACATCAACCTGACGATCAATGCCGGGGAAATGGTCGCGATTATCGGCGCCTCGGGTTCTGGCAAATCGACGCTGATGAACATCCTCGGTTGCCTTGATTACGCCACCGCCGGCAGCTACAGGATCAACGGCCAGGAAACCCGCGATCTGGACAATCAGGCCCTGGCCGAGCTGCGCCGCGACTACTTTGGTTTCATCTTCCAGCGTTACCACTTGCTGCCGCATTTGAGCGCAATGCACAACGTCGAGATGCCGGCGATTTACGCCGGTACGCCACAGCTTCAACGCCATGCCCGTGCCCGTGAGTTGTTGGCGCGACTGGGTCTGGAAGGCCATTTGACGCATCGGCCGAGCCAGCTCTCCGGCGGTCAGCAACAGCGAGTGAGTATCGCCCGCGCCTTGATGAACGGCGGCGAAGTGATCCTCGCCGACGAACCGACCGGCGCCCTCGACACGGCCAGCGGCAAGGAGGTCATGCGCATCCTGCTGGAGCTGCACGCGGCGGGGCACACGGTGATTCTGGTCACTCACGACCCGAAAGTGGCGGCCAATGCCGAGCGCATCATCGAAGTCAGCGACGGCGAAATCCTCAGCGACCGCAGCAATGAACGCGATACCACGCACCTGCTCAGCGAAGAACCGGTGGCACCGAAAGCCACCGCTTCGCGTCGCCTGGTCGCCAGTCTCGGGCTATTCAAAGAAGCGTTCGCCATGGCCTGGGTGGCTTTGATTTCCCATCGCATGCGCACCTTACTGACCATGCTCGGCATCGTCATTGGCATCACTTCCGTAGTGTCGATTTCGGCGGTCGGGGAGGGCGCGAAGAACTACGTGCTCAAGGACATTGCGGCGATTGGCAGCAATACCATCGATGTCTATCCCGGCAGCAGTTATGGCGACAAACGTGCCGCCGCCATTGAAACCCTGACGCCGGCCGACGTCACCGCGCTGAATCAGTTGTACTACGTCGACAGCGCCACGCCGATGATTGGCCGCAGTCTGTTGTTGCGTTATCGCAATATCGATCTGGATGCGCAGGTCAACGGCGTCAGCGATCAGTACTTCAAAGTGCGCGGGATCAAAATGGCCGCCGGCATCCCGTTCAGCGAAAGCGATGCGCGGCGGCAGGCGCAGGTGGTGGTTATCGATCACAACACCCGGCAGCGTCTGTTCGGGCAGGATGTTGACCCGTTAGGCCAGGTGATTTTGATCGGCAACCTGCCGTGCACAGTGATCGGCGTGGCCGCGCAGGATAAAAGCCTGTTTGCCTCGGGCAAGACCCTCAACGTCTGGGTGCCCTACGAAACCGCCGCCGGGCGGGTGTTGGGCCAGCGTTATCTGGACAGCATCAGCGTGCGCATGAAGGACGGCCAGCCGAGCAAAGTGGTGGAAGAACACGTCACCCAACTGCTGCTGCAACGCCACGGCACCAAGGATTTCTTCACCAACAACCTCGACAGCGTCTTGCAGACCGTGCAGAAAACCAGCCGCTCACTGGCGTTGCTGCTGTCGCTGATTGCGGTGATTTCCCTGGTGGTCGGCGGTATCGGGGTGATGAACATCATGCTGGTGTCGGTGACCGAACGGACCCGCGAGATCGGTATTCGGATGGCGGTGGGGGCGCGGCAGTCGGACATTCGTCAGCAGTTTCTGGTGGAGGCGGTGATGGTCTGTTTGTTGGGCGGGGCGATTGGCATTTCCTTGTCGTATGCCATCGGGCATTTGTTTTCGGTGTTTATCAAGGAGTGGGAGATGGTGTTCTCGCTGGGGTCGGTGTTGACGGCGGTGGTGTGTTCGACGTTGATCGGGATTGTTTTTGGCTTTGTGCCGGCGCGGAATGCTTCGCGGCTTGATCCGATTGAGGCGTTGGCGCGGGATTAAGGGCTGACCCTCATCAAACCTGCTGGGCATTGCACAGGTCGTGATGTTGGGGGAATTACCGGTGAATCAGGCTTTGGAGCACGTCGCGGGATTGCCCTCACCCTAACCCTCTCCCAGAGGGAGAGGGGACTGATCTCGGTGTTCTTTCGAGGTACACCGACGTGGGATACCGAGCCAAACTCAGGTTTTGAACAGCACAAAGATCGGCTCCCTTTCCCCCTCGCCCCCCCCTGGGGGAGAGGGCTGGGGTGAGGGGGTAAATCCCACTGACACACCGCAAAACCTCGAACCACCGCCATCCAGAATTTCCATCAATAAACACAACACCGTGAGCCCGTTTAAATTACACGAACCGTTACGTCATACCGCCTACAACACCTTGCGTCGTTACCTACGCGTACGCCAGAATCCGCCGGCTTGTGCGCTTATCCCATGGGCTCTATCGTTTCCCTGCCACTGCCTATCAGTGGTCGGGTTTAGTAGCCCGATTGGTATTAGTAAGTGCATGAGTTCCATTTAGTCAGGGGCGTCTCTGCCTGCACTCAATGGTGGTTGTGCGCAGGGCGCCCTCGGGCGCGCCGGTCTTGCTAATTCCACCGGTCTACTAACCTGTGCACAGCCGCCACCCTTCTTTTAGTAGAGAACGGTCGCGGCCCTATTTCAGGAATTAGATGAATATGTTCAAAGTTACGCCGAACCCTCCGGACACCGACCCGATCCCCTACGACGCCGCACTGGAACCTCAAAACATCAAAGAGGCCACAGAACGGGCGATCAATTTCTACCTCAATCCTTCCGCGCTCAAAACCTCAAAACCCACCCGCAAAACCGGCAAGATCTACCTGATCGACCCCACCGTCGACGACGAAACCCTGCTCGTTGAAGCCTATGAATCGCTGTCCTCGGCCAGTGACATGGCCCGCGACCTTGCCGACTCGATCGACAGCCCTCACCGCAAGAAAATGCTGATCCTGCAGCAGGTGATCATGTTGAGTGAATTGGTGGTGAGTCGCGTCCTCGACAATCAGCGCTTGCCCAACTAATTGCGAAACTGCCGCGCGAGGGAGCCTGCTCCCTCGCTGCGCAGAAGGAGTTTGAGCTTATGTCCAAGACATCCGATCCGCCGGTTACTGCAGCCAACATCATGGCCACGCCCTATACGCCCAACGCTATGTTCCGGGTCAACCCGCAAACCGATACCGAATCCCTGCTGGCAAACGCCTGTGAATCGCTGGCTTCGGCCTCGGTCATGTTGTGTGATTTTGCCGGGATGCTGGAGGGGCCGCATCGCCAGACCTTGTTGGGTATTGCGCAAGTGGTGATGTTGGGGGAGTTGGCGGTGAATCAGGCATTGGAGCACGTCGCGGGAGTGCCCTCACCCTAACCCTCTCCCAGAGGGAGAGGGGACTGACCGAGATGTTCTTTCGAGCTACGCCGACCTGAAATATCGCGTCGAACTCAGGTTTTGAAACGGCTCCCAAGTCGAACTCAGTTTCGAACTCAACCGAGATCGGCTCCCTTTCCCCCTCGCCCCCCTTGGGGTGAGAGGGCTGGGGGTGATCTGGTCAAACGATACTGGACACGGTTATAGGGTTTTACCCTTTTTCATGCCGCCAGGGCCTCCATGTCCACCGGAGTTCGGTAGCCATTGTGACTGTGCAGCCTGATCCGATTGTAATAATGG
>NZ_FYDN01000012.1:0-263913 GCF_900187485.1 Pseudomonas sp. Irchel s3a12
CAGAGCTGTAGGGCCCACGCCCATTGCTTCGCAGGCTTCACTCACCGAATAGTCTTTATCCAAAACCAGGCAAGCCGCATCCCGTTTGAAATCTGTCGAAAAATATCGTCTGGTCAAATCACACCTCATCGTTGGGCGTAGATTAACGCCCTTTAGGGGTGTCCAGAATCATTAAGCCAGATCACTTGACTCTTTCAACGGACAAGAGCCTTGGCTAGCCGGATTCAGAGTTACGTTCGAGACCGGTGACTCGTTGATCTACCTTAACCAGGGCGACGATGCCGTCGTATTGATTAATGCGCTACCGCCAGTAAGTGTAGGCCTCGAAACCCGCTTCGTTACCTCAATTTAATGACAGCTATGGGTCGACTGCGGACCTTCCCAAAGACAGCAATCGGCCAAGAGCTGACCGTCAGCATACTCCCCTCAAAGAACTCCTGATCTATAGTCACTGAAGAGTCCATAGGGCGCGGTAAAATTCAACTCGCAGGGAGCGTATGAATGACTCGATTGCAAACACTCAAGTTGATTCAGATAGCCATTGCCCTTCCAGCCTATACCGTACCTTCAAGCACTACATTCGTCTTCACTCTTTGGATCACCATCACCTCGACGATCAACCTGTTCACCTCACAATCCTTTTCAGGTTGGGGCGTGATCATGTTGTGGCTTCTGGTGTCGCTGTTTTCGCAATGGGCATGCTGGAGCATTTTTTCCGACTCGCTGGAGGACAGCCCCTCTGTGCAACACCTGCCACTACTTTTACTTGGGGTTTTGTTAACACTGATTCTAGGTTTGAGTGCCTGGGTCCTTTTTCACATAGGCCTAATCTGGCTTATGTGCGGAACACAAGGCATTGCAGCCGGTGTGCTTTTGACGAACAATTGTGTAAGAAAAAGACGTCAAACTGGCGACATGCTCAGTGAATGAGTTCATCAAAGTGTCGGCCCTTTGCAGAGGGTGGAGGCGTTAAAGCAGATTTTCTCTATCAGCCCATGCAACCGTTCGGGTGCGTGAGCGTCTGGTCAAAAGACCCCATTCCCGAGCGGTTGCTTCTGGCCGACTACCGTCATCCACGAGCATCGATTTTCGAGCAACCTATAAGTTGCTCTCGATCAAAAGTGATCGCAGCGCTTTTGCTTACCTACTAGATAATCGATGGTGTGTGTTGCCCCTTCTATTAGTGGCTTCCCATGAGTAACTAATTACGCGCATTGGCGCTTGGTATCTTCGTTAGCGATACCTCCCAACGACGCATGCGATTGGCGCATGGGTACACAGCTCGCTAAGGTCATGATTTGTTTTTGATCCTGCCCGTAAACAGTGGCAAAAACGTCACCATCACCTTCAGCGGAACCTACATGCGATATCGACGCCTCGACCTTAATCTCTTGGTTGCGCTCGACGCTTTACTGAGCGAATGCAGCGTCAGCCGGGCGGCCGAGCGCCTGTGCCTGGGACAGTCAGCTGCCAGTTCGGCACTGGGTCGCCTGCGTGAACATTTCAACGACCCGTTACTGGTGCAAGTGGGGCGCCGCCTGGAACCCACGGCGCTGGGTCTGGAGTTGCTGCCAAAAGTGCGTGCAGCGTTGGCACTGACCCGGGAGATCGTCGACGCGCCGCTGAATTTTGACCCGGCGAACTGCGAGCGACACATCACTCTGGTGGCCTCCGATTACGTCGCCGATGTGCTGCTCCCAGCGGTAAGCCGTGTATTAGCGCGTATCGCTCCGGGTATTCGCTTGAGCCTTCGCGATATGCCTGTGCCGCGCGACGGCGATGTCGTCAGCGAAGCGCTGGATTATCGGCGCAGTGATTGCGTGATCGTGCCGCAACGACGGCTGAATCCGGCCTATCCCCATGTGCCGCTCATGACTGACCAGCTCTGTTGTATCGTCTGCGCGCAACAACCACAGTTTGCCGAGCAACTGAGCCTGGCCGACTATTGCGCCGCGGCGCACGTGGTGCGCGAGTTTGCCAACGGGCAAAACCTGGCAATGGATGCCGTGCACCTGCATGAACTCGGCATTGAGCGGCGAGTGGCGGTGACCGTTGAAAGCTTTGTGCTGATGCCGCAGTTCATTGTCGGCACCGCGCGCATTGCCACGGTGTTTCAACGACAGGCGCAGCGCTTCGCCCAGCGTTATCCGTTGCGCATTCACCCGGCACCGCTGGCGTTTCCCGAGGCCGTGCAAGTCTTGCAATGGCATCCCTATCAAGAACATGACCCGGCCATGCAGTGGTTTCGCGGCCTGCTCCTGGAACAGGCCGCATTGCTCGATCAGCCCTCTGGTTGATCGCCGCTGTCGGCGACCAATCCAGCCTTGGCGATGGCCAGCAATGCGCAGCGTTCGTCATTGTCCGAGGTATCGCCACTGATGCCGATGGCCCCGAGCAGCACGCCCTCGGCATTACGGATCAATACACCTCCCGCCACAGGAATCACCTCGCCGCCGGTCAAACTGTTGATCGCATCGAAAAACGCCGGCATGGCCTGCGCGCGCCGCGCCAGTTCACGTCCGCCAAAACCCATGCCCAGACAACCGCGTGCCTTGCCGATGGCGATTTGCGGGCGCAGGAAGGTGGCGTCTTCGTCGCGCAAAACCGCCAAGGGATGGGCGGCGGCATCCAGTACGGCGACGCCCAGAGGTTTGATCCTGGTTTCCCGAGCAATGCGAATGGCATCGCTGGCCATGTTCGTCGCAGTCAGTAAATCAAGTCGTTGCATGACATCTGTCCTCATACCGCCCACTTGCCCAGTTGGGCCACGCGGTCGCGGGTGTAAAGATCCGTCCATTTCAGCGAGTTGAAATCGGACACTTGCTTGGGATTGTAGGGGCTGCGATCCATGCGCGCCGGTTGGCCGGCCTTGTACACCGCTTTGAGGCGCGAGCGATCCTGAAGGATGCGAATGTCGTCCAGCGGTGAACCGTCGAGCACGAGGAAGTCTGCCTGCTTGCCCACTTGCAGCGAGCCGAGGGTTTCACCGCGCGGCATGCAGCGCGCACCGACAGCGGTTGCGGCGTATAACGCTTCGGCCGGTGTGAATCCAAGCCGGGTCACCAGCAGCTCCAGCTCACGGGCGTGCCACTCGCCGTAAGGCGTTACCGCGAACCCGCTATCACTGCCGCAGGCAAACGGTACGCCGGCCGCTTTGGCGCGTTTGAGTACCGCCGAACCGACCTCCAGCGTGCGTGCGCAATAACCCGCATAACCGGTGCTGATCGCCGGATCATGGGGCTGGCAGAAGTCCACGGTGTTCTGCGGGAACGTCATGGTCGGGGCAAGGATGCTGCCGGCCTCAAGCAACGCTTCTATGCACGCGTCGTCCATGTAAAAGGCGTGGAAAACCAGATCAACGCCTGCACGCGCCGCGTACATCACGGCTTCGCGACCGTAAGCATGGGTGGCGACCTTGCAGCCCAGACGATGCGCTTCCTCGACCATTTCGAAGGTTTCGTCAGCGGTAAAGGCCGCAATGATTTCGCCGTTTGGGCGGCGGTGCGTGCCGTCCATGGCGATCTTGATCAGGTCGACACCGTCCTTGGCCTGCTTGCGAATTTCTGCGAGCGCATCGCTACGGCTGGTGACCAACTGCGCCGTGAAGTATTCCGGGGCGCCCACCCGACTCGGGAACCAGTCATTCAGACTCTGCCGATTGGTGATGACGCGGCTGCTGGCTGCGATCCTCGGCCCTTCAAATAAACCTGCGGTCACCGCATTGCGCACCGCAATGCTGAGCTGGCCGCTGTCGCCGGGGCAGACCATGCTGGTGACGCCGGCGGCCAGTACGTGTTGCGCGAAGAACATCCCGCGCAACGCGCGAAATTCGTCACTGGTCCATAGATCAATGTCTTCTTCGCTTTGAGCGTTGCCGAAGGCCAGATGCGTGTGCACGTCCACCAGCCCCGGCATCACGAAATTATCCCCCGCATCCACCTGGGTATCGCCTGGCTTGGGAGCGGGTGCCAGCGCGGTGGGCCCAACGTAACTGAGCAGGCCGTTTTCGACGATCAATGTCTGTTGTTGGCGGGTCTCCAGTCCGGTGCCGTCAAACAGGGTCTGGCATTTCAGGTACAGGGCAGTCATGGCGTCTTCGCTAAGTGATTGTTATGCAAAGAGAGGCTAGTGAGCAGGCGAGGAGACGACCAGCAGATTGCATCGATGGCTGCGTATTGATGGCATCAATAGCTGCGCCAGCGCTTGAATTCGTTAATGCAAAACGCCGGACAATCGAAAGATTGTCCGGCGTTTTTTATGGCGTGTTTTTCAGTGGATCAAGCGGTGCGACCGCCGAGGGTTTCAGCAACCCAGTCAGCAATGTATTGCCCGGCATTGATGCTGTTGTCGAAGCTCGAATGCTGCACACCACCTTCACGTTCGGTGAAGATTTTCAGTTCACATTTTGGACTGTTGACCAATTGTTCGTAGGTGCGATGCGCCCATTTCAACGGAATCTGCGAATCCTGCTCACCATGGGTCACCAGGAACGGCACCTTGATCCGGTCGAGCACGCCATCGAGGTGGACGTTTTCGGCGATGGTCATGAACTCTTCGACGTCCTTGGCGCCCCACACCCAGCAGACATGCGCCCAGTAGTGCGGTACCGGGAAGCTGCCTTCTTTTTCCAGTCGACGCTTTTGCACATCACGCCAGTCGTGGTTGGCGCCCCACACAACGCCGCAGGCGAAGCGCGGTTCGAATGCAACCGCGCGCGGGCAGTAATAGCCGCCCAACGAGACACCTTCGAGTCCAATGCGTGCAGCGTCAACATCGCTTCGGGTTTCCAGCCAATCCACCACGCGACTGGCCCAGTGTTCACTGTCGAATCGTGCGGTCAGGCCATGCAGGCGCAGCGCTTCGCCGGTGCCGGGCTGGTCGATGATCAGCGAAGAGATGCCGCGTTTCGCCAGCCACGCTGGCAGGCCCACGCGGTATTTCATTTCTTTGGTCGAGTCCAGACCGTTGACCTGCACCAGTATCGGCGCCGGCCCCTCGACGCCTTCGGCGCGCACGAGCAAGCCGGAAAGATGTTTGCCCTCGTAAGGGATTTCCACCCGTTCACAGTTTTCACGCGACAGTTCGACGCCGCGCTTGAAGGTTTGCAGGAAGCGTTGATAGAACTCGGTACGACCCGGCGCGCCGTGGGCCTGCAGGCGCTCGCAGGTCAGATAATAGGTGGCGGCGCGGTTGTATTTTTCGCCAGCCGAGAGCATCCGGCCATTGCCTTCGTCTTCCTCGGCCAGACCGCAGAGCTTGTCAGCCATTTTCGCCCAGGTTTCGCGAAAGGCGCGGGTACCGGCTGCGTCTGGCTGTTTCGCAGCCTCTTGCAGTGGGGCGCACATCTCTTCGATTTCACCCATGCGGGCGCCCATTTCAATGGCCAGGTCGACAGAGAGATTCCAAACGTAGTTGGTCGGGAAATAGCGAAACATGATTATTGTTGTCCTTATGGTTGCCTTGGCATTCCCAAGGCACGTTAAGGATCACCCGACTAATTGGCCAATCGTGACGGCGGATACGAGGTATCGCGAGATACGATGGGCACGTGTTGCAGATGCTGGATGGATTCGCTGATGCGTTCGCGCAGCCAGCGGTGCATCGGGTCGCCATCAACGCTGCGGTGCCACAACATGTACTCGCGCATGACCGGGATTTTCACCGGCGGCGGCAGGATGCGCAGCGGCAGATAGTGCGCGTAGAGGTTCGCCAGGCGCTGGTGCATCGTGGCGATGCGCTGCGTGCCGACAATCAGTTGCGGCAGGGTATTGAAGTCGCTGGTGATCACTTCAATGCGCCGATTGAAGCCGTATTGATTCATGAACCATTCTTCGATGCTCATGTGCCGGGTACGGCCGAAGCCCACCGAGACATGGCCCATCTCCATGTACTGCTCAAGCGTCAGGCTGTCGCCGACTTGCGTATTGCCTTGCCACACCACGCACACGTGTTCTTCTTCGAACAGCAGGCGCGAAGGGTGGCCTTCAATGATGTAGCGCTCGGGAACAATCATCAGATCGACCTCGCCACGCACCAGCAACTCGCCGGAATTGTCGCTGGGGCCAAGCATTTCGAAGGTGATGTTGGGCGCTTGCTGATGAATGTTCTGGATCACCTGGGCGAACAGTACGCTGATCAGATAATCCGAGGTCACCAAGCGAAAATGACGCTTGCTGGTGGCCGGGTCGAACACCGGTTTGGCGGTGATTGAAGACTGGATCGTCAGCAGGACTTCACGCACCGGTTTGGCCAGTTCCGTGGCATAGGGCGTGGGCTGCATCTTGCGTCCCACCTGGACCAGCAACTCATCCTCAAAGTAGGTGCGCAAACGCGCGAGCACGCCGCTGGTGGCGGATTGGGTCATGTGCAGGCGTTCGGCAGCGCGGGTTATGTTCTGCTCCTCGAGCAATACATCGAGCGCGACCAGCAGGTTCAGGTCCAGATGGTTGAAACGCATGGGCAGGTCCGTTTTGTATTTATTTTCGCAATACATTCGAACGAATCCATCGGCGCGTCAACCTTCGTCACAGGTATCGCGTTTGCCGATAGGTCGCATCCCGACTCGCGATTAGTCAGCGCTCAGCCCTTACGCCAATCTTCGCCGCAGTCGGCCCTGCAGCCGACACCACCACCGGTTTCCAGTCAGGCCTGACGTGCTGCAAGGCGTCCATGGCGACCGTCACCGGATCATAATTTCAATGGAGTGGTAAGCCATGAACATCATTGGCCTTGATGCCCTGATTTTTGGCGTCGATGACATTCAAGCCTGCACCGATTGCCTGCGCGACTACGGCCTTGCGCCGGTCGGCGTTGACAGCGAAGGCGGGCGTTTCGAAGCGCTGGACGGCACCGCCGTGATTATCCGTCGAGCCGACGATCCTGATTTGCCGGCGGCAATCGGCCCGGCGCCGTCCATTCGCGAGACGGTCTACGGGGTCGGCGCGATCAGCGATCTGGATGCCATCGAAGATGAGCTGGCCCGAGATCGCATCGTCCGTCGTGATCAGCACGGCGTGCTGCACAGCGTTGACGATATGGGTTTCGCGATCGCTTTTCAGGTCAGCGTACGCAGGCCTTACAGCGCACCGGATGACCTGACCAATGCCGCCGGTCATGCGCCACAGCGGCCACTTAACCAGCCGGGCATTACCCTCGATATGGGCGCTGCTCCGCGCACTTTGTCCCACGTGGTGTATTTCGTCCCTGATGCGGCAAAGGCTGAAGCCTTTTACGCCGAGCGTCTGGGTTTTCGCACCACCGACACCTTCATTGGCGCCGGGCCGTTCATGCGCCCGGCAGGCTCTGATGATCACCATTGCCTGTTCATGATCCAGACCCCGCCGCACATGAAAGGCTGCGAACACTTCACCTTCCACATGGGCAGTGGCACCGAAGTGCTGCTGGCCGGGACGCGTTTCGAGCAAAAAGGCTGGACCAGCTTCTGGGGCCCGGGCCGTCACCTGTTTGGCTCCAATTGGTTCTGGTACTTCAACAGTCCGTTGGGCTGCCACATCGAATACGACGCCGACATGGACAAGCACGATGACGCCTGGGAGGCCCGTCGCGCGCCGCTGTCGGCGGATAACTCGCAGCTGTTCCTGTTCAGCGCGAAAGAAAAATGGGCGCCGGGCGGTCCGCCGCCGAAGCTCGGTTGAGGGCCGCGCTGATCATGAGCGCTATTGCGCAGCCATTGTGTCGGCTGGACGAATTGGAGGAGGGCCGGGCGCGCGGGTTCGATCCGTTGGCGCAGGGACGCGACAGCGTGTTTGCCCTGCGTCATGACAATCAGGTGCGGGTCTATCGCAACCGTTGCCCGCATCTGGACGTGCGCCTGGAGTATCGCAAGGACCGTTTCCTGTCCGCCGATGGCCAGTTGATCGTCTGCTACGCCCACGGTGCGCAATTTCTGCCGGCGACCGGCGAGTGCATCTACGGCCCGTGCCTGGGCCAGACGCTGGAGGCGCTGCCGTTCTGCGAAAAGGATGGCTGGCTGCTGGTGCAAATGCCTGAAGGCTTGCCGCTGCCAGGATAAATCGAGGTATCGCGTACGGCGATACATCGCATCCCTACTCGCGATTAGTCAAATCCCTGCTTTGCCGGGAAGCTTCATCCAACGATGCCGTGCCCGACGCAGCATCGATCACAAGAATAAAAAGAGAGAACACCATGAGTGCAGTGAACAACGTTCTGATCGTGGGCGGTGGTATCGGCGGCTTGTGTGCGGCCATCGCCTTGCGGCGTAAAGGTATCGAGGTCGACCTGATCGAGCTCAAGTCCGAATGGACAGTCTACGGCGTCGGGATTATTCAGCAGAGCAACGTCGTCCGTGAAATGGCCAAGCTGGGCGTTCTCGACGGCTATCTTGATGCCGCTTATGCCTTCGAAGACGTCGCCATCTACGGCCCCGGCGGGCAACAACTGGCGCGCATTCCGGGTCAGCGACTGGCCGGCCCGCAGTATCCCGCCAACGTCGGCATTTCTCGCTTGGCGCTGCATAAAGTTCTCAGCGAAACCGCCCTGCAACTCGGTGCCAACGTGCGTTTGGGCCTGAGTGTGGAAGCGCTGGACGACAACGGCACAGAGGTCGACGTGTTGTTTACCGACGGCAATCGCGGCCACTACGACCTGGTGGTCGGTGCCGACGGACTGTTCTCGAAAGTGCGCAGCTTGGTCTTCGGCGATGCGTACACCCCGCGTTTCACGGGCCAATCGGTGTGGCGCTACAACTTTCCCCGCGCACCACAGATCGATCATCTGGCCAACTATCAAAGCGCCGACGGCAACGCCGGGCTGGTGCCGCTGGCCGGTAACTTGATGTACCTGTTTCTGACCTCCCACGAGCCGTCCAATCCGTGGATGGATCCTGCCGATCTGGCCGCGCAGATGCGCCAGCGCCTGCAAGGTTTTACCGGGCTGATCGGCGAGCTGCGCGAGCAAATCACCGACAACAGCCAGGTCGTCTACAAGCCGATGGAAGTGGTGTTCGTCGATGAGCCGTGGCATCGCGGACGCGTTCTGCTGATTGGCGATGCGGCCCACGCCACCACGCCGCACCTCGGTCAAGGCGCCGGCATGGCCATCGAAGACGCGATTGTGCTCAGCGAAGAACTGACTCGCGAGCAGTCCGCCGCCACCAGCGTCGAGCAGCAGTTGCAGCGCTTTATGGCGCGGCGCTTCGAACGTTGCAAATACATCAGCGAAAGCTCGGTGCTGGCCGGCGACAAGGAGATGCAACACGACCGCGCCTTCGATCGCATTGGCCTGGTCAAGCAAATGCTCGCGCGCACTGCCGAGCCGATCTAAGCCCCACCTGCGACTCATCCACAGCAGTTACCACTATAAAAACAAGAGGTTAACGCGATGGTTAGTTCTACGACTGCGGCGCTCGCGCGTCGCCCGGTCTGCTCGTCTGCACCCTTTGGTTTGAGCGTTGCTGCGCTGCTGGTGCTGTGCAGCCAGGCCGCTCACGCTTTCGACATCGATACCGGCAACCCGGATTTCAAGCTGCGCTGGGACAACACGATCAAGTACAGCGCTGCCTGGCGCACGCAGAATCCGAGCAGCAAGTTGACCGAGGGTCAGGTGGCGCTCAATCAGGACGATGGCGATCGTGCGTTCAAAAAAGGCCTGATCTCCAATCGCACCGACATCCTCTCGGAGCTGGATCTGTCCTTTCAGGATTTCGGCGCACGTTTGAGCGGTGCAGCGTGGTACGACAGCGAGTACCAGGGCAACAACGACAATAACGATCCAAGCCGCGCCAACGCGCGTTCGGTGGGCTACGACGAGTTCACCGATGACACCCGTCATTTGCACGGTGGCGACGGCGAAATCCTCGACGCGTTCGTCTACTGGAACGGTGAACTGGCCGACCGCGCAACGTCGGTTCGCGCCGGCCGTCATGGCCTGATCTGGGGGGAAAGCCTGTTCTTCGGCGCCAACGGCATTGCCGGTGGCATGGCCCCGGTTGACGTGGTCAAGGCGCAGTCGGTGCCTAACACGCAGTTCAAGGAAATCACCCGTCCGGTCAATCAACTGTCGGGCACCTTCCAACTGACCGATGACGTGTCCCTCGGTGCGTTTTACCAACTGGAGTGGGAAGAAACACGCTTGCCTGGCGCAGGCAGCTACTTTTCTACCAGCGACACCATCGGTGAAGGCAATGAACGCCTGATTGTCGGCGCACCGTTTCCGGCGTTTCTGGGTGGTAACGCCAGCAGTCCGGCGGCGTTTTTCCATGGCAAAGACAAAGATGCCAGAGATTCGGGGCAGGGTGGACTGCAACTGAAATACAGCGCCGAGACCGTGGAGTACGGTCTCTATGCCATTCAGTACCACGACAAGACCCCCAAGCTGTACCTCAGACCTTCCACTGGCGCACCGAACTTCAGCACGGGCCAAATCGGCGATTACTACTGGGTTTACCCAGAAGACATCCGCGCGCTGGGCGCGAGTTTCTCCACCACGGTCGATGCCTACAGCTTTGCCGGTGAAGCCTCGATGCGCTGGAACATGCCGCTGGTGTCCAACGGCGTCACGGTGCTACCGGGGGTTGCTGCCGACAACGATGATGACGCGCTTTATGCCGTCGGGCGCACCGCGCACATCAACCTCAACGTGATCGCATCGTTCGGGCCGAACTTCATTGCCAAGGAGTCCGGATTCGTCGGTGAGGTCGCCTGGAACCGTCTGCTCAGCGTCACGAAAAACCGTGCCGCACTAGACCCCAACGCCACCGATGACGGTCTCGGCTTCAAGATGGTTTACACCCCGACTTATCGGCAGTTTTTCCCCGGCGTGGATATCAGCATTCCGGTTGGCCTGAGCTATTTCCCGCTTGGCAAATCGGCGGTTGTCAGTTCGTTCGGCGCGGATAACGGCGGTGACATGAATATCGGTATTACCGCGACCTACCTCGACCGTGTGACCGCCGGCCTGACGTACACGCATTACTACGGCCCCGAGAACACCAACCTCAACGCGGCCAGCCAATTCAATTTCCAGCAATCGCTGAAAGATCGGGATTACCTGGCTTTCTCCGTCAAGACCACGTTTTAAGAGGACTTGCGCATGACTTCTCACCACCACAATCGTCTCCCGCGCCTGAAGGCTCTGTGCTTTGCCTTGCTCGGAACGCTTACCGTCCTGAGCCAGGTTGCGACTGCGGCCACCGCAGAAGAGGCGGCCAAACTGTCGAGCAGTCTCACGCCAATGGGGGCCGAGCGCGCAGGTAATGCCGACGGCAGCATTCCGGCGTGGCAGGGCGGTTACACCAAAGTTGACCCGGCGTACAAACCCGGCGGCAAACGCAACGATCCGTTTGCGGCCGACAAGCCGCTGTTCAGCATCACCTCGAAGAATCTTGCGCAATACGCCGCCAAGCTCAGCGATGGCACCAAGGAGATGTTCAAGCGTTTTCCCGACACCTATCGCATCGATGTCTATCCGACCCGTCGCACGGCCGCCGCACCGCAATGGGTGTATGACAACACCCTGAAAAACGCGACCCGCGCCAAGCTGGTCGAGAGCAGCGCTGGACCTGTGCCCGAAGGTGCGTTTGGCGGTATTCCATTCCCGATTCCGCATAACGGCGCGGAAGCCATGTGGAACCACATCCTCAACTGGCGCGGCACGTCACTGGCCATGCACTTTCGTCATTACCTGATGACTGCAGACGGCAAACAGGTGATGACCACCGACGGCCAGGCGATCCAGGACATGCCTTATTACTACCAGGACGGCACGCCGGAAAGCTTCGCCGGTGATTACTGGCTGTTCCGCCTGCTTAATGTCGGCCCGCCGTTGCGTGCCGGTGAGCAAATCATGGGGCGCACCAATATCAACGGCGACAAGTCCCAGGCCCACGTCTATCTGACCGGCCAGCGCCGCGTGCGCAAGTTGCCGAATGCCTGCTGCGACACACCGACGCCGGCCACCGCCGGGGTGATGTCGTTCGATGAGTTGAGCGTGTTCCAGGGACGCATCGATCGCTTCGACTGGAAGCTGGTCGGCAAGCAGGAAATGTACATCCCTTACAACACCAACAAAGTCCTGACCGCCGGCAAACCGGAAGACCTGTTTCTGGCTCACCACATGAACCCTGATTACGTGCGCTGGGAATTGCATCGCGTGTGGGTGGTGGACGCCGAACTCGCGCCGGGCAAGCGTCACCAGTTGCCGAAGGGCCGCTACTACCTCGACGAAGACACCTGGCAGGCCATGCTCGGCGATCGCTGGGACGCCAACGGCCAACTCGCCAAAACCTTGTGGTCGCTGCCCGCCGTGCTGCCGGATCTGCCAGCGCAGGCGCAGCTGTCTTCGGGTTTCTACGACCTGACCTCCGGCGCCTGGTTTATCCAGAACGTCTACACCGGCCTGCCTGAGCAATATGGCGTGGTCGATCGCTACAAGGCGTCTGAATTCTCGCCGGCGGCGATGGCGGGTGCCGGGGTTCGTTGAATCGGGCCGGATCGCGACAGGTGTGGCGATCCGGTTTCACAGGTGGTTTCGAGGTCGGTATGAATAGAATCTGTCAGGTGCTCGGGCGGTTGTTAGCGCTGCTGGCGCTGCCTTGCGTATTACCCGTAAGCCAGGCTCAGGCTGCTGCCGTTGGTGATGTATTGCACACGCCGGCGATGCGCGCGCCGCAGGCCCGGCAAGCGGTCTTGCTTGATCTGGCGCGGGCAGGTGCGCGGTTGGTGGCGGTCGGCGAACGCGGCATCGTCTTGCTCTCCGATGACAACGGCATCAATTGGCGGCAGGCGCAGGTGCCGGTGTCCGTCAGCCTTACGGCGGTGCAATTTGTCGATGCCAACACCGGCTGGGCGGTCGGTCATGCCGGTGCGGTGCTGGTCTCCCATGACGGTGGTGAAAAATGGGCTTTGCAGCTGGACGGCAACCGTGCTGCGCAACTGGAGTTGCACGCCGCACGCGAGCAACTGCCCACAGCGACTGACCCCGACGCAGCGACGGCACGCGTGCAAACCGCCGAACGGATGGTCAGCGAAGGCGCGGACAAACCGTTTCTCAGCCTCAAGTTCACCGATGCGCGTCACGGCCTGATCGTCGGCGCCTACGGCCTCGCCTTTACCACCGAAGACGGCGGCGTGAGCTGGCAGTCGCTGATGGGCCATATCGACAATCCGATGGGCGCGCACCTGTATGCCATCGCGCAACAAGGCGAGCGTTGGTTCATCGCTGGCGAGCAAGGCTACGTGGCCCGTTCCGAGGACGGCGGACAATCCTTCATCGCGCTCGACAGCCCGTACAGCGGCAGTTTCTTCGCCCTGCAACTGCGCGATGACGGAGCGCTGCTGGCGGCAGGGCTGAAAGGCAACGCGTTCATTTCCACCGACGGCGGCAACAGCTTCGTGCCCGCGCCGGTACCGATGCCGGTGTCCTTCAGTGATGCGATCCGCAGCGCTGACGGCCAGTTGTTGTTGGTCAATCAGGCGGGCGCAATGTTTCGCACCTCGGGTGATGCACCCACCCTAGAGCGGTTCGGCAAACCGCTGGGCAAACCGATTGCCAGCGTCGTGCAGGCCGCCGATGGCAGCCTGGTGCTGGCCGGTTTCACCGGGGTGACGCGCCTGGCGTCGCCCACTGCTACAGCTTCGGAGTGAGGTTATGAAACCATTCGACAACGCCACGGCCAGCCTGGCGAGTTTCGACCCGCGCTCCGGCTCGGTCGTGGAACGCACTTTGTTCAATCATCGGTTGTGGGTGTTGCTGGTGTGCCTGGTGACCACGCTCTTCTTGGGTTATCAGGCCACGCGCGTCGAGCTGAACGCCAGTTTCGAAAAGATGATTCCCACGCAACAACCCTACATCGCCAATTATCTGCAACATCAAAAGCAACTCAGCGGTCTGGGCAACTCCTTGCGCATCGTCGTCGCCAATCGCCAGGGCGATATCTACGACGCTGACTATCTGAAAATCTTGCAGGCGCTGAGCGACAAACTTTACCTGCTGCCCGGCGTCGACCGTGCCTACATGAAGTCGCTGTGGACGCCGGCAACTCGCTGGGTCGCAGTGACGGAAGACGGCCTGGATGGCGGCCCGGTGATCCCGGACGATTACGCTGGCACCCCGGCCAGTCTCGAGGCCTTGCGCCGCAACGTGCAGCGCTCCAACGAACTTGGCCAACTGGTAGCGTTCGATCAAACCTCGAGCATCATTTACGTGCCGTTACTGGCGACGACTGCCGACGGCCAGGCGCTGAATTACTCGGTGCTGTCGGAGCAACTGGAGGCGTTGCGCAGCCAGTACCAGAACGACAGGATCGACATTCACATCACCGGTTTCGCGAAAAAGGTCGGCGACCTGATTGCCGGGCTCAAGCAGATCCTGTTGTTCTTCGCCGTAGCGATTCTGATCACCACCGCCGTGCTGTTCTGGTACACACGCTGCCTGCGCAGCACGGTGCTAGTGGTGTTCTGTTCGCTGGTGGCGGTGGTCTGGCAGCTGGGTCTGTTGCCGTTGCTCGACTATCAACTGGATCCGTACTCGGTGCTGGTGCCGTTTCTGGTGTTCGCCATCGGCATGAGCCACGGCGCGCAGAAAATGAACGGCATCATGCAGGACATCGGTCGCGGCATGCACCGGGTGGTGGCCGCGCGCTTCACCTTTCGACGGCTGTTTCTGGCCGGGCTCACGGCATTGCTCTGCGATGCAGTGGGTTTCGCCGTGCTGATGCTGATCAAGATCCAGGTGATTCAGGATCTGGCGGTGATCGCCAGCATCGGTGTGGCGGTGCTGATTTTCACCAACCTGATTCTGCTGCCGGTGTTGCTGTCCTATGTCGGCGTAACGCCGCGAGCGGCGCAACTTAGCCTGAAGAGCGAGCAGAACGATCAGGCCGGCGCGCGGCGTCATGGCTTCTGGCGTTTTCTCGATCTGTTTACCCGCCGTCGCTGGGCCAGCCTGTGCATTGCCATCAGCCTGGCGTTGGCGGCATTGGGCTTTGTGGTCAGCCTGCAATTGAAGATCGGTGATCTGGATGCCGGTGCACCGGAGCTGCGGGCCGACTCACGCTACAACCAGGACGATGCGTTTTTGACCCGGCATTACGGCGCCAGCAGTGATTTGTTCGCGGTGATGGTCAAGACCCCGGCCGGGCAGTGTGCGCGTTACGACATCCTTGCCAAGGTCGATGCGCTGGACTGGCAACTGAGTGCGCTGCCGGGGGTGGATTCGACCAACTCGCTGGCCTTGCTCAACCGGCGCATGCTGGTTGGCCTCAGCGAAGGCAGCGCCAAGTGGTACGAGCTGCAGAACAATCAGGCGATGCTCAACATGATCACCGCCAGTGCGCCACGCGGCTTGTACAACGAGGATTGCAGCCTGCTCACGCTGTACGCTTACCTCACCGACCACAAGGCTGAAACGCTGACGCGGCTGGTCGAGCACGTCGAGCAATTCGCCGCCGCCAATAACAACGATGATGTGCAGTTCCTGCTGGCAGCGGGCAATGCCGGCATCGAAGCGGCGACCAATATCGTGGTCAAACAGGCCAATCGCGAGATGCTGTTCTGGGTCTACGGGGCGGTGATTGTCCTGTGCCTGATCACCTTCCGTTCGTGGCGCGCCACGCTGTGCGCGGTGATTCCGCTGATGGTCACCTCGATCCTTTGCGAAGCATTGATGGTCTGGCTGAACATCGGCGTGAAGGTCGCGACGTTGCCGGTGATCGCGTTGGGTGTCGGCATTGGCGTCGACTATGCGTTGTATGTAATGAGCATCCTGCTCGGCCATCTGCGCCAAGGCGCAAGCCTGTCAGAAGCCTATTACCGCGCACTGGTGTCCACCGGCAAAGTGGTGATGCTCACCGGCATCACGCTCGCCATTGGCGTGGCCACGTGGATCTTCTCGCCGATCAAATTCCAGGCTGACATGGGCGTGCTGCTGGCGTTCATGTTCGTCTGGAACATGGTCGGCGCGCTGCTGCTGTTGCCAGCGCTGGCGTACTTTCTGCTGCCTGCACGGCGCACGAACACCGACGCAGAAACGCCGGAGGAGGCCATCAGTCTGGCCGTGCCGTCGCGAGCGGTGGCGGTAGATGTTCATCAAGCGCGTCATCGGGAGACCTGTCATGGCCGTTGAGTCTTCAATTGAAAACAGCGGCCGCCACGCCGGTTTGACGCAGTCGTTGCTGTTGCTGCTCGGCAGCTGTCTACCAGTGCTCGGCGCGGTATTGCTCGCACCGGTATTGCCGCGCATGCAGGCCCATTTTGCCGAGGTCGCGGGCAGCACCGTGCTGGTGCCGATCGTGCTGACCTTGCCAGCGTTGGTGATTGCATTACTGGCGCCGTTCGCCGGGGTCATTGCCGATCGGCTCGGGCGCAAACCGCTGTTGTTGGCGAGCATGGCCTTGTACGCGCTTTGCGGTGTGTTGCCGCTGTGGCTGGATTCTCTGCTGACGATTGTCGCCAGCCGCGCCGGCATCGGTCTGGCGGAGGCGGGGATCATGACCTGCTGCACCACGCTGATGGGCGACTACTACAGCGGCGCACGCCGTGAACGCCTGTTTGCACTGCAAATGGTCGCGACGTCTCTGTCTGCTGCGGTGTTTATCGCCTTGGGTGGCTTTCTCGGACAGGACGACTGGCGCACGCCGTTTGCGCTGTACGCAGTCGGGCTGATCTTCCTGCCGCTGATGGCGTGGAAACTCTGGGAACCGCAACCCCGCGTGCAACCGGTGACAACGGTGCCGATGCCAGCCCCGCGCACATTTCCATGGCGGGCACTAACACCCATGTATGCATTGTCGCTGCTCGCGGGCCTGAGCCTGTTCATCGTGCCGGTGCAGGCCGGCTACTTGCTCAACTTGTTGCACGTGGATGCGCCGCAGCAGATCGGCATGACCATGGGCGCCAATCAACTTGGCGTGCTCGTCGGGGCCTTGAGTTTTCGCCTGTTGAGCGGTCTGCGCAGCCAGCATGTGTTGCTGATTGCCTTTGGCCTGGCCGGCATTGGCGGCTTGTTGATGGCCGCGGCCGGCAGCCACGCGCAGGTGGTGGTCGCGGTCTTGGTCAACGGTCTGGGCATCGGCCTGATGTTGCCGACGTTGATCACCTGGATCATGGCGCAAGTCGGCTTTGCTCAGCGTGGGCGAGCGGCGGGGTGCTTCACCGCCGCGATTTTTGCCGGCGAGTTCATCAGCCCGCTGGTGGTACTCGCCATCACTTCCGGGACTTCCACGGCGTTGCCTCAAGCATTAGCCATGATGGGTTGGTTGCAACTGGTCGTGGCGCTGTTTTGTCTGTCCGTACCGAGGCTCGGTGGACTGTTGACCCGCACCCATGTCGGCGGTCACGACTCCATCGGCAACGGCCATTGAACGAGGATTTTCCATGCAAGCGCTTCCCCCTTTCAAACGCGTGGTCACCGGGCATGACGCCCAGGGCCGTGCGGTCGTCGCCAGTCTCGGAGCAACCGCTAACGTCTTCGCACTGCAAGCGGTGCCAGGCACGGTGTTTCATGAAATATGGAACAGCAGCGGCAGTCCGGCCCTGCTCGACAATGCCGATGATCCAACCAGCAAACCCTTACAACTGAGCCCCGGCCCGCTGGGCAGTGTGATTCGGGTCGTCGACATTCCGCCAGACAGCGTGCAGAACCAGGTCAGCGCTGCCGATGCAGCAGCCGCATTTGCCGAGATTGGCCAGGCGCATGCCGGCACCGGCCAAGCGAACTCGCGGCACAAACTAATGCACCGCACCGAAACCCTCGATTACGGCATCGTCACCGAAGGCGAAGTCTGGCTGGTGCTCGACGATACAGAAGTCCACCTCAAACGCGGCGATGTGGTGGTTCAGCGCGGCACCAACCACGCGTGGAGCAACCGTACCGAGGCCATGGCGCGCATGGTGTTTATTCTGCTGGACGGGCGCTTTGCCGCTGAATTGCAAGACTGCCCGGGAGAAAAGTCATGAAGCTCGCAACCCTGAAAAACGGCAACCGTGACGGCCAATTGGTGGTGGTTTCGCGCGACATGGCCCGGGCGCTGGACGCCCGTTCGGTAGCGCCGACCTTGCAGCACGCCATCGAAAACTGGGCTGAAGCCGAGCCGCGTTTGCAAGCCCTGGCGCGTGAACTTGAAAATAACGATTGCCGCGAAGCCTTTGCCTTCGACCCCGCGCAGGCGATGGCACCGTTGCCGCGTGCTTACCAATGGTGCGACGGTTCGGCGTTTCTCAGCCACGGCGCACTGATGCAGAAAGCGTTCAACCTCGACCCGATCGAAGGCGCTGACCGCACGCCCTTGATGTACCAGGGCGCCGGTGATGACTTTATCGGCGCACACGATGACATCGAACTGCCGAGCGAAAGCCAGGGCATCGATTTCGAAGGCGAATTTGTCGTGCTGGTCGATGATGTGCCGATGGGCTGTTCGGCGGAAAACGCGTTGCAACACATCAAGCTGATCCTGCAGATCAACGATGTCAGCCTGCGTGCACTGGCGCCGCGAGAAATGCGCACCGGGTTCGGTTTCCTGCAAGCCAAACCATCCTCCAGTTTTGCTCCGCTGGCGATTACTCCGGATGAACTCGGCGAAGCGTGGCGAGACGGCCGCGTCAATTTGCCCCTGCAAGTGCACTGGAACGGCGAGTGGTTTGGCCAGCCGCACGGCGCGCAGATGAACTTTCATTTTGGCCAACTGATCGCCCACGCAGCCTTAACCCGACGCTTGCGCGCCGGCACGCTGATCGGTTCCGGCACGGTGTCGAACGCCGAGCGCAACGTCGGCTCGGCGTGCATCGCCGAACGCCGGGCCATCGAGATGATCGAGCAAGGCGCGGCGGTGACAGGCTTCATGCGTTTCGGTGATCGCGTGCGCATGGACGTCACCGGCAGCGATGGTCAGTCACTGTTTGGTGCGATCGATCAACGCGTCGTCAAAGCCAACGGCTAAGGAACGCCCATGCGTGTACTGATTACCGGAGCCAATGGCTTTGTCGGCCGTGAACTGCTGCGTTGTCTGCTCGCACGCGGCAGTTTGCGCGGGCAAGTCATTCGTTCGTTGCTGGTGCTGGACACCGATATCCAAGGCCTGCCAGACGACCCGCGCCTGCGTCGGCACAGCGGCAGCGTGACGGATGCGGCGTTGATGCGCCGTGTCCTGGCCGATGGCATCGACGTGGTGTTTCACTTGGTCAGCATTCCCGGCGGAGCGGCGGAGGCGCATTACGAATCGGGTTATCAGGTCAACCTGCTGGCCAGCCTCGAACTGCTTGACCAATTGCGCAACAAGGCGCGACCTCCGGTGTTGGTGTATGCCAGCAGCGTGGCGGTGTACGGCGCTGATCTGCCGGCAAAGATGAACGAGCAGGCTGAACTGCACCCGCAATTGTCGTACGGCACACACAAGATGATGGTCGAGCGCGCGCTGATCGATCTGGGTCGGCGCGGTGAGGTCGACAGCCGCGCGGTGCGCCTGCCGGGCATTGTCGCGCGTCCACGCGAACCCAACGGCTTGCGCTCGGCCTTCATGAGCGACTTGATGCGGGCCTTTGCCGAGGGCGCTGAGTATTGCTGCCCGGTATCACCGCAAGCAACAGCGTGGTGGATGTCGGCGCGCTGTTGCGTGAACAACCTGATCCACGCCGCCGAACTGGATGACGCCACCGCGCAACAGCGGGTCTGGCAACTGCCGGTGCTGCACTTGTCCATTGCCCAGGTCATTGATGCACTGGCGGCGAATTACGGCGAGCAACGCCGTGCGCTGATCAGTTTTGCCGCTGACCTTGACCTTGAAAATCTGTTTGGGCGCATGCCGCCCTTGAAAACCCCGCAAGCCCGCGCTGTCGGCTTCAGCCATGACGGCAACGTCGCCACGCTTATTCGCAACGCCCTCAACCCAGCCCCTTTTCGGCATCTGCCGTTGAACGGAGATACGCCTCATGTCACAGCCTATCCAGCGTAAACGTCGTCTGGTCGACCTTTCGGTGACCCTCGATAACAACCCGTACACAGATCCGCCGCCGCTGTTGCCGAAAATCGATTACATGGACCACCAGCAAGGCTGGCCGGAGATGGCGGCGATGTTTCCGGGTTTGCAGCTTGAGCAGATGCCCGGCCATGAATCGTGGGCCGCCGAGCGCTTGCAGATCACCACCCACAGCGGCACCCACATGGATGCGCCGTGGCATTACGCCTCGACCACCGATGGCGGCGAGCCGGCGTTTGGCATTGATGAGTTGCCGCTGGACTGGTGTTTGCAGCCGGGGGTCAAACTGGATTTTCGCCATTTGCCCGACGGTCACGTGGTGACAGCAGAAGAGGTCGAAGCGGAACTGGCGCGCATTGAGCACGTGCTGCAACCGCTCGATATCGTGCTGATCAACACACGCGCCGGTGCGCTGTTCGGTCAGCCGGGTTACCTCGATGCTGGCATCGGCATGGGCCGCGAAGCGACGATGTATCTGCTGGAACGTGGTGTGCGCGTGGTCGGCACCGATGCCTGGAGCTGGGACGCGCCGTTCAAATACACCCGTGAACGTTTTGCTGCCAGCGGCGATGCCTCGATCATCTGGGAAGGGCATAAGGCCGGGCGCGATATCGGCTACGGGCAAATGGAAAAACTGGCCAACCTCGAATCCCTGCCAGCGAGCGGCTTCACGGTGTCGTGCTTTCCCTACAAGATCCGGCATGCGTCCGCAGGTTTTGTGCGCGCGGTAGCTATTTTCGAAGAGTGATCGGGCTGTTTGAGGCATTCCTTTAACGACAGTAAGAGAACGGCAGGCTTTGAACACAGTGGACGGCGTTTGCCGCCGCCACTGTTCTGAAGCAATCAACCCGTTGGATTGCGCAGCCGCTCGATGATTCTACGAGCACGATTGGCCCCGACGTCGACGTGAATATCAATCATCGGGCGCGTACCGAACCGGCACATGTTCTGGTACTGCGCTTCGATCACCACTTTGTCTTCGTCGAACGTCAATCGCGTCTGATGCAGAACTTTGGCTGTGACGGCCTCGGGATCATGTTCAGGGTTGGTGGCCATGGTCCAGAAGTAATGGCTTGTGGTGTCTGTTTCAGGTGTCACGCCGTGAAAACCACGCATGTGGAAACCGCCTCGATCCGGGTTGTTCAGATCGTCCGTGCCCGCATCTATCGCGCCGGTCCAGATGCGCAGGTGATTGATGTGAAATTCGATCTCCTGCCAGCGGTCAATGTTGCCTTTGAACGGGTAGGCCGCGGTGTAGGTCGGCGGCGGAACGGAATCGGGCATGTGGCGAACCACGCGAACCATTGAGTCATCACCATCGACGTTCATCTTCGCGTTCATATGAATGCTGGCGTTACCGCCAATGGTGTGCAGATGGACGTAGCCCAGGTGACTGAGATCCATGAGGTTGTCGTGGATGAGTTGATAGGGCGCGTCGTAGTGGTAAACATCACCGTCGAACAGGTATTTACCGCTGCTGTGCACGTCGTAGACCGGCGGCGCGAATGTCGGCTGCGGATGCTCAGCGCTGCCGAACCAGATCCAGATGATCTGATCCTGTTCCTGGACGGGGTAGGAAGGGACTTTGGCTTTGCTGGGGATCTTGTCCTGGCCCGGAATTTCGATGCATTTACCGCCTTCATCGAACAGCAGGCCGTGGTAACCGCAGCGTAAACCGCGTGCTTCCACAGTGCCGCCAGACAGGGGCAATGCACGATGGCAGCAGCGGTCTTCCAGCGCGGCGACCTGGTTATCTGCCGTGCGAAAAAGCACCACTGGTTTATTCAGCAACGTGCGGCCAAGGGGTTGGTCTTTCAACTCCCGGCTCAAGGCTGCGACGTACCATTGATCGAGAGGAAAACTCGGCGCAGTGGCCGGGGCAATTTCATGGGCGAGAGGCTGGGCAGCGGTAGTCATGATGTTCTCCAGCGAACGGTCGATGCTCGGTTCAGGTTAAAGGTCCAATACCAGCCGGGGCGATTTGGCACGTGAGCAGCACGGGGTGAAACGGTCATTGGCCGCGTGTTCCGCAGCCGTCATGAACTGGTCACGATGATCGCCAATGCCTTCTAGCAAGCCCGTGACACAGGTGCCGCAGACTCCTTGCTCGCACGATGATTCGATGGCAATCCCGGCCTCATCGAGCACTTCGAAAACGGTGCGATCGGCGGGGATGTAAAAAATTTGCCCTGTGCTCGCCAGCTGAACTTCAAAAGGCGAATCAGCGCTTGCATCGACAGGTGCGGCGGCGAAGAACTCTCTGTGCACGTGATCTTCGGGCCAGCCAGCGGTCTGCGCGGTGTCGAGGATGAAATTCATGAAGCCGGCCGGGCCACACACGTAAAGGTGGCTTGTGGTGTCTGGCGTGGCGAGGAGGGCGGTTGCATCAAGTTTCTGTTCGAACTCTCCGCTGTCGTCATGCAAATGCACGTGGCTGGCGAAGGGCGCTTGTCGCAGGTACTGGATAAACGCGGCGCGTTCGCTGGATCGAAAGCTGTAATGCAGCTCGAAATCCGCGCCTTGATGATGAAGCTCATGAGCCATTGCCAGCATCGGCGTGATGCCAATACCACCGCCAAACAGCAGGTGACGCTTGGCTGAGTTCGCGAGTGGAAAGAGGTTGCGGGGTTCGCTGATGCTGATTGTCTGTCCTTGGCTGATGGTGTCGTGCATCGCAGTGGAACCGCCGCGTGAGGCGGGATCCTTCAGCACACTGATTACGTAGCGATGACGTTCTTTTGAGTCATTGCACAGCGAGTATTGCCGGGTGAGGCCGTCGGCAATGTTGATGTCGATATGGGCACCGGCATTGAACGGTGGTAACGGCCGGCCGTCTGCTGCGCACAGCTCAAAACTGCAAATACCCTCGGCCTCGACGACCTTGCGGGTGACGCTGACTTGAAGCATGACTTCTCCCTCCACATTGAAGTGGCTGCTGAAAAACGAAAGGGGGACTTGCGGGTGACGAATCAGCCAGGCAAGAAGAAGTAGAAAGGTTGGGTAATCATGGGCGCCAAGGAAGGGCACAGTTGGGGAGCGTTCATAAGCAAGACCTGTTAATTATTTTTTTGAGGTTGTGCTACGGCGTATCATGCGGCGCATCGTCCGCAATGACAGGCTGAGTGAATCCTCAGATAATTTAGTTGCGGTGTCAACCAAATTGCAAGATCTTCGATCTACGGTGTTTTCTCGATGCCTACCGATACACAACTGAACCTGTCGCGTTATGTACCTGGCCTGGTGACTTTCCTGGCGAACAAACTCGCCACCGGGGCTTCCCAGTGCTACCGCAAACACTTCGGAATCGGCGTGGTTGAATGGCGGATGCTGTCGATGCTGGCGGTTGAATCCGACATCACCGCCAATCGAATCTGTCAGGCGATCGGTCTCGACAAGAGCGCTGTCAGTCGTTCATTGCAGACATTGGAAGCGGCGGGGCGGATCACCAGTCAGCTGGATCCCAAGGATGCGCGGCGTTACACCGTGCGATTGACGGCCAGCGGCAAAGAACTGCATGACCGCGTGCTCAAAGTTGCACTTGAGCGAGAAGCGCGACTGCTCAGCGGATTGACCCCGGCTGAGGTCGACACGTTGATTGACTTGCTTGGGCGCCTGCATCTGCAAGTGCCCAATGTGAACAGTTATGACCCGAGTGATGAGTGAGTCTCGGGAGACTGCAGCGTGGAAATGACGTTGAAAGCTGCTGCGCGGTGCGAGTTGCCGGACTGCTGATATCTGCTGTGCATGGGTGTACACGTCTAGCCGAACGCCTGAATTCCGCCCATCGTGACTGAAAGAAACCGGCCAGGAATGATCACCATGATGCGCCGGGAAAACGTGCTGGTTTAATGATTGGAAGCGTTGCTCAGTTGCTGAAGCTCAAGTTGCCTGGCAGCACTGGCTTCCAGGGTTGCACGCTCTTCATCCAGATACCGATAAACGCTTTGGAGGTTGGCGATTTTCTGTTTGATGTCGGCCATCTTCTTTTCAATCAGCTTCGCGCCTTCAGCACAATCGATCAGCTTGTTCCGCTGCGCATCCAGAATCTCGCCGATTTCCCCCAGAGAAAATCCCATGCTTTGCGCGCGCTGGATAAAGTCCAGATCCTGCAGAGTTTGCTCGTTGTAAACGCGATAGTTGTTGGTTTGCCGTAGGGGGGAGATCAGGCCTATTTGCTCGTAGTAGCGCAACGTATGACGGCTGGCGCCGCTGCGCGCTTCGAGTTCGCCGATTTTCATGGAAACACCGCTTGACTGTAGAGTGGGGTCGATACTTTACGCTTGATTTCTCACCTTCAACAAGGAACAGGGAAATGAGCGTGGAGTGCTTTGTCACAGGCGGGACGGGTTTCGTCGGTCAACATTTAGTGGCGAACCTGAGTGCAAAAGGTCACACCGTTCGGGTGTTGATGCGTCGCCCGGAGCGACTGGCTGCCTTGCGCGAGCAAGTCGATCATTTGGGCGGGTGCGCAAACCGGGTATTCGCCGTCGCTGGCGATCTGGAACACGACAACCTCGGGCTGAGCGCTGCTGACCGAGAAGTGCTGAGGCGCGCCAGCGTCATGTTCCACTTGGGCGCGCACTTCGCATGGGGGCTTTCAGTGGAGCACTCTCGTGCGGTGAACGTAGAAGGGGCAAAGCGCGTGGCGCTGTTGGCGGCTGAGCAAAAAAGCCGTTTAGTGATGATCGGCGGCTACATGCTGAAAAATCATGAACATCTACAACGCATCGGCATTGACCCTTGCTATCCGGAACGGACGAATTGGCCTGCCGTCTACCGGCGTGTCGGTGGTTACGAGGGAAGCAAGCTGGAGGCGCATTTTGC
Organism: Pseudomonas sp. Irchel s3a12; assembly: GCF_900187485.1. Lineage (NCBI taxonomy): Bacteria > Pseudomonadati > Pseudomonadota > Gammaproteobacteria > Pseudomonadales > Pseudomonadaceae > Pseudomonas > Pseudomonas sp. Irchel s3a12. Next base: position 24,773 of record NZ_FYDN01000012.1, read on the forward strand.
GACCCTGGAGGTCATGTCAGCCAAGGGCGGGGAGATTACTGTTGTCCACCCTGCGACGGTCTGTGGCCACAGCGGCACGGGGCATATCCTTGACGGTCAGCCGCTGGTGGAGCTGATACGCAACCTTGTGCAGGGCAAGTTGACTGCGGTGCCCGGCACCGCCAGGCACTGGCTGCCACTGGTGACCGTGGATTACCTGGCTGAACTGGTGGCAGTTTGTGCGTTTGATCCTGCCATGGTGGGTCAGGAACTGCTGGCGCTTGATGACCAGACGCCAAACCTGCGAGAGCTCCTGGCACAGGCTGCACAACCGTTGGGATTAAAGTCTCCCAAGCATCACATTTCACTTCGATTACTGAAGCTGCTACTGAGTATTCCTCCCGTAGCGAGGTTCTTGAATTCAAAACCCGAAGCCCTGGATTTTATCCAGACCACTCGTTTTAATACGGCGGCGGTTGAACAATTTGCCAACAGGCACGGAATAGCCAAACCGGATATACGTCAGTCTCTGCAGCACACTGCCATGTTCGTCAACTCGTATTGCATCGCCAAAGGCCAGGCCCTCTGACCGTTGGCGACATGACGGCGAATAGCACTCTATCGGTATTAGTCGGCTGTTCATGTCCTCAAACTTTGCGCCGTCGATACAGGGCGGCTTTCTATCGAACGACCATTCAGCGACAGGGATCGTCATCCATGCAATCGACTTTCAGGAAAGGCGTCATATTTGCACTCTCCGCTGCGGCACTGAACGCAACGATCGGGGTACTCAGCAAAATACTCATGAGTAATGGTTTCACCTCTACCAGTGTTGCTGTCATCAAGACCGTACTGGGTTGCGTGCTTCTCTCGATTCTGTTGTTTTTCCTCAAGCGCCCGGCGACATCGACCAAATGGACGCAGGCGGCTGTCTGCGCGTTTCTTGGCATCTTTGTGCTGTTCCATTTCGAAACGTCCGCCTATCGACACTACGCTGCGGCAGGTGTGGTGGTGGTGCTGATGGCCAGCGCGTCAATTTCCTCGATCATTCTGGGGCGCATTTTCCTCAAGGACGCGATCACCGCGAACGCTACTGTTGGCGCCACACTGGCTATCGCCGGAATCTCGGTAATCTTCGGCGGCGACCTGCAGCAGGGCTTTACACTGCAAGGTGCTGCGCTCGCCGCCGTGGCCGGTTCCGGCTATGGAGCCTTTTCGGTGGCCATGAAGCGTATGGGGGTGTCGGGAGGACTGCACTTCACCCGCCAATTGCTGTTCTTTGGCAGCCTGTACTTGCTGATGCCGGCTGCCGCCAATGGTTTTGTAATAGGCGAGTTGTCGCCGATGGCGATCGCCGCGTTGCTGGCGTTGGCCACGCTGCCGACAATCCTGGGCTTCTTCTGCACAACCAAGGCCATCGAGTATCTCAAGCCATCCCAAGTACAAGCGCTGGAATTGACCGAGCCACTGTTTGCCGCGCTGCTGGCGTTTGTGGCGCTCAATGAAGTACCGCGCGAAAGCCTCTACGCGGGAGCGGTGCTGATCATAGTCGGCCTGTGTTTCTCCAATGAACTCATACGCTTGGGCAGCAAAGCTTCCGTCCCTTCGACCGAGTGAGGCTATTTCGGATCCTTATTACGTGCGGTCCAAGAAGAATACGATGAAGAGAAAAGCAAGAAAGGCTGAAGTTCTGGCTGGAAAAACCGGGCCCAGTCCAAAGCTGACAGTGGTGGGTATGCGGTTGCTTCGATGCTTTTCAATGAAGATCATCAGAACTCGACAAGGAGACGTCCCCCATGACCAAACCAATGCTTCATTTGATGTCAGGCAAGATGGCATCCGGTAAATCGACGTTGGCCAAGGCCTTGGCGTCTGAACGGTCGGCTATTTTGATGAGTGAGGATTATTGGCTCTCAAGGCTTTACCCTGATCAGATCCAATCAGTGGCCGATTACGTGAGGCTTGCGCGTCAGATTCGGGCACTGGTGGGCCCGCTTGTCATCGATGTGCTGAAGGCTGGCGTGACTGTGGTTCTGGATTTCCCGGCCAACACGCCAGAGGATCGGCTGTGGTTACGCGGTCTGGCTGACGCTGCCGAAATTCCCCACTGTTTCCACTACATCGAAGTGGATGATGAGACCTGTCGGGGCAGGCTACATCGGCGCAATGGCCGCGCCGAGCATGAGTTTACAGCAAGCGACGCTGAGTTTGATTTGATAACGAGCTACTTTCGTGCTCCAGATACGAATGAGGGGATACGGATTGAAATTCACCGATACTGAAGGGCGGTCATATTGCTTGGAGTGAGTTATCTGGAACGTCTACTTCTGGCGGCGCAGGTGATCGTTGATGAGAGGGGTAACCATGAACAACAGCCGAACTGCACTGGTCACTGGTGCAACCAAAGGGATCGGTTTTGCACTCAGTACTCAGTTGAATCAGGCAGGCTGGAATGTGGTCGGCATCGCCAGGCATCCGGTTGATGATTTTCCCGGGAAGCTGTTGCTCTGTGATTTAAGCGATGCTCAGCAAACGAGGAAAATGCTTGAGAAACTCCTGGAACGGACCTCTATTGATGCCGTCGTCAATAACGCAGGTGTTGCGTCTGCGCAAAGCCTGGAAACGCTTGAACTCGAAACACTCCAAAACGTTTTTGACCTGAATGTCAGAGCCTCGGTACAAATCACCCAGGCTTGCCTGCCGTCTCTGAAGCGATCGTCTGCGGGGCGCATCGTGAATGTGTGCAGCCGTGCCATTTTTGGCGCCCGTGACAGAACCGCTTACGCTGCCGCAAAAAGCGCATTGGTGGGTGTCACTCGTACGTGGGCTCTTGAGTTGGCGCCCATTGGCATTACGGTCAATGCAGTCGCACCGGGCCCTATAGACACCGAGCTTTTCCGAAAAAACCGACCCGTGGGAAGTGAGGGTGAGCGTCAGATACTCTCCACCATTCCGATGCAAAGACTGGGCACGCCATCAGAAGTGGCCTCGCTGATTACCTTCCTGCTGAGCGAGGGAGCATCCTTCGTTACCGGCCAGGTGATCAGCGTCGATGGGGGAGGGAGTCTCGGTGGCAAATAGCGATACGAAGAAGATTTCCGGCCTTCGTTCCCGATCATGGAATTTAACTGATGAGTCGGATGCGACAGTTTAATGAGGGAAACTCATCAAAATACGCTTACGTGATCCGTAGAATCATCTGACGTGGTCGCTCGTCCGGCTTCCATCCCGGTTTCAAGTTGTGAGGCCTCATGAATGTAAGCCGCGCCAACGTCGCAGACTTTGTCTACTTTCTCGCCATTACCCGCCATCAAAGCTTTAATCGCGCAGGCAAAGAGGTGGGCATCAGCGCCTCCGCCTTGAGCCACACAATGAAGAGGGGGAAACCTGATGTGTAAACGTTTATTAGGAGTGGTGGCATTGGCTGGATTACTGGCAGGACAAGCGCTGGCCGCCGAGGAAAATGGCTTGGTGGTGCGCATCGCGCAACTCGAAATCGATCCTGCACAGGTTGCGGCCTATCAAGCCGCAGTCAAGGAAGAGATCACAGAGTCGACTCGAACAGAGCCGGGCGTCATATCAATCTACGCCGTCGCCGAAGTCGACCGCCCGAACTGGTTTCATTTCTTCGAAATCTACGCCAGCGATTCGGCATACCGAAGCCATATCGAATCGCCGCACTTCAAAAAGTACGCAGCCACAACCCAGTCGATGATTGTGTCGAAGCGCTTGATTGAAACCGCGCCAATCGAGCTAAGCCCCCGGCCTGCGCCGTAACAGGCCAGTTCGAAAGAAATTTGCGCGCTGGGCAGCGCTGGTTTTTTAAATGGAGGAAAGCGATGAAAAATTTGAAGGTGATGGCGATCTGATGAGGTTTTGCATTGAGGGTAGGGCGGCTCCGTCATGATTGCTTGGAGATACCAGCGGCGTAGTGAATTTCAAAAGTAGTGGCACGAGCATGGACCTTTATTCACTAGAAATCATGTTTAACTACACTAAATGGTCGTTTAGTCGAGTTAACGTAAAATAGCATCATATTCGACGGAGAAGAGACCATGATCAAGGGTGAAGCCAAAGTTGGATACATTATTAGAACGCTGGATCTGCAGCCTCACCTCGAAGGTGGCTATTTCCGCAGAACCTATCAAGCCGATCATCGCGACCCACTCGAAACCCCCAGCGGTCCACGGTATCTGATGACCTCGATTTACTATCTGCTCGATCAACGATCACCGGTGGGCCAGTTTCATTTCAATCGATCCGACATCCTGCATTATTTCCACCTGGGCGACGCCATTGAGTACAGCCTGATTCATGCTGACGGCTCGTTGCAGACATTGGTGATGGGCGCCGACATTCTGGCAGGACAGCTTTTACAATTACACGTACCGGGTGGACTATGGAAAGCTTCGCGGTTGCTCGAAGGCGAAAACGGATTTGGGCTGATCAGCGAAGCCGTTTCGCCAGGATTTGATTTTGCCGATATGGAAATGGGTGATCGGCAGAAACTCACGCAACAATTTCCACAGCATCGAACGCTGATTGAAAAGCTGACGCGTGATGAGGGTTGAGCGCCGTCGAATTCAAGGAAAAGCAGTGGATCGGATTCAGGTCGATTCTGTAGGTTGAAATCCACTGTGCAACCGGGCTGATCTCGTAACATCTTGTTACGTGTAATGTATATTATGTTAAATCATATCCATTACAACGCCGCCGATTGAGCAACATCAACAAACGTCCACTTCAAATGTATTAACTTAACCTGAACCTCGCTGACCCAAGGATTCCCCATGCCTGCCGAAGTGGATGTCGCGATTATTGGCGGTGGCCAGTCTGCACTCGCCGTGGCTTACTTCCTGCGCCGTACCGGGCGTTCCTTTGTGATTATTGATGCCGAAGCAGCACCGGGTGGCGCTTGGCGGCATGGCTGGGATTCCCTGCGACTGTTTTCACCGTCGACCTGGAGTTCCATCGCCGGTTGGATGATGCCTCCGGTCACTGACGGTTACCCCAGTCGCGACAACGTACTCGATTACCTGCGCCAGTATGAGCAACGCTACCAGTTTCCTGTCGCACGGCCCTACTGGGTCAACGCTATTGAACGTCGGGGTAATCACCTCAACGTAAAAGCCCAGGGCCGCAGTTGGCTGGCCCGCACCGTGGTCAGCGCGACCGGCACTTGGCGCCATCCCTACCTGCCGCATTACCCAGGCAGCGAAACCTTTACCGGTCAGCAATTGCATTCGGCCCATTACGTTAACGCCAAGCCGTTTGCGGGAAAAAAAGTCCTGGTGGTGGGCGGTGGCAACTCCGGTGCACAGATCCTCGCTGAAGTCTCGCAAGTGGCCGATGCCACTTGGGTCACTCCGCAGCCACCAGAGTTTCTTGCCGATGACGTTGATGGACGCGTGCTCTTCGAACGCGCCACCGAGCGCTGGAAAGCGCAGCTGGCCGGCATGGTCATTGAAAACCCGGTTGGCGGCCTGGGCGATATCGTGATGGTGCCGCCAGTCGTTGAGGCACGGGAGCGCGGCGTGTTGCACGCGGTTCGGCCGTTCCTGCGCTTCACCGAGACCGGCGTGACTTGGGCTGATGGCTCGCAAACGCCGGTCGACGCGGTGATCTGGTGCACCGGCTTCCGCCCTGCCCTCGGCTATCTGGAATCACTGGGCGTGTGTTCCGCCGACGGGCGCGTGGCCGTCAAAGGTACGCATTCGATTCAGGAACCGCGTTTGTGGTTGGTGGGTTATGGCGACTGGACTGGCGCCGCTTCCGCGACACTGATCGGCGTCACTAGAACGGCGCGCAGTACCGTCGAGGAAATTGAGCGGTTTTTGCTGGAGCAGTGAGTCGGCGCAGCGCAGCTCAGTCAACGCTGATTGACATCAAAATCAACGTCCTTTATCAGCATTTCTGTGCAGGAGACGCAAAATGAGCGTCGACGCACGACCTGATCGGGCGATATCCCTGAAAGCGAGTGACGCAAGCGCAATCCCTCAAGCTCGTTGAGATCCCTCTCAGGAACTAAAAAGTCTTAATCAGCTTTGTTCTCAACCAGACAATTGCCTCCATCCACTACGAGCAGCTCACCCGTGATGTAACTCGCTTCAGGTGAAGCCAGGAATACAACGGCTGCGGCCACTTCGTCTGGTCGCCCCGCTCTCCCGAGAGGCGTAGAACGTGCGGCTTTGACTTCATCAGGCGTGCTCGACCCTGTAGCGATCCAACCAGGGGCAACTGAATTCACAGTGATACCTTGATGAGCAACCTCAAGGGCTAGACTCATGTTCATTCCAACCATTCCCGCCTTTGCAGCACTGTAAGCAGCCTCCCCTGGATTACTCGCCCGTGTGCCGGTAGTTGAGCTGATGTTCACTATGCGGCCATAGCCTCTCGCTCGCATCCCGGGCAACACCCCTTGGGTTAACAGAAACGCAGTTGTCAGATTTCTAGCGATGGAAAGATTCCAGCTTTCGAGGCTCGTACTCGTGAATTCGGAGAACTGTTCTGGACTCCCTTGCATCGCCATACCGGCATTATTTACAAGAATATCGATGCGGCCCCAGACGGCCTCAGCCCAAGCGACGAATTCACTCACCTGAGTTTCCTGAGTCAAGTCGACCGATCGACCCACTGCTTCGAAGCCGGCGGCACGTAACTCCGCAACCCGCTCATTGATGCGTGCGCTGCTTGCAGTGACGATCAACTTGGCCCCTTGAGCCCCAAGACGATGGGAAATGGCCATACCGATTCCAAGCTCACTGCCCGCTCCACTCACAAGTGCCACTTGATCTGCCCAGGTTGAATTCATCATCGTTGCCTCTGTTGAAGGTTTGCAGCGCGACCGAATCGTCGATATTTCGACAATGCATGGATCAGGAAAGAGTCGTCGCAGGGAATTCTTGCCCCTCTAATTTCTCCATAACCAGACCAATGAAAGCAGATACAGCTAGCGGTAGGTGTTGCCGGAAACGCTATATCGATGCGATCAGCGATCAAATCGGCGCGTGCGTCGCTTAGCACGAAGTCGACTTGTAAATTGCAATTACGCACCTCGGTCACTGATCAACCTGAATGAGCGCCTTCCCCTAGGTGATGCTCCCATGGTGGGCATGGTGACCAAGCCTCCACGAGCTTATCGATGAAGAGTCGAATTTTTGGAGAGAGGTGCCGCTTGCTAGGGTAGATCACCCGAATAGGCTCTGCCGCCTCTGCATACCCAGCGAGCAATTGAACAAGCTTGCCGCTCCTCAAATCGTCGTTCACCACGTAGGAAGGAAGAGTCGCGATACCCAGGCCAGCTACAGCTGACTGGTGTAATGACTCAGCACTGTCCATCTGTAGCCTTCCACCATGAGTAACGGACACAGAGCTACCATTCACGCGAAAATTCCAAGGAAGCAATCTCCCACCGCTCACGAAATGCAGGCACTGGTGCTCGGATAAATCCTCCGGCGTTTTAGGCTCGGCATGCTCAGCCAAATATTTGGGGGAAGCGCAGGTAATCATTTGTTGATAGGCCACAGTGCGCGTTAACAACCGAGAATCTTCCTTCGGTGGGCCGATGCGCATGGCCAAATCAAATCCCTCATCGATCAGATCGACCAGCCTGTCAGAAAAGGTGATATCCACGCTCAGGGAGGGCCAATCCTTAAGGCAGCACTCAATGTGCTGAAGGACATGAAGTCTGCCCAGCGCAACCGGCAGACTCATCCGCAGTCGCCCACTGGGTGTCGAACGACGAAACGCAAGGGCATCCTCCACGTCATCCAGATCCTGAAGAACGCCCACACAGCGCTCATACAGGACCTGGCCGTCATCGGTCATGCTCAAGCTACGCGTAGTGCGATTCAGTAAGCGTACCTGTAAACGAGCCTCGAGCCTGACTATCGACTTGCCCACTGCAGAGCGCGTAAGGCCAAGCTGTTTTGCCGCAGCAGTGAAGCTTCCAGCGTTTACCGAGCTCACAAACGCGGCAATATCATTCAAGTTATGGAGTTCCATACGGCCTCGGTGGTCTCAACGTTCGGGCGGCTTAGCACCTGTTATGGGGAACCCTATTCCCCAATACTAAGCATAGTATCTCAATTAGCTAATCCACTCCCAACGATCAATTGAGGTCATTATGAACACTAAAGTCCAAGCAGCCGTCCAAACCTGGGCCAATAGCCTTAGCGATCTGGTACCCGTTCTTAAGGGAATCGATACCACTACAAAAATGAGCGACATCCGCGACTCCTACGCAAAAATGCTCGCGCAAAATCCTGCGCCTGCTGGCGTCAAATTCGAAGCAGTCGACATGGGTGGCGTACCGGGCACACTGGTTACCCCTGATGAGATCAAAACCGACGCAGTCGTTATGTACATCCACGGTGGTGCATACATTGTTGGCCGTCCAGACGGCTACCACGGCATCGGCGGCAACTACGCAAAAATGCTCGGCGCTCGTGTGTACATGCCGGACTACCGCCTCGCTCCCGAGCACAAGTTCCCAGCATCAATTGACGACACATTGCGCGCTTACGAATGGTTGCTTGAGCAGAAAATCCCGGCTAACAAAATTGCGTTCTCTGGCGAGTCGGCTGGCGGCGCGATGGTTGTAAGCGTCATGGTCGCGGCTAAATCGAAAGGGCTTCCATTGCCTGCGGTTGGCTCCTCCATCTCACCATGGGCGAACCTTGAACACACCGGTGCTTCCATGAGCAACCGTGAAGGTCTGGATCCTCTGAACTCCAAGCCTGTCTTGGACATCCTCGCCAGAGCATTCCTAGGCGACACATTGGCTAATCATCCTCTAGCCTCACCTGTGTTCGCGGACGTTACCGGTCTTCCACCAATCTTGGTGCAGATCGGCGAGAACGAGCTGATGTTGAGTGATGCAATGCGCCTTGCAACTCACCTGGCTGATAACCGAGTTCGCGTGAACCTGGAAGTATGGCCTGCGATGTTCCACGCCTGGCACTTCTACGCCACCATGCTGCCAGAAGGTCAGCAGGCTATGGAGAGTTCCGTTCGCTTCATCGAGGCTGGCTTGGCCGACGCTAACCGCTAAAACGCAGAACAACCGCGATGGCTTTGTGGCTGTCGCGGTTTTGCTCATCCTGTTTCTATAAAACCTTCATCAGGCTATTCACAGAGCCTGAGCAAACGCCCTGCCCAACCCCAGAAAATCTAACCAAACGGCCTTCCTGGCAGGGCCGTGTCCACTGAACTTCAAGGTCTACGCGATACCCTGAGCGCCAAGCCTGGCATCCACTTCGACGTTCAACCCAAGCACCTCATAGATCCGAGAAACCACCAGCATCGTCGCCTCCTCAACCGTTCCTTCATTACGGCACAACATCCAGCCGTGATCCTTGACCGCTTGCTCGAACATTTCTGTACACGCCACATGCTCTGCGTGCTTCTGGATCACAGTGCCGCCCAGTCCTCGTGATCGGTTCGCAGCCCTGGCCCATGAAATATCCGGATCGGTGACGACGCCGACATGCAGATCTGGCACCCGCACATCTCGCTCCATATTCAATTGAAGAATCTCGGCAAACGGGATGGTTTGGCGAAACGCGGCATCCGAGGGATACCAGCGATCGATCAAGATGATGCTGTCCAGCGGCTGCTTCGTCAGAACGTTCTGGGAGATCCAGCGACGGCTATCCGCGAGGCGCTGACACACAGCCCACTCCAGATCCCGGCAAGGATTTCTCGCCAGAGTGTTGACCAAGGCCATGGTTTCACCCCTGAACGGATCGCTTTTTCTCTCGCAAAGCCGGATGACTTTCTGGTTGCCCGCCCTCAGTACTTGCGTAACGGCTTCCAACAGTGTGGTTTTGCCGGTGCCTTTGGGCCCATCCAGAGAAACGAACAGCGGACGATTCATTGTTCACGCAACAATCAAGACATTGACGCCCACTCTAACCTCATTTCCGCCATTCCATCAGCGCATCCCTGCCCCTTGCTGATACTCCCGCGGCGTACAGCCAAATTCCCGGCGAAACACCGTGTGCAGATACTGCGCAGATTTAAACCCGCAACTGCGCGCCACGTCGGCGATCACCGAGTCAGTATTTTTCAATCCGCTGGTGGCCGCTGCCAGTTTGAAACGCAGGATCTCATCGTGCACGCTGCAGCCTCGCTCGGCGCGGAAATGCGCTTCGAGTGATGAGCGCGACACACCGACATACGCCGCCACCTGCGCCGTTTTGATGCCCTGGCAAGCATATTGTCGGATAAACAGCAGCGCCTGCATCACGTACGGATTGCCCAACGGTTGGTGCAAGCTCGACACCTGCACGTTCACAGCATCCGGCGGGATCAGGATCTGCGTACCGGTGGACGGCATGCCGTGCAGCATCTGGTGGAGTAATTGCGCAGCGGTTCGGCCCATGGTTTCCGTGCCCTGAATAACAGAACTCAGCGGCACGCGGGTCAGGCTGCGTGTCAGCGGATCATTGTCGATGCCGATCAATGCCACCTGTTCCGGCACGGCAATCCCGGCGGTCAGACAGGCTTGCAGCAACTGGCGCGCGCGGGCGTCGCTGACGGCGATGATGCCGATGGGTTTGGGCAGGCTTTGCAGCCAGGCGATCAGTTGTTCGACGGCGCTGTCCCACAGCGGTGCGCTGGTGCCCATGCCGCGATAGATTTCGCCGTGCAGGCCGTCGCGTTTCATCAGTTTGCGAAAGGCTTTTTCCCGCTCCTGCGCCCAGCGATTGGCTTGCGCTTCCGGCAGGCTGAAGCAGGCAAAACGTTGCAGTCCTGCTTCTATCAAATGCGTATAGGCCAGCGTCATCAGCGCATTGTTATCGGTGGCGACATAGGGAATCGCTTTCGGATAGGCGCGCTTATCCTCGTACGAGCCCCCTACCGCTACCACTGGCATCTGGATATCGGCCAGCGCCTCGCCAATCAGCGGATCGTCGAAGTCGGCGATGATCCCGTCGCCCTGCCAGCGCTCGATGCCTTTCAAACGACAGAGAAAATCCTCCTCGAGAAACAGGTCCCAGGAGGCACGGGTGCTGCTCAGGTAGTTGCCGATGCCGCTGATGATGCCACGGTCGTAGATCTTGCTGCCGTTGAACAACAGAGCGATGCGGTGAACAGGCGGTACGGTTTTCATTGTTTTTATGCTTGTCCCGAGCCCCTTGTCACAGAGGCGATTGACACAGACTAGGCGCCTGGTCGAAGAAGCTCAATACGCAAAATCGCACTCCGTGTTGATGCTTTTCATAATCCGCGGGGTCGGGGCCGTTGCTAGTATCGAGACACCGCCAAGAACAACAAGGACAAGGTCCATGCAGTATTTCCCTGATGTCGAGCCGATTCGCTACGAAGGCCCAAACAGCGATTCCCCCCTCTCCTTCCGTCACTACGACGCCGACAAACTCATCCTCGGCAAACCCATGCGCGAACACCTGCGCATGGCCGCCTGTTACTGGCACACTTTCGTCTGGCCGGGTTCCGATGTGTTCGGCGCGGGGACGTTCAAGCGCCCATGGCAACACGCCGGCGACCCGATGGAACTGGCGATCGGCAAAGCAGCCGCCGCCTTCGAGTTTTTCTCCAAACTGGGTATCGACTATTACTGCTTCCATGACACCGATGTCGCCCCGGAAGGCAGCTCGCTGAAGGAGTATCGCAACCATTTCGCGCAGATGGTTGATCACCTTGAGCAACACCAGGAAGCCAGCGGCATCAAGCTGTTGTGGGGCACCGCCAACTGCTTCAGCAACCCGCGTTTCGCTGCCGGCGCCGCGAGTAATCCGGATCCGGAAGTGTTCGCCTGCGCCGCTGCCCAGGTGTTCAGCGCCATGAACGCGACCCATCGCCTGAAAGGCGCCAACTACGTGTTATGGGGCGGTCGCGAAGGCTACGAAACCCTGCTCAACACGGACTTGAAGCGTGAACGCGAACAACTCGGCCGCTTTATGCGCATGGTGGTCGAGCACAAGCACAAGATTGGTTTCACCGGCGACCTGCTGATCGAACCGAAACCGCAGGAGCCAACCAAGCATCAATACGATTACGACAGCGCCACCGTGTTCGGCTTTCTCCAGCAGTTCGGGCTGGAGCACGAAATCAAGGTCAACATCGAGGCCAACCACGCCACCCTCGCCGGCCACAGTTTTCATCACGAGATCGCGACGGCCGTCTCGCTGGGAATTTTCGGCAGTATCGACGCCAACCGGGGTGATCCGCAAAACGGCTGGGACACCGATCAGTTCCCCAACAGCGTCGAAGAAATGACCCTGGCCACCTATGAAATCCTCAAGGCTGGCGGCTTCAAGAATGGCGGTTTCAACTTCGACTCCAAGGTGCGCCGGCAAAGCCTCGATCAGATCGATCTGTTCCATGGCCACGTCGGCGCCATGGATGTTCTCGCCCTGTCGCTAGAGCGCGCAGCGGCCATGGTCCAGAACGACGAGCTGCAACGGCTCAAGGATCAACGCTACGCCGGCTGGCAAAAGCCGTTCGGGCAGGCGGTGATGGCCGGTGACTTCAACCTTGAGTCGTTGGCCGAGCACGCGTTCACCAACGAGTTGAACCCGCAAGCCGTCAGCGGCCGCCAGGAAAGGCTCGAGAACATCGTCAATCGGTTCATCTATCGCTGATCACACAGGGAGTCTGCAGGGGCATCGACGCGGTGACATTTCTACGACAAATCTGTGCCTGCGGCGTCTGCGGATTCTCTACAGTTTTACCAGCCCGATACTCATCGTCAGGCCGTGTCTTTCCAACAACAATAAAAGGACGCCCCACTATGAAGAACGTAAAACGCACGCTGTTGGCCACTGCCCTGGCGCTACTGTCACTGCCGGTGATGGCTGACGCTGCCCACCCGAAAATCGGTTTCTCCATTGATGACCTGCGCCTGGAACGCTGGTCGCGTGACCGCGACTACTTCGTCGCGGCGGCAGAAAAAATGGACGCCAAGGTCTTCGTACAGTCGGCCGATGCCAACGAGCAGAAACAGATTTCGCAGATCGAAAACCTGATTTCCCGGGGCGTCGATGTCATCGTCATCGTGCCGTTCAATGCCACGGTGCTGACCAACGCAGTGGCCGAAGCGAAGAAAGCCGGGATCAAAGTCGTGTCCTATGATCGTCTGATCCTCAACGCCGATGTCGACGCCTACATTTCCTTCGATAACGAAAAGGTCGGCGAGATGCAGGCCAGCGGTGTGCTGAATGCCGCGCCGAAGGGCAATTACTTTTTGCTCGGTGGTGCGCCTACCGACAACAACGCCAAGATCCTGCGTGAAGGCCAGATGAAAGTGCTGCAACCGGCCATCGACAAGGGCGATATCAAGATCGTCGGGCAGCAGTGGGTGAAGGAATGGAACCCGACCGAAGCGCTGAGCATTGTTGAAAACGCCCTGACCCGCAACGACAACAAAATCGACGGCATCGTTGCCTCCAACGACGCCACGGCGGGTGGTGCCATTCAGGCATTGGCGGCGCAGCAGTTGGCCGGCAAGGTGCCGATTTCCGGGCAGGACGCTGACCTTGCTGCAGTCAAACGAGTGATCGCCGGCACGCAAACCATGACCGTGTACAAACCGCTGAAACTCATCGCCAGCGAAGCGGCCAAGCTTTCGGTGCAACTGGCGCGCAACGAAAAACCCGCCTTCAGCTCGCAGTACGACAACGGCAGCAAAAAGGTCGACACCATCCTGCTCACGCCAACCCCGTTGACCAAGGACAACATCGACCTGCTCGAACAGGACGGCTTTTACACCAAGGCGCAAATTGCCGGGAAGTGATCTCCGGTAATGCGAAAAACCCTTGTGGGAGCGAGCCTGCTCGCGAATGCGGTGTGTCAGTCAACGATGCATTGTCTGAACTGACGCTTTCGCGAGCAGGCTCGCTCCCACACAGGTTCAGTGGTGTGTGAGTCTTTGATATACGAGCCCTGTCCATGTCCGACTATCTGCTGCAAATGAACGGCATCGTCAAAACCTTCGGCGGTGTCAAAGCGCTCAACGGCATCGACATCAAGGTCCGACCCGGCGAGTGCGTTGGCCTGTGCGGCGAGAATGGCGCCGGCAAGTCCACGCTGATGAAAATCCTCTCGGCGGTCTACCCGCACGGCACCTGGGACGGTGAAATTCTCTGGGACGGGCAACCGCTCAGGGCGCAATCGATCAGCGAAACGGAAGCCGCCGGTATCGTCATCATTCACCAGGAACTGACACTGGTGCCCGACCTGTCGGTGGCCGAAAACATTTTCATGGGCCATGAATTGACGCTGCCCGGCGGACGCATGAATTACCCGGCGATGATCCACCGCGCCGAAGCGCTGATGCGTGAATTGAAAGTCCCCGACATGAACGTCTCGCTGCCGGTTTCACAGTACGGCGGCGGCTATCAGCAACTGGTGGAAATCGCCAAGGCCCTGAACAAAAAGGCGCGCCTGCTGATCCTCGACGAGCCTTCCTCAGCCTTGAGCCGCTCGGAAATTGAGGTGTTGCTGGACATCATCCGCGACCTCAAAGCCAAAGGCGTGGCCTGCGTCTATATCTCGCACAAGCTCGATGAAGTGGCCGCCGTGTGCGACACCATTTCGGTGATCCGCGACGGCAAACACATCGCCACCACCGCCATGGCCGACATGGACATTGCGCAGATCATCACGCAGATGGTCGGGCGGGAAATGAGCAACCTCTACCCCAGCGAGCCACACGACATTGGCGAAGTGATTTTCGAGGCCCGCCACATCACCTGCTACGACGTCGACAACCCCAAGCGCAAACGGGTCGACGATATTTCCTTCGTCCTCAAGCGCGGGGAAATCCTCGGCATAGCCGGGCTGGTCGGTGCCGGCCGTACCGAACTGGTGACCGCGCTGTTCGGCGCTTACCCCGGTCGCCACGAGGGCGAAGTCTGGCTCAATGGCCAACCCATCGACACCCGCACGCCACTCAAGTCCATCGGTGCTGGCCTGTGCCTGGTGCCGGAGGACCGCAAGCGCCAAGGCATCATTCCGGACCTGGGCGTCGGTCAGAACATCACCCTCGCCGTGTTGGACAACTACTCGAAACTGACCCGCATCGATGCCGAAGCCGAACTGGGCAGCATCGATCGAGAAATCTCGCGCCTGCACCTCAAGACCGCCAGCCCGTTCCTGCCGATCACCAGCCTCTCGGGGGGTAATCAACAAAAAGCCGTGCTGGCGAAGATGCTGCTGGCCAAACCCCGGGTGTTGATTCTCGACGAGCCGACCCGAGGCGTGGACGTCGGCGCCAAATACGAAATCTACAAGTTGATGGGCGCACTGGCCGCTGCCGGCGTGTCGATCATCATGGTCTCGTCGGAACTGGCCGAAGTGCTTGGCGTTTCCGACCGCGTGCTGGTGATCGGCGAAGGCCAGTTGCGTGGTGACTTCATCAACCATGAACTCACCCAGGAACAGGTACTCGCCGCCGCCCTCAGCCAGCCTGGCAGTCATAACAATAATGATCGGAAAACCGCGTAAATGAATCAGGTCAAACAACTGTTCACCCGCTACAAAATGCTCGCGCTGGTGTTTGCCGTGGTGCTGATCTGGCTGTTCTTCAGTTGGCAGACCGAAGGCGGATTCCTGACCCCGCGCAACCTCTCCAACCTGCTGCGGCAAATGTCGATCACCGGCATTCTCGCCTGCGGCATGGTGCTGGTGATCATCAGCGGCGAGATCGATTTGTCGGTCGGCTCGTTGCTGGGCCTGCTCGGTGGCCTCGCGGCTATTCTTGATGTGGTCTATCACATTCCGTTGTTGGCCAACCTCAGTCTGGTCGCCCTGTGTGGCCTGATGATCGGCCTCGCCAACGGCTACATGACGGCTTACCTGCGCATCCCCTCGTTCATTGTCGGTCTCGGCGGCATGCTGGCGTTTCGCGGGATTCTGCTGGGGATTACCGGCGGCACGACCATCGCACCGGTATCGCCGGAGCTCGTTTACATCGGTCAGGGTTACCTGCCCCACGCGATCGGCACTGGCCTGGGCATTTTGCTGTTCGCGCTGACGGTGTTCCTGACCTGGAAACAGCGGCGCAATCGCGCCCTTCACGGCCTCGCGGCGCATTCGTTGGTGCGTGACGTCATCCGCGTATTGGTGATCGGCGCCGTGCTCGCCGGTTTCGTTCAGACGCTGAACAGCTATGACGGCATTCCCGTGCCGGTCTTGTTGTTGCTGATTCTGCTGGGCGTGTTCAGTTACGTCACCAGTCAGACCGTGTTCGGCCGGCGCGTCTATGCCGTGGGCAGCAATATGGAAGCGACGCGCCTGTCCGGGATCAATGTGCAGGCGGTGAAGCTGTGGATCTTCGGGATCATGGGCGTGATGTGCGCCCTCGCCGGCGTGGTCAATACCGCACGCCTGGCCGCCGGTTCGCCTTCAGCCGGGAGCATGGGCGAACTCGACGCCATCGCCGCGTGCTTTATCGGCGGTACCTCCATGCGCGGTGGCTCCGGCACGGTGTACGGCGCCCTCCTCGGCGCGCTGGTCATCACCAGTCTGGATAACGGCATGTCCATGCTCGACGTCGACAGTTACTGGCAGATGATCGTCAAGGGCAGCATTCTGGTGTTGGCGGTTTGGGTGGATGTGAGTACGCGGACCGGGCGCCGTTGAGCCGCAGGCATCACGCAGCGGGCGTGGTCGCGGGCGTCGGGCTGAGAATTTCCATCAGGAAGTCGATAAACACATTGATCCGGCTGGACCCACGGTGATTGGGTAAATACAACGCGTTGATGCACGTGCTGGCGCTGCCGGGATTGACCTCGTACTGCTCAAGCAAGCGGGTCAGCCGGCCGACTGCGACGTCGTCGCGCACCAGCCAGTCGGCCAGCAGCGTCACCCCGCCGCCGCCGATGGCGGCTTCGCGCAGGATGTCGGCATTATTACTTTGCAGCCGCCCGTGGACATTGAGCTGAATGGGCGCGTCTTCATTCTGAAAAGTCCAGTGCTGGTGGGTGCCGCCGTAATCGAAACGCAGGCATTGATGCTCGAGCAAATCCCGTGGGTGACAGAGCACTGCGCTACGCGCCAGATACGCCGGACTCGCTACCACCCAGCGTTCGAACTGCCCCACGCGTTTGCTGACGATGTCTTCACTGACCACCGACGATCCGAGCCGCACGGAAACATCGATCTGCTCGCTGAGCAGGTCGCTGACCTGATCGCTCAGCGACAGACTGATCTCAAGTCCCGGATGCCGTTCAAGCAAACGGCTCAGGTGCGGCGCAATCAGGCGCCGCCCGAACTCCACCGGCACGCTGATGCGCAGACGGCCCTGCGCTTCGGCGCCACGATCGGCGACGACGGCATCGGCTTCGTCGATCGCGTCGAGAATCGCCACGGCTTTTTCGAAATAGGTCTGGCCGGCAACGGTCACGCTGGTGTTGCGCGTGGTGCGATTGAGCAGGCTCGCGCCCAACTCGTGTTCCAGCCCCGCGACTTGCCGGGTCACTGACGACGTTGATATCCCGAGTTTGCGCGCTGCAGAGGAATAGCCCCCGCAGCGCACGGTTTCCACAAACATCTTCAGTGCCAGCAACTTGTCCATAAGCGGAGTCCGGTCGAAAGGGAACGCGGATGATTGTGCATCACTGTTCCCCCGTCGTCTTGTACCGCCGTGCTTGCCCGCACTCGCCGGTTGTTCAGACATCGGCCTGGCGACCCAGGAACAAGCCGAGCGCCAGCGCTGGCAACAGCGCCACCGCGACAGCGGACAGGTTCCAGCCGAAATGCTCGTACAACGGGCTTGCAACCAGCGACCCCAGCGCGCCGCCGACGAAAATACTGGTCATGTACACGGCGTTCAGGCGCGCACGGCTGTGGGGATCGAGGGCGTACACCTCACGCTGGCCGAGCACCATGTTCAATTGCACGGCGAAATCCAGCAGCACCGCGCACACCACCAACCAGACATAGCCGCTGCCCGGGAGCGCGGCGATCAGCAGCGAAACCGGCGCCAGCAGCAATGCGACCAGCGTGCCGCGACGACCATGCCCGGCATCGGCCAGACGTCCGGCAATCGGCGCGGCAATGGCACCCACCGCACCGACCAGCGCGAAGATCGCGACTTGTGCCTGAGTGAAGCCGTGGTGACGCATCAGTTCAATCGGTGCAAGGGTCCAGAACAGGCTGAAACTGGCAAACAGCAACCCTTGATACAGCGAGCGCTGACGCAACAGTGGATAGCGCCGGGCCAAGGCAAACACCGAACCGATCAACGCAGCATACGAAGCTTTATGCGTCGGCAGCCGACGCGGCAGCGCCACCGCAGTGATCAGCGCGATGACCGCCATCAGGGCCGCCGCGCTGTAAAACACCCCGCGCCAGCCGAACACTTCAACCAACAGGCTCGACAGTGGCCGCGACAACAGAATACCCAGCAGCAGACCGCTCATGATATTGCCGACGACGCGGCCACGACTGGCCTCGGGCGCCAGGTGTGCCGCCAACGGCACAAGGATCTGCACGGCCACCGAGGTCAGACCGATCAGCAAAGACAACAGCAGGAACATCGACGGTGAATGGGTCAGCCCGGCGCACAGCAATGTGACGCTCGCCGCCAGGGTGAAGCCGACCACCAACCGACGGTTTTCCATCAGGTCGGCCAGCGGCACCAGCAGCAACAGGCCCAGTGCGTAGCCAAATTGCGTCAACGAAACGATCAGGCTGGCATTAGCGCTGGACAGACCGATCTGCGGTGCAATCAGTTCGACGATCGGCTGCGCGTAGTAAAGATTGGCCACGACCGCGCCACAGCAAAATGCCAGGAACGCGACCATCAGGCCGGACAGTGAAGTTGGCTGTTCGGCATTCGCCGCAACGGCCGGGTTGCCCGTGAGCATGATGACACCTCATTGAGTTCAGGAAAGTGCTGCCAAGGCTACGGCCCTGTGGCGATGCGCAGAATCCACGCGGCGGGCAACGCAGTGATGCGTCCGACGCAACGGCGCAGGCGTTGCTTCTCGCGCAACGCGCTGTTGCGTGGGCCGGTCATTCTCCCGCGCAGACGGTTTCTCTACGCTTTGGCCCCTGGCGCCGTAGTCCCCTGCGGCGCCCTTCCCCGGCCATCACAAGGAGCGTTTCCATGACCCGCAGCCCATCCGTCCTGTCATCGCCTGCCGCGTTTCTTCCTGTGCCATGAACAGCTCATTTCTGAAGTCCAGAACGCTATGGATCAGCGTGGCAGTCGCCGCCGTGCTCGGCCTGATCGGCGCCGTTTGGCTGATGTGGCGCCCGGCGATTGCGCCGATCGAGCGCCCGACGCTGTTCGATACTGCGCAGTTGCAACGCGGGGCGCGGGTGGTCGAGGCCGGCGATTGTGCGGTCTGCCATACCCGCCCCGGCGGTGAATATCTGGCCGGCGGGCTGCCGCTGGTAACGCCGTTCGGCACGCTGTACAGCACCAACATCACCCCGGACGCTGAGACCGGTATCGGCCAATGGTCACTGCTGGCCTTCGAGCGGGCGATGCGTCAGGGCATTGCTCGCGATGGTCACTTGCTCTATCCGGCGTTCCCCTACGTGCACTACCGGCGCATGAGCGCAGCAGACATCGCCGACGCCTATGCCTACTTGATGAGCGGCCCCGCCGTGCACGCGCCGGCCGCGCACAACCAGATGAATTTCCCGATGAATATTCGTCCGTTGGTGGCGTTCTGGAACCTGCTGTTCCTGCACGGTGAGCCACTGACGCCTCTGGCGGGACGTAGCGAGGCGTGGAATCGCGGGCGTTATCTGGTCGACGGCCCGGGCCATTGCGCCGGCTGCCATTCGCCGCTGAACCTGATCGGCGCGGAAAAGTCCTCGGAATACCTACAGGGCGGCAGCGTTGACGGCTGGCACGCGCCGGCGCTGGTCGGCATGGGCCAGCGCAGCAACCCGTGGAGTCGTGAGCAACTGGTCGGCTATCTGCGCGCTGAGATCGTTGATGGCCACGGCACACCCGCCGGGCCGATGCGTCCGGTCAGCTTGAGTCTGGCCCGCTTGCCCGCCAGTGAGGCCGAGGCGATTGCCGAATACCTGCTCAGTTTGGAAAACCCGCTTTCGGTGACAGAGACAACAGCGCAACGCGCCGCCAATGCCCCGGCAGACCACTCGACCGGCGCCCTGCTCTTCAGCAGCGCCTGCGCCGGTTGCCATGGCCCAGCGGCGCCGATGCGCACCATCGATGGTCGCCCGGGGTTGCAAAACACCTCGGCGCTGCAAGCGGCCAGCTCGCGCAATTTCCTCAAAACCGTGCTTGAAGGCTTGCCCGCCACACCCGGATCGCCCGGTCCGCTGATGCCTGCATTCGCCGCCAGCCTCGACAACGCGCAACTCGGCGCACTGGCCGCGTATCTGCGTCAGCAAGCCAGCCCCGATCAACCGTGGGCCGACCTCTCTTCCACTATTGAAGCGTTACGTCAGGAGACGAAATGAGCCAGATCACTCTCAACGTCAACGGAGCCGCGCAAGCGCTTGAGCTGGAGCCGGACATGCCGCTGCTGTATGCGCTGCGCAATCACTTGAACCTCAACGGCGCCAAATACGGCTGCGGTCTCGGTCAGTGCGGCGCCTGCACGGTGATCGTCGATGATCAACCGGTGTTCGCCTGCCTGACGCCCTGCGCCGGTCTCGAAGGCAAAAAAATCCGCACCGTGGAAAGCCTCGGTAGCGCAGAAGATCCTGGCCCCCTGCAAGCGGCGTTCATTGAGAAACAGGCCGCGCAATGCGGTTACTGCATTGCCGGCATGCTGATGCGCGCGCAGGCGTTGCTTGAGCGTAATCGCCACCCGGATGAGGCGACCATTCGCGAGCACATGGCCGGCAACCTGTGCCGCTGCGGTACGCACTTGCGGATCATCGAGGCGATCAAACAGGTGGCCGGGCACAATGGGAGCCTGACATGAGTGAGTCGAATGGTTTGCAGCCGAGCCGACGCGCCTTTCTGCGCGGTGGTGCGTTGCTGATGGCGTTCACCCTGCTGCCGGTCGCGCGGCGTGTGTTAGCGGATACGGAAGTCGATACGCTCGGCACCGTGGTCCTCGCCCCCGACCTGCCCGGAAGCCTGCGCACCAATCCGTTTCTCGACGCTTGGATCCGCATCGGCGCCGACGGCATTACCGTCTACACCGGCAAGGTCGAATTGGGCACCGGGGTGAAAACCGCGCTGCTGCAAATCGCCGCCGAACGTTTGCAGGTGCCGGCGTCCGCGATCAACCTACTCACCGCCGACACCGCGCTGACACCCAACGAAGGCTACACCGCCGGCAGCCACAGCATTTTTGACAGCGGTACCGCGTTGTATAACGCCGCCGCGCAGGTGCGCGAAATGCTCGTCGATGCCGCCGCGCGCAGTTGGCAGGTTGATGCAGCACTGCTGAGCACCCGCGACGCTGTGATCGAAGGCCCGGCCGCTCAACGGATGAGTTATGCCGACGCGGTCAAGCATGTCGATGTGCATCAATATGCCAAGGCTCAGTCACCGGCGATGGCCGCCGCTGATTTCAAACTGATCGGCCATTCGTTGCCGCGCCTCGACATCCCGGCGAAGGTCAGCGGTGGTGCGGCCTTCGTCCAGGACATGCGCCTGCCGGGCATGCTGCATGCGCGGGTGATCCGCCCGCCCCGTCCGGGCTGCACGTTGCAAGCATTCGATGCGGCGTCCATCGAAGCGCTGGCTGGCGTGGTCAAGGTGATCCGCGACGGCAACTATCTGGCGGTGGTCGCCGGTGATGAGTGGCAAGCGATCAAAGCCATGCGCCGTGCCAGCGAAGTCGCGCAGTGGAGCAGCGGCGAGGCGATTCCTGATGCGGCGCAGATTCATGACCTGCTCAAACGCCTGCCCTCACGGCGCTATCCGATCAGCCACAGCGGCACGCCGAGCGGCGCGGCCGACACGCGTTTTCAGGCGCGGGTCACCAAGCAATATCTGATGCACGGCTCGATCGGCCCGTCTTGCGCAGTGGCCTGGTTCAAGGACGGCACGCTCACCGTCTGGACCCACACCCAAGGCGTTTACCCGCTGCGCGCCGGCATTGCCGAAATGCTCGGCCTGCCACCAGAGCGGGTGCGCTGTATTCATACTGAAGGCTCAGGGTGTTACGGCCACAACGGCGCAGATGATGCCGCCGCCGATGCAGCATTGATTGCCCTGCGCGTGCCCGGTACGCCGGTGCGCGTGCAATGGATGCGCGAACAGGAAAATCTTTGGGAGCCGTATAGCTCGGCGATGGTCACTGAAGTCGACGCAGGCCTCAGCCAGGGTCGTCTGCAGGACTGGGCCTACGAACTCTGGACCACGCCGCATAACGAACGCATCGTCAACGCCGGGCGTCTGCTGCCGGCACGCTTGCTCGCGAGGCCCTTCGCCTCGGCGCCATCCGTGCCGATCGCCCAGCCCGAAGGCGATGGTGATCGCAACGCGGTACCGCTGTATGCGTTGAACTCGACGCGCATCAACATGACCTTCGTCACCCAGATGCCCTTTCGCACCTCGGCCATGCGTTCACTGGGCGCGCACATCAACATTTTTGCCATCGAGGCGAGTATCGACGAACTGGCGATCAGGGCCGGCATCGACGCGGTCGCCTTGCGTCTGGCCCATCTCAGCGACCCGCGTGCTCGCGCGGTGGTAGAACGTGTGCGTGATGAGATCGGTTGGCCGCAAAAAAGCAGCGAGCCCGGCGCCGGTATCGGTTTCGCCTTTGCCCGCTACAAAAACATCATGGGTTACTGCGCCATCGCGGTGAAACTTCGCGTGCATCCGCAGACTGGCGAGATCCGCATCGATCACGTGGTGACGGCGGTGGATGTCGGCCAGATCGTCAGCCCCGATGGCCTGCGCAATCAGGTCGAGGGCGGCATCGTGCAGTCCGCGAGCTGGACCCTGTACGAAAAAGTCGCCTACGACGCGGGGGGCATTCGCAGCTACGACTGGAGCGGTTATCCGATTCTGCGCTTCACGCAACTGCCGAAAAAAGTCGATGTGCATTTGCTCGACCAACCGGGAGAACCCTTCCTCGGTGCCGCTGAAATCGTTCAAGGGCCGATGGCCGCCGCCCTTGGCAACGCCGTCGCCAACGCCACTGGCCGGCGCTGGCTGAACCTACCGCTCACGCGCTCAAACCAATCCGACTGAGCCACGCCCGTGTTCATCGCTGATGAGCACGGGCGCCGTTGCGTTGCGCGCAAAACAGCGTAGCGCCGGTCGCCGATTATCAGCCCCGCTGAGCGCGGTTAAGTTAGCGGCACTGGTTCGCGGCCCCGCTGCCGCGCTTGAATTTCCTTTATTGAAATCTGGAGCTACCCATGACCCGTCGTCTGTTCCAACCCCTCGCACTCGGTCCTTACACCCTCGCCCATCGCGTGGCGATGGCCCCCTTGACGCGCTCACGCGCCGGCCAACCGGGCGATGTACCGACGCCGATGAACGCCGAGTACTACCGCCAGCGGGCCAGCGCCGCGCTGATCATCACCGAGGCCACACAAATCTCCCGGCAGGCTCAGGGTTACGCCTGGACGCCGGGCATCTACAGTCCTGAGCAAGTTGAGGCGTGGCGCGACGTCAGCGCGGCGGTGCATGAGGCCGGCGGCCTGATCTTCATGCAACTGTGGCACGTCGGCCGGGTGTCCCACCCCAGTTTTCAACCCGATGCTGGCCTGCCGGTTGCGCCCAGCGCGCTGCCAGTGCCTGGCAAGACGTTTATCGTCGACGAAAACGGTAACGGCGTCTGGGGTGATGTGCCGGTGCCGCGCGCGCTGGAAACCGCGGAAATCGCCGGCATCGTCGAGGACTACCGCGTGGCCGCGCGCAACGCATTGCTGGCGGGCATGGACGGTGTAGAGATTCATGCTGGCAACGGTTACCTGCTCGACCAGTTTCTTAACAGCAACAGCAACCAGCGTGACGATGCCTATGGCGGCAGCGTGGAGAACCGCGCGCGGTTTCTGCTGGAGGTGGTCGCGGCCGTGGCTGAAGAAGTTGGCGCCGAGCGGGTCGGCGTACGCCTGACGCCGATGGGGCGCTTCATGGGCATGGGCGATGACACCCCGGAGGCAACCTTCGGCCACCTCGTCGAAGCGCTCAATCATTGGAATCTGGCCTACCTGCACCTGGTCGAGCCGGCGATGGTCGGCACAGTCAAAGACGAGAACTTCGACCCGCGCTGGGACGCGATCATTGCCCAGTTGCGCAAGACCTGGAACGGCGTGCTGATCCTGGCCGGCGGCTACGATGCGCAATCTGCCGAACAGGCGCTGATTGCCGATCGTGCCGACATCATCGCGTTTGGCCGGCCGTTCCTGGCCAACCCGGACTTGCCGCGTCGGCTGCACGATGGCCTGGCGCTCAACGTGCCGGATCCGAGCAGCTTTTTCGGTGGGGATCAGCGGGGCTACATCGATTATCCATTTCATGCCTGAACAAATGCAGGCCACCCGCCTCTCATGAATGTGTAAATCCCTGGAAGCAGGGGCCGATGCGCCCCTGCTCGATCAAGTCATACGATCTCTACGTTTAGTCGCAGATGTGAAAAATCCACCGTAACGCCTATCACAGTGCAGCTGTGAGCTTTCAGGTCTATTGCCCGACGTCGCCGAATGCGATAAAACGGGCTAGTTGTACGACAACCTAATAAAAACCAAGTCGTTCGAACGGCTAACAATCCTGAGATCTGCCATGCCTCGCCCTACCGCTACGCAAACCGTGCCGCCACCCTACCCCCGTTATCTGGCGGTGATCATTCTGTTGTGCATGGGCTGTGCGTTTGCCGGCAATCATGTGGCGGCGCGAGTCGCATTTGATGATGGTGCGGGAGTGTTGCTGGCGATTTTGATGCGTTCCGGCGGGACCTTGCTGGTGCTCGCCATGCTGGTGCTGTGGCAAAGACAAAGCCCGCGTTTGCCGGCGGGCGCATGGCGCTGGCAACTGCTGCTGGGGTTGCTGATCACTGCGCAGAGTCTGTGTCTGTATTCCGCTGTCGCACGGGTGCCGGTGGCGCTGGCCCTGCTGGTGGCGAACGTATTCCCTATTCTGCTGGCATTGCTCACCTGGGCGCTGGGTGGCCCGCGACCGAGCGCGCGCACCGCGATATTGATGGGTTTGATTCTATTGGGTCTGGTGTTTGTGCTGGATGTCCCCGGGCGTCTCTCAACCACGACAGACGTCAATCCGCAATGGCTGACGGGCGTCGCGCTCGCGTTCTGCGCCGCCAGCGTGTTCGCCTGCGCGCTGTGGATCACCGACCACAAACTGTCTCAGGTACGCGGCTCGGTGCGCAGTCTGCTGACCATTTTCATCGTATTCAGCAGCGTCAACCTCGCAGGGCTGACGGGCGCTCTTCCCGGCGGATTGAACCTGCCCGCCACCTCGACCGGATGGCTGGCCCTCGCCACTCTGGTGGTGCTGTACGGCACAGGTTTTATCGTCTTGTTCATTTCCGTACCTCGACTCGACATGCCGCGCAATGCGCCGGTGATGAACATCGAACCATTGGCAACGCTGCTGATGGGCTGGATTGTGCTGGATCAGATGCTCAGCAACGGACAGATTCTCGGCGGGGTAATTGTGGTCACGGGCATCGTTTTGCTGACATATCGTAAATCAGTGGTCAAGGCTGAGGTTAAAGTCAGTGCGTGAGGGGTTCTCGCCAGCGGTTCTCACGGTCGAGTTTGGCCTGCTTCGGCCAGCTTCTTTTGCACATAAAAAAGCATCAACACCGAATTTGTCTGAGCCTGTCGAGATTGCTGCTCAAACAACGCCACAAGCTCTTCTTCACGCTTGCACTCAGCGTTGATATCGCCCCTTGCAAATTCGCAGCTACCGTATTGGCCCCAGCCTTTGCGGGCCTCATCGGTATCTCGGGCGGGATACACCCAATACGCTTGCCATGCACCGTCGACGACAGGTTTGCCGGCCGCGTCTATCTGCTCAATCGCCTGCAAGGTTGCTGTCGCAGCGGCGTCCAGAAAACCTTGAGGGGTGGCGTCGGCTTTACTCGCCTCATCACGAAGCGCCTGACACTGCGCGTCAGACAAGTCGAACAATGGCAGCGCTTCAATGCTCTCGAACTCATCAAACGGATCGGCATGATTGCCCGGCAACTTGGCGTGGTAAGCCGGCACGACATGGCCGGGGACGCTCATGTCCTGTATGTAATGCAAGACCCTTCCCGCTTGCTCGTATACCGCAACGGGATCGGCACCGGGTTCCACCAGCAGCGCGTTCAGCTTTTCAATACGTTTGGAAAAGATCACGTCCAGGCTTCGGTTGGCGAACCAGAATGGCTCAAGTTTTTTGTTGCGGTTATAGAAGTGCCAATTGGTAGCGCGCTGAGGGAGCGTTAGCAGGTTTGAATCCTCAGCGTCAGTGCCTGCCGCCAAAGCCTCCGCCAACTGTTCGGGCAACTTCACCCCCGGGCAGCGTTGATACGCCTGAGCTGCTTTCAGTGCATAGGCCGAATGCAAGTCGGGGTTGAAGGCGAAGGCTGGGGTTGACGGGTTGAACAGCAGCGATAGGCCAAATACTGCGAGGTAACGTGTTGCGGCTCTTCGGCCTATCCGGGTGGCTTCCATGCTGTTGATCTCCAGAAACTTGCGTGATTGCGGAACACTTATCGTACGCGCGGCAATTTAGCACTTAGGTGGTGGCAAAAAGCTGTTTTTTGCTCAGCCACTCAGGACAAGCATAAAGGGCAACCCCTGCGTCCTAACGTCGCAGCAAACAACTATTGGCAAATCCTGCACAAGCCTTAGAATCCCGCGCTCTCTTGCAGCCCCCTCGGTGTCTGCCTGCACCACAACACACTTCGGCTTGGCAATCGCATGCGCAGCGGCGCACGTTGCGCTGTTCGTCCTCTAGAGGTTTTTATGTCTCCGCGTTTGCTGGCCATGGCGCTGGCGCCCCTGCTCGGGCTGTTCATTGTTGCGCTGGGCAACGGTTTCATGTCGTCGCTGACCACCCTTCGACTGGACGCTGCCGGTGCCTCGACCACGATGATCGGTATCGTTTCATCGGCCTACTTCATCGGCCTGACCCTGGGTGCGGTGTTCAATGACCGTTTGATTCTGCGCATCGGCCATATCCGCGCCTATGGCAGTTTCGCCTCGCTGATCGCCGTGACCATCCTGCTGCAGGGCTTGTTCTATGACACTTGGGGCTGGTTCGCCCTGCGCCTGATCAACGGCTGGGCCACGGTCGGCGTGTTTCTGGTGATCGAAAGCTGGTTGCTGCTGGCGGGCGACGCGAAGATTCGTGGGCGCTTGCTCGCGTTGTACATGATCGTCTTGTACGGCGCCGGTGTGCTGGGTCAGGCAACGCTAGGGAAAATCACCGGGTTGAGCGACAGCGCACCGTTCATGGTCGCCGGCATGCTCGCCTCGTTGTCGGTGCTGCCGATCGTGATTCTGCCGCGCGTATCGCCATTGCTTGATCAGGTTGAACCGCTCAAACCCCGGCAACTGCTAGGCGTGACGCCGACCGGGCTGGTCGGCTGTTTCGGCTCGGGTGTGACCATCGCGGCGATCTACACCTTGCTGCCGCTGTATCTGCAACGCAGCGGTCTGAATGTCGGTGAAGTCGGCAGCATGATGGCTTGGACGATTCTCGGCGCGATGCTCCTGCAATACCCAGTCGGGCGCTGGTCTGACCGCAAGGATCGCTTGCAAGTGCTGACCATTCTGACGGTGGCATGCACGGTGCTATCGCTGGTGATCGTTCTGGTGCCGTTGTCCTCGACCATGCTCGCGGTGATGTTGTTTCTGCTTGGCGGTGGTGTGTTCGCGCTGTACCCGGTTGCCGTCAGCCACGCCGCCGACCGTGCCCCGGCCGAAGCCTTGGTGCCGATGATTCAGGGCTTGCTGCTGATCAATTCGCTGGGCTCGGCGATCAGCCCGATGATGATCTCGCCGGTGATGAATTCGTTCGGTGCCAATGGTCTGTTCTGGGTGTTTGCGCTGGTCAATCTGTGCATGGTCACCTTCTTCCTGTGGCGCCGTGGCAAACGCCCGGTTCCGGCCAATCCCGCGCCGTTTGCAGCGGCAGCCACCTTCTCGCCGACAGGTGCGGAATTGCGAGTGACCGAAGACTTGCGTCAAGCGGTACAGGAGCATCCGCCGATGGTTGATGCATTGAGCGGTGAGCCATCGCCTCAGTGCGAGACGCGCTAAGCGTTCCGCCAGTCTGCGCCAAGCGCAGGCTGGCTTGCACCACTATTGGGATTCGTGGGTGATGTCCACGAGCGGAATCGGCTCAATCGCCCAAGCGCGAATCTGACGACGTTCGGGGCTGGGTATCGCACAAGCCTTGCGTCCGGTGAACGTTCGCGCAAGACGCTCTTCATCGATGCGCCAGCCGCGCTGCTCCAGCGCCTGCACGTCTTTGCGAAAGGCAATCTGTAGCGCGTCGGACTTCAACGAAACCTCCTGCTGAAAGGAGTCCGGCACACGTTCGGGCCGGACGTTTTTCAGCACCGCGTGATCTTGTTCGAAGATTCGGATATTGCTGGCAATGAACCTGCGATCCAGCAGCCGTGAGCGCAGGAACGTTCTGCCCATCATCCACCAGGTGCGCGTGCGATTGGCGTCAATCGGCACATGCGCCGAGACGATGTAGATCCGCCAGCCGTTGGGCAACTCAAGCTCAAGCGTTGTACAAGGGCCGGACAGGTGAAACCCCGGAACAGTGGCCACACTGACAAACTCGGTGGAGGATTTGCGCCGCAGCAGCCCTTTGCGTGCCGGCCTGCGCATGAGCATTTGGGCGCTGCCGCTCCACGCATCGCTGTCGACCTCGAATGATTCAATCTCGGGATGATCCGGATCGCCGAAGGTTGATCCATGGACAAACGGTGCGTGCGCGAAGTCCAGACCGTTTTCGATAATCCGGTCCCAACTGGCCTGCCAGTCAAAGTGACCCGAGACCACGCGGATGGCGGGATCGTCGATCCAGTCGAGCATCGGCAAGGGTGGACGCTCAGACTCAGGCAGATCACCTAAAAACGCCCAGATCCAGCCGTATCGCTCCAGTGTCGGGTAGGCATCGACGCGGGCCTTGGCGGGAATCCGCAGGTCGGGCTGCGCCGGTATCTGCGTGCACACGCCATCACCGCCAAACCGCCAGCCGTGATAGGGACACTGCACGCTGTTGCCGACCTTGCTGCCGGCTGACAGTGAACCGCCGCGATGCACGCAAATATCTGAAAGCACATGAGCGACGCCCGCGTCATCGCGGAACGCAACGAACGGTTGTCCGAGCAATTTAACCGGCATCAGTCCATCAGTCAGCTGTGACGATGGGAGAACGACATACCACAGGTTTGTGAGCATGGGGGGCGTGTGATCCGTCAGTACGGTGAGTTCAAATCAGAAAAACCCTGGAGTGCAAAACTAAACCAGAGGGCTCCACTTGGCCAACGTGATTTGCCAGTGCCCTTGCCCTGCCCTTTGCCTACACTTGCTTGCCAATGATGTTTACCTCTCTGCCGAAGGAGTCACCATGTCCAAGCTCTATCCGAGCATCGATCCCGAGGGATTGGTCGAGTATTCCGTGGTCTACACCGACCGCTCGCTCAATCACATGTCGCAGTCCTTTCAAGGCGTGATGAAGAACATTTCCAAAACCCTGAAACAGGTCTACCACGCCGAAGCGGTGGCGGTGGTTCCAGGCAGCGGCACTTTCGGCATGGAAGCGGTGGCGCGGCAGTTCGCCACCGGCCAGCAATGCCTGGTGATACGCAACGGCTGGTTCAGTTATCGCTGGAGCCAGATTTTGGAGATGGGCAACATCCCGGCGGCCACTACGGTGCTCAAGGCCCGGCCGATCGAGACGGGTCGCCAGGCCGCCTACGCCCCGCCGCCGCTGGACGAAGTGCTGGCAGCCATCGCGGCGCAGAAACCGAAAGTCGTCTTCGCGCCCCACGTTGAAACTTCATCCGGGATCCTCCTTCCCGACGATTACCTGCGAGCCGTTGGCGACGCCGTGCATGCGGTGGGCGGTCTGTTCGTGCTGGACTGCATCGCCTCCGGCACCATTTGGGTGGATATGCACAAATGCGCCGTCGACCTGCTGATCAGCGCACCACAGAAAGGCTGGAGCGCTTCCCCCTGCTGCGCCTTGGTGATGTTCAGTTCTGCAGCGCTTGAGCGCATCGAACAGACGCAAAGCAGCAGCTTCGCCTGCGACCTGAAAAAGTGGCTGCAGATCATGCAGGCCTACGAACAGGGTGGACATGCCTATCACGCGACCATGCCCAGCGATTCCCTCGCGCGGTTCAACGACGTGATGAAAGAGACGCAAGCGTACGGGTTCGACAAGGTTCGCGATGAACAACAGGCGCTGGGCGATCGGGTGCGTGCGCTATTGACCGGCAAAGGCATCAAAAGCGTCGCCGCAGAAGGCTATCAGGCGCCCGGCGTCGTGGTGAGCTACACCGATGATGCCGACATCAAAAACGGCAAGAAATTTGCCCAGCACGGCCTGCAGATCGCCGCCGGCGTGCCACTGCAATGCGATGAGCCAGCCGACTTCCAGACCTTTCGCCTCGGCCTGTTCGGGCTGGAGAAGCTACAGAATATCGAGCGCACGGTCAGCCTGCTGGAGCAGGCATTGGATGAGGTTATTTAGATACCCGGCAACCCGTCGTCGGGCCGCCTGGTTCGGCCGTTTAATAGACTTGAGGCACCATGAGTTCCGGTGGCGTAGGACTGCGAGAGTAGTCCTCCTCGCGCACGCGCTGCGGCAGTTCAATCAGCGGTAACTCGACTTCTTCGTAAGGCATTTGGCCGAGTAGATGATTGATGCAGTTAAGTCGGGCTTTTTTCTTGTCGTCGGCTTGCACCACCCACCAGGGTGCTTCGGCAATGTGGGTGCGTTCGAGCATGATTTCCTTGGCCTTGGTATAGGCCTCCCAACGCCGACGTGACTCCAGGTCCATCGGGCTGAGTTTCCACTGCTTGAGCGGGTCGTGAATGCGACTAAGGAAGCGCAGGTGTTGTTCTTGGTCGGAAATGGAAAACCAGTACTTGATCAACTGAATGCCGGAACGGGCGAGCATCCGTTCAAACTCTGGCACGGTCCGGAAAAATTCTTCGTACTGATAGTCGTTGCAAAATCCCATAACTTTTTCAACACCGGCGCGGTTGTACCAACTGCGGTCAAATAGCACGATCTCACCTGCTGCCGGTAGGTGCGAGACATATCGCTGGAAGTACCATTGAGTTCGCTCGCGGTCGTTGGGCGCGGGCAAGGCAGCGACTCGGCATACCCGGGGGTTGAGCCGCTGGGTTATGCGCTTGATTACCCCTCCCTTGCCAGCGGCATCGCGCCCTTCAAACAAGATCACTACCTTGTGTCCGGTCTTGACCACCCAGCTTTGCAACTTCACCAGTTCACCCTGCAGGCGAAACAACTCGCTGAAATAAAGCCGTCGGTCGTCCTTCTCAATACCATTCGGAACGTGGTCATCGAACAGCGCGTTCAGGTCATGCCCGTCTTCGGACAACTCCAACTCCAGCTCCTCGTCACTGTGGTCGAGCAGCTCGCGCTGAATGCGGTGTATCAACTGATCTTGAGCTGAGGGCATGGTGAAGACCTCGGGTACTGGATGGTACTGCCATACTGACGTCGATTTATGACTGAGCAGTTACCGGGGTTCTCGGGATTGCTGATCGCTTGAAGCAGACGTTGCATACCGGCCCAACGTCCCGAGCGTTCAACTCTGTTGGGTATCCGCTCAGTGAGCCTCACGCTCTGCTCTTTCGATATGTAGTCAGTCGGGGCACAATGCGCATCCTTTTTTGGCTGGCCTTGCCGGAGGCCTCGAAATGATCAAGACACCGTACTACCTCATCGACAAACAGAAACTGCTGACCAACATGCAGAAGATCGCCTATGTGCGCGAACAGTCAGGGGCCAAGGCCCTGCTGGCACTCAAGTGCTTCGCAACCTGGTCGGTGTTCGACTTGATGCAGCAATACATGGACGGCACCACGTCGTCGTCGCTGTACGAACTCAAGCTCGGCCGCCAGAAGTTCGAAGGCGAAACCCACGCCTACAGCGTGGCCTGGGCCGACGATGAGATCGAGGAGATGCTCGCCAATTGCGACAAGATCATCTTCAACTCCATCAGCCAGCTGCAACGCTTTGCCGAGCGCTCTGAGGGCAAAGTCCGGGGCCTGCGCGTTAACCCGCAAGTCAGCAGCTCCGATTATCTGCTGGCCGACCCGGCGCGTCCGTTCAGCCGTCTAGGCGAATGGGACCCGGTGAAGATCGAAGGCGTTATCAGCCAGATCTCCGGCTTCATGTTCCACAATAACTGTGAGAACGGCGACTTTGGCCTGTTCGACCAAATGCTCTGCACCATTGAAGAACGCTTCGGTGAGCTGCTGCACAAGGTCAGCTGGGTCAGCCTGGGCGGCGGCATTCACTTCACCGGTGAAGGCTACGCACTGGACGCGTTCTGCGCTCGTCTCAAGGCGTTCTCGCAAAAGTACGGCGTGCAGGTCTATCTGGAGCCTGGCGAAGCGGCGATCACTAACAGCGCTTCGCTGGAAGTCACCGTGCTCGACACTCTCTACAACGGCAAGCACCTGGCCGTCGTGGACAGCTCCATTGAAGCCCACTTGCTCGACCTGTTGATCTATCGCCTGAACGCCAAGCTGGCGCCGAGCGAGGGTGAACACACCTACATGGTGTGCGGCAAATCGTGCCTGGCCGGAGACATCTTCGGCGAGTACCAGTTTGATCGTCCGCTGGCCATTGGCGATCGACTGTCATTCATTGATACCGCCGGCTACACCATGGTCAAGAAGAACTGGTTCAACGGCCTGAAAATGCCATCCATCGTGGTGAAACAACTCGATGGTACCGTCGAAGTAGTTCGCCAATTCGGTTACGAAGACTACCTGTCCAGCCTTTCTTGAAACGGACAGACAAAGGAGAGAAAAAGCAATTGAAAAAGAACGTTCTTATCATTGGTGCAGGAGGTGTCGCTAAGGTGGTGGCCCACAAGTGCGCGCAGCATAACGATGAACTCGGTCGTATCGCTATCGCGTCGCGCAACATCTCCAAATGCCAGGCCATCATCGACAGCGTCAAGGCCAAGGGTAGCCTCAAACAACCCGCCGATATCAAAGCCTTCTCCCTCAATGCGCTGGATGTCGAGGCGACCAAGGCGCTGATCCGTGAAACCGGATCCGAGATCGTCATCAACGTCGGCTCCGCGTTCCTCAATATGTCGGTGTTGCGTGCCTGCATCGATACCGGCGTCGCTTATCTCGACACCGCCATTCACGAAGAGCCGGGCAAGATCTGCGAAACCCCGCCCTGGTATGGCAACTATGAGTGGAAGCACCTCGCCGAGTGCCAAGAGAAGAACATCACCGCCATTCTCGGCGTGGGCTTCGACCCGGGTGTGGTCAACGCCTATGCAGCACTGGCACAACAACAGTATTTCGACCGCATTGATTCGATTGACATTCTTGACGTCAATGCCGGTTCCCACGGCAAATATTTCGCCACCAATTTCGATCCGGAAATCAATTTCCGTGAATTCACCGGGCAGGTGTGGAGCTGGCAGAACAGCCAGTGGACCAGCAACACCATGTTCGAAGTCAAACGCACCGACGACCTGCCGGTTGTAGGCTCGCAGAACCTGTACCTGACCGGTCACGATGAAGTGCACTCGCTGTCGAAGAATCTGGACGTACCCAACGTGCGTTTCTGGATGAGTTTCGGCGAGCACTACATCAACGTGTTCACGGTCCTCAGAAACCTCGGTCTGCTGTCCGAACAACCGGTCAAGACCGCTGAAGGCCTGGAAGTCGTGCCGCTGAAAGTGGTCAAGGCCGTGCTGCCTGATCCGAGTTCGCTGGCGCCCGGCTACACCGGCAAGACCTGCATCGGTGACCTGGTCAAGGGCACCAAGGATGGCCAGTCGCGCGAAGTGTTCATCTACAACGTGGCCGACCACGAGGAAGCCTTTGCCGAAACCGACAGCCAGGGCATTTCCTACACCGCCGGCGTACCGCCTGTTGCCGCTGCCCTGCTGGTCGCCCGTGGCGAGTGGGATGTGCAGCGCATGGCCAACGTCGAGGAACTGCCGGCTGAGCCGTTCCTCAAGGCGCTGGACGTCATGGGACTGCCGACCCGCATCAAGGATGAAAACGGAGATCGTCCCTGGAACGGCGTAGCCTGAGGCTCGCAATAACCCGCGACGCGTCACTGCCCGCTACAAAAAACGCCGCTCATTGAGCGGCGTTTTTGTCTGCACTGAAAATCAGGACACGGCTTCCGGACATTGTTGCGGCGGATTCCTGCTCTTGCCCTGTTGTTGCCGGGCGAGCAGTGCCTGTACGTCAGCGACGGCATCCAGAACCCGCTGCGCCCAATGCTCATCCTCCGGGTGCACGACAACAACGCGAAAACCGTGATCATGGCCTTCCGAGCGCACACCTTCGGAGTCATCGACATGCAAGTCGATATCGAAGGCCGGGGGGAATTTCGACGGGCCGTTTGACAGTCCGTTTGTCGCCAACGCCTGGTTATGCACCACACTGTTGACCACCCCGTCGACGCGGATGCCATACAACAATAGCCAGCGCCTGATATAGGCCGGGGTCCGACCGGACGACGTGTAAACCCAGATACTGCAGCCCTGACGCCGCAACTCGCGGGTCAATGAGCGCGTACCGCATCGCAGTGGCTCGCCGAGCCAACGATGCAAGCAAGCCGGCAACCAGCTCTGCTCGACGGCACAGTGATGCAGCTGGCAGGCCAGCGTGTCATCGATATCGAACGAAACCCGTATGCGCTGGCGAGCGAATACGCTCATGGGGATAGCACCGAGCATGGCTTGCCAAACGCGGCTGACGGAAGCCTGGTACCTGGCGGAAATGGGTTGCCCGCTCATCAATCTCCCCCTTGCAAGACGGGCGAGGTCTTGTCTTTGAGTAAAAAATTCATCGACTCAGGCGCCTGACCTTCAAGGAAGGCCGCATACTTTTTCTTGATTTTGGGCAATTCATACAACGCCTTTACCCCGTGCTTGGCGGAGTTGCGGATGACCGAGGACGGATTAAAGTAACCCCCGGCATTTTCCAGCGTCAGCACGAACGGAGGTAATCCCGCGCGCATGAGCAAATAGCTGACGATGAGTGAGCCACTGCGGTTATTACCCTCGATAAACAACTGCGGCTTGCTGAGGATTCGAACATAAACACCAGCCGCTCGCTTCCAGACTGACTCGCTGCGATACGCGCAATACCAGTTGAACAGGTCCTTTATCCCCCCCTCAACGTTGTTGAAGAAGTGCTCTTCGGTCGCCGCTAGGTGTTGAGCGTACTCCAGTCGGCGAACCGGGTCCCGGCCACAGAGGACGGTAGCGTTGATCTCCAGCATCAGGTTCAGTTGCTGAAGGTCGAACAGGTCGACACCGCGAGCGACATAGTCGTCAATCAGCGCATAGCCTTCAAGCACATTGTGCAGCACTTCGTCAGTGAAGGGATCGCGAGGCTCGGTAAAGTGCCTGCTGAGTTCGGAGAAACGGCCCTGAACCTCTCGCAATACCCGTTCAATCGCGGGCAAATCAAGACGACGCGTTGCAGACATTGGCAATCCTGAGAACGGTAGATAAAAGGGTCAAACGGCCGGATGCCAGTACAGCACCCTTGTCCATGGCCGCTTGCCGTCTTGACTGGATGATTGCTGCTTAGCTGAACTTGCCGCTGATGTAGTCTTCGGTCATTTGTTCACGCGGCTTATCGAATATCTGGGTTGTCGGCCCCATCTCGACCAGATAGCCGGTGCGCGTCCCCTGGGAAATATCAACCGAGAAAAAAGCGGTCGTGTCAGCGACGCGGATGGCCTGCTGCATATTGTGAGTCACCAGGGCGATGGTGTAGTCCTTCTTCAACTCGATCATCAACTCCTCAACCCGTCGGGTCGCGATCGGGTCGAGTGCCGAGCAAGGCTCGTCCAGCAACAGCACTTCCGGCTCGGTCGCAATGGCACGGGCGATGCAAAGCCGTTGCTGCTGACCACCGGAGAGGGACAGGCCGCTGACCTTGAGCTTGTCCTTGACCTCATCCCACAGCGCGGCACCCTGCAAGGCATGTTTCACGCGGTCGCCCAGATCGCCCTTGTAGCGATTGAGGCGCAGGCCGAATGCAACGTTGTCGAAAATGCTCATCGAGAACGGATTCGGCTGCTGAAACACCATGCCGATATAACGACGCACGACCACTGGATCAACGCCCTTTCCATAAACGTCTTGCCCGAGGAAATGCACGTGCCCTTCAAAGCGAAATCCCTTCACCAGATCGTTCATCCGGTTGAGGCTGCGCAGCACGGTGCTCTTGCCGCAACCCGATGGACCGATGAAACCGGTGATCTTGTTTTTTTCGATCGGAACATGGCTGTCACGCACTGCCAGGAAGTTACCGTAGAAAATCTTGTCCAGCTTGCAGTCCATGACCACTGGCGCCTGAGTGACAAACGGAGCCGCGACTTGCAGATTTGATGCGTTCAAGGTTCAGATGCTCCGTTCTCAGTACTTGGGCTTGCCGAAAATACGGCTGACAATATTGACGACCAGTACGATCATCACCAGCACCAGCGAGGCCGCCCATGCCAGTTCGAGTTGGTTGTCGAAGGGCATGCCGGAAAAGTTGTAAATCAGTACGGCGAGCGAGGCCGTCGGATTCATGACCGCCAGGTTGCCGTCGTGGTAGATCCAGTAGTTGCTGAACAGCGCCGTGAACAACAAAGGTGCGGTTTCGCCTGCAGCGCGGGCCACGGCCAGCATGACCCCGGTGAGGATCGCGGGCATGCCGGTCGGCAAGACGATTTTCCAGATGACCTGTGAGCGGGTGCAGCCCATGCCGTAGGCGGCATCCTTCATGATCTTGGGCACCATTCGCATCGACTCTTCAGCCGTCAGCACGACGATCGGCAACATCAGCACGGCCAGTGCCACGCCACCGGCCGGCGCCGAGTAAGTACCAGTGGTCATCACGACCAGCGCATAGGCGAACACCCCGGCCAGAATGGAGGGCAGCCCCGTGAGCATCTTGGCGGCAAAGCGCGCGGCGTTTGCCAGCTTGCTGTCAGGGCCCAGTTCCGCCAGAAAGATAGCCGCCATGATGCCAACTGGCACCGCGATCGCCGCTGCGATACCGACCATGACGAAAGTGCCGGCCATAGCGTTGCCGAAGCCACCGCCCGTCTCGAAACCGGTGGGCGGAAGTTCGGTGAAGACCTCCAGATTCAGACGTGCCCCGCCGCGAGTGATCAGCATGTAGAGCACGGAGATCAATGGCACGCTGGCCAATAGAGCACCGCCCCAGACCAGCATGGTCAACACCAGGCTGCGCAGCGCGCGACCTTCAAACTTGCGCTGCAGGCTAGGAAATGCAGCCTCAGAGGACGTGATGTCAGTCATTATTTAGTACCACGTTGGGCATAGACCATGATCATGGAACCGATGATGTTCACCAGTAGCGTGATGAACATCAGGACCAATGCGGCGTACATCAACACTTCAATCTCATTCGGCCCTGCCTCGGGAAAATTCAACGCCAGCAAGGCCGCCAGCGTATTGGCCGGGGCAAAGAGAGAAAGGGAGATGTTGTTTGCGTTGCCTACCAGCATGGCCAGCGCCATGGTTTCACCTAACGCGCGGCCCAGCCCCAAGACGAGGGAACCAAAGATGCCGGTGGCGGCAGATGGCACCATCACCTTGAGAATGGCCTCCCAATGGGTGGTTCCCATGCCGTAGGCAGCCTGCTTGGTTTTCATCGGTACGCCGGTGAGCGCGTCCTGCGACACGGCAGCAATGGTCGGCAGAATCATGATTGCCAGAACCAGCGCCGCCGGCAGCAGTCCAGGTCCGCTCAACGACGTGCCAAAAAAAGGTATCCAGCTGAGTTCGCTGTTCAGCCACTCCGCCAGCGGCCGAATTGCCGGAATCACCACGTAGATCCCCCAGAGACCATAAACGACGCTGGGGATGGCTGCCAGTAACTCGACGATGGTACGAAAGACGGCAGCGAGCTTAGCGGGCAGGAAATCCTGGGTCAGAAAAATCGCCATGCTGACACCGAAAAAACCGGCGATCAGCAGCGCGATGAAAGCACTGTAGAGCGTCCCCCAAATGGCCGGCAGAATGCCGTATTTGCCCTGATTAACATCCCAGACGGACCCCAAAAGCACATCCAGGCCGTGCTTCTCCATGCCGGGAATGGCCTTGCGCCCTACTTCGAATATCAGCGCAAAGACCAGCGCCAGAATCAGCACCACGCCTATTTGCGCTAGCGCACGGAAGACGCGGTCGACCAGAAAGTCCTTTGCGGACGGTGGTTGGCACGCAGAAGCCGGATTAACCGGTACGACAAAAGGTGTGTTCATTGGCTAATTCCGGAATGAAGGGAAACTCTCCCGGCGCTGCAAGCGGGCGCCGAGAGAGGCCTCAGGAGCGCTTACTGGATGTTGGCAGACGCTTTGCGAACCTGATCGACGACTGACTGTGGCAAAGGTATATAACCCATCGAGTCGGCGATTTTCTGCCCTTCGGTCAAGCTGTACTCGACCATCTCGCGCATGGCTTTGGCCTTGGCCGGGTTACCGTTGTCCTTGCGAAAGATCATCCAGGTGTAGGAAGTGATCGGGTAAGACTTGGCGCCGTCCGGATCTGGCAGCCAGGCCACCAGGCTCTCGGGCATTTTTACCGCAGCGAGTGCCTCGGCGCCGCTTTCCGCGTTCGGTACCACGTACTGACCGGCCTTGTTCTGCAACTGCGCGAAGTCAACCTTGGCAAGTTTGGCAAAGCCGTATTCGATGTAACCGATGGCACCCGGCGTCTGGCGTACGGTGGCTGTCACACCGTCATTCTTGGGCGACTTGATGAATTTGTCGCTGGCCGGCCAGTTGACGGTGTTGCCCTCCCCCAGCGCCTGCTTGAACTCCGGATTGATGGCCGCCAGGTGCTTGGTGAACACCGCAGTGGTACCGCTGGAGTCTGCTCGCACAACAACCGTGATCGGTGTATCGGCCAGTTTCAACTCGGGGTTGGCTGCGACGATCTGCGGATCGTTCCAGCGGGTGATCTTGCCCAGGAAGATGTTGGAGTAGACGTCGCGTGGCAATTTGAGCCCTTTAGGATTGCCCGGCAGGTTATAAGCCAGCACGATTTCACCCGCCGTCATTGGCAGCAACTGCACGCCCTCGCCCACCTTGGCAATGTCTTCGTCTTTCATCGCAGAATCACTGGCGGCGAAATCAACGGTTTTATTCAAAAAGTCCTGTACACCCGCACCGCTGCCCTTGGATTGGTAATCCACAGTGACACCCGCCGACTTTTTGCTGAAATCCTTGAACCAGGTGAGGTAGATCGGTGCCGGAAAACTGGCTCCGGAGCCTGTCAGCCGGACGTTTTCCGCCGCGAAGGACATTGAGGTAGCCAACAGAGATGCAGTCACAACGAACGCAGCAGACTTGATCAATCGTTTCATCAAGGAAACTCCTTATAGGGGCTCCTTAACTCTGCAGCAATCTCGTTAAGTTTTTATGAACGTTGGATGGCAGGACCCCGCCTCAATCGTTTTGACCCCTTGCTACCCTTACTCATCGTACCCCCTCCTCGCACATACCTATTGCGCAGTAGTACCGACGCACATGACTTTCCAGGACTCTCAAGGCAATGGGTGTCCATCCAGGCGACAGTGGATCTGAATTTTTACTCGCCCGCTGCGGCGGCAGGCGCGTGAGAATTCGCTGGCCGTCGCCATGAGTCCGAATCCCATCGCCTGCGTTATCTCAGTCAGGCAAAGCCCTGCCTGTTCCGCCTTTGTCGTTCGCGGGATTTGGCAATCGAATCTTCTTGCGCGCGGGTTGTCCTTATTCCCGGATTGCGTGCCGCCATTCGCCAAGCGCCACTTTCCAACGCTACTTTGCCTCCACCGCCATGGCTCCAAAATGGAAATGGCGTTAGCATTTCATCCATCCGGCTTAACAAGCCTGTTTTTTCAGATCAGGGTCGCATAGTGGAAAAGCTAAAACGCCTTCAAAGCGGAATCGAAGGGCTCGACGCGCTGCTTCAGGGTGGCCTGGTCGCGGGTGCTTCGTACATCGTTCAGGGCCGCCCCGGTTCCGGCAAGACCATCCTCGCCAATCAGCTCGGCTTCAATCATGCCCGCAATGGCGGTCGCGTTCTGGTCGCCACGTTGCTGGCCGAGTCCCACGACCGAC
Source organism: Pseudomonas sp. Irchel s3a12 (assembly GCF_900187485.1). Lineage (NCBI taxonomy): Bacteria > Pseudomonadati > Pseudomonadota > Gammaproteobacteria > Pseudomonadales > Pseudomonadaceae > Pseudomonas > Pseudomonas sp. Irchel s3a12. Next base: position 64,965 of record NZ_FYDN01000012.1, read on the forward strand.
TGTTTCAGTTTCTGTCGACCATGAGTTTTTTCGACGCATCCCGAGTGGGCGCTGAAATACAGTTTGTCAGCGCTTTCGATACGCTGGAAAACGAAGGCCTCGATGAAGTGGTGAAACTGCTGCGGCGCGAAATCAGCCGGCAGAAAGCGACGGTCATGGTCGTCGACGGTTTGCTCAACGCCCGCTCCAAGGCCGACTCACCGATCGACACGAAAAAATTCATCTCCGAACTGCAAGGCCATGCGGCATTCGCCGGTTGCACCGTGCTGTTTCTCACCAGCTCGCGCCTTGACGACGGCAGCCCGGAACACACGATGGTCGACGGCGTCATCGAAATGGGCGAAGAGCTGTTCGGCACCCGATCGGTGCGCCGCATTCACCTGCGCAAGACCCGCGGCAGCGGCGCGTTGACCGGTGTTCACGAGTGTGAAATCACCGAAAAAGGCCTGGTGGTCTATCCGCGCCTGGAAAGTCTGTACAAACGCCCTTCCGCCCCCGACAGCGCAGACATGACACGCATTCCCAGCGGCATCGCTTCGCTGGATGACATTCTCGGTGGCGGCTTGCACAGCTCCAGCGTCACGCTCGTCATGGGACCTTCCGGGATCGGCAAAACCACGCTGGGGCTGAAGTTTCTCGCGCAGTCGACGGCCGAAGCGCCGGGCCTGCATTTCGGCTTCTATGAGAGCCCGCAACGGCTGCGACTCAAAGGCCGTTCGCTGGGCATCAATATTGAAGAAATGGAACACAGCGGTGCACTGAGCATTGCCTGGCAGCCGACCACCGAGGGCTTGCTCGACGCCCTCGGTGCGCGCCTGCTGAGCCTGGTCGATGCAAAAGGAATCAAGCGCCTGTTCATCGACAGCCTCAGCGGCATGACTCGGGTTTCAACCACACCGGAACGCATCACCGATTTTTTCAGTGCACTGATGAACGAGCTGCGATCCCGAGGCGTCACGGTCTTCGCCTCGTGGGAAATGCGCGATCTGTTTGGCTCCGAGGTCAGCGCACCGAATTCCGACCTGTCCAGTATTGCTGACAACCTGATTCTCATGCGTTTCTTTGAAAATCACGCTGAACTTCGCAGGACGCTTTCCATTCTCAAGATACGTGATAGCTCCTACAACCCTTCGCGGTTCGAGGTAGTCATCCGTGATCAAGATGTGTTCCTGGAAAAGGCTTTGAGAAATGAACCTTCCGTCTCATCTGAGTCATTGCCTGGTTCAATATCGTAAGTCTTCGAGCGGGTTGAAATAACATGACCACCATCCTGGTAGTCGACGACGAGTATCTGATTGCTGACATTCTTGGCTTTGCACTGGAGGATGAAGGCTTCATGACGGTGACGGCCAGCAATGGCAAGAAAGCCCTCGAAGTGCTGGAGAGAGAACGGCCAGCACTGATCATCACGGACTTCATGATGCCGGTCATGGACGGCCTCGAATTCGCCGAAGCCGTGCGTGCTCAGCCTTCCGTCAAACACCTGCCGATCATTCTCATGAGTGGAGCGCAGGCGCACATCGGCATGCAGCGCTCGGATCTGTTTGACGTGGTGCTGCCCAAGCCTTTCGACATTGAAGTGATTGTGGCTGAGGTGAAGAAGCTGTTGGCTTCCTCATAGATACTCAACGACAAAGGCAATTTCGGCATTGGCATTGCCCGCTCTCATTTGTGAATTCGCGGGCTCAATGCGCACGAAGCGCGCTTGCAAGTCTACAGATGCGTTCCCGCCTTCCGATGTAGGCGCTTTCATTATGTAGTTCTGATTCAGCTTGAGTGGCTTCCCGTCTCTGAAGCGCATCTGCAATGCCAAACCTTTGGCAGTGGAACTACTGTTCAGATTTACCATGCCAGTATTAGCGTCCCACAGAGGGCTGCCCGCAGTGGGCGAAAAGGAGTAGCGGAAGTTGTTTATTCCGGCAGGACAGTTTTTCATACTGAGAAAAAAGTATTGCTCCTTGGCATAGGCACCGTTCTTCGGGAAATCGCTCAAGTTATAGCTACCCATATCAACTTTTACATCGGGTGTTTCGCAAGACTGTGAGACCACCCGCGTGCCACTTGTATTCAATGCCAGAGGCTCGATTTCAGCAGCGACAAATTTCCCCAATTGGCCTGAGGGTATCGTCGCACTACCGGAAATCTCACCCGTCTTTACAAGACGCAAGATGTGCTGAGTGCCATTCCACCCCCAACCGCCAGCAACGTCGGTGTCTCCCGGAAAGCCTTTCCATGCTTTGCCCGATGGCGGTCGAATCCATTGCCAGCCGATCCCGGTATTTCCAACAGGAAAAATCTGCGCGCCTGATTGGGTGAAGCCCACAGAATTGCGAACACCTTCATTGTGTACCGCAGAGCACCTGAACGAACTGGGAATGGCTCCCAGGGTCACGATTGGGCTTTCATAGATAACCGTGCCGTTCGGCGTGTCCCGCGGCACCGAGATCGTGGCCGGAAGGACAACTCGGAGGTCGCCCATGGAATTATCGGGATAAAATTCGCATACCGCCGCCATTGTATTTGACGACAGCATATACAAGAGTCCGACAATTGATATACGGGATAACTTCATAGCACTCTCTCTGACTCTGCATTGCATGCAAACAACTGAATGACTGACGATGGCGCGAATATTTAATCGGCAGCAAAACCACCACAATCGGAACGAGAAGATAATAAATAAACAGCACTTGCGCAAAAAGTTTATTTATTCAACAAACAGACAATTCTCATAGATTTATAGCTAACTAGCCAAATCGGAAAAACCTATAAAAGGACACGTTATTGAACACCATCCTTTACCAGCGCAGATAACCAACAGACAATTTAAGACTCGTCTTAAAGGCGCAACGGAAATCGGTCATTACACTGTCCACTCTTGAAAGGAGAAACGATTCCGTGAGAGCCCTCGATACCCTCAATAGCCCAAAACCCCAGAGCAACGCCGCCATCTATTGCCTGACGATTCTGGCACTGGCGCTGATCGCCATGACTGTCGCCGCCGGTTATGAGCTCAACAATCTGTTTCCACTGAAGGCCGTGGTGCAAAAGCAGGAGATCCAGCTCACACAGCGAGCCGATGCCATCCAGTCAATGAGCGCAGAACTCAAGCGTCTGGCAGAACAAAAGCAGGCACTGGAGACTGACCTGCTTACCGCGAAGGAACAGGCGAAGGCCGCCGAGACGGCAAAGACGGAGCTCGAAAACACTCAACGCGCGGCGCAAACCAGCGCCGCGTTAGAGGATGAAGATTCACTGTGCGCGATCATCGAGCAAAATATCCGCCTCGTAGCGGACCAGCTCAGTCGCGATGACTTCTTTCGCTTGCGTGATGAGCGCGAAGCTGAAGCCGAAGCGGTGCTTGAAAGCTATGAAAAACAACTCGCCACCTGCATTGAACAACTGACGGCACAAACCGAGCAGCCAACACAGAAATGAGGTAGCGGCCGCTGCACAACAGGATTGACCGCGGATCAAACAAAGCCCTGGTGATCAGGGCTTCCTGCTCACTCTTTACAGCTTGAATTCCTTGGTCAACTTATTCAGCGATGCCGCTAATTGCGAAAGCTCCGCCGACGCAACGGCGGTCTGTTTCGAGCCTTCTGCAGTTTCGCAAGACAGGTCGCGAATGCTGATCAGGCTGCGATCCACTTCGCGCGCAACCTGAGCCTGCTCTTCGGCAGCGGTCGCCATCAGCAGGTTTCGTTCATTGATAAGATTCAGAGACCCAGTGATGTCAGTCAGCACTTCGCCGGCGATATTGGCCATCTCGAGTGTTCTTTCAGCTTGAGAGCGGGTGTGACTCATGGAAGAAACCGCCCTGCTGGTGCCCGACTGAATGGAGCTGACCATGGACTCGATGTCCTCGGTCGATTTCTGCGTACGCTGCGCCAGCCCTCTCACCTCATCTGCAACCACGGCAAAGCCGCGGCCCGCCTCCCCCGCCCGCGCCGCCTCGATGGCCGCGTTCAACGCGAGCAGATTGGTTTGTTCGGCGACTTCTCGGATCACGTCCAGCACGCTGCTGATATCGCTCGCCATCGTAGAAAGCGCCTGCACTTCTGCCGAGGTGCCATGCACGCTGGAAACCATCAGATTGATTGCCGCGACCGTTTCGCTGACCTGGGCTTTACCGGCAATGGCTGCGGCGCTTGATTCCGACGTCAGTTGCGAGGTCGATGCGGCGTTGTCCGCGACCTGCTCCACCGCCGCACTCATTTGCGTCACGGCGGTGGCGGCCATTTCGATTTCATGACTCTGACGTTGAGTGATACGCGAAATATCTTCGGTGACGCCGTGCATGACTTCCGAGGTTTCGGCCAACTGCGTGGACGAGTCACGGATCATGATCAGCGCATCACGCAAACTGGCTTGCATCGCGGCCAACGACGACAGCATCTGCGCTGCCTCATCGGAGCCATCCAGCGCGATGGTTTCGCTCAGATCGTTGGCGGCGATGCATTCCGCCACCCTCAGCGAGCCTGCAATCGGCACCGTCAGGCTGCGCGTGTACAACACCGCCAGGGCCAAGGAAGCACCGATGGCAATGATAATGAACACACTGACGATCCACAGCGTGTGTTCGTAGACATTGTCGGCCTGCTTGCCCGCTTCATAAGCTTCGATCTCATTGAGAGCAATCAGCTTCTTGAGCGCGACCTGCACGCCGTCCGAGGCGGCACGCATCTGATTCTTTGACAGCGCAATGGCCGCTTCAAGCTGCCCGTTCGCCACGGTTTCAAGGTATTGGTCCTGCGCCTGATCATTGACCTGTTGTGCTTTGGCGAACGCCTCGAAGGCCTCACGTCCGGCGTCAGTTGCCAGCAGATCAATGAGTGCGCGCTGATGATTTTTGATGAGCTGACGCGATTGCTGAATGTCCATCAGGGCCTGAGCCTTGCGCTCAGGGGTTTCAATAGGGTTGCGCAGGCGGGCGTTATTGCCCTTGATTTCGATGAGTTCACGATCCAGTTGTCCGAGCAGCTTGATACTCGGCACGATGGTCGTCTCGACATAGGTCTCCGCCTTATTGAGCAAGTCGACTTGCTGCAAGGCGATCAATCCGATCGCGATAATCATGAGACAGAACAAGCCAAAACACAGCGCCGAACGCGGCGCGAGATTGAGTTTACGAAGCAGCATGATGCCTTACCTTAGAGTGTATTCAAGACAATGGGGCAAACGAGCGGGCAGCAAAGCAGGCGCTGAGCAATAGCACCTCAAAGCACAAGTGGATTACCGCGCGAAGGCGCAACAGCTAGCGGTTTGCACCTGAAGGAAGCGTGGATTCGGATGAGGCCGGCTCCGCCAGTTCCTTGAGCGTCGGGTCGGCCAGCATCAGAAAGTCCGCCAATCGCGGCAGATTGATTTTCGAGACCAGACGCATCCAGCGTTGCGGATGCGGGTTGAAGAAGGTCTTCGACCACTGATGATCGTCACTGGGGTTGAAAATCAGCAGGTGACGAATCAGCGGGTTTTCCCCAAAAAAATCGAGCGGATCCATCGCCATCTCGTTGAGCAACTCAGCATTGACGACGACCAGGCTGAGCCGTTGGGGGCAGTAATACGTCAGTACTCTCAGGTCACGATAAGTACAGACGTTCACTACGCTGAGACAGCCCAGCTTGTTGAACTGTTGTTCAATCGACAGACCTCTACGCACGTCGTTATCGGCGATCAGGATCCGCAAGGATCGACTTCGGTTATTTTCAAGAAACATCGGACACCTTTGGCAGCTCCATTCTTCCTTTCAAGAAAATAACCAAGGGGCCAACCTGGCCGATATGAGACTTGTCTCAAAATAACCACAGGATTCGCTGAACGAAAAGCACACCTTGACGACAAGCCTGCGCTAGCGCGGCGTGGCTTGGTTCAAGGTTATTGGAAGGAGGGATTTTGCAACGGTGGAGAGCGGCGCAATGCCAGAAGCGCGGGACGGTTGTGTACGAACCAGACAATTCTCATTATTAATGCCCCTTGTTATCAGTAACCTTGAAACAAGGGGCGCAAACTCATTCTTTCTCAGTCCATCAAGGCAGCGTCAGCGTCACGACGTAATTGCCAGTCGTTATCTGATGGCCCTTGTTGTCCGTGAGCAGCAAACGTTGGTCGTAATATTTTTCCTGCTCGTGGGTATCGGCAATCATCCTCACGAACACTTGCTGGCGCGGCTCACCCCGCCCTGCTGCACTGACGTTAGTCACCGAGAATATCTGACCGGTGCTCGCCTGCGGACAATCAAGCAGCTCGACAGAAGCAGAAGCACGGCTGGCGCCACTCGCCATGCAACTTGTCTCGACGATCTGTCCGCTGAAGCGAATCACTCCGCTGACAGGCGCAGACTGGGCCGCGCTGACGGTGTCAAAACTCAGCAGGCAGAGACAGGCAATCAATAAAGGACGTCGAATGATCATCGCGAAACTCCATGGTTATTAACCAAGGTATCGCCCGTTGCAAAATGATCTTTAACGTCCCCCTTCAATGCAAGGCCAGTCAGCAGAGCCCTGCGCCAATACGGTTACAGCTCGACCCGTTTGATTTTCTTGATCAGATCAGCCTGTGCATGCTCCAGCTTCAACGCGCTGCGATTGATATCCAGTGGATCGATGACCGGCGCTTCGCACTCGGCCTCAAGGTCGTTACACGCCTCGATGACCTGATGCTCGGCGACAATGCGCGCCGCGCCCTTGATCCGATGTGCCAGGTCAGCCAACAACCCGGGATCGCTTTCGGGTATCAGCGAATGCAGCTCCTCCAGATCCTTCTCACAACTCGACAGCGCCTCGCGCAGCAGTTCTTTCATCATGTCGAGATCGCCTCCGGTGAGCTCGGTCAGACGCTCGCGAATCGACCCCAGCTCCTTGATACCCGCCGCAGGCGGGCTTTCAACTGGCTCGGTTTCGACGTCCTTTTCCCAGCCGGCAAGCAGGGTCGACAAGGTGCTGAGGCTGATCGGTTTGAACAGACAGTCGTCCATCCCCGCCTCTCGGCATTTCACTTTTTCTTCCGGCTGCGCGTTGGCTGTGAAGCCCAGCACGATACACCGCGCTCCACCACTGTCGCGTTCGTCCTGGCGAATAGTGCGGGCCAGTTCGTAGCCGTTCATGACCGGCATGTTGCAGTCCGTGATCACAATGTCGAACGGCTCCGAACGCCACAATGCCAATGCCTGGGCACCATCGGCAGCATCACGCACCGCCTGGCCAAGAAAGCTGAGCTGCTGCGTCAGCAGCAGACGGTTGGCGCTCTGGTCATCCACTACCAGAATCCGCAGCGTCGGCACTGGCTTGTCCTGGACAACCGAAACAGGCAGCACCTTGCCGCCGAGCGGACTGAGGATATTGAAGAACAGCGACACTTCCAGGCAGGTGCCTTTGCCCAGCGTACTGGTGATGTTCAGTCGCCCGCCCATCAACTCGCACAACGAACGTGAAATCGCCAATCCCAGACCGGTGCCGCCCCGGTTCGAGGGGCCGTGATTGGCTTGCGAAAACGGCTGGAACAGGATCTGCAGATCAGCGCTGGAAATGCCGATGCCGGTATCCTCGACTTTGAGGTCGACCTGCAAACGTTCGTCAGCAAGGCGTTGGCCGCGAATCGAGACGCTGACATGCCCGGTATCGGTAAACTTGATGGCATTGCCGACCAGATTCGAGAGCACCTGCTGGAAGCGCATCGGATCAACCAGTACGTCACAGCCGACTGTGGCGTCGATATCGAGCTTCAATACCAGACTCTTCTGCCTGGCCAAGCCGTCGAACACCCGCGCCACGGACTCCACAAGTTCGCGCAGGTTGGCACGTTTGGGCGAAAGACTGACATGCCCAGACTCGATGCGAACCACATCGAGGATATCGCCGATCAGCTCCAGCAGGCCTTTCGCCGAGTCGTAGGCGACTTCAATCGCCGGTCGATCGAAGTGGCCCTGCTCGGCGCGCTTGAGGGTGAGTTCGAGCATGCCGATCACGGCACTCATCGGCGTACGGATCTCGTGGCTCATGGTCGCGAGGAACGTGGTTTTGGCGCGGCTTGACTCATCGGCCAGCTCTTTCGCCGAACGCAACTCCTCGATCAGTTCGCGGCGTTCGCTGATGTCGATCCAGCCGCAGATCACGCCTCTGACTTCCCCCGTCGTGTCGTGATAAGGCTGGATCCAGTGATAAATGATCAGCCGCGTTTCACCAACATGCAGCGTGCGATCCACCTCGTAAGGTTCGTCCCGCTCGATGACGCGCAGATAGTCATCGTGAAATTGCAACGCTTCCTGGCGATTGCGCTTGCCGCTTTCGAGCACGGTCTTGCCGATCACGTCTTTTTCCAACAGGCCAAACGTCTGCAGATAATTGTTATTGCAGGTGACAAGCCGACCTTCCCGATCGCGTACGTAAATGGGATGCGGCGTGCCGTTGATCAGCGCCCCCATGAACTTCAGCTGATCGCCGAGCAAGCGCTCTGCCCTACTGCGCTCGCGGATCTGCCGGCGAATATAGAAATTCCACGCCAGCGATCCGAGGATAATCAAGAAGGCACCAGCGCTGATTTGATAGATCAACACCTTGTAATCGCGCCACGACAGTCCCGAGAACGCGGCAATGGGACGCCAACGGTTGAGAATCACGTCCAGCTCATCGGGTGGAATGCTCAGCAGAGCCTTGTTCAGAATGCTGACCAGTTCGGTATCGGCGCGCCGGGCGGCGAAGGCGAGGAAACCCTTGTTCATGCCGACGATGTTGGAGATGCGCAAACTGTCACTGTAGATGTGAGCGATGTAGTAGCGCGCACCGTGCAACGTGGTAATCATCGCATCCGCTCGCCCATCCTTCACGTCAGCCAGCGCACCCAGCACTGTCTCGCTGTCGACAATTTCAATGTCGGGATAATCCTTGAGCAACTCACGCTCCGCGGAGCTTTCGGGGACGGCGACGCGCTTGCCGCGTAGCTCCTGCAGGCTTGAAGGCGCGCCTGCATCCTTGGCGGTGACGATCACAAAGGGACTGGCGAGGAATGGGTGAGTGAAACGCATACCGACTTCACGGGAGACCGTTGGCGTCAGCAATGAGATATCGGCGCTGCCATCCAGCAGGCGTGTGCTCAAGCTGGAAAAACTGTCAGTACGCTCCACATCGATCTGCAAACCGGTGCGCCGCTGAATCAGTTCCAGCAGATCGGCGCCGATTCCGCCAAAGTTGCCATCGCCATCAAAGAACGCAAATGGCGCCTGATCGTCATTGATCACGAACCGCGCGACCGGGTGCAGCTCAAGCCAGCGTGCTTCGCCGGGTGTCAGGTCAATACGTTTGGGTGTCAGTGCCCCGCCGCCACCGGACCAGCGCTTGGTGATTTCGGCTATCTTGCCGTCACCCATCGACTCGATGACCGAGTCGATCAGACGCAGCAGTTGATCATTACCTCGGCGCAGGGCAAAGCTGAAACCGTTGGTTTGCGTTTTGACGAACGAGTGCAGGCGCACATAGTTGAAGTAGTTGAGGTTGATCAGATAGTTGCTGGACACCGTATCGCCCAGAAACAGATCGACTTTGCCAAACGCCAGCGCGGCCAGTGCCAACTCGTTCGATGGAAAAAGTACGAACTCGGCATTGGGATACAAACCATGGAGCTGACTGGATGGCAGGTAATCGTCGGCAACCGCAATACGCAAACCGGCCAGATTGGCCGGCATCGGTCGCCGATCATCGCCGCGCATGAACATTGCCGGCACGTCTTCGACATAAGGCTTGCTGAGCGCGACGAGGCCGTCGATCAACTCGAAACTGTTGGAGCTGCCCAACATGTCGATGTCGCCGCGTTCAAGCGCCGCCATGGCATCGCGACGGTCGGGATATGCCTTGACGGTAACTTCGACATGCAAGGCCTGGCCGATAATGCAGGCGATGTCGGCGGCAATGCCCTCATAACGCGTACCGCTGGCGGTCATGACATAAGGCGGGAAATCCGGAAGTGCCGATCCCAATACGAGGCTGCGTTTCTGCCGCAGCCAACTCCAGTCTTCATTGCCCAGATCGACCTGCAGCGTCTTGCAGTCTGATCGACCGAACACCTGCAGAGTGCGCGGCTCTGCTGCCCACAACGACCCGCTACCGAATACGAAAAGCACACTGACGAGCAAAACACCGCGCAACAGTTGAAACATAAGCGTGTTATCCCTGGTTGTCGGCTGTCAGGCTGTGCTGCAACTTGAACAGCTCTGCATCACCACGAATGCCAAGCTTTTTGAAAGCGGCCTGTTTTTGCCCACTGATGGTTTTGCGACTGCGCGAGAACTTCAAAGCAATCTGCGTCACCCCCATACCCTCGAGGCAGCAACGCAAGACTTCTTTCTCTTTCGGCGACAGCAAAGGATTGCTCAGGAAATCGTCGCTGTGCGCCGCGCCGTCATCATTGGCACCAGCAGGTTCATCGACCGACGCAGGCAGCACATCAAGCTCGAAGGCCATTGCCGGCGACAGGTACAACTGGCCGGACGCTGCGCAACGGATGCCCGTGATCAGGTCATCGACTGGCTGGGACTTGCCGAAGAATCCGCTGACGCCCGCTCCGATCGCCATGTTCACCACCGCCGGGCGCTCTTCAGAGGATGAGACTAGGATGCGCATGTCTGGATATTGCTTGCGCAGCAGGCGAATCAGATTGAGCCCGTCCAGCTCACCATCGTGCAGCTTGTAGTCGAGTATCAGCAGGTCGATTTCGACCTCGCGCAATCCAGCGAGCAACTGCGCGCTGCTCCCGTACACGCCCACGACACTGAACTCGGCTTCGCGCGTCAGCCGCGATTTCATCGCCAGACGTATGAGCGAGTGATCATCAAGGATGGCAACGCGTAACGGATTCACGACTGACCAATGCATGAGCAACTCCATGATGAGGAGGGTTGAAGGATCATCAGCACTTGGCAACCGCAGCAGATCCCGGGCATCACCGAAGCTTTCAGGTGCATCTGATTGATTTCTCGGCACATGATGATTGTTTTGAAGACACGACGAAATAGGGCTTTGTCCCAAAAGTCAGACCGCGAGCGCGCATCAAAGGTCGGACGTACCTATTGCGCGGCGCCAGGACGACTTTTGACCCTCGAAGCGCCAATCGACCAGATGCGCCCAATTCATGGGGCGAGCGTAGAAGAAGCCCTGCCCCCACTGGCAACCGAGTCGAGCCAGGTGATGAACCTGGTCTGCGGTTTCAATACCCTCTGCCACCACACGCATGTCCAGCTCGCGCGCCAAGGCCAAGGCACCGTGGATGACCGCACTGTAGCGAGCCTGCTGGAAATTCTGCACGAAGCCGGCGTCGAGTTTGATTTCGTTGAACGGCATCTGACACAGTCGCTCCAGCGAAGAATAGCCGACACCGAAATCATCGATTGCCAGGCTGAAGCCGAGCATGCGCAGACGCACCATGTTTTCCATGCTGATCTCGGGCATCTGCAGCAGACCGGTTTCCGTCAGCTCGAATATCAGCCCGGCTGGCGAGGCACCGTGAATGCGCAACAGCGCCTTGATCCGATCGACAAGATTCGGGTTGGCCATCTGCGTCACGTCGAGATTGAACGCGAGCTTGAACGGTTTGCCGTGGGACTGCACGAAACGCTGCAGACTCAATCCTTGCGTGAGCAGGCTGAAAAACATTTCGTCAAGCAGCCCGCAACGCTCGATCGTGGGCAAGAACATGCCCGGTGAAAGTAACCCGCGACTGGGGCTTTGCCAGCGCACCAGCACCTCGGCGCCATCCACTTCACCACTGCGCAGATGAAACTTGGGCTGGAAGTACGCGCGAAATTCCTGCCGACGTATCGCTTCAAGCACTTCGTTCTCCGAAGGCTGATCGAGATGACTTTCCGCCACTTTGACATCGACCTGGCTGTGCGGCCGATAGCGCGCCAGCAATGGCGCCAGCACATCGACCATCAACGGCTTTGCAACACTGCCGAGCAATTCCAGGCCCTGCAACGTGACAATTCGATCAACCGTGCGCAACAAGTCTTCAGGCAACGAACTGCAGATGATCACTGCGCGAATCAATCCGGCCTCTCTCGCCAGGCGCAAAAAGGTCAAACCATCCATCCCGGCCATGCTCAGGTCACACAACGCAACGTCCACACCCCCTGCCTGGGAGATCACAGCCAGCGCATCTTTGCCATCAGCCGCCTGAAAGATATTTTTGTAACCCAGACTATTAAGCGCGCTGACCGCAGCCGTGCGCTGGAAGGCGTGATCTTCCAATACCAATATTCGAAGCGTGCTCACAAACCGGGAACCTCTTTCTATCAGCCATTAATAGCAAAACATCTGAATTATCTTTCAAGCAGAAAGACCGCTCACAAACTTTGCACTGACTAAGAATTTCTGCATCCGCAAACAGTAACCGAACAGAACCCGTGCGACTTTGAGAATTGTCTCATTTAGCCTGCCGTAAAATTGACTGAAGATATAAATACTCACTTCCGATATTGCCGCCTTGTTCGCACTTATCACGCTTTAAGACAAATCTCAAAGACCCATCGCTATCACCGACCTAACATGGCCTGGCATTTCAATGCAGCACTTCACAATAACTTCGGATATAAACATGAAAAAGTTCGCTTTCGCAGTACTCACTCTTTCCGTACTGGCTGCCTCCACTGGTGCACTGGCTGAAGAAGAAGCCGCTAAAGCCGTCAAGGGCGGCAGCGGTCAAATCAGCTTCACCGGCGTCATCAACAACGATGCGTGCTCGGTAGATGGCGCTTCGGGTAACGACAAGATGATTGCCGTGGACATGGGCAGCGTATCGATCAAAGACATGGGCACCGATTCTGCCCCGGGTGCTGGTCGCGTGGCTGCCAACGATTTCAACCTGAAAGTGAACTGCAACGCCGGCACCAAGGTGTCGATGCTGTTCAAACCAACCGTCAACGGCGGTTCGGGCCTGGTTGATGGCAAGAAAGTTCTCAAGCTGCAAGGTACTGATGCGGCCAAAGGCGTAGGTATCGCGCTGCTGGACAGCAACGGCCAGTTGATCGACCTGAGCTCCGAAGCCACAGCCAAAGTACAGACCAGCCTGACTGGCGACGGCACCACTGGCGGCGACGGCACCCTGTCGTTCGCAGCCGCTTACGTCACCACCGGCGACAAGACCACCGCTACTGCAGGTACCGGTAACACCACTCTGCCGTTCGTTCTCGAATACGAATAAGCAGCGCGCAATACCTGGACGGGGCCGCTGTGCCTCGTCCTTCCCCACCAGATCAATCGGTGAAAACTATGTTAAGTCGCTATTTTCCGCTGTGTCTGGGGCTTGCCGGGGTGTTGATGACGCACTCGGCATTCGCCAGCATCTCCTTGAGTTCCACCCGGGTCATCTTCGATGGCGCGCACAAAGAGGCAAACGTCACCGTGCGCAACGGCGGGCAAACCATCCTGGCGCAATCGTGGCTGGATGCCGGCGACACGGCTGGCAGCGCGCCGCCATTTGCGGTGACTCCACCGCTGGCCCGACTCGAACCCAATCAACAGCAACTGTTGAGGATTCTGTATGAAGGCCGCGGCATGCCTGCGGACAAAGAGTCGGTGGTGTGGCTGAACGTGCAGGAAATCCCTCAGGCCAGTGCTGCCGATGTCAATACGCTGCAACTGGCGGTACGTCAGCGCATCAAGGTTTTCTTCCGTCCGGATGGACTCGCCGGTGACGCCGCGCAAGCGCCGGTGCAACTTGTATGGCAACTGGTCACGCAAGCTGGCAAGTCGGTACTGAAAGTAAAAAATCAAAGCAATTACCACGTATCGCTGGCCGACCTGAAAGTCGCTGCAGGAAAAAAAGCCGAACTGGTGATTGATTCGACAATGATCGTTCCGGGCGAAGTCCGTTCATTCAACTTGAAAGAGTTGCCACCTGGATCTCCGCGTCTGACTTTTTCAGCCATTAACGATTACGGCGCACAACAACGATTCGATGCACCACTCAGCGCTACCGAAAGTCATGCCGAGCGCTTGAAAGATGCATCCGCCCAATAACTTCCCCGCCCCACCCCGCCAATTTACAAGCTATTTACGAGTTCCGGACTCCGGTTGAAGCAATACGGACTGATAAGGCAAATTGCATGTTTTCCTCCCAACACCACACATCTTCAAGTTGTGTAAAGCATCACGTTGCGCGCCATAAAAACAAAACGGCGTTGGGCTGCCTGCATCCATTGTGCTTTGCCATCAATATGGCCATCTGTGGATTCGCCATGGGTGCCGAAGCCCCCGCCGCGGTAGCGGGTGAAGCGTTCAATACCTTGTTTCTGGAAGGTTCATCTGCGGTCGATCTGCAACCCTTGTTGAATGCCAACAGCGTTCTGCCGGGCCGATATCGCGTTGACGTATTCAGCAACGGCACGCTGGTCGGTCGCCGCGACGTTGATTTCGCGGCCAATCCGCTCAACGGCAAAGTCGAGCCACGCATCACCCTGGAATTGTTACAGCAGCTAGGCGTAGACATGCGCAAACTGCGTGAGCAAGGTCTGGTTGACGAGCAACGGCCGGCCGATCACTACGATCTTGCGTCGATGATCGAACAAGCCAGTCTCAGTTTTGACGCCAACCGCCTGCGCCTCAATATCAGCGTGCCGCAGGTCGCGATGGCGCGCGGCATGCGCGGCTATGTGGACCCAGAGCTTTGGGACGATGGCGTGGCCGCCGGGTTCATCAACTATCAGTTGAGCAGCTCCCGCAGCAAAACCGATTACTCGACGCAAATCTCAAATAACCTGGGTCTGCGCAACGGCATCAACTTCGGTGCCTGGCGTTTGCGCAACGAGTCCAATCTGAGCAGTGCCACCGGCCGGCCCAACCGGTTTGTCAGCAACCGCACGTTCATCCAGCGCGACCTCACGGCGATCAAGGGGCAACTGAGCGCGGGTGAAATCTTTTCCGACTCAGACCTGTTCGACAGCGTGCGCTATCAAGGCGTCAAGGTGGCCTCTGATGAGGGCATGCGCGCAGACAGCGAGCGCGGCTATGCGCCGATCATTCGTGGCGTGGCTGAAACCAATGCGAAGATCGAGGTCCGCCAGGATAACTACATTCTTTACACCACCAACGTGCCGCCGGGTCCGTTCGAGATCAGTGATATCTATCCATCGGGCTCCAATGGCGATCTGGAGATCACCATTGTCGAGGCGGATGGTCGGCGCAAGGTCACCCGACAGGCGTTCTCCGCCTTGCCGACGATGGTGCGTGAGGGTCAATTGAAGTACAGCCTGTCGAGCGGAAAATTCAACAACAACAGCGAGGGCTACGACAAGCCGGCCTTCCTGGGCGGTACTTTCGCCTACGGTTTGACCAGCAACCTGACAGGCATTGCCGGCATTCAGGCCAGCAATGGTTTCAAGGCGCTTTCCGTCGGTGCGGCGAAGAACACTTCGATTGGCGCGATGTCACTGGACCTCACGCAATCGTCTAGCAAGGCATTCGGTAAAACGACCCAGGGCAGCAGCGTACGCGCGCTCTATGCAAAGACCTTCACCGGCACCGATACCAGTTTCACCCTCGCCGCCTATCGTTATTCGACCGAGGGTTACCGCACGCTGACCGACCACGTTCAGGACACCAGCACCGGCGCTACGCGGCGCGCAGGTAACGCCAAAACCCGTACCGACCTCACGATCAACCAGACCCTGGGTGAAGCGCGCCAGTACGGCTCGCTGTACTTGAATGCCAGTGATCAGCGCTATTGGGATCGCGGTGGTTCGCGCAGCTTTTCTGCCGGTTACAACAATAATTGGCGCGACCTGAACTACAACATCAGTTTGAGTAAAACCGAAGAGTTCGGCGCACGCGGTGACACCACTCACGACACCCAACTGAGCGTTTCGATCTCATTCCCGCTCGGATCGACACCTCGCGCGCCTCGCGCCTATATTTCCAGCAATCATCAGAATACCGGCACCAGTACACAAGCCGGGATCAATGGTTATCTGACTGAAGACAGTGACACCTACTATTCCGTACAGACCGGCCGCAGTGTGCAAGGTGATCGCTCTGGCTCGCTCAGCCTGAGTACCCGCACAGCGATGGGTGATCTGGGATTGGGCTACAGCCGAGGCAGCGGTTATGAATCACAGAACCTGAGCGCGGCCGGCTCGATCGTGGCCCACGCGGGGGGCATCAACATGGGCCAGACCGTGGGCGAAACATTCGCCCTGGTGGCGGTGCCTGGCATGTCAGGGGTAGAAGTCAGCAGCTACTCCGGCGTAAAAACCGGCCTCAACGGCTATGCCGTCCTTCCAAACGCACAGCCCTATCGGGTGAATTGGGTGACGCTGGACACACGAAATCTCGGCGGTGACATAGAGCTGGACAACGCCACCCAACAACTCGTACCGAGACGAGGTTCAGTAGTGCTTGCGCGCTTCGAAGGCAGCAAAGGGAGACGGATCCAGTTCGAACTCTACGATGCCGAGGGCAAACCCCTTCCATTCGGAGCGGTATTGATGGACGCCGACGGTAAACAACTGGCGCTTTCCGACCCCACCGGCAAGGCGTTAGCGCTTGTTACCAAAGATCAAGGCATCATCACAATCAAGTGGCAGGGTAAAAGTTGCCCTGCCCCTTACAAGCTGCCAGAACGACTGAAGGATTTGAACTATGAGCATTACAGGCTTTCTTGCTCAACCAGCGTAGACACATCGAAATAACACGTTCAATTCTTAAATCTTCAACATCAAGGCTCTGATTTATTCAGAGCCTTGTCGTTTCTGCTCGTCTAGCCATGGCACATAAAAACAAGACAATTCCTATATCCACACGCAGAAGGCTCATTACCATAAAAGGCGTAGTGAGCACTCACGCGCAACCGTGTGAGATCAATAGCCCCAACGCCCTTTAGGCGAGAAAGCCAAGAGAATTAGCCATGCCAAAAATCAGCGCCATTAGAACAACCACCTATAAGAAAAAACCAGAGAACAACCAACACATAAAATCAGATTCGCAAAACCATCTATCGCTTACGAAGAAAACCACAAGCGACGACAAGATTAGGACTGATTCCAGCGAAAAAGGAGTTAATACGGTCAAACAGCCTATTAGTGCAGTCGAGCTCATAAAAAAACAAATTGCCGAGATACAGCAACAACTTGCAACTCGCAAAGCAGAGCTGGCTAAAACCGAAAGAATGAATATGCCAGAAGAAGAGAAGGCTCAAAGAACAATCGAGATTCAAAATCAGATTTCTGTATGCGCTGGCAACCTCCACGCGCTGCAGGCAACATTGATCCAAATGACACTCAGCGTTGACACACACGCTTGAAATCCCCGCCGATGGCCGCACAGGCACGGGCCAACGCCTCATGGCGCGTCGCAAAGCGACGCGCCGAAGGTACGTGGCCCGAGCCAGTGCCTACCGATCAGCAGCTGCCGGGCGGGATGCCTTCCTTGTTAAAATCTTTAAGGCGCTTTTGCTCTTCCTCTGTGGAATGCGCCGGCGTCGATTGATCCGGTACTTCTTCCTCTGGAAATTGTGCTGTTTCTTCAGTCATTGCTTTGCCCTCGTTCTGGTTACTCATTCGGCATCGGCCGAGGGCTGGCAGTTCCAAAACTTCGCACCTTCTCCCTCTCGGCGAGCAAGTGCTCTCAAGTCTCTGGATAGCGCAACCTCACCCCATTCGAGCTTCGTTGCAAAGCTGGTTACGACCAAAAACCCTTGTGCGGCTCAGCCGCCTCGCCCTCTAGCATCGGCCCCAACACACTGACCTTGCGCTGCCCCTTGGCGAATACCTCGCGGCACGGCAAGGAGAACGTCGGGTTCTCCGGATGATCCCCCGTCAATCCCAGCAAGGCATGCTCCGACAAGGCATAAACCACTCGCCCGATTCCGGTCCAATACACCGCGCCGGCGCACATGCAGCAAGGTTCGGCGCTGGTGTACAGCGTGCACAGTTCCAGCTCTTGCGGCGACAGCAATTTTGCCGCTGCGGCGGCCGCCACCAACTCGGCGTGCTGCGTCGGATCGCCTTCCGGCGGCATCGAGTTATTCCCCGCTTCGACAATCACCTTGCCGTTGCGGTCGGCCACCAATGCCGCGAACGGATGGCGACCGCGTTGTTTCGATGCCTCGGACAAGGCGATGGTCTGGCGCAACAACGCCAGATCCAGATCGCTGACGCCAGCCGGGATGAGCTGAGTGAATTGATTCATGGGTAACTCCTGGGCAGTGGAAAACAAACAGTCAGTCGGCCAGTTCAGCGCCGATGGTTTCAGTGGATTTTTTATCGTTGTTGAGCAGGATGTTGAGGACGATGGCGGTGATCGCACCGAGGAAAATCCCGCTGTCGAGCACCAGTTTCAGGGTCGGGCCGACGTGTTCGAACAGCGCCGGAAAGGACATTGGCAGCACGCCGACGCTCACCGATACGGCGACGATGATGCCGTTGCGAGTGCCCTCGAATTGCACCCGTGACAGTTCCTGAATCCCCGCCACCGTGGTCATGCCGAACATCACGATCGCGCAGGCACCGAGCACTGGCGTCGGCACGGCGGCGATCAACGCGCCGAGTTTGGGGAACAGGCCCATCAGCACCATGATTGCCCCGGCGGCGGCCACGACGAAGCGGCTTTTCACGTTGGAAAGCGCGATCAAACCGGTGTTCTGAGTGAAGGCGTTGTAGGGAAAGCTGTTGAACAAACCGCCGAGCATGGTCGACAAGCCGTCGGCGCGGAACGCATTGCCGAGAGTCTGTTGCGTGGTCGGTTTGCCGGTCAGCTTGCCGATCGCCAAGCAGTTGCCGGTGGTCTCGGCCATGATCACCAGCATCGCCAGGGTCATGATCAGAATCGGCACCGGTGCGAATTCCGGCGCGCCGAAGGCGATCGGCGCACTCAGCTCAAACCACGCCGCTTCGCTGACACGATTGAAGTGAGTCATACCGCAGGCTGCTGCGATCAGGCTGCCGACGAACAGACCAATCAGCACGCTGAGGTTGCCGAGAAAGCCCTTGCATTTGGCGTAGATCACTAGCGTCACGCTGACCGTCGCCAAACCGAGCAACAGGTTCGCGGGATTACCAAAATCCGCCGAGTCGGGATTGCCGCCGCCCAGCCAGATCGCCGCCGCCGGCATTAGCGAGATGCCGATGATGGTGATCAGACTGCCAATCACTACCGGCGGAAAAAACCGCAGCAAGCGGATGAACACCGGTGCCAACGCAATGGTGATAAAGCCCGCCGCGATCACCGCACCGAAAATCTGACTGAGGCCGAATTCCTTGCCGATCATGATCATCGGCGCCAGGGCTATGAACGAGCAGCCCTGAATCAGCGGCAGCCGCGCGCCGAACTTCCAGAAGCCAAGGGTTTGAATCAACGTCGCCACCCCCGAGGTCAACAGGTTGGCGTTAATCAGTAAAACGATCTGCGCCGAGGTCAGCCCCATCGCACTGCCGAGAATCAGCGGCACTGCCACCGCTCCCGCGTACATCACCAGCACATGCTGCAAGCCAAACGTGAACAACTGTCGCAGTGGCAAAACCTCGTCCACCGGATGAATGCGTTGTGTAGTCATTTCACACGCTCCTGAAGGTGCGGCATCTGTTGAGATCGCGGGCATGCTCAGGGGCGCTTGAAAGTCAGATCCGCCCCGGAGATCGTTTGACGCGGGACCATAGTTGAACGTTTATTACGATGAAACAAATTAGCAACCATCGTTTTTTTCGATGGCACAATCACGCATTCGTTAGCCGCTCCAAACCTTTATTTTCGACCCGGGAGTTCACCGCTTGCGCTTCTCACTCGATCAACTGTTGATGTTCGTCCAAGTGGTCAAAAGCGGATCGTTCTCCGCAGCCGGGCGCCAACTGGGCAAGACCCAATCGACCATCAGCGCGGCGATTGCCAACCTCGAAACCGACCTTGGCGTCGACCTGTTCGATCGCAGCAACCGCAGCCCTGCCCTCACCGCCAGCGGCCACAAATTGCTGGTGCAGGCCGAAGCCGTGCTCGAACGCTGCATGACCTTCGAAGCCCACGCCGATTGCCTTTCGGACAATGTCGAAACCAGCCTGACACTGGCGATTGAAACGCCGTACGGCCCGATCATGCCGGTGCTCAAGGCCTTCGAAGCCGCGTTCCCCTTTGTCGACCTGATCATCCGCCATCCGGTGTATGGCGACGTCAGCGAATTGGTCAGCAGCGGCGAAGCGGTACTCGGTGTGGCGTTTTCGCAGCCCGGCTACCCCAAGGAACTGGCGTTCCAGCAACTGGGCAAACTGATCATGCTGCACGTCTGCCATCCCGAGCATCCATTGGCGCAACTCGATGACGTCACCTTCGACGACCTGCACGTCCATCGCCGCCTGGCCTTCAGCGCCCACGCAAGCAAACTGCCGAGCAGCGAATACCTGCGCTCGACCCAGTTGTGGCAAGCGGAAAGCTATCTGGCGTTATTGGAAATGGTCCGCGCCGGGCTCGGCTGGGCCACCCTGCCCCGTCAGCTTGTTCAGCGCGAACTGGCCAATGGTGAGCTGGTGGAACTGCAGCTCTCGGCGTATCCGCATACGGACTGGCAGATCGGTGTGGATTTGTTGTGGGCGCGGCAGCGACCGCTGGGCAAGGCCGAGCGGTGGCTGAAGGAGAAATTGCAGGGCAACAAGGTGTATGAGCTGGACCGCAACGGGCAGATCACCACACTTTGACGGGGGGACAAAGAGGCCCGCCAAAGCGGGCCTCGATTGCAGGCGTTGTCACTACGCCAGTTTGACTGTTTCAGTCTGAGCGTTGTGCTCAGGACGGATCTTGAACCAGATGGAATACATCGCTGGCAGGAACACCAGCGTCATGATGGTACCGACGAATGTGCCGCCGATCAGGGTGTAGGCCAGCGTGCCCCAGAACACCGAGTGCGTCAGGGGAATAAAGGCCAGGATGGCCGCCAGCGCCGTCAGCAGGACCGGCCGTGCGCGTTGCACCGTGGCCTCGACAACGGCGTGGAACGGGTCCAGCCCTTCCAGCGTGTTGTGGTGGATCTGCCCGATCAGAATCAGCGTATTGCGCATCAGGATCCCCGACAGCGCAATCAGACCGACCAGCGCATTGATGCCAAACGGCTGATTGAAGATCAGCAGCGTCGGCACCACGCCAATCAAGCCTAGCGGTGATGTGAGGAAGACCATGATCATCGCCGCGATCGAACGCACCTGCACGATGATGATCAGCAACGTCATGGCGATCATGATCGGCAGCAAGGGCAAGATCGCCTTGCCCGCCTTGCCGGACTCCTCGATAGCCCCCGCCTGCTCGATGCGGTAACCGGAAGGCAACGTGTCGATGATCGGCTGCAACTGCTTGATGATCGAACTCGATACATCCGGTGGCTGCAAACCTTCGGCAATGTCGCCACGCACAGTGATCGTCGGTGTGCGGTCACGGCGGCGCAGAATCGGGTCCTCCATGCGCACATCGACCTCGCCAATCTGCGATAACGGGATGCGTTGTCCCGACACGCCGACCAAAGTGAAACCCTTGATCTGCGCCGGGTCGAGCCTGATATTGCCCGCCGCACGCCCGACGACCTGCACAGAACGAATATCCTCGCGCACCGCCGTGATCGGCACTCCGCTCAGCAGAAACTGCAGTTGCTGGGCGACCGCATTGGAGGTCAGCCCCACTGCCTGCAGACGGTCCTGATCGAGACTGAAATGCAAGGTCGGGGTCAGCGGTCCCCAGTCGGTGTTCACCGTTCTCATCATCGGGCTGTCTTGCATCACGCCGCGGACCTGCTCGGCGATGTCGCGCAACTTCGCCGGATCAGGACCCATCACCCGGTAGGCAACCGGAAACGGCGAATAAGGACCAAAGACAATTTGCGTTGCTCTTACGCGGGCCTCCGGCGCGAGTCCTTCAGCAACCGCTTCACGAAGTCGGAACTTGAGGGTTTCGCGTGCTTCTTGACTGTCCGTCAGCACGACGATTTTGGCGAACGAAGGGTCGGGCAATTCGGGCGCCATCGCCAGGAAGAAGCGCGGCGCACCCTGGCCGATATAGGCGGTGACGATTTTTGCCTCATCCTGCTTGTGCAACCAGGCTTCGACCTTGGCGGCCGTGGCGCTGGTCTGCTCGATCGAGGTGCCGTAGGGCATTTGCACCTCGATCATCACCTCGGGGCGGTCGGAGGTCGGGAAGAACTGTTTCTTCACCAGCCCCATGCCTGGCACGGCGACGAAAAACAGCGTGACCACCGTGCCCGCCACCAGCCATTTGCGTGCGATCACGGCAGTCAGCAGCCGGCGGAAGCGGTTGTAATTCGGCGTGTTGTAGATCGCCGCGTGGCCACCTACGACCTTCTTGATGTCCGGCAATAACTTCACGCCCAGATACGGGGTGAACGCCACCGCGACGACCCAGGACGCGATCAGCGCAATGCCGACAATCCAAAACATGTTGCTGGTGTATTCGCCGGCAGTGGACTGGGCAAAACCGTTGGGCAAAAAGCCGATCGCCGTCACCAGCGTACCGGACAGCATCGGCGCCGCCGTATGGCTCCAGGCATAGGCAGATGCCTTGATGCGGTCGTAGCCCTCCTCCATTTTCACCACCATCATTTCAATGGCGATGATCGCGTCATCGACCAACAGCCCGAGCGCGAGGATCAATGAGCCGAGGGTAATGCGATCAAAGTTCTTGCCGGTGGCGGCCATCACCACGAACACGATCGCCAGGGTCAACGGCACTGCCGCGGCGACCACCACCCCGACCCGCCAGCCCATGCTGAGAAAGCAAACGAGCATGACCACCAGCAGCGCGACAAAAAACTTGACCATGAACTCGCCGACCGCCGAGTCGATATTGACCGCCTGGTCGGTGACTTTGGCGAGCGTCATGCCCAACGGTATTTCTGCATTGATCCGCGCGGTTTCCGCATCCAGCGCCTTGCCCAGATCCAGACCGTTCCAGCCTTCGCGCATCACCACACCCAGTAGCAGCGCGTCTTCGCCGTTATTGCGCACAACAAAAGTCGCCGGGTCTTCGTAACCGCGTTCAACCGTCGCGACATCAGAGAGCTTGAGTGTGCGGCCCTGCACGGAGACCGGTGTGTCGCGAATTTTCTGCACCTTGTCGAAAGCACCGTCGAGACGCAGAAACACCTGTGGCCCATTGGTTTCGATGGACCCGGCGGGCGTCAGCACGTTCTGACTGTTCAGGGCGGCGAAGATGTCCTGCGGCGACAGGCCCAAGGTCGCCAACCGATCATGGGAAAACGAAACGTAGATGCGCTCGGCTTGCTCACCGATGATGTTGACCTTCTTCACCCCCGGCACATGCAGCAGACGCTGGCGCATGGCTTCGGCATCACGCACCAGCAAGCGCTGTGGCTCGCCTTTGGCTTTCAAGGCGAACAGCGCGAAGGTCACATCGGAAAACTCATCGTTGACCATCGGCCCGATCACACCGGCCGGCAGCCTAATGGCTTCATCGTCGAGTTTCTTGCGCGCTTGATAGAACTCTTCCTGCACTTGCGAGGGTGGCGTGCTGTCGAGCAACGACACCATCGTGAACGCCAGCCCCTGGCGGGTGTAGGTTTCCGAGCGGTCGTACCACTTGAGTTCTTGCAGGCGCTTTTCAAGGGGTTCGGCGACCTGATCCTGCATCTCTTGCGCCGTCGCACCGGGCCACGCAGTAATCACGGTCAACTGCTTGACCGTAAACGGTGGATCTTCCGCACGTCCCAACTTAAAGAACGACAACGTCCCCGCAACAGCGATCAGAAAGATCAGGAACACCGTGATCGCCCGCTCGCGCACGGCGATGGCCGAAAGGTTGAAGCGCCCCTGGCTCATGGACGACTCCCGGCAACGCTGGTTTCGTTCTGCTGCGGCAATCGCACCTCTTCGCCATCGCGCAGCAGGTGGGCGCCCAACGCTACAACCTGCTCACCGGCAGCGAGGTCGCCGGCGATGCGGGCCGAATCATCGCTCAACCCCAGCACCTGCACCGCTCGCCAGGTCACTGTTGCCGGTGTTCCGGCGATGACCCACACCCCGGGGCCTTTGCCCGGATCGTAAATCGCTGCGATGGGGACTTGTAATGCCTGTGTCTGGGTGGCGCCTTCGGCAATGCTGAGGGTCACGGTCGCACCGATCGGCGCATTGGCCAGCGGCCCCTCGAGCACATAGCGCGCCTCAAACGTGCGCGTTGTACGGTCTGCAGAGTCCGAAAGCAGCCGCAGTTTCGCCGTCACCGCCGCTGAATTAACCCCGTAGAGGCTGGCTTGTGCGGTGGAGCCCGCTGCCGGACGCAACGTTTCGGGCAGATGCACGATGGCTTCGCGTTGCCCTGCGCGGGCCAGGCGCACCACCGGTTGTCCCGGGCTGACGACTTGTCCCGGTTCAGCGAGCGTTTCCACCACCACGCCGTCCGCATCAGCGACCAGCAGCGCATAACCCGAAGCATTACGCGCGACGTCCGCCTGCGCTTGCGCGGCGTTGAGCTGCGCCTTTGCCGTCTCTGCGGCGGCTCTGAACTGGTCGTAGGCTGATGCCGAAATGGCGCCAACTCCGACCAGTTTGCGATAGCGAGCCTCATCGTCGGCTGTCTGTTTGGCGCTGGCGCGAGCAGCTATGACCGCCGCCTGCTGCGCCCGCGCTTGCAGCCCGAGGTCGATCGGGTCGAGACGCATCAGCGGCTGACCCCGCTTGACGACCTCCCCCGTATCAACCAGACGTTCGAGCACCTTGCCCGATACGCGAAAACCCAGGTCGCCCTGAACGCGCGCCGCGACCACGCCGGTGAAAGAGCGAGCGACATCGGGTGACGCTTGAACCGCAGCGGATCTGACCAGCGGCGCCTGCGTACGGGGATCTGCAACGCTGGAAGATTCGCCACAGGCGCTCAGGGCGAGAGGCAACAAGCATGCGGCAATGGGGAAAGGTCGGAGCCGGCGCATAGGTTCCCTTACTGAGGAATAGGATGATCATCATATTCTCAGCCTTGTGACCAATAACGTCAATGGTCACAACCTGCATCCTGACCACCTGCAGTATCGAACTACGAATCGGCTGACGGGCCTGCCTAAAAACGGTAGCTCACCGAAGTCCCGAGCCCGCTCGCACTGTTCTTGTATTGGGCACTGTAGGCACCTCTCGATGTCGAGGTGTCGTTGACCTCGACGCTCTCCTCCCAAAGGTAGGAATAAGCCAGGTCGATCGTGACATTTTCCACGGGCGTCCAGCCGGCCCCGAAGCTGAGCACCTTGCGGTCGCCCGTCGGAATCCGCGGCCCCCGATTGGTGTTGTTAGCCGGTGACTGATCAACCGAGAAACCGGCGCGCAGCACCCACTGGTTATTCAATTGATAGGCTGCACCGATCGCGTGAGCCCAAGTGTCATGCCAGTTCTGCTCTTCGCTGATCTTGCCCAATTGGCCGCTCAGCAATGGCGGCAAACCACTGTTCTCGATCGTCAGCTCCTTGAAGCGGCTCCAGCGCGTCCAGGTACTGCCCACATAAAGCGTCCAGTCGTTATTGATTTGATGCGTGACCGAAAAGTCCACCGACTCCGGCGTGTCCACGTCCAGCGACGCGTCATAGTTGCGACCGCTGACGCCCAGCACGCTGAAGATGCCATCGGTGACCTTGGTTTTCGCATCCAGGTGGTAACTGACCTTGGAATGGTAGGTCAGGCCCAGGCGGGTCTGGTCTGTCGCCTGCACCAGCACACCGGCGTTGAAGCCCAGCGCGGTGTCATCGCCGGTGCTTTTCAGCTTGCCGTCATTACGCCCCGGGCTGAGTGGATTGGGGACCATGCCCGATATCTCGCCGCTGATACGGTTAATGGTCGGGCCGAAGCCGATCGAGACTTTTTCGTTAAAGGCGTAACTGATGGTCGGCTGGAAAGTCAGCGTGGTGACTTCGCTCTTGTTGGCGTAATAGCGCCCGGCAAAACCACGGCCGTAGTCGGTGATCAGCCCGAACGGTACATAAAATCCGACGCCGAATGCCCAGTGGTCATCGATGGGTTTGACGTAATACCCCATCGGTACGGTGGTCGTCGGCACCATGTCGCCATCTTCATTGCCGCCGAACGTACTGCGCGTCCGGCTGATATCCGACTTGGCGAACAGTGTCGCCGCGCCCACGCTGACCTGCTCCCGTTTAAGCCGCGCCATGCCCGCCGGGTTGCCGTAGATCGTGCTGGCGTCTTCAGCTGAAGAGGAGCGCCCGGCAAAACCCGAGCCCATCCCGCTGATGCTTTGTTCGTTGAGTGCAAAGCCACCGGCAAACACATTGGAAGACGCAAGCACGAAGGCCAGGCCCACGGGCCTCTTGAGCATTGTTTTTTTCATTATTGGACTCTATGGAGATCACTGGAATAGAACATCGAGCACTACAGCGAAGCCATATTATCCATGTGACCGATTCAGTCAATGGTCACATAAGACTAAATTCAATGCCCTCCCAGCACTGATGTGCCGGTGGGCAGGAAACGTAATGAGGGGATGTCGTTTGACTCGAATCGCCTGAAAACCTTGCTCAGCGATGGGTCAAGGCATGAGGCTGCGCAGGATGAGATTGGTGGTCAGCGTGGGCGCTTGCTCGATCAAATCCAGATTGTGCTGCAACAGCAACGGGTTGACGAAAGGTCGCAACGCCAGATTGATCGCCTCGACGGTCTCGTCCAGCGGGGTCTTGCGCTCGAACTCCCCCGCTTCTCGACCTTGACGCACGATGTCGAGGATAAAGCCCTTGATCTGCGCTTCGTACACCTGGGCGCTGTTCCAGCGCTCTGATGCGGAAAACGCCGCGATGTCGTAGAGCTTGCGATCGTTGAAGAACAGATCCACACCCGTGGCGATCACGGTTTTGACCAACCTGCGCAAACGCTCGGTGGCTGAAAGCGCTTCTGCGTTAACCGCTTGTTCGACGGCTGCAGCGATTTGGCCCAGGCAGTTGCCGCAAATGGCCTCGCCAATCGCCTGCTTGGAATCAAAGAATTTATAGATGTACGCCTTGGAAAAACCGATGGCCTTGGCCAGGTCGGAAACCGTGGTTTTACCGTAGCCATATTGGCTGAAATGCTCGTTGGCCGCGGCGACAATCTGGTCACGAATGTCGTGTTCGGCGGGGCCACGAGTGCTCGGCGAGGAGGCAGATAGGGATGGCTGATTCATGGGGGCAGCTTACTCACCCTATGAATGACTGACAACTCGCCGAGCATTGTTGAACGTGTTACACCACGGCGGCTTCAATCGTCCTGGAACGCCACGCAAATCCCAACACCATCAGCAGCCCCAGGCCCGCCATCGCCGCGCCGGCCAGGGAGATCGCCGGATAACCCAGCCCGCTGCTGATCACCGCGCCGCCCAGCGCCGCGCCAATCGCATTGCCGAAGTTGAAGGCGCCGATGTTCACCGCCGAGGCCAGATTGGGCGCGTCCTTGGCTGCCTCCATTACACGCATCTGTAGCGGTGGCACCAGAGCGAAGCTGGCGATACCCCAGATCAGGATGGCCACGGCGGCCGGCAGCGGCCAGCGCATCAGTACGGTGAACGCCAACAAGACCAGAATCAGCACGCTCAGCGAGACGATCAGGGTGCGATCGATCGAGCGGTCAGCGGCCTTGCCGCCCCACATGTTGCCCAGCGTCAACCCGACACCGTAAAGCATCAGCATGGCGGTGATGTAAGCAGTGGACGCATGGGTCTCGCTGCTGAGGATCGGTGCGATGTAAGTGAAGACGGTAAACATCGCGCTCGAGCCGACGACGGTCAGGGCCAGCGCGGCGAGCACCGGGCCGCGCCCCAATACCCGAATTTCCGCCATGACACCGACGCTTTGCGGCGCCCGCACGTTGGGCAAAGCGAACCACAACGCAGCCATGGTCAGCACGCCCAGGCCGGTAATGCCCCAGAAAGCCGTGCGCCAACCAAACATTTCGCCAAACCAGGCAGCCAGCGGCACACCGCCGATGGTCGCCAACGTCAGGCCCATGAACATCGCCGCAACCGCCCCGGCACGTTTCTCCGGGGCGACCAGGGTGGCGGCGACGACGGAGCCAACGCCAAAAAACGCACCGTGGTTCAGTGAGGTGACCACCCTGGCGACCATGAGGCTGTAGTAATCGGTGGCCAACGCTGACATCAGATTACCGAGGGTAAAAATCGCCATGAGCCCGATCAGCAGATAGCGTCGGGGAATCTTGCCGGTGGTCAGGGTCATCAGCGGTGCGCCGAGCAATACGCCCAGCGCATAAGCACTGACCAGCAAACCGGCAGCGGGAATGGAAACGCCCAGATCCGCAGCGATACCCGGCAACATGCCCATGGGGGCGAATTCTGTTACGCCGATGCCGAAGGCACCGATGGCGAGTGCAACAAGTGGTGGATTGATACGCATGGAAAGCTCCTTATCTATGCCGCCAATGCTACGATCCCGTCTTTTCAGGCGGTAGATAGCATTTTTGGCAATCACCTTTGCGTAGGAGGCACAAGTGGATTTCAACGGCAGATCAGGTGAAATGAGCGTATTCACCACCGTCGCGCAGGAAGGCAGCCTGTCGGCCGCCGCGCGTGCACTGGGTCTGACACCGTCGGCCGTCAGTCGGATCATCGCGCGCACCGAGCAACGGCTTGGCACCCGCCTGCTGTTGCGCACCACCCGAGCGATCACCTTCACGGCCGAGGGCGAAGCGTTCCTGCGCGGCGCCCGACGAATCCTCGCCGACATGGATGAAGTCGAAGAAGCCATCGCCGATCAAGGCGTGCCCAAGGGGCGACTGCGGGTCAGTGCCGCCCTTGGCCATGGACGGCTGGCCATCGTTCCCTTGATCGCAGCCTTCAGCGCCCGTTACCCGAACATCGTCGTCGACCTCAACCTCGGCGACGAAGTGGTCGACATTCTTGGCGGGCAAGCCGACGTCGCGGTGCGCTTCGGCCATCTGCCCGACAGCCCGCTGACCGCACGCAGGATCGGCACCACCGGCCAGGTCGTGGTGGCATCGCCGAAGTATCTGCAACGCCACGGCATCCCTCAGGAACCGGAAGACCTGCTCCAACACAACTGCCTGCGCTTCAATTTCAAGCGTGCCGAACCCAACTGGCCATTTATCCGCGATAGCAAAGCGTTTGCCCTGAAGGTCAGCGGCAACATCGAATGCAGCAGTGGTGAAGCGCTGGCGCAATTCGCGCGAATGGGCGCCGGCATTGCCCGTATCGGGGAGTTCAGCGTGAGTGAGGATCTGCAGCGCGGCAAACTGATTGCGCTGCTGGAAGCGTGGAACCCGGGGGACCAAGAACCGATTCATGCGGTATTCGTCGGTGGCGCGGCAATGCCGGCGCGGGTGCGGTTGTTCGTGGACTTCTTGGTGGAACATCATCGGATGTCAGCCGAGACTTAAGCTGATATTTGCGGATATTCGTGATGTTGAATTCAACACATGTCGGCCTGGAGAGCGTGGATCAACTTAAATACCCTATCGCTCCCAGAGACTCAATCAAACGCACCAATGCCGGCTTGTCGGCTGGTTTTTCGCCGATGCAACACACATCTGGGTCGCTGAGAGAGCACCAAACCGACACCGGATCGCCTACCTTCAGCCCGTATGAGGCTTTACGCAGAGTTGCAGTTGACCAAGCGTCAATGGTTTCGTTGAGAGACTTGTGAAACCGCTTCCCGTTGGCGCTATAACTGAAGCTCATGAACTGCGCTCCAATCCACGTCCCCTCACTCCCCAGAAACGTTACGTAGCCTTGTACCACTTGCCCCACAGGTACATCGCCAGCGCTCATCAATTATCTCCTGAGAATGTGCCCGACATGCCGGGACGACGCGATCATCCATGTTCCGCTGCCAACATTGACCTGAACTGAGCAATGCTCTCTGAAGATAGCCCGGCATCTTCAAACACTGCGCAGGTGAAGCTGACGGGGCGGTGCCTGGAGCAGTACAGCCAATCCACCCTGCGAACGAAACTGCCCCATAGCAGGAGCAAAAAACCTGACGTCGATCCCGTAAAACGGGGAAAGCATACTCTCAGTCCGCAAACCGGGTGTCAGTTTCAAACCCACGCGAGCCATCAGCCAGGATCCTCCATGAATGCCCGTAAGATATGACGACAACAAACAGACATCAAGGGCAGCTTCGGGCCGTTTTCAGTCGCTCAGTGAACGCTAAATTGCCATTCCCCCTCCAGTGCCCCCAGACAGGAACCTGACCCAGTCATTTCAATGGGGCAGAGCTGATCAACGCCTTCGGCTCCAAATACGCACTGATCCCCCACCTGCCCATTTCGCGCCCAAGGCCTGAATGCTTGAATCCACCGAAGGGCGCACGTGATTCGTGGGCCAGGGTGTTGATGAGCACGCGCCCCGCATCGATCTGACGAGCGACGTTCATACAACGTTCCGAGCTTTTTCCCAGCACCAGGGCGCTCAGCCCATAGTCCGTATCGTTGGCAATGCTGATCGCATCGGCATCACCCTCGTAGGGAATGATTGTCAGCACGGGGCCGAAGATTTCCTCACGCGCGATGCGCATCCGGTTGTTGGCATCAGTGAAGATCGTGGGCTTCACGAACCATCCGGCATGCAAGCCTTGCGGGCGACCTTCGCCACCCGCCAGCAACCTCGCGCCTTCTTCCTGGCCGGTACGGATGTAGCGCTGCACCCGTTCCCATTGTTTCTGGCTCACCATCGGACCGATGTCGGTGTCGGTGTTACGCGGATCGCCCGATCGGATCTGTGAGACGCCCTCCTTCGCAATGCGCTCGAACTCTGCCAGCCGGCGGCGCGGCACGAGGATGCGAGTGCCTGCGATGCAAGCCTGGCCGCTGTTGAGAAATCCGGCTTGCAGCACCAGCGGCATGACTGCCTGGAAATCCGCATCGTCAAGTACGACGGTGGGCGACTTGCCGCCGAGTTCAAGCGTCACGCGCTTCATGGTGTCAGCACCGGTTTTTACCAGGTGTCGCCCGATAGCGGACGAGCCCGTGAACGAGATCTTGGCGACATCGGGATGTCGCGCGATTTCCTCACCGACCACATCGCCTCGCCCGTTGACGATGTTGAATACACCCGGTGGCAGCCCCGCTTCGTGCAACGCACTGACCACGACCTGCGTCTGCAATGCGCTCATCTCGCTAGGCTTGATGACGGCGGTGCAGCCTGCTGCCAGCGCGGTGGCCAGCTTGTTGCAGATGAAGCCTGCATTGCTGTTCCAGGGCGTGATCAGACCGGTCACGCCCACCGGCGTCAGAATGACCCTGGCCATGCCGACCTGTTCCTCGAAATCGAATGCCTCCAGTGCATCGATTGCCTGCGCGATCACCTCGGCCGGATAAGTCGCCATCCAGCGCCCGCGAACCGCAGGTGCGCCGTACTCCACGAGGATGGCTTCCAGCAGCTCCTCCTCCCTTGCCGCCATGGCCCGGTGCATGCGGTGCAGTGCCGCAATGCGCTCCTCCCGGCTGGTACGGGCCCACGCCGGGAACGCAACCTTGGCGGCTGCGATCGCACGCTGTGCGTCCAGTGCGTCGCCCAGCCGAACCTGGCCGATGACTTCCTCGGTACTCGGGTTATGAAGATCAAACCATTCCTGACCGTGTGGAAGGACGAACTCGCCGTTGATGTAGATATGTTCAATGCGTTGCATGGCGACTCCTCGCTCAAAAACGGCTCGCCTGAATCGAGCCTCTGTGAAGGAGTCTAAGAAGGGTTCATTATTCCGATAAGCCATCCTTTGGCTGATGAAGCATCCTTATATTCAGGACAATCCATGCACAGAACAGCAATGACCGAGCTGGAAGTGGTACTGGCCGTGGCGCGCCGCAGCAGTTTTCGCGGCGCAGCACAGGAGTTGGGCATGTCCACCACCGCCGTGAGCAGCGCGGTGGCCGGCCTGGAAGCTCGCCTGAAAGTGCGCCTGTTCAATCGCTCCACGCGCAGCGTTGCCCTCACCGACATCGGCCAACGCTATGTGGCACGCATCGCACCTGCGTTGGCACAGATCAAAAGTGCCGGCGAGGAAGCCAGCGCCGGCCCCGATGAACCCAGCGGCACATTGCGCATCAATGCACCGCATGGCGCGGCCTACCTGCTGTTGGATCCGCTATTGAAGCAGTACGCTCAGCGCTATCCCGATGTGCGCATCGACATCGTCAGCGAATCAAGCATGGTCGACATCATCGCCGGTGGCTTCGACGCCGGGATTCGTCTGGCAGAGTCTGTGCCGCAAGACATGATTGCCGTGGCACTCTCAGGTGACATCCGCATGCTTGTGGTGGCCACGCCCGAGTACCTCGAACGCCAAGGCGTGCCCGAGCATCCGCGAGATCTGCTCACCCACCGGAGCATCGGCATGCGCATGGCCCATGGTGGCCTCTACCAGTGGGAATTGGAGTGCGATGGCCAAAAACTGCAGATGGATCTGCCGGTGTGCTTCGCGTCCAACGAGTTGCTGGCCATCAAACAGGCCGTAGTGTCGGGCCTCGGCATTGGGTTCATTTCCGAGTGGTTCATCCAGGAAGAACTGGCGAGCGGCGCCCTGGTGCCGGTGTTGCTGCCGTGGTGCCCGTCGTTTGGCGGGTTGAGGCTCTACTACTCGGGCCATCGCTTCGTGCCGGCGCGATTGCGCGCACTGATTGAACTGGCGCAGGAGTTACGGCCCACTGTGGTTTGATCTGGGCTGAGTTGGAAATAGTTGACCTTTACCGGCAGCCACTAATGTTTAGCTTTAACAGTTGCACTTTAAACTTATTGAGGTGCGACAATCTCACATCCCCGTCGAGAACTCAGGAGGATATTTGATTGCAGTTCGTATCGTACGCAAGGCGTCATCGTATTGGCAAAGAACATGCAAAACCCAATCGGTACGTGCGCGGATGCGCATATCATTTTCATCTGAAGGGCACTCACTGTTAAACATTGATTCAACGTTTCTAATAATCAGTTGCTCAGGCAAATACAGGATCCGGCTATTTTTATAGCTTGAAGCACGTAACTCTGTAATTGGGTAGGCTCCCCCAAGTCCAGCCGAAACGCCAACTAGAAGCGCGGGTTTATGTCCTAGTTCGCTGAATCCTGCGTACAAAAAAAAGTTCTTCAGGGCCGGGCAAGCCATGCCATTCCACTCTGGGCTAATCACGATCAATGCTGTTGCTTTTTTGAGGGTGGATTGCTGGGCACTCCAGGCTTTCTGAGTGTCTTCTTCTGGCCACAGCGGTAGCGGACTCGACGCCAGATCTATTAGTTCGCTTGAGTCACAAAGCTCAAGTGCTTCTAACCGCTCGCGCAGATAATGCGCAACTTTGATTGATTGACTGTTGGATCTATTCGATCCAGACAGCAGAACGATATGACGACTCATTGTGCGACCTTCTGTTTAGCTTCACTTACCTTGGGTGCCGTGCGATGGGAGCGAACGATTGGCCAGAACAATTCTTCTTTCCAGCTTATCGGTGACAAGTGTTCGATACCGTATGCTGGCGGACGCCTACGGGTAATTTTGGCTGTTCCGAACAACACATCCCATAAAAATAACAGGTTACCGAAATTACCTTTGTAGTGAGTCACGCCATCCTCTGCAGTCAAACCGTGATGCGCAGAATGAGTGGATGGAGTGGAGATGGTTCGCTCAAGAACCCAGATGATCGGCCGTAAAGCGCGAATGCGATAGAGTTTGTCGTCCCACGCAACATTGCTGTGTGCGGCGAAGATCACAGTCATTTTTATAATCAGATAAACATAATAAACGGGTGCGAGCCCCAGATAAATCAACACGCCTGATAGCCAGATGCCCGGCATCAAGAGATAGTAGAAACTATTGTTGCGGTAGACGATGCGAATACTCATATAGGGCGCGGAATGATGTGCGCGATGCAATGCATAAAGAGCAGGGATACGATGCGTCAGGCGATGCCACCAATATTGGGTCATGTCATCCAGCAGTAGAAACAACGCAAATCCTGCGATCCATGGAATAGAGGTCAGTGCGCCCTTCATTTCCGGGATGGCGTGATTTAATATCAGACCACTTAGCCACATGACTAAAGGAAATGTGACCATCACTAATATACCGGAGCCGACGACTTCAATGAGCACGTCACGTTTACTACCTGACGACTGACGAAGCGAGGAACAGGCAAGTTCCAGTAAAATGAAGGAGAGGAAAATCCCGGCTACTATCACAGCGGGGTTATTGACGAGCATTGTTGTATTCATGGCACTCTCGATTTAGGCCCTTGCGGGCAATGCCCTTTCATTAGAAACCTGCGAGCAAGTCCTCCCAATGCGCGAAATGGACAAAATTGAGCTAGAACCGGCCAACCGCCCCCCCCAACGCTTTCATCGCGGCAGGCTGGGCCAGGTATTGGAGCGCTTCCTTGATAGCCAGGTTGCCCGGAAAAGTACGGATTACAACCTGATCGAACTGGATCAACTGTGGCGCGAAGCGGCACGTATCGATCCGGCGATCGGATTAAAATTGTTCGCGCTATTCACACCCCAGGACTGGCATGTCTTGGCTTATCTTTGCCTGTACAGTCCAGATATTTTGTCAGCCATGCACCTTTGGGCCCGGTACGCACCTCTTGCCTCGGACACAGACAATGTCAGGTTGGTTAATGACGAAAACGGCGTCGGAGTCGAATTGAACGTTGATGCGCCAGGAGAGTTGGCGCGGTATGTCGTCGAACACTACGGGGTTATGTCCATAGCGCAGTTACGACGAGGTACAGGACACAATGTGCAGCCGATTTTGGCAAAGTTCACTCATTCGCGTCCGTCGTATTACAAGCAATACACCGAATGGTTTGGTGATCGAGTCGAGTTTGATTGCTCGATCAACTGCTTCTATTTTCATGCTCGAAGCTTAAGCCTGCCAATGCAAACCCGTCATCACGGGATGTTGGAATTATTAACGCAGGAGCTGGATCGACGGATCGCCGCGCATCGGAACTTCAGCGGTTGGTCAGCCAAGGTTGCTGAAGGAGCGCGACGATCTCTAGCGAGACGTGAAACTCCCAATCTGGACAATCTGGCGAAGTCGCTGCACCAGACGCCAAGGACCTTGCGCAGACGGCTGGAAGAGCAAGGTACAACCTTCAGACAATTGCTCGATCAGATTCGCGCAGAATTGGAAATGCATCTTGAATTGCAGGGAGAGTCATTAACGGAGATTGCAGCTCAACTAGGTTACAGCGATTTGACGGCGTATCTACACGCCCGAAGCCGATGGCGTGACATGAAATAAGGTGGCAGCCCGAATTTTTCGTAACGGCAGTGCGACCTCAAAAATTCGCCTCATCACGCGCGAGTGATTTTCGTGCAGTTTCAACCCTGCGCCAAGCGGGCATCAAACTTCGTATTGTTCACCCCCTCCACCTCTCAACATCGGCATGATTCAAGCCAGAGATTCCAACTTGTCGTCACAGACGGCAGAGCGCCTGAGCTCCAGGATCGTGCGTTCATGCACTGCGCCCCACTCTCGCATCGCACTCACCAATGGCGCGAGTGAGTCACCTAACGCTGTAAGCGAATACTCAACTTTGGGTGGCACCTCGCGATAGATTTCGCGATGAATCACCCCGTCAGTCTCCAGTTCTCTGAGCTGAAGTGTGAGCATCCTCTGC
This sequence comes from Pseudomonas sp. Irchel s3a12, assembly GCF_900187485.1. Lineage (NCBI taxonomy): Bacteria > Pseudomonadati > Pseudomonadota > Gammaproteobacteria > Pseudomonadales > Pseudomonadaceae > Pseudomonas > Pseudomonas sp. Irchel s3a12. Next base: position 100,549 of record NZ_FYDN01000012.1, read on the forward strand.
GTGATATCTGGAATTAGCCGACGCAGCTCGTTGAAGCGCTTCGTGCCCGACATCAGGTGAAAAAGCATGAGCGATTTCCATTTTCCACCAATGACATCAACAGTGAAGGCGACGGGACACGCGAAAGCCTCAATCTCATCCTGAGGGTTACATTTTTTCACTGTTATCACCTTGGTATAAAAAGTGTGCCTACCGCACAAAATTGTGCGTACTTACGTCGATGTGCTGCAAAAGTTAGCATGATTCCATGTTCACCACGATGGAATCTGCCAGATGAGTTTGTTGTTATCACCCTATGAAATTAAGGGCCTCACCCTGAAAAACCGGGTCGTCATGTCCCCTATGTGCATGCACATGGCGGCGGATGATGGCTTCGTGACCGACTGGCACCGCGTTCATTACGGCGCTCGTGCCCTGGGTCAGGCAGCACTGATTTTTCCCGAAACGCTGGCCATTCAGGCTGACGGTCGTATTGGAGCCGGTGACCTTGGCATCTGGAGCGATGAGCACGTTGTTGGCTTGAAGGCGCTAACAGAATTGCTTCACGGTTTTGGTGCAAAAGCCGGCGCTCAGATCGGCCATGCGGGGCGCAATGCTGACCTGCCCGGTCTGATTCACATCGCGCCATCGGCGATTCCATTTACGCAAACCAGCCCTGTTCCTCGCGAACTCGCGGCTGATGAGATTCCGGCTCTGGTAAAGCTTTACGGCGATGCCGCACGTCGCGCCAGCGAAGCGGGCTTCGATGTGCTTGAGATCCATGCCGCGCACGGCTACTTGTTAAGTGAGTTTCTCTCGCCGCTGGCTAACACCCGCGACGACGAGTATGGCGGTGATGCCAAGCGTCGTTATCGCTTCCTGCGCGAGGTACTGGAAGAGGTTAAAACTCATTGGGGGGATCGCCCTCTATTCGTTCGCATCTCCAGCTCTGATTACGCCGAAGGCGGAAACACGCCCGAATCGTTTCTCGAATATGGTCGCTGGATGAAAGCGCAGGGCGTTGACTTGATCGACTGCAGTTCCGGCGGGATCAAGATGGTCAAGGTCGAGACCTATCCGGGTTACCAGGTGCCGGCCGCTGAATTACTGCGTAAGGAATTGCATATTGCGACAGGCGCTGTGGGGGTGATCCAGAGTGGGCGTCAGGCAGAAGAAATCTTGCAGAACGGCCGAGCTGATCTGGTGTTTGTCGGGCGGCAAATGCTCCGAGATCCATTCTGGGTTCGCACCGCTGCAGATGATCTTAAGGAAATCATCGAGATTCCTACCGCCTACACACGTTATGGATCTGTCTGGCTTGATACCAAAGCCTGATGCCTTTGTTGCACTAATCCTATGAAGCAGGAGCAAGCACATGAGCAAACCGACTTACGTTGAAGAATACCAAGCCATTACCGAGGTGCTTAACAAGTACATTGAGGGCTGCAAGCAGGCCAAAAGCAGCATCATGAAGCCGGCTTTCAGTGAGCAAGCGACCATGTTCAGCGTCGATGGCGACGGTAAGCTGGCTGGGGGTGCGATTTCAATACTGTTCGAAGGGATCGACAAGGGTTTCCGCCCTTCTCCTGACGCACCAGCAGCTATCGTCCGCGTCGAAGTCGTCGGTACGGCGGCTAGTGCTCGCATCGACGCCAACGACATGTCAGGCATCTCTTTCACCGACTTTTTTCATCTGCTGAAAGTTGATGGCAAGTGGACTGTGATTAGCAAGATTTTTCAAACTCATGTAGGGCCTTGATGGAATGGTCGTCCGACGGCCCCTGCTTATCGTTGACATCGGAATCTGAGCCTAGCCCGGCTCAGACTCTGGTGGCGAATAAGCTGCGATGAGCGAGAAAAAAGGCGCCAAATTGGCGCCTCAACGTTATCAAGCGACTTTGATCACAACCTTCCCAAACGCTCCCCTCGCGAGATGTTCGTAAGCTTCTCGTGCTTTCTCGAACGGATAAACCTGATCGATCACGGGACGGATTTCGTGCTCGTTGAGGAACGCGTTCATCCGGTCGAATGATGAACGCGGCGCCACGGCGATTCCGCGAATGGTCGTCTGGCGGAAAATAAGTGGCATCAGATTGAGCTCAACGGTTTGTCCAGTGAGAAAGCCGATCTGTGCAATGCGCCCCGATGCTTTGGTTGCTGCGACCGATTGATTGATGCCGCTGCCACCGGCCACATCGAGTAGCAGATCCACACCCTTGCCGTCGGTTAATTTCAGCACTTCGTCCGCCCACTTCGGGGTGGTTCTGTAGTTGATGCCAGCCACGGCTCCCAGTCCCGTCACAGTTTGCAGATTCTGGTCGCTGCTCGACGTTGCAATGACCTTCGCACCAAGTGCACTAGCAATCTGCACGGCAAATATCGATACACCTCCAGTGCCCTGAACCAATACGGTTTGGCCCGGCTGGATTTGTCCAAAGTCCACCAGCGAATACCAGGCTGTGAGCGCAGCAATGGGCAGTGTTGCCGCCTCTTCGTCGCTCATGTTGTCGGGGGCACCGACGGCACTGTCTTCATGGATGATCATGTATTCGGCCAGACCGCCGGGCAACGGCGAACCGAAGCAGTAATCGGGTTCGTTCGGCCCTGGCTCGCCATCCAGCCAACGGGAGTAAAGGTGGGAGTTGACGCGATCACCGACTTTAAAGCGCGTGACGTTGTCACCAATCGCAACTACCGTGCCGGCAGCATCGCTCACTGGAATCAGCGGCTTGGGCACCATGTGCGGTTCATAAATGCCGTCGACGATAGCCTTGTCGCGAAAGTTGAGCGAGACAGCGCCGACCTTCACCAGTAACTCGCCAGCCTTGGGTTGCGGGGTCGCAACCTCTCCCAATTGCAGGTTGTCGAGTCCGAAATCTTTCAATAACCAAGCTTTCATTGCCAGTCTCCAATTACACATCAATGGCCACGAACCAGAGCCGGTTCCGCCTTGGGTGCATTTTTCGCTGCTGAAGGCGCGCAATAAATGCGTGGAAAAAGACATGATTGTTCTATTCTTGGATAACAATCATGTTCAACCTTTGATTCATTCGGGTTCACAGGAAAGCGTCATGGAATTGCTTCAATCGATGCGCCTGTTCGCCAGGCTTGCCGAACTTGGCAGCTTTACCAAAGCTGCCGAATCGCTAGACATCGGGCGACCTCAGGTCACTCGATATATCCAGGAGCTGGAAACGTCATTGGGCGTGCGCTTGTTCCAGCGCACCACGAGAAAGGTCGCACTCACCGCCGAGGGCGAGAGATTCTATGAACGGGTACAGGAAATTCTGGCGGGTATTGCTGCTGCGACCTCAATGTTCGATCGATCAGGAGCAACGCTCACAGGCCGGCTGCGCGTCGATATCCCGAGCGCCTTCGCGCAGATGAAATTCATCAATAGCCTTAAAGAATTCACCGTCTGCTACCCCAGTATCAACATGGTTCTGGGCGTGACTGATCGGGCCGTCGACTTGATCGGCGAAGGCGTCGACTGTGCGTTGCGTATCGGCGATCTACCTGATTCGACGTTGATCGCTCGCCCTGTCGCGATGGCGACGATGGTGACGTGTGCCGCGCCCGGGTATTTGAACGAACATGGCGAACCCAAGACACTTGACGATCTGGCCTCCCATCGAGGCGTCAACTTCTTGTCCGGTCAGAGCAACAGAACATTGCCCTGGCATTTTTCGGTAAAAGGTCGGGATCGATCCTTTGTGCCTGACGCCGGCATCACCGTCACCGAGTCGAATGCGTACGTTCAGTGTGGCGTGTCTGGCTTCGGAATAATTCAGGCGCCCGGGATCGCCGTGGCCGAGCATTTGGAAAGTCGCGGTTTGGTGGAGATTCTAAAACCCTATCGGCCAGCCCCTCGCCCGGTGTCGTTGCTATACCCGAGCCGGACTCATCTGGCGCCCCAGGTTCAAGCTTTTATTGAGTGGCTGCAAGAGCGCTTTCCGTACCTTCATTCTGACTGGCTGGAACTCTAGCGATCAAGCTGTGTAAACGGTGGTTACAGGGCGGAACCGGTCCTTTGCAAACGTCCGTTCCTGCCCAATTCACATAACCCCCTTATGTAACCCGAAAACACGCCGATACCGTGCTGCAGCACGGAAGCACCGCAGCAGCACTTACTTCATGGACGGCAGGAGCCCGAACAATGTTGGAATACCTCTGGCGCAGCATCCACTCCCCGGACTACTTGCCCAACGTACTGGACTGGATGCTCCATATTCTCCTCAGCCCGTTCATGGTGATCATGTGCCTGATGGTCGGGGCGCTGGCCGGTAAATGGTGGAGAGCACTGCCCTACGGCAGCCTGACTTGTTATGTGGTCTTTCTGAGCCGGTCTTCTTTCTATCGGTGGGAAAGCATTTTCCCCATAGCCGGCCTGCCTGCGCTGGCGATCGATGGCGCGCTGTTGGCGCTCCTCGGTTTTTACTTGAAAGGCCTACTCAGAACCCGTTCTGAAGCAAAACCCGAAGGCCATTGGCTGCGCAGGCTTTATCAAGGCCTTAAGGTCGTCATGCTGACAATCATGGTGTTGTTCTGGGGACTCGTCGTGCTGTTTGTCGTGGTCTTCACTGTCTCGGTCGCGACCCAACCGTCATTGGTGCACTGAGCAGCTTCCTACGTGATCAGACAAATCGGGACCCAGCTTAGCCGGAAACGGCGTCCGAATGAGCTGTCGCCTCGACAAGATGAACCTCCGTTGCATTGCGCCCCGCCAGCCAGGCCAACACCGACGCGACAACCAACACCGCGGCGCTAAGCTCGAACGTAGCTTTATAACCACTCAGATCAAAAGCCAGACCACCAATGATCGCGCCGCCGGCGATCGCCAGTTGGACAATCGCCACCAGCAAGCCACCTCCAGCCTCCGCATCATCCGGCAGTGTTTGCGCCAGCCATGTCCACCAGCCGACCGGCGCGGCGGTAGCAACCAGTCCCCAGAGTCCGAGCAATACGGCGGTGAGTACCGGTGATTTGCCGAAGCTGACCAACGCCAGCGCGATGGCCGCCATGATCAGCGGGATGATGGTCAGCGTGCGATAGAGGCCGCGCCCCATGAACCGTTCGATCAAAAAAGTGCCGATAAAACCGGCCAGTCCCAACCCCAGCAGCATCAAGGACAACGTCGAGACACTGACGCCCGTCACGCCTTCAAGGAAGGGACGCAGGTAGGTGAACAGCATGAACTGGCCCATGAAAAAGACGCTGACGGCGACCATGCCCAAGGCCACTGGCAATTGCTTCATCAGCCGCAGGACGTTGCCGCTACCGGCCTGGCGTTCGGCCTTAAAGGACGGCAGGCTGATCAGCAGCCACACGGCGGCCAGCACTGCTACCGGAACCACACAGAAGAATGCGCCGCGCCAGCCGATCAGCGAGCCAAGAAAGCTCCCCGCCGGAGCGGCGATGACTGTGGCCAGCGCGTTACCGCCATTGACGATGGCCAGCGCTCGCGAAACCTGTTCAGGCTTCACCAAACGTATTGCAGTCGCCGCCGACAGCGACCAGAAACCACCAATCGCGATCCCGATCAACGCACGTCCAAACATGAATGAAGGGTAACCCGGCGCGACCGCGACGATCGTACCGGAGACGATCATCAGCAAGGTCAGGCCCAACAGCAGCTTCTTGCGTTCGACGCGCGCGGCGACCGAGGCAATCAACAGACTGGTGATCAAGGCAAAGGCACCGGACACGGAAATCCCCTGTCCGGCCTGGCCTTCAGTGATGTGCAGGTCAGCCGCAATCGGCGTCAGCAGACTGACGGGCATGAATTCTGAAGCGACCAAAGCGAATGCGGCCAGCGACATGGCCAGCACAGCGCTCCAGCCGCCTGTTCTTTTAGAAGGATCTGTAGAAGGAAACGTCATGGGAACTACCTGTGGTGCGAAAAACCTGTGGGTGTGATGCGCAGGGGCAAGCAGTTTGACGCCCATCCGGGCACTGCCCCTGTAACAGATAGACACATTCTCCCGGTCAATCCGGCCCTTCCCTAGCGCATTCCTCTTGAATGCTTGCCTGATCCTCTGGCGATGCAGGGTGATGGATAGGAAACGTCTCGCGCGCGGATTAGAGTTCAGTCAACAGGAGTGACCCGACATGATCCCAACCCTTCTGCCCGAGGAATCGCCTTTGGCGTTGCACATTGACCCGCGCGTGAGTGCGCCGGGTGACTTCGCCACGGCCATACCCGGACTGTCGCTGTTTCGTCGCGACCAGCCAGCGCCGCCCGTGGTGTGCATGATCGAACCCAGCCTGATTCTCGTCGGTCGCGGCGAAAAACGTTTGTGGGTCGGTGGTGAAGGCTACAGCTATGACCCTTCACGGTTTCTGGTGACTTCGCTGGATCTGCCCGCCAACTCCGAAGTGATGCTTGCCAGCCCCGAGCGGCCCTGTGTCGGCCTCGTACTGAAGCTGGATGTCAGCATGCTCGCTGAGGTCATCACCAAGAGCGGCTTGCCGGCCAAGCGGCAGCCAGCAACGGGCACGGGCGCCGCGATTGGCAGTCTGTCGTCTGCCCTGGAAGGCGCACTCGATCGCCTGCTGGCATTGCTTGATGAACCCGAGGCGATCCCCGTGCTGGCGCCGCTGATTCTGCGCGAAATCCACTATCGGCTGCTGCACACCGATCAAGGCGCACGGCTGCGGCAGATCACGGCCGTCGATGGCCAGGGTTACCGCATTGCCAAGGCCATCGACTGGCTCAAGGTCAACTACACCGATGCCCTGCGCATCGACGATCTGGCCGCGCGGGTGCAGATGAGCGCGCCGACCTTTCACCATCATTTCCGCCAGCTCACCGGCATGAGTCCGTTGCAGTACCAGAAATGGCTGCGGCTGAACGAGGCCCGCCGGCTGATGCTGGTCGAGCGCCTCGACGTTTCGCGGGCGGCGTTTGCGGTTGGCTATGAAAGTCCTTCGCAGTTCAGCCGCGAATATGCCCGGCTGTTCGGCACCGCGCCGAGTCGTGACATCGCCCTTCTGCGCGGTCAGCCATTCGAGGCAGAAGCGCTCGGCACAGTCGCGAATTGAACGAAAACCGGTGATGCGCCTCGCCGCGCGTCACCGCTCATAACAATGCACGTCAACCGATGATCAGCGGGTGAATCATGGAACTACGAATCAACCAGAAGACCTATCAGGTCGATGCCGACGCCGATACGCCCTTGCTCTGGGTGATCCGCGATGATCTGGGCATGACCGGGACCAAGTACGGCTGCGGACTGGCGCAATGTGGCGCCTGCTCGGTGCTGGTGGATGGCAACGTCGTGCGCTCGTGCGTCACGCCGGTGGCGGGTGTCGTCGGTCGCGAGGTCACCACGATTGAGGCGATCGAAAGCGATGACGTGGGCAAACGGGTGGTCTCGACCTGGGTCGATCTGCAAGTCGCGCAGTGCGGTTACTGCCAGTCCGGGCAAGTGATGGCCGCCACTGCGCTGCTCAAACAAAACCCTAAACCGAGTGATGCGCAGATCGAGGCAGCGATGGTCAATCTGTGCCGCTGCGGTACTTACAACGCGATTCATGCAGCCGTGCATGAACTGGCCGGCAAGGGAGAAGCGTGATGAACGTTCGTATCGACCCTTCACAGCAAGCCTCGGTATTGGATCTGCACGAACCGATCAATGTTTCGCGCAGACGTTTTCTCACCGGCACCGCCGTCGGCGCTCTGGTTCTCGGATTCGGTCTGCCGCTGGGTGCGACACGCGTGCAAGCTGCCGTTGCAACGGCGACGGCTGAGCGCGGCACGCAGGTCCCGGCGTTTCTCGAGATCCGTCCGGACAATCGCGTGCGTTTGCTCTGCCCGTTCATGGAAGGCGGACAAGGCACTTTCACGGCAATGGCGCAGATTGTCGGTGAAGAACTGGATGCCGACCCGGCGACCTTCCTGGTCGAAGCGGCGCCGCCCGGCGAAGCCTATGTGGTGTTGGAAAACGGCATGCGCATCACCGGCGGCAGCATGTCGGTGCGCATGAGTTACCCGGTGATGCGCCGCCTCGGCGCCCTTGCCCGCGCCATGTTATTGCAGGCGGGCGCGCAGCAACTTGGCGTGCCGGTAAGTGAATTGACCACCGAGCCAGGCAAAGTCGTGCACGCCAAGTCGGGCCGCTCGCTGGCTTACGGTGAACTGGCCGAGCGCGCGATGGATCTGCCGGTTCCCGATCCGGCCTCCGTGAAGCTGCGTGATCCGAGCCAGTTCCGCTGGATCGGCAAACCGGTGAAGCGCCTCGATGCCTACGACAAGTCCACCGGCAAGGCGCTCTACAGCATCGATCTGAAGGTCGACGACATGCTCCATGCCGCCGTGCAACATGCCCCGCGCCTGGGCATGACGGTCGGCACTTTGCGCAACGAAGAGCAGGTCAAGGCAATGAAAGGCGTGCATTCCGTGCATCGTCTGCCGGGTGCCGTGGCGGTAGTCGCCGAGCGCTGGTGGCACGCCAAACGTGCTGTCGAGGCGATCCAGGTCAACTGGCAAGAGCCAACGGCCGACAGCAAAGTGCGGCCGATGCCCGCCGACTTTTCCAGCGTTGCCTGGTTCAAGCGCCTCGCGGAAGATAAAGGCCCGGCCAAAGATGATGAACATGAAGGCGACGTGGCGGCGATTCTCAAGGAAACCAAGACCCGGATCGACGCCACTTACCACAACCAATACCTGAACCACGGGCAGTTGGAGCCGCCGTCGGCACTGGCGCGATTCAACCCGGACGGTTCGCTGGAAGTCTGGTTGCCGAATCAGGCGCCGGACATGTTCCGTGCGGACATCGCCAAACGCACGGGCCTCGATATTTCGCGCATCACCTTGCATTCGCCGCTGCTGGGCGGGTTCTTTGGCCGGCATTTCCTCTACGATTCGGCCAGTCCCTATCCGCAGGCGATCGCGCTGGCGCAAGCGGTTGGCCGCCCGGTCAAACTGATCTGGAGTCGCGAAGAAGAGTTCCTGCGTGACGTGCTTCGTCCCGTTGCCGCAGTGAATTTCCGTGCCGCACTGGACAGCGACGGCTGGCCGCTGGCAATCGAAGCGATCAGTGCCACCGAAGGCCCGACCGAAGCCCTCGCCGGCAAGCAGGGTGAGAAGCTTGATCCGACGGCACTTGAAGGCTTGTCCGGCAAGTCCTACGCGATCCCTAACAAGCGCATCGCGCAGATCTACGTCAAAGGCCCGGCCATGCTCGGTTACTGGCGTTCGGTGGGCAATTCGCTCAACGACTTCTTCTATGAATCGTTCCTCGACGAACTGGCCGACAAGGGCGGCAAAGACCCGTTCGATTTGCGCCTGCATCTGTTACGCGACAACAAGCGCTTGACCACTCTGCTGCAAGCGGTGGGTGAGCTATCCGGAGGCTGGAAGCGCGGGCCGTTTACCGCCGAGGATGGCAGCAAACGTGCGCGCGGCGTGGCCATGGCTTCGCCGTTCGGTACGGAGACCGCGGTGATCGCCGAGGTGTCCATCGAGAACGGCCAAGTCAAGGTGCACGATATCTGGCAAGCGATTGACCCGGGCAGCATCGTCAACCCAGCGATCGTCGAGGCTCAGGTCAATGGCGCCGTGGCGCTGGGGCTGTCGCAAACCCTGGTGGAAGAAGCCGTGTGGATTGATGGCAAACCCCGGGCGCGCAACTACGACTTGTATCCGATCCTGCCGCCTGCGCGGATGGCTCGGGTCCATGTGCGTGTGGTCGAGAGTGGCGAAAAAATGGGTGGCATCGGTGAACCGCCGCTGCCTGCGGTCGCGCCCGCCGTCGCTAACGCGGTGGCAAGGCTAACCGGTCAGCGGGTGCGCAGCCTGCCCATGAGCCGACACACCTTCACTTGATCAGCGCCGGAGCGTCCATGAATAACAGCCGATTCGCAAGAACCGCTGGCTGGCTGGCAGTGCCGTGCCTGGTCGCGGCAGGCCTGCTGGCCTGGTATGTCACCCGCGAGCCTGTCTCGCGCCTGGAAACCCATCAGATCGCCGTGGCCGACATCGATCCGGCACTGGTCGCCCGTGGCGAATACGTCGCCCGGCTCAGCGATTGCGTGGCCTGCCACAGCGTGCCAGGGGGCGCGCCATTCGCTGGCGGCCTGGAAATGGCCACACCGCTGGGCTCAATCCATGCGACCAATATCACCCCGGACACGGAAACCGGCATCGGCCACTACAGCCTGGCGGACTTCGACCGAGCGGTGCGCCACGGCGTGGCGCCCGACAGTCGCCGTCTGTACCCGGCGATGCCCTACCCGTCCTACGCCAAGCTCAGTGATGACGATGTGCGTGCGCTGTATGCGTTCTTCATGAAAGGCGTGGCGCCGGTGAAACAGGCGAACATCCCCAGTGCGATTCCGTTTCCACTGAACCTGCGCTGGCCGATTGCGCTGTGGAATGGCGTGTTTGTCGACGCCGAGCCTTATGCGGCGAAACCCTCGCAGGATGAACGCTGGAACCGTGGCGCTTACCTCGTTCAAGGCGCCGGGCATTGCGGCAGTTGCCACACGCCGCGCGGTTTGGCGTTCAACGAAAAGGCACTGGATGAGGCCGGTAAGCCATACCTCGCTGGCGCTTTGCTCGATGGCTGGTACGCACCGAGCCTGCGTGATGATCACAACACCGGGCTGGGCCGCTGGAGCGAACCGGAGATCGTCCAGTTCCTCAAGACCGGTCGCAACAAACATGCGGTGGTCTACGGCTCGATGACCGAAGCATTCAACAACTCCACGCAGTTCATGACCGATGACGATCTGACCGCGATTGCCCACTACCTGAAGTCCTTGCCTGGCGACCGCCAGCGCGATGGCGAGCCTTGGCAGTATCAAGCGGTTTCGGCGGCGGAGCGTCTCGACTCGCCCGGTGCTCATACCTACGTGACGCGCTGTGCTTCCTGCCATGGTCTGGACGGCAAGGGCCAGTCCGAATGGATGCCGCCGCTGGCCGGCGCGACTTCTGCACTGGCCAAGGAAAGCGCCTCGGCGATCAACATCACCCTCAATGGCTCGCAGCGTGTCGTCGCGGCTGGCGTGCCGGATGCCTATCGCATGCCGGCCTTCCGTGAACAGCTGTCGGATCAGCAGATCGCCGAAGTGCTGACCTTCATGCGCAGCACCTGGGGCAACCAAAGCACTGCGGTTGATGCGCAGACGGTGGGCAAACTGCGTGAACACACCGATCCGGCCAGCAGCAGCCCGATCATTCTGCAGATGCGCTAAGAGGAGACACTGATGGAAAGCATCGACTTGCTGGTCCTGCGCACAGCGCGGGACTGGCTTGCCGCTGGCGAGCGTGTATTGCTCGCCACGGTGGCGCGCACCTGGGGTTCTTCACCGCGTCCGACCGGTTCGATGATGGCTTTGCGTGACGATGGTCGCGTGGTGGGCAGTGTGTCCGGCGGCTGCATCGAGGACGATCTGATCCATCGCTATACCACGGCCCATGGCGGCAGCGCTTTTAGCGACAGCGCGCCGCAAGTGGTGCGCTATGGCGTCAGCGCCGATGAAGCGCATCGCTTTGGCTTGCCGTGCGGTGGCACGCTTGAACTGATCCTTGAGTTCAACCCGGCGTGGCAGTCGCTCGATGAACTGCTGACGCAACTGGACGCCGGGCAACTGGTTCGCCGTCGTCTGGCGTTGGAGTCTGGTCAGGTGATGCTCGAACCGACCGCAACGCCGGAACAGTTCAGCTTCGATGGCGTGCAGATGCTCAACACCTTGGGGCCGGGCTATCGAATGCTGATGATCGGTGCCGGCGCGCTGGCCGAGTATCTGGCGACCATGGCCTTGTTCAACGGTTTCAAGGTGGCGGTGTGCGATCCGCGTCCCGAGTACATCGAGACTTGGGCGGTAGACGGTGTGGAGCGCATTGTCGGCATGCCGGACGACGTGGTCCGCGACTTCGCGGTCGATCTGCGCACCTGCATCGTCGCCTTGAGTCATGACCCCAAACTCGACGATCTGGCCTTGCTCGAAGCGCTGCACGGCCCGGCGTTCTACATCGGTGCCATCGGCTCGCGGCGCAACAGCCAGCTGCGTCGCGAACGCCTGATCGAGCATTTTGGCGAGACCGAGGCGTCGCTTGCGCGTCTACACGGGCCGATCGGCCTCTACATCGGCAGCAAGACGCCTGCGGAAATCGCCGTCAGCGTGATGGCCGAGATTCTTGCGGCGAAGAATGGCGCCCAGCTGCCGCAAGCGTTCTCCATCGTCAGGGCCAAAGCGCTCGCTGAATGAGCCGCGCTGCTACTCTGCGACGGCGTTTTCGGTCGGCAACGAAGCGAGCATTTCTGCGCGGCATACCTCAAGAATCTCGTCTGCCAGCGCGGAATCATCCGGGCAGGCACGCGACAGGATAATCGCGCCGACGGCCCGCGACAGCAGGTCAATCATCTTCTTGCGCCCCTCACCCGCCTCGGCATCCGGCCCGCTCGGGTATTTCTCGCCCAGGGTTTGCAGGGTGTGCTCAATGCCCTCGGCAAACGTCGCTTTCACCTCATCCGACTGACGCGCCGCGTCGCCGCCCAACGCGGCCATGGTGCAACCGTCGCCGCGTCCGTCGCGATGTTCTCTGTTCACATAGACGTTGATGAAGCCCGGAACATCCAGCGCTTGGGCGGCTGTCAGCGATTTGGCCAGACTGCACGCCGAGGCTTCGGCCATCAGGTCGGCCTTCGACCCGAAATGTTTATAGAAACCACCATGGGTAAAACCGGCGGCCGCCATGAGGTCCGCCACGCCGACGCCGTCAAAGCCGCGCTCACGGAACAGCTCTGAGGCGGTTTCAACGATGTGTTCTCGATTGGCCTGCGCCTGGGCCTTGGTCACTCTCACGTGCAATACCTCGTGTTTCCGGGGAAATCCTGCGTCCGATGATACATAGATGTTGGCCATAATCAAAACCGTTGACAGTTTAGATTTAGATCATCATCCTAATTGCTCGCACCATCGATCTTCATCAACGGGCACGGAACAACCTCAATCGCCGCTGGCTGAATCGAGCATCAGCGCAAGCTGAGCGCGTTCTGCTTCTCACACCCTCAAAGAGAGATAAACCATGAGCACTCGCCCTACTGTTCTGATCACTGGCGCCTCCACCGGCATCGGCGCGGTCTACGCCGAACGCTTTGCGCAACGCGGCCACGATCTGGTGCTGGTCGCCCGCGATCAGGCGCGCCTGGATGCACTGGCTGCGCGCTTGCGCAGCGAGCATGACGTCGCCGTCGATGTGATCCCGGCGGACCTGACCCAACCCGGCGATCTGACCACTGTTGAAAACCGCCTGCGCGACGATGCCCGTATCGGCGTCCTCGTCAATAACGCCGGCGCGGCGCTGTCCGGCCATTTCGTCGAGCAAAGCACCGACAAAGTGGCGCAACTGGTCGCCCTCAACACCACCGCACTGGTGCGGCTTGCCAGCGCCATCGCTCCACGCCTGGCCAAGGCCGGTGACGGTGCGATCATCAACATCGGTTCGGTAGTTGGCCTCGCACCGGAGTTCGGCATGACGGTCTACGGCGCGACCAAGGCGTTTGTATTGTTCCTGTCCCAAGGACTGAGCCTGGAACTGTCGCCTCAGGGTGTCTACGTGCAGGCCGTGTTGCCGGCCGCCACACGCACGGAAATCTGGGATCGCTCCGGCGTCGACATCAACACCTTGAGCGAAATCATGGAGGTGGGTGATCTGGTGGATGCTGCGCTCGTCGGCTTCGATCGTCGCGAACCGGTGACCATTCCGCCGCTGCACGAAGCAGAGCGCTGGGATGCCCTGCAGGGCGCACGGCTGGGCCTGATCGGGCAAATCCGCCAATCTGAGGTTGCCCAGCGCTACCAGACGCCAGAGTGATCCTCAGCTAGCGAGCATGCGCGGCAGATTAGATGCAGTCACAAGGCGCTGCATCGAATCCGCAACGCACCGACTACCATCCGTACACCGACAAGAGCCGCACCTCGATGAAAGCTTTTTTGATTGATCGCTATGGCAAACACACCGGGCGCATCGGCGACGCGCCGGTCCCGGCAGTGGGTTCTCACGACGTCTTGATCGAGGTCCATGCCAGCAGCGTCAACGTGCTGGACTCGAAGATCAGCACCGGCGAATTCAAGTTGATCCTCCCCTACGCGTTTCCATTGATTCTGGGCAACGATCTGGCAGGCGTGGTGACTGAAGTCGGCACGCAAGTGACACGCTTCAAACCGGGAGACGAGGTGTACGCTCGCCCACCCGAAGCACGAATCGGCACCTTCGCTGAGTTGATCGCCGTGAACGAAAATGCGATTGCCCTCAAACCGGCCAATACCGACATGGCACAGGCTGCTTCCCTGCCCTTGGTGGCACTGACCGCCTGGCAAGTGCTGGTCGAAACCGCCCAGCTGAAAAAAGGCCAGAAAGTACTGATTCACGCCGGCTCCGGCGGCGTCGGCACCGTTGCCATTCAGCTTGCCAAACACCTCGGCGCCTTTGTCGCCACAACCACTAGCACCGCGAATGTCGAATGGGTCAAGGTGCTAGGGGCTGACGTGGTGATCGACTACAAACAGCAGAACTTCGAAAGTGTCTTGCACGACTACGACGTGGTGTTGAACAGCCTCGGTTCTGATGTCCTGGAGAAGTCAATCAAGGTGCTCAAGCCCGGTGGCCAGCTGATTTCCATCTCTGGGCCACCCACCGCGCAATTCGCACAGGAGCAAGGTTTGTCCTGGCCCTTGCAGCAGGTCATGCGCCTGTTGAGCCTCGGCATTCGGCGCAAGGCACGCAAGCAGGACGTCAATTACGCATTCGTGTTCATGCGCGCCAACGGCGCCCAACTGCAGCAGATCAGCGCACTGGTCGAGGCCGGCATCATCAAACCGGTGATTGATCGAACGTTCCCCTTTGAATCTACAGCAGAGGCGTTGAAATACGTCGAGCAGGGACGCGCCAAGGGCAAGGTCGTTGTTTCGATCAAATGACGATTCCGGCTATTGCTGAGTCATCTATGGAAATCCGCTCACGGCGTTCTTCGACAGGTCATAGAACCCCTCCCGGCAAGAAGGGTCTGCTCTCTTATAACCTCTCAGGAATACCCCCATGTCCGCGCAACGCAACCTCGTACTCCTCGCTCGGGGAGGCTATGCCGCCCGAGGAATGCTTTATCTGATCATCGGTATCTTTGCGTTGCTGGCAGCCCAGGATTCGACTAAACCGAAGGACAGCCACAAGAGTCTGGAAGCCTTGTTAGGCCAGCCATTCGGCTATTTTCTGGTTGGACTTGTCGTGGCGGGACTGCTCGCATTTGCCGCCTGGCGTGTCCTGCAGGCAACGCGTGATGTCGATCATCACGGCACAAAACTCAAAGGTCTGGTGATCCGCACAGGGTTGTTTGTGGGAGGTCTGGTCAACGGTGCTCTGGCGTTCTTTGCATTGGGCCTGCTCATCAGCGGGATTAAAAGCTCGGGCAATTCCGCAGGACAAACCAAAGACTGGCTGGCGAATCTTCTGTCCTGGGAACATTCGAACTGGCTGGTGTACCTGATCGCCCTCGTGCCGCTCGGTGTAGGCATTGCTCACATCATCAAGGGCTGGAAAGCGTCGTTCGAGAAGTATTTCGAGGCCGACGAAGAGGTCATGCGCTACGTCCGCCCGGTCTCGCGGTTTGGCCTGATCGCGCGCGGCGTCGTGTTTATCGAGATCGCATTGCTCCTGGCAATCAGCGGCTCTACCTATCGGGCCATGGATCCCCCGGGTATGAAGGAAGCGCTCGATGCGCTGCAGAATCTACCCGCTGGCTGGCTGATCTTGATGGTAATAGCCCTGGGGCTGATGGCGTTCTCGGTCTACAGTCTGTCGGAAGCTTGCTGGCGCAAGATCAATATGGATGTGCCAGGCGTATCGAGCACATAGCGTGTAACGTCTTTGCCGGTGATCACTCGGGCGCTGCATCGATGAGCGAACCTTTCCCCCGAAAACAGCGTCCGAGCTAAAGCGTTAACGCTTACCGCTCGCCACGAGGTTTCCGTTTGAAAGCTGCCATCGTCAGAAAATACCGATTGATCATCAAAACGCTGGGCTACGTCGGCTGGGCCTTGTTCTGGCTGTTGCTCTGGGACATCGCTGTCACTGTCGACTTCATGTTGTTTCTCAACACCAAGCTGAATTTACCCCTCATGCCCCTGACTTTATTGGGTTCGGCGTTGATTGTGTTGATCAGTTTCCGCAACAGCAGCGCCTACAACCGCTGGTGGGAAGCACGGACGCTGTGGGGTTCGATGATCAACAATTCGCGCAGTTTCGCCCGGCAGGTGCTGACGTTGCTGGATGACGCTGACAACGAGGTCAATCCGGTCAAGTCGACTCTATTACGCCGCCACGTCGCCTATGTGAATTGCCTCGCAGCGCATTTGCAAGGCCAGCCTTGCCCTGAGGAAGTCCGCGCGTTCATTCCCGCCGAGGAGTTCGCCCGCAGCGGCACCACCAATAACTTTGCCAACGACATCCTCACTGGCTCGGCGACTTTGCTCGCTCGGGAATACAAGGCCGGGCGCCTCGACAGCATTCGCCTGGCGCGGCTGGAATCGACGCTGGTGGACTTGTCCAACAGCCAGGGTGGCATGGAGCGGATTGCGAATACGCCGCTGCCCTACCCTTATGTGTATTTTCCGCGGCTGTTTATTTCGCTGTTCTGCCTGATCGTACCGATCGGACTAGTGGAATCCCTGGGCTGGTTCACGCCGCTGGCGTCGACCGTGGTGGGCTTTATGCTGCTGGCCATCGAGCGCATCGGCACCGATCTGCAAAGTCCGTTTCGCCACAGCGAGCATCAGATTCAGATGGAAGCGCTGTGCGAAACCATCGAAAAGAACCTGCAGTCGATGCAGCGTGACTCCCTGGGTGACGTGCGCAGGCTTGCAGAGAACGCTTGAGGTGCAGCAATCGGGAACCGTCAGGATGTCTGACGGTTTCCAAATCAATCAGAACGCCGCACAACATCGCTTGGTTGTGCCCCGCGCTCCTGCTTCTGCCGTAGCGCTCACTGTCATCCCCCCCTTCCCGCTCCTCGCGCCACCTCACATTTTGCGATGTGAGGTTTTCGCATCTGCATAAAAAAGATTGCCGATTCATTGTCAGGTGATTTTTTTCAGCCTATCTTCAATAAAACCTATACAAAGCACTTCGTTGCGTACAACTCTTTCGCTATGGATTGGCCTCACGCACAGCACTGCCGCGAGCACCTTGAATGAACCCACTATTAGCCAGCCATTACCGTGAAATTCTCGTCGGCGTCGGTGAGAACCCCGAGCGCGAAGGTCTGTTGGACACACCCCAGCGCGCCGCCAAAGCGATGCAGTACCTGTGCAATGGCTACACGATGAGCCTGGAAGACGTCACCAACGGTGCCCTGTTCGAGTCGCAGAGCGATGAAATGGTGATCGTCAGCGACATCGAGCTGTATTCCTTGTGCGAGCACCACATGCTGCCCTTTATCGGCAAGGCACATGTCGCATACATCCCCACCGGCCGGGTGCTGGGGCTGTCGAAGGTCGCGCGGGTGGTAGACATGTTCGCGCGGCGCCTGCAGATCCAGGAAAACCTCACGCGGCAGATTGCCGACGCCATTCAGCAGATCACCGATGCCGCCGGTGTGGCGGTGGTCATTGAAGCGCGGCACATGTGCATGATGATGCGCGGCGTTGAGAAGCAGAATTCGGTCATGACCTCCTCCGTGATGCTGGGGGCTTTCCGGGATAGTTCGACGACACGGCAGGAGTTCCTGCAACTGATCGGACGTCGATAAAGCTATACAGGGGACAGTCACTGTACAAGCCGATAGTTCGAATCTCACCCTCTTCACTTGTGTGTTTCAGGGAGTTAGGCGATGACCCGATTTCTGCTGTTATTGGCACTGATACTCAGCGTCGCAAGCTGCGGCAGCGTAGATGTTGCCCGTTATGCCGAGCAACAACCGGCCTTGGACCTGCAGCGCTTTTTCAGCCAGCCCGTCAAAGCCTGGGGGATGTTTCAGAAGCGCAGCGGTGAGGTGGCCAAGCGTTTTGAGGTCAACATCGTCAGCCGGCGTGAGGGCAACAACCTGATTCTCGACGAGCGCTTCCTGTACAGCGACGGCACCCGCCAACGCCGCGTCTGGACCCTCACGCCTGAAGGCCAGGGGCGTTGGAGCGGTCGCGCGGCTGACGTGGTGGGTGTCGCCGAGGGCCAGGTCGCGGGCAACACGTTGCACTGGCGTTATCGCCTGAACCTGCCGGTCGATGACTCGACTTACGAAATGAGCATGGACGACTGGATGTACTTGATGGACGAGGACACGTTGATCAACCGCACCAGCATGTCCAAATTCGGCGTAGAGGTCGGACAGGTGACATTGTTCTTCCGTCGCCAGGGTGCCGGAGTCAGCGAATGAACCGCGCATTGACCCTGGCCTCGCTCGGCGACGGTTATCGCGCGCTGGTGATCGGCGCCAGTGGCGCCCTCGGCACAGCCTTTTGCCAACGGCTGAAACAGGATCCGCGCTGTGCCGACGTTCGTGCGCTGGGGCGCCGTACGCTCCCCGCGCTCGACCTTGAACGGCCCGAAACGATTGCCAGTGCCGCCACCGAACTGGCAGGCGAAGCGCCGTATCAACTGATCATCCACGCGGCCGGTCTGCTCCATCGCGAAGGGATCAAACCGGAAAAAAGCTTCAGCGCAATCGATCCGGATGCGCTGCAAACCGTGTTTCAAGTGAACACGCTGGGACCGGCATTGGTGTTGCGCCATTTCCTGCCACTGCTCGATCCTCGGGGAGCGATGGCGATGCTTTCGGCCAAGGTCGGGAGCATTGGCGACAACCGATTGGGCGGCTGGTACGCCTACCGCGCCTCCAAGGCTGCGCTGAACATGCTGATCAAGACCGCCGCCATCGAACTGGCACGCACGCGCCCGCAGAGTCGCTTGCTCAGTCTGCACCCGGGCACGGTGGTGTCGGGGTTGTCGCAACCTTTTCGCGGCGCCTCCAGCGCCCGTCCGGCAGACGTTGCCGCTGAACAGTTACTGACCTTGATAGACCAGTTGACGCCGGCCGACAGCGGCCATTTCTTTGCCTACGATGGAGAACGCCTACCCTGGTAGGCAAGGAGTGAAGCATGAACCTGCAAGCCCTCACCGAACGTGCGGCCAACAGTGAAATACGTGAACTGGAGCTGCTGTCGCTCGAAGGTGGTTTTTATCTGGCGCGGATCCGCCTGGATCACGGCCAGTTCACCCTGCTGGATGACGCGGCCAAGCCGATGCACCTGCGTTCGATCACCCACCTGCGGGACTTGCTACAGACTGTGCCGGCCTTTCCCTGCGTACTGGTGCAGCAATGCGTGCACGACGAAATGTGCGGGCGCGATTCAGGGCCTGTCGAAGAGCTGCGCATTCCGTTTTCGCTCACTACGCCCGTATGAGTCGAACCACGCACATCAACTGGTAACGAGCGGGGCCGCCCCATTTGTCGCGTACCCGCTAAGCTGGTTTTAGGGCCGTGCGTCAGTTGAACGTTGTTGGCTGACTGAAAACAGCAAAATAGAAATGCTGTCATAACCATGATTTTTTCTGACAAAACGGCGTCTTTTGCAGGTTTTCAAAAGCTCTGCTGAAGCCTGTTAGAGCGCTATTTACGGCCCAAGCGGGTTATCAAAAATCCAACAACACTTTATTACTGAATTAGTGATTTAACTAGGTAGTTACCTAACTATATAATGCCCTCCTCATTTCAACGGGACATTCAACGTGAAGCAGAGTCAACGCCTCTCGGGCATATCAAAATTCATTCTGGTCGGGCTGGGCGTCGTCATCGCCCTGCTCGGCTTGGCGCTGGCTGCGGGCGGCGTGAAGTTGGTCAGCCTGGGAGGCTCGTGGTACTTCCTGGTGGGTGGCTTGGTCATGGCCGTTTCCGGTCTGCTGATCGCGCGCTACAAGCCAGCCGGTGCCTGGTTGTTTGCCGCGTTTCTGGTTGGAACAGCGATTTGGGCAGTGAGCGATGCCGGGCTGGTGTTCTGGCCGGTGTTCTCGCGCCTGTTCATGTTCAGCGTGATCGGCCTGGTCGTGACGCTGGTTTATCCTCTGCTCAAGCGTGCCAACGGCAGTGTTGCAGGTCGCGGCGCTTACGCCGTGGCTGCGGTGCTGGCGGTCGGCGTGGCCGTGGCGGCTGGCAACATGTTCGTCGCGCACCCGACCGTTGCCGCCACCGGCACTGGCCCGGGCCTGACCCCGGTCGAGCCGGACAAGGCGCAAAAGGACTGGGCGCACTACGGTAATACCGAAGGTGGCAGCCGCTTCGCCGCGCTGGATCAGATCAATCGCGCCAACGTCGACAAACTGAAAGTCGCGTGGACCTACCACACCGGTGACGTCGCCGAGAGCGATGGCAATGGCGCTGAAGACCAGCTCACTCCGCTGCAGGTTGGCAACAAGGTGTTCATTTGCACCCCGCACAACAACCTGATCGCCCTTGATGCCGACACCGGTAAAGAGCTGTGGAAGAACGCGATCAACGCCCAGTCGAAAGTTTGGCAGCGTTGCCGTGGCATGGCCTACTTCGACGCCAGCGCTGCCATTGCTCAGCCAGCCAATTCGAAAATCATCGAAGCCAAACCGGCGCCGGCCGCCAACTGCCAGCGCCGTCTGCTGACCAACACCATCGATGCCCGTTTGATCGCGGTTGATGCTGACACTGGCGAGTTCTGCCAGGGTTTCGGCAACAATGGCCAGGTCGATCTGAAGGCCGGTCTGGGTGATGTCCCGGACAGCTACTATCAGTTGTCTTCCGCTCCGCTGATGGCCGGCACCACCGTGGTGGTTGGCGGTCGCGTGGCTGACAACGTGCAGACCGACATGCCCGGCGGCGTGATCCGTGGCTTTGACGTGATGACTGGCGCCATGCGCTGGGCCTTCGACCCGGGCAACCCGCAGGATAAAAAGGCGCCGGCAGACGGCAGCACCTATGTGCGCAGCACGCCGAACAGCTGGGCACCGATGTCCTACGACCCGGCGACCAACACCGTGTTCCTGCCGATGGGCAGCTCGTCTACCGACATTTATGGTGTCGAGCGCAGCAAACTCGATCACACCTACGGCGCTTCGATCCTCGCGCTGGACGCCACCAGCGGTGAAGAGCGTTGGGTGTTCCAGACCGTGCACAACGATCTGTGGGACTTCGACCTGCCGATGCAGCCAAGCCTGATCGACTTCACCAAGGACGGCAAAACCGTACCAGCAGTGGTCATCGGCACCAAGGCCGGCCAGATCTACGTGCTCGACCGCGCCACCGGCAAACCGCTGACCGACGTTAAAGAAGTCCCGGTCAAAGCGGCGAACATCCCGAACGAACCGTACTCGCCAACCCAGCCGAAATCGCTGGGCATGCCGCAAATCGGCGCACAACACCTGACCGAATCGGACATGTGGGGCGCAACCCCTTACGACCAGCTGCTCTGCCGCATCGACTTCAAAGGCATGCGCTACGACGGCCTGTACACCGCGCCGGGCACCGATAAATCGCTGAGTTTCCCGGGTTCGCTGGGCGGCATGAACTGGGGCAGCCTCTCCACTGACCCGGTACACGGCTTTATCTTCGTCAACGACATGCGTCTGGGCCTGTGGATTCAGATGATCCCGTCGCAGAACAAAGGCCAGGCTGCTGGTGGCGGCGAAGCGCTGAACACGGGTATGGGCGCCGTGCCGCTGAAAGGTACGCCGTACGCCGTGAACAAAAACCGCTTCCTGTCGGTAGCCGGCATTCCGTGCCAGGCACCACCGTTCGGCACGCTGACTGCGATCGACATGAAAACCCAGAAAGTCGCCTGGCAGGTTCCGGTCGGTACCGTTGAAGACACCGGTCCACTGGGCATCCGCATGCACCTGCCGATCAAGATTGGTCTGCCAACGCTCGGCGGCACCCTGTCGACCCAGGGTGGCCTGATCTTTATCGCCGGCACCCAGGACTTCTACCTGCGCGCGTTCAACAGCGGCAACGGCGAAGAAGTCTGGAAAGCACGTCTGCCAGTCGGCAGCCAAGGTGGCCCGATGACCTATGTTTCGCCGAAAACCGGCAAGCAATACATCGTCATCACCGCCGGTGGTGCGCGTCAGTCAACCGATCGCGGCGACTACGTGATGGCTTACGCCCTGCCGTAAACCACGGTGTTCACGTAAAGCGCGGCACCTTCGGGTGCCGCGCTGCTTTCCCCCTATTGCTCATGTTTTTTGCAGGAAGATTTACATGCTATCGGCTGTTGGTTTTTCCCGTTCCGACCTGTTCAAAGGCCTGTTGCTGGGCCTGACGTGCACCACCGCCCTCCCCGCGTTGGCCGACAACGATTCCGATCTGTTGACCCGCAGCACCCTCACCGGCGACTGGGGTGGCTTGCGTCACCAGATGGATGAACAGGGCATCAAGTTCACTGGCGACTACAGCGGCGAAATGGCTTACAACGCCGACGGTGGCTTGCATCGCTCGGCGCGTTACTCGCAGAACATCAAGCTCGGCGTGCAGTTCGACCTGAGCAAACTGTACGGCGTCGACAATGCCGGCAAGGTCCAGTTGACCATCAACGATCGTCGCGGCAACAGCGCCTCGGAAGATCTGGTCGGCAACCGTCTGCCGATCCAGGAAAACTACGGTGGCCTGTACACGCGCCTGACCGAACTGAGTTACGAGCGCACGCTGTTCACTCCAGCACTCAATGTGAAACTCGGCTACATGGCCATGGGCAACGACCTCGGCGGCCTCGACAGCGGCATTCTGTGCAACTTCATGAACGCCGGTTTCTGCGGCCATCCGCTGAACATGTCCGGCGGCAGCGGCTGGACCAACTACCCCAATGCGCGCCTCGGTGTGCGGGTGAAATACGACTTGTCGTCTTCCTGGCAACTGCGCGTGGCCGCGTTCAACGTCGACCCGGAAAGCAACGGCAACTCCAGCCGTGCCTGGCACCTCGGGCCAAAACACACCACCGGCACCGTGGTGCCGATCGAGCTGGTTTACAAACACGCGGGCGAGCTGCCTGGCGAATACAAGCTCGGCTACTACTACGACAGCTCCGACGTAAAACGCATCGGCAGCGACAAAGAAGTGTCCGGTCGCGGCGGTCATTATCTGCTGATCGATCAGGCGGTCTGGAACTCGCCAACTTCCGAAGGCCGCAGCCTGCATGCCTTCGGCCAATACTCGGCGGCCAGCGAAGCGGCGTCGCCGTTCAGCAAGTGGTATGGCACCGGGGTGGTTTTGTACAAACCGTTCGAAGGTCGCCCGCGTGACACCGTCGCCCTGGGTTACGGACGCGCCGTGCCGAACCCGCGCAGCCGTGACGTGCTGCAGGACGCCGCATTGAACAACGGCACGGCGTTGCCGAACCTGGACAGCGCCGAGCAACTGATCGAACTCGGCTACGGTTATCAGGCCACGCCTTGGCTGACCCTGCGCCCAAATGTGCAGTACATCATCGAGCCGGGCGCGTTTTCCGGGCAGGACATCGACAATGCACTGGTGTTTGGTTTGCAGATGAAAGCAGCGCTCTGAGGCCCCGAAAAGCAGACAATAAAAAACCCGGCTCGAATTGCCGGGTTTTTTCTTGCCTTCTAGATCACTTTTTCTTTTTGGCCGGCTTATCAGCCTTCTTCGAATCCTTGGCCTTCTCAGGTTTGCTGTCGGCTTTTTTCGCCGACTTCTTCGGCTCGGCGTCTTTTTTCTTGTCCTTCTTGTCGGAAGATTTTGAAAGCGCTGAGGCTGCCGCTGATTTCTTCTCAGGTGATGACTTTTTGTCTTTCAAGTCCTTGCTGGCTTTCGAAGCGTCACCTTTGTCTTTGCTTTTCTTTTCGTCTTTAGCCACGTTGACCACCTCTCGGAGTGTGCCGTTATTGACACATCGCCTGTGCGATTGACCACAAGCTAATCATTAGGCGAGCGGCTCCGACAGCGGTTCAGATTATTTTCAAGCGTTGAAACAGGCCAAATGAAGGCAGCGCCGGCTATCGCCCACGCCACCTTCAGCAACACCTCGTGAATCAGGCCTTGTTGCCCGCCGCCTCCAGCGCCTTTTCAGCGTTGAAGCCATCGAAGTTTTCGAACACGCCCATAAAGCCTGGCACGGTCACCTCGCGCGCCCAGTCGCGCTGCAGTTCGCAGTACATCTGTACCCGGCTGATGAGCTTCGCCCCCGCCTGTTCCATTCGGCGCAACGCCGCCTCGTGCGCAGCGAGCGACGTGCCGCCCACCGCATCGACCGGCACGTAAACTTCATAGCCTTCCTGAATGGCGTCGAGCACCGGGAAGGTCAGGCAGGCTTCGGTCCACAGCGCGGTCATGATCAGTTTCTTGCGCCCGAGCGCTTTGACTGCCTGCTTGAACCCGGTGTCCTCCCAACTGTTGATCGACGTGCGGTCATAGGTTGGCAGATGGCCGAGCACCGCTTGCAACTCTTGAATCGGCGGTTTGTTGCGGCCGGTCGCGACATTGACGGTCGAGTGGATGATCGGCAGGTTGTAGTTGAGCGCCGCCTTCGCAACGCTGGTGATATTGAAGACCAGTTCATCCCGTGGCATCGAGCGGATCGAGGACACCTGAACCGGTTGATAGTCGATGATGATCAACGCTGAATTGTCGGGCGTCAGCAGTTGATCGGTGTGCGGGTTACGGATGGGTTCGCTTGCCATTTGCAGGTCCTTTTGTATGGGTAACGCACGCGGGTGAAACGGCCGGAGCCCGTGCGGCTAAGGGTTCCAGAATGCACGCGAGTGACGCCGTGCCTGGAAAACCCATTGTGCTGTTCCCCTGTTCGCGGCAGTAGTAGCATCCCGAGGCGAACTGTGTCGCGCCAAGGGGAACGCGGGAATGGATATCGAAGAACTGCAAACCTTCGTCGAAGTGGCCGATGCCGGGGGCATTTCACAGGCAGCGCTGCGGCTCGGGGTTTCGAAATCAATCGTCAGCCGCCGTCTGGCCCGGCTTGAAGCAGAACTGGGCGTGCAACTGCTGGCACGCTCGACGCGCGGGGCATCACTCACCGAGGCCGGCGCGACGTTCCGCGATTACGCCGCCCGAGTCTGCAGCGAAATCGACATCGCCAAGGAAACCATCCTGCCCGCCGGCGCCTTGCGCGGTCGCTTGCGCGTAGCAGTGCCGTTGTCGTTCGGGCCGACACACTTCGCCCCGGTGCTGGCGGAAATGGCTCGCCGTCATCCTCAGTTGCACATGCAGACCTGCTACAGCGATCGCTTCGTTGACCTGATTACCGAGGGCTATGATTGCGCCATTCGCGTGGGTTATCTGCAGGACTCCAACTTGATCGCGAGGCGTATCGGCCCGGTCTACACCAAGCTCGTCGCAAGCCCCGACTACATCAAAGCGCACGGCGCCCCGGAAACCCCGGACGAACTGCACGCTCATCAGGCGCTCATGCAAGGCACCGAAGCCTGGCAATTCATGGCGGCTGACAAGGTCATCACGGTTCGCCCGCAAGGACGCTTCAAGGCTGACAACGGCACGGCCCTCGCCGCAGCCGCAGCTGCCGGCCTCGGCGTCGCCTACTTGCCCGATTGCCTCACCCACGAACACATTGCCTCGGGTGCACTCGTGCCGATCATGACCAACCATCCACCGCCCCCGGCCGGCGCCTACCTCCTCCGCGCGCCGGGCCCGCACCCCGCGCGCAAGATCCGCGTGCTCACGGATCTGCTGATCGAGTACTTCGGCGAATCGCCGCACCTCGCCGTGCAGCCGCTGTCACAGCACGATGAAGCGCCGGCGTCTAGCTGAGGAAAGATCAACGCTAAGCCATGAAAGGGGAATTGAGGTGCCGCAACGCCTGCAACAGTCAACGCGTCGGACTGCATTTATTGCAGACACCACGGCGCTGATCGTGTTTTTCACCACCACCGGCATCCTCAATGAACGTTTGATTGCCGGCATGACGTGGGATCAGGTTCTGCACGCGCGCCTGCTGGGCGCGGCGCTGATGATTCCGGTCGCGCGACCTTACGGCCTATGGCGCGATTGGGTGATGACGCGAGCCAGTTCGGGTCGGGGGTCGAGATTGATATGGGACAGTATTGCCCTAATCAGTTTTCAAGTGCCGATCTATGCCGCGATCATTGCCTTCAGTGGTGCATCGGGCGAAGGTCTGGTGCGCGGCACACTTGGCGCGGCCGTGATGATGCTGGTTCTGGGGCGACCCTATGGAGCGTTTCTTAATCGGGTGCGGAAGCTGTTTGGTTTGCCGCCGGGTGGGGACAAGCCGATGTCGTTGAAGGGTTGAGTGGCTGGGGAAAAATTCAGGGAAGACCCCATTCAGAAAAACGTGATCTGTTCTTTAATCCCGCTCTACTGGCCAGTTTCAGCAGTTCATGCTCTTGCTCCGGTTTCATAAAAGTGGTCAACGCAATAGGCTCTTCCCTTGAGTACAGGTTGCTGGCAGTCCTTCGCCAGACAAGCAGATGTACCCAGACCGCCATGATTCTCGACGATGCGTAGCTTTATCAAAGATTCCATTTCAGCTGATTCCCAGCCCTCGGGCGAGTCCAGTTTGCGGGCGTACAGGGTTTGATATTTATCCCACTCATCCGCTCGCCAAAACTGCCCGCACCCGGGACATTGCAATAGTTTGATCCAGTCCCCCGTTGCCAGGCAGCGCATTCCTGCGACAAACGCCGTGTAACGCTGACTGATATCTACCAGGTTGTCTTGACCGTTGCAGGTGCATTGCATGGTTCCACTCCAAATCTTCTTGCTTCTACTCGTTCCACCGTTAACGTCTGCCTCTGCCCCACAGCAGCTGTCCCGCCGCTGGCGCCGTTAACTACATTTGGGCGGCGCCAGTATTCCGCTTGAGACGCCCGAGGTCCCTATTGATCAGCACCTTATGGACTACGCCCACCGGCAACATATAGATGCGCCCAAAGACGTTATGCGTTACGACAGACGATGTGATCGTGAACACATGATCTGTTATCGACAGGCAGATCATGACATCCAGATGTCGGTCTCTTACGCTCAGAACGAGCACGTCGGGGGCACTATGCTCGACCAGAAAAAAATCCAGCTTTTCGCCAGCCTGTATTGCCTCTCGACGGGCGCCAGAGAAACCGCCGATGCGCTTCACGCCAACTAACGAGGAAATCGCATCCCTCGTTCGAAACGCCAGTCGCATGACCAGTCCCGGCTTGGCCCGCATGCAGTTCCAGGCATCAAGAGTGGTTATTTCAACAGGCAGCAGCACCGATCGGCTGTGATAGTAATCAAGATCAGGCAACGCCCTCAGGGTGTGAGCAGGTGAAGGGGTGGTCATACATGATTCCTTTCAATGGGCCGATTTGTTACTCGGCATCACTTTCCTTGCGTCTCTGCGCAACGACTGTGGAGATCATCGACAAACTCCGCGCCCAACCCGCCACGCGGCTGCGGCTGCGGCTGCATTGCACGCACGGCTTCGCACATCTCTTTAGGGAAGTCGATCCCGCTGCTGCGATCTTCATTCAGCGGCGCAATCGGTTCCTTGCCCGGATCAATTGGGGGCAGACCCTCAGTATCTGAGGGCCTCTGCCCCAGTGCTTATGCGCCATCTGCAGGACTGGCCCACTGCCCGATAAAGTCGCCAATTCTGCGCTCAATATCACTCTCAACGGTCCGCAGCCGCAGAATGGGAATGCCACTTCTAGCCAGAATCTCGTTTTTCATGGCGTCCCGAGCTGCCTGTACGGGGTGGTCGTGATACCCGCCATCGACTTCGATCACCCCTATCGGTTGCTTGCCCACTTTGAAATAGATCACGAAATCGCAACTGGCGCGCCGCATGAACGCTCGCTGCGGCTCTGTCCAGCTGAGGCCAACCGGCGATGCAAGCTTATCCAGCTGGATCTGTGTGTGGTACTTCAATGCCTGGCACGCCGGGGCGGACAGCGCTTCGCGCAGCAACTGTGCCACGATCTGCTCGGACCTGTAGCGTGAATCCTCGGGCCGCAAGCGGGCGTCCAGGCGTGCCAGAGACTGGTCGTACTCGCGGTACAGCAAGTCGAATGCCGACACCACGGGCGCGCGCACGATCTGCTCGTCTTGCGCGTAATAACTGATGTAGCGAATCAGCGCGGCGATGTGCCCATTGTTGTCCGTGAACACCTCGTCGCCGGTCACCAGGGTGAAGCGATGTTTGGCCCGCGAAACGGCCACGTTGATCATGCGGGGGTCGTCGACGAAATCCAGGCGTGTACGCGCCTGGTTGTAGCGTTTCTTGTCGAGCACCGTGGAAAACACGATCTCGTCGCATTCGCGCCCCTGAAACTTGTGCACGGTGTCCTTGACGAAATCCGCCGGCAAGTGCGTGCCGGACAGGTTGACTTGTGCCCTGTACGGGGCAATGTAACCGCGGCCTTCGCCGTCTATTCCGACGGGTTGCCCCTCCTCCTCAAGCACCTTCAACAGGGAGTCCAGCTCCCGAAGGTTGGTGTTCTGCCTGGCGTGGTTGCCCTTGGCGGTCACCACCAGGCGCAGGGGTTCTTCGCCGTTGTCCTCGGTCATCGGCACCAGTGCGTTGTCGTAGAACTGCTGGTTGCAGAACTGGATGATCCTGGGGTGGCAGCGGTAATGTTCTTTCAGCAGGGTTCTGGGCAGCGCGTCCTGGAACACGGCAATGCATGAATCCAGCAAGCTGTAGCGCTCGCAATCGTAGGCCTCGGCGGGCGCTTGAAGCCCAAGTTTCACGGGGATATGCGGCAACTGGCGGTTGTCACCCACGACAATCAGGTTCTTGGCGCAGCCCAGCGGCAAGATACCCGGCACGATGTCCTGCAAAGAGGCTTCGTCGATGATCACGTAGTCGAGGACCGCTCCCGGCGCGATCGAATTGACGATGGAGTGCGTGCCGCTGCCCAGGATTGGGAAGCGCTGCATAAAGGCATCGAAACGCTCACGGTAGGTTTTGACATCAAAGCTGTCCGACGGCATTACCTGAAGTTGCATATGGCGCTTGAGATGCTGCATCGAAGCGGTTGTGAGTTCTTTGAGCAGCGCCGTGAAATTCGCGCGTGCCAATGCTTCGCGACACTCGCACAGTTGCACTTCTTTGTCGCGCAGCGACTGGTCGTAATAATGCATTTGCAGTGCATGGAAAACGGCCATCCGCGCCTCGCCGTCGGCAAATGGCCTGGTGCGAAAGATCCTGAATTTGAACAGTAGCTCGATACGGTCTTTGAGATGAATGCGCTGCTCGCCGAGGTAAGCCAGGTAGGCCATGAGGTCCGCCGTCTTGCGCGGTGTCAGGCCGTACTTGTCGAGCGAGGCTGTGACCGGCACAGCGCTTTCTGCCTGCCACTGCTGCAGGTAGCGTCGCTCGATGACCAACTCGTCCAGCTCGATTTGCAGTTGCGCCGCCCTGTTGTGGTTTTGGAGATGCTGTTTCAAGCGGGCCAGCAAGGCCTGGATCTCATCCAGGGAAAGTGCCGGCTCCGGCACACTTGACGGCCACGCAGGCAGGTCGGAGAAGAAGGCCTTGCGTTTGTCCTGGTTGCCAAGCTTCGCGACCAAGTGGCCTAGGCCGTATTTCTCCAGTTTTTCGTAGACGTTTTCCACAGCAGCATTGTTGTTGGACAACACCGCGACCGTCTGCCCACGTAGCAGAATATTGGCGAGGATGTTGAGGATTGTCTGGGTCTTGCCGGTCCCTGGCGGGCCTTCGATTACGCTGACTTGCGCGCTGAACGCCCGCTCGACGGCCTGAAGCTGACTCTCGTTCAGCCCGAACGGATAGATGAGCCCCTGCCCCGGCGCCAGAGTGCCGTTGCGCCCGGTACAGTAGGCTTGCAAGGCTGTGCCAGGGATGGCCGGCAGTTTTTCGAGCTGGCGCACCACATTGTCGGCAATTTCACGATCATTCTGCGACTTGGCGTGATGCTGTCGCGCGTTCGCCACGGTAGTGAGATAGCGGAAGACCGGCGTGTCCTTCATCGGTGTCGGAGCGGAAAAGCCGATGCCGTCCATCTTGTAGACATAGGGCTTTTTACTGTCCGGGTAGTGCACAACGGCATAGCGCTCACCGTAAATCGTAGCGCTGGCGATGGGCTTGGTGCTGCCGCGCTGGTGCAGCAAGGCATTGCTCAACTCGCGGGTGGGCGAAACCAGGCAATCACTGAGCGGGCGGGTGTATTTTTTCCTGGAGGGGTAGTGACAGGTCAGCTCCAGCAATGCGTCTTTGTCGCTCCAGCGAATCGCCCAGTCGCTGATCTTTGCGGTTTTGTCCTCACCATCCATCTGAATCGAAGCCATATTCCTCGTCCCTATACGCATGACATCCGGCTTCGCTTCGCGCCGGACGCTACCTCTCCAAGAGGTGACATATTGCCATCATTGCCTACAAGGTCGATAGCCCGGCCGTTAACGCCCCCGCAGCGCCGGACGCAGTGACGAGTCGCCGAGCAGATGCAGGGTTTCTTCAAGGACGTCGACGTCAGCGATGAGGCTGGCGAAATCCCAGTAGCGGTTGAACGTATCGGATGTGCGGTGGTAGGTGTTCGAGTCATAGAAATCATGCCGCTTCATGCCTTCCTCGATGCCTCCTTTGAGCAAATCGTCGCCAGTGCTCACCTGCACCGTGGGGATATCAATTTTGGCGAAACTTGCCTGATCGGAGCGAAAAAAATATCCCGCCGAAGGCTCTTCATCGAGGCTGATTTTGCGCCCGAGGGTGTGGGCAGCGCTGACAAACACCTCGGGCAAATCGGACTGATCGCCGTCCACCAGAAACAGGTCACGGGTTCTGCCAATCGGTACGAAACCATCGACATTGAGCGCCGCCACCACATCCAGCCCCGTCTCGCGGATCAACTGTGCGACCCGTGCGGAACCGTGCATGCCGACCTCCTCGGCAGACGTCCAGGCAAAGAGCACCGTGCGCCGCAGCGGCGCCGTGGCGGCCAGACGCCTGGCCAGCTCAAGCAAGACCGCCACACCGATCGCGTTATCGACAGCGCCGGGGTAATAGCCTCTGCCGTCGGCGGTTTTGCCGAGGTGATCCAGGTGCGCGCAGAACAGGACACACTGGCGGGGAAACAGTCGGCCCTTTTTCATCGCCAGCACATTCCGGCAATGCCGAATGACAATGTCGCAATCGAGCCGCAGTTGCAGGTGTGCATCGAGCCGGCACGGGCGTCCCGCCATTGGCCTGGGGGCAGCGATGAATGCATCAAGGTCAACACCGCCGTCGGCTAACAGTCGCCGGGCAAACCGTTCACTGCAGAACCCTTCGAAATCCAGCCGACTGCGCACAGCGTGCGGAAGAAAGCGAAACGGCCGGCGCATTTCGTCCTGCACAAGGTGAAACGCGCTGCCGAACAGTTCATCGGTGTGGACGATAATGACGCCCGCCGCACCCTGGCGGGCCGCTTCCTCGTACTTGTATTCCCAGCGCCCGTAGTAACTCATGCGCTGGCCGAGGAACAGTTCGCCTCCCGGGCTGTTGCGTCCAGGATCATTGGGTAACACCACGACCACTTTGCCGACGACATCCAGTCCGGCGTAATCGTCCCAGTCGAACTGCGCAGCGACAATGCCATAGCCGACAAAGACCAAAGGCGCGTGGTCGAGCCAAACCCTGGTTTGCTGTGAGCGAATCAGCAGTTCATCGTCCTGTTCGAGGTCGTAGCGGGTATCACCCTGAATAATCGTCCGACAACTTTCGGCGCCGGATTGCGCCGTGGCGCAACCGAGAGGTACTGACTGGAACAGGCCCCGGCGGCCCTGCCAGGGCGTCAACCCCTGCGCCCGTACTTTTCGCGCAATCCACAGGGAGGCTCGCCACGCACCGGGCTCCCCTGCCCCGCGCCCGGCAAACCGGGCACCGGCCAGGGTTCGACAGGTGTCGGCGAGCGCTGCCGCATGCAGCTTGTTTTTCAGGTAACCGCGAAACACCGGGGCACGAGAGTTTTTTTGCCTGGTTTTTTTCAGGAGCGCTCGTCGCATGTCGGCTCCTCTTCCTCCGTCCACTTGAACAGTCGTGCGGCGTTGTCAAAGAACACTTGCCGGTGATACTGCTCGTCGATGGCACTGGCGCACGCGGCCACGTAGCCAGGGTAGTCGACGCTGGGCCAGCCCGATCCGAAGAGGAACCGCTCCGGTTTGCCGGTGTAATCGAGCATCCAGCGGATCGGTTCGACCATCAATCGGCCAAGCGTGGCTTGCGAAACGTCGCTTAGCGATCCTTCGATGATCGAACTGAGTTCGAGCCAGACATTGTGGTTTTTCGCCGCCAGCACAGCGGCATCGGTAAACCACGGGTTACCGCTGTGAACCAGAACGAAGTTCACGTCCGGGTGGTCCACGATGACCTCGTCCAGGCTGAGTGGGTGGGCGTACTTGAGCTTGGAGCGATGCCAGCCTGTGTCGCCACTGTGGAACAGCACAGGAACATCAAACTCACGCGCCAGAGCGTACAGCGGCATGAGCCTGGGATCGTCAGCATGCACATGCATAAATCCCAGATTGATTTTGATGGCCCCATAGATACCGCGCGCCAGTCCCTGCGCCAGCGACGCTGGCGACCACTCAGGCTGAGCGATGACTGCACACCTGGCCACGCCCAGCGCCTGCAACTGCCCGGCATCGCAACCGGGGTTATGCGAATCCGTTACGGATGCGCGGATGTCGAAGCGCGCTTGCAGCGCCTTGAATGCTTGCAGACTGTCCGTTCGCGCAAATTCGGTATGCACGTGCGCGTCGAAAACAGGCCCGGAATAACGACTCATCGAAGACTTCCCTGTGTAGACGATCCTCATTGCCGCGCATCCAGTTGCGCGGTTTCTCAAGCGCTAGCTGCTGGCACTGCTGTAAGAGCGCAGCGCAAACAGCCAGAACACCCGTGACAGACAAACAAACGCGACGGCAAAAAGCAGCGCGCCCATGACTTCCTGCCAGCCGACCATGCCCATCGCCGCCGCAACCGGGACATTGGAAACGAAATACACCGGGACCAGAAACGTCAGGACCATGCGGATCGTCTGCGGAAACGCCGTGACCGGAAACCGCGCGATCTCCATGAGCGTGTAGCTGATGATCCAGACATCACCGATCTTCACAAACCAGATCGACAAGGTGCAGGTAATCAGGAACAACGAGTAGAAAATCGCCACCCCTGCCGCCATCAACCCCAGAAACGCCGCGAGATTGCCCAGCCCTAGCGCACCTTCGCTGTGCATCGCATACACAACGACCGCGAGCCCGATCAATACGCGGGGCAGTTCCCAAAGGCTGATTTTCGAGCATGACACCAGAAACTGGCTGTCGACCGGGCGCACCAGCATGTAGTCCAGATCCCCGGTGCGCACTTGCTCCGACAGCGCATGCAGGCTCGGAAACAGCCAGACCTCAAGCAAACCTTCCAGCACCAGAGCCACGCCGAACAGCGCCAGTACCTGATGCAGGTTCCAGCCGCCCAGACTTCCGACTTCGCTGAACATGGCATCAAGGAAGTACAGCGCCAGGAGCATCCCGACCACCGTGTTCAGGGCATTGGTGACGGCATTGATACGAAACTCCAGTTCCGCAAGCATCGAATGCCTGATCAGCGCCAGCAGCACTTTCAACGGTCGCAGGTTCATATGCCGGCCCCCGAAAAACGCTTCAACCCTTGGCGCCACAGCCCCCGACGCAGCCCCACCAGCAGCACCACCCAGAACAGTTGCACCGCAAACCCCTGCAGCAGATCGCCGTCGGCGGCCTTGCCGATCAGCACCTTGACCGGAAAATCCAGTGAGGCGGAAAACGGCAGCAGCGCCACTAGATGACGGGTCGCTTCGGGAAACAGATCAACCGGAATCAGCATGCCGCCCAGCACCGTGTACATCGACCAGACCATTGCATCCAGCGCCAGCGAATTGGCCATCCAGAACGCAAGCAGGCCGACGCAGTAATAGATATGGAAAATAATGATCCAGGCCAGCACCAGCGAGACGAGGAACAACGGTAATCGCCAGGCGACAGCTGCCAGGTCGATGGCAAACAACGAGGCGCCGACACAGAACACGGTGATGACGATCGGTGCGCGCACCACCATCTGCCCCAAATGCTCTGCCACGTGAAACCAGAAAGGTGCGACCGGTTTCAGCAGTCGACCGGACAGCGTGCCTTGGCGGATTTCGTCGTTCAGAACGAAGATGACCCATACGGCAGTCAGCTGTCTGACCAGATAGATGCCGAGGAAATACGCCACGAAATCACTGGGCGCATAACCACCGATGACCTTATCCCGTGACAGCTCCCACCAGATCATCATCATGAACAACGGTGCGACGCCGCTGATCAACCAGACAAACAACTGCGCCCGGTAGACCACGGTCACCAGCACGCTTGTGCGCAGCAGGCGTCCGGCAATGCCGGGCCACGAAGCCAGCGCAACCATTACGCGTGCTCCTTTGGCAGCAGCAGGCGCGGAAACGCCTGCTCCAGGGAGGGCGTCTGGATCGAGATGTCTGTCACCGGAAAGTTCGCCAGCAGTTGCCCCACGGTGTCGGCGAATTGCTCTTCAGGCACCAACAACTCGGCACTATCACTGTCCAGGCTGAGCAGAGTGCCGTAAACGCTCAGTTCGTCACTGCCCACTTGCGAGGAAAAGCGCAGGCTGACCTGGCGTTCATTGACGTGCGCCTTGACCAGTGCCTGACGTGCGCCATCGAACACCACGCGTCCCTGGTCCAGCACAATGACGCGGTTGGCCAATGCCTCGATGTCCGCCATGTAATGTGAGGTGAGAATAATCGTGGCGCCGGACTCGCGATTGTACTCAAGGAGGAATTTGCGGATGGCGACCTGCATCTCCAGATCGAGGCCGATGGTCGGCTCGTCGAGAAACAGGATACTCGGGCGATGCAGCAGCGACAGGATGAGCTCGCATTTCATCCGCTCGCCCAGCGACAGCTTCCTGACTGGACGCCGAATGATGTCACCGGCCGACAGCAACTGGCACAGCTCATCGATCCGGCGCCTGCATTCGACAGGCGCAATATCGTACAGCGCACCATGAAGATGGAAGGACTCCAGCGCCGGCAGATCCCATGTCAGTTGCTGCTTTTGCCCCATCACCAGGGCGATTGACTTGAGGAACTCCGCGCGCCGCTTGAACGGGTCATGGCCCAATACCGAAAGATGGCCGCCGCTCGGTCGCACGATACCCGAGAGCATTTTCAGCGTGGTGGTCTTGCCCGCGCCATTACCGCCGAGAAAACCGACCACTTCACCCGCGTCTATCGAGAAGGAAACATCCGTAACAGCCGGCACGTACGTCTTCTCGCGACGAAAGTAACGCAACAGGCTGCGCGACTGGTCGTCACGGGCCCGGTAAACCTCGTAAACCTTGCTGATACCACACAGCTCGATTGCTTTTGACATACCTATCCTTGAAATCCCGCATCCTTCACTTCAGTCAACACGCCAGCATGTAACGGTGGCGATCCCTGTATGTTGGCGTACTCAGCCACGGCGAGCCAGCAGTTGATCGTGATGGGCTTGCACAGACAAACCGTCGTCGATCACCAGGCAAACCGCTGGCGCCAGACTCGATCGGGCCAACAGGCCGAGGCCGAGTACTTCTTGCAGTTTGAAACCGGCCGCCTGCAGCAACGCCTTCGTCCGATCGACGTCGACCGTGATCAGGTGCACCAGACACGGCGCCGCCATCAGAGCGGTCGACGCGTTGCCGGGTAACGCCTGACGCTCAAGAAAGGCCAGACGCTGCTGACCGATCATCAAGCGTCCCGGCTCCATTGCGATGCTGACCCGGTCATCCAGGTGTGTGAAGTAATGGTGTTGTTCCTGCTTCGGCCGGGCACAGAGCAATGACACTCCGCCGAGCGCAAACAAACCGTTATCCGAGACTTGAGTGGCAAGGTCGCCACCGATGCCGCGCACGTACTCGATGAGCGACACACTGACATCGCCCGTATCACCGGCGGGTAAGTCGGCGATCAGCCAGGCCGGCGCCGTCTCGCCCGCCGGAGCCTTGGCCGACAGGGCCAGGGCTGCGCGCTGCGAGGGCAAAAGGCACGCCAGATGTGCCATCAGATCCGTTGAACACAGCCAGATTGAACAGCCTCGATCGCTCCCCGGCGCAATGCCCGTGCAGAACTCCAGATACCCGCCGCTCAACCGGAAGAATGCGCTGACGCGGCCATCATCGTGACGCACTTGTCGCGTATGCGCCATGAAGCCTGCGCGGGTGAACTGACCGATGACCTCATCGAACAAGCCTTGCGACACGGGGTAGACGACGTGATCCAGATGGGAAATCACCGGCGCCTTCCCCGCAAAGCACATCGCTCACCCGCTACACCTGGCGACTGCCGCAATGGTTTTTTGCGCTGCGTCACGCAGCTACGCCTGTCGAGGCTTTTGTGCCTCGGGTGCAGAGCGTTACGCCATGCTCGTGCACACCACCACGTTTTTCCTCCTGGCTGACGGCTTGCAGGCCAGCCGCTTCGAAAGCTTCGAGGAATCGGCTTCGTGACCAGCGTGTCAGCTTGACCTCCAGCTCTTGCTCCCATCCCTGCGACTCTTCGCTTTCTTCGTAATAGTCCACCATGACAATCAGCTCGCCACCGGGCGCCAGCAGGCCGGCGGCTTTTTCGATAGCGGCGGTGACGTCTTCGAAGTAATAGAACACCTCCATGGAAAAAATCAGCTCAAACTGCATGCCCGCCGGTGGGCGCCAGTTCATGAAACTCTCGACATCGATGTCGACATTGTTGCAATCCTCGACTCTGGTTCTGCACATGCGCGCCATTTCCTGACTGAGCTCCACAGCCCGGCAATAGCCGTTGGCAAACTTCGAGCGAGCCATATACTCCAGGGCATATCCGTTGCCCGGACCGATCTCCAGGTAGCGACCTGTAGACGATTCAAGCGCGGACAATACCGGCTCGACCCGTGCCCAATGCTCGCGCGCCATGTCCACCGCGCCATCCTCGATGGCCCATTCGTCGAAGAGCGTCTCGACTTGCAGTTCGTGACTCATCCACCACTCCTGTTTACTGCCGGGGTTCGATCCACGCTAGCGGATCCATTGATAAAAATGCACAGCGTTACGGTGCGAGCCAATCACCAGGTGCCCATCATCAGTGAGCAACGGAGAGGAATGAAATCCCGTGTCGTGCTCCAGTTGCCACAAGGTTTGTCCGCTATGTTGCGCCAGGCAGTGCAAACGCTCGTCGGTGCCGACGAACAACGCGTCGCCGCTTGGCAGCACGGTAAAGGGTGTGTAGCGGAACTCGCAGGCGAGATTGACCCGCCACAACATTTTCAGGCTGTGCAGATCAATGCCGTACACGTGACCGTCATTGCTGCCGACGTACGCCACACCTTCCGGTGACAGACTCGGACACGAGACCACGAAACCGTCGGTGTGAAATTGCCGCAGCACCGTACCGTCGGCAGCATCGAAGACAATGATCTTGCCGTCGACTTCGGTGCCGATGATCCCGCGCCCCGAGGCATGATCGATCGCAGCAGTGCCTTCAAACCGGCTGGTTTCGGTAATTCTCCAGCGCTCCTCGCCTTCGGGGCTGAAGCACATCAGCACATTGTCTGTGCCGACGATGACATTGCCGTTCCCGTCCAGTGCCGGCGAGCTATAGAGGTCATCCTCAACCTGCTCGTCGAAGGACTGCTTCCACAGCAACGTGCCCGAAACGTGGTCGACGGCGTAGAGCGTATGGTCGTAGCTGCCGGCGTAGACGATATGTCTGGCGGAGTCGATGGTCGGGCTGGCGTGAAACGGCCCTTGCGCCTGAAACGTCCACAGGCATTCGCCGTCACAGGTTATGCGACGTAGCAGATGGTCCTCGCAGCCCACGACGAAACTGCCGTCCGCCGACACGGCGGGCGAGCTATAGACCGGTCCCTGAGTCGCAAACCGCCACTGCGGCTCGCCGTCACTCAAGCGTACGCACTGCAAGCTGTTGTCCCAGCAGCCGAACAGAATCCGGTCATCAGCGATCCTGCCGGGAATGCTCCATACCCTCTCGTCGCAGGAAACCGTGCGTTGAAAAGCAGGAGGAGCCTGCCAGTTCTTGTGCGAGGTTTCGCGCCAGGGTCTGTGGCTGCGCAGCGCCTGGTTGTTTTTGTACCAAGTGCTTTGCAGGTGCTGCGCATATGCCGTTCCGGGTCCGTTCAGCATGAGGTGTGCCTGGCACTTTCGATACCGCCGCCGTACTTCTCGGAGATTTCGACTTTGTAACCGTTAGGATCAATAAAATAAACGGAACGTGAAGAATGGTATTGAACTTCGTAGTCCGGCAGCAACTTTACGCCGTGATCGCGAAGTTGCGTCAGCACCCGATCGAAGTCTTCTACTAAAATCCCGAAGTGGGTAATTTCCAGTCCGTCGTTTTTTACGCCGCGGCCTTCTGCATATTCATGCATGCATAAGTAAAGTGTTTCATTGGCACCGATCGTCATCCAGCGGGTAAATGCGCGAATGCCCACTTCCTTGACTTCGAAGCCAAACACGCGCGCATAAAAATCGCGACTCTCTTCAATATCGGCGACGTCCAGTTGAATATGATCCACAGCAACTATCTTGATCTTGTCGAGTGCAGCGCTCATTGGACTAACCCTCGATATTCGTCGGGCAATATACCGTCAGCTTGCCAACGGTCGATGCAGGACGTGAAGAAAGGTAATTGTTCTGGAAGGTGCTGTAAGGCGACCTCATAACCGGCGACGCCTGCGGATATATTGGTCGTGTCCAGCGACAAGGTGTCTTTGAATGCCGCCAGTGCCTGATCGAAGTTACCCATTTGCTGATGACAGGCACCGATCATGTACTGCGAATACGTCACGCGTGGAAAACCGATATCGTAAGCTTGCTGATAACGTTGCAACGCACGCTGCCACTGCTGATCCTTGACTTCGATTTCGGCAGCCTCGTGATAGGAAATGCTCCAGTGAGGATCGTAGGCGATCAACTCGTCGGCCACCTGGCGTGCGCTCTCGATGTCGCGGGCGACATAGAGCATTTCCTTGAGCTTGGATTCGTAAACAGTCTTGCGCGCTTCCCTTGCCGGAATACTCGCGCCTTTTTCTCCACGGATGACCGCATCGGCATATTCTTCGGCCAGCAGCATGTATTGTCGCGTGGTTGCCACATCGCCCCGGGCTGCCGGCACCATGGCCAGTCCGCGATAGAACGATGACAGCGAAACCAGATCCACCGGCGCGTCGCTCGAAGCAATCTGCCGGGCGGCCTTTTCGCCAGCGTCGATGAACCATTTATTCAATTCATCATCGATGGAATCGCCTTTCAGTTTCCAGACAATCGCCTGCGAGCAAACGTCCAGAACCCTGGACGGTGGCATACGTTGAGCCTGTAGCAATGCCTTGAGCGCAGTGAAGTCTTGCTGATGCGAAGTGGTCATTTCAAGACGGTTCTGAATGGCAAACCGGGTCAGATGAAATGTCACACGCTGGTCGGGAAACAGTGCCTCGTAAGGTATTTTGGTCAATACCTGATTGGCGTAACGGTACCTGCAACTGGCGGCCAGACACTGTGCAAGGCTCAATTTCTGCACCGGCGGGGCCCATTCCAGCATGTCGGCCAACCACTTGACCTTGGTCACCGGGCCATCCATCGGGTAAGAAAAAAACTCCAGTTCGTCGACACCGATTGCGTGGCGCTGTGCCACTTCAATCAGCGTTGAGGGCTCAAGCAGTTGAGGCACCCGGTAAGGCACCTCATCGAAGTTCTGCTCCGCCAGCCCCGCACACACGGAGCGCGACCAATTCGTCGGATGGGCGCCTGCGTCATCATAGAAAAACACGGCGCGCGAAAAAGCATCGTCCAATTTGCTGTGCATATCACTTTCCCTAATGACATGTAGAAACTGCGCTGTCGAGATTAAATACGGCCGAAACAATGCTTCGGCCGTACCTCACAAGACACCGGTATCTTGTGTACAGCGGACAATCAGAGGATGAACAGTGCCGAAAGGATTCGGTTCTGTA
The DNA here is from genome assembly GCF_900187485.1 of Pseudomonas sp. Irchel s3a12. Classification (NCBI taxonomy): domain Bacteria; kingdom Pseudomonadati; phylum Pseudomonadota; class Gammaproteobacteria; order Pseudomonadales; family Pseudomonadaceae; genus Pseudomonas; species Pseudomonas sp. Irchel s3a12. The sequence goes on from NZ_FYDN01000012.1 coordinate 140,496, forward strand.
CGCTATTGAACTTAATCATGTTGAAGCTCCTTTTTAAAAGTATGCATGGCATATCCATGCGATTCCGTTACTTCGTTCACGACCGAATCTTTCAATGCGGCCGAAATGGAAGTTACTGCTTCTCAGAGGATGAACAGCGCCGACAGCATCCGATTTTGTACGCTTTGATATTTGATCATTTCACTGTCTCCATGTGATTTAAAGTTTGCTGCAAATTGCAGCGACGTAAGATTTAGCTGTCGTCCGAAGATACGTCAAGAAAGTTTGTGAAAGGCACGCGCCAGGGCCAAACGAACCTTCTAGTTAGTTCCGTTGGCGTTTTTCGACGTGTATCAATGGTTTAAATGAAAAATAACCCGATCATGTTTTTTGCGATGCGCGACGGTGCACAGAAAGTTACCCGCCGTCGCGCCTCGCAATTTCGGCACCTTCAGCGTTAAAAGGTACAGCAGAAACAAATTGCAACAGTCCGTGGTGAATTGACGCACCTACAAACCTCAACTAGTTTAAACAACCGTCACCGGTGGTAACTGGATGTATCCGCCGTGGGACAGCGCATTCGAATGGAGTTCGACCGGCCGACACCCGCCTCGTCAGCCGTATGATCAGGAGCGATCAACCATGAAGTCCCTTAATCTGGGAATCCTCGCGCACGTCGATGCCGGCAAGACCAGCCTTACCGAACGGATCCTGTTCGATGCCGGTGCGCGTTTGCGCCTGGGCAGTGTGGATTCGGGCAACACCTGCACCGACAGCCTGCTGCTGGAACGGGAGCGCGGCATCACGATCAAATCCGCCGTGGCCTCGTTCGAGCTCAACCACCTGCTGATCAATCTGCTGGACACCCCCGGGCACCCGGATTTCATTGCCGAGGTGGAGCGTACGCTCGCCTTGCTCGACCTCGCCGTCGTCGTGGTGTCGGCCGTCGAGGGGGTTCAGGCGCAAACCCGGGTACTGGTCAACGCCCTGCAACGAATGGCGATACCTCATGTTTTCTTCATCAACAAGGTTGATCGTAAAGGCGCCGATTTCCTGCGCACCCTGGAGGCTCTCCAGGCTCAGCTCAAGAGTCACCCGTTGGCCTTGTGCACTGTGCGAGACGCCGGCACGGCACAGGCCACGGTCGAACGCATTGATCAGGCGTCAGCCGAGGTCACGTCACAGTGGCTGGACGTGCTGTGCGAACACGATGAGACGTTGTTGCACGACTACGTGACGGCGGCGCAAACAATCGACGGTTCGCGCCTTGAACAAGTGGTGCGCGAGCAACTGGGCAGAGGCCTGGTCAATCCGGTGTTTGCCGGGTCCGCCATTACCGGTGTTGGCGTCGCACAGATGATCGAGACGCTCACGCGGTTGGCCCCGGCCAGATGTCACGATGCCGAGGCACCTGTGCTTGCCTCGGTATTCAAGATCGACCGGGGCTGGGGTGGGCACCGGCGTTTTCATGTCTGTGTCCAGGCCGGCACGCTGCACGTACGCCAATCGATCGAGACGCCGCAAGGCACCAGCCGGATCACCGCCATTCAGGTCTCCGAAAGCGGCGGTCTGCAACCGGCAACGCTTGCCCGCGCAGGCCAGATCGCTTGCGTCACCGGGCTTGAAGGCGTGCGCATCGGCGATCGGATCGGCGCGTGCAGAGAACGCAACACAGCCGCGCGCACCTTTACCCCGCCGGCGATCGAAACCCATGTTTCAGCCGCTTTGCCAGCGCAGACCAAAGCCCTCTGGGAAGCATTGAGCCTGCTGGCCGAACAGGATCCACTGATCGATTTGCGCCGAAACCCGGCGGGGCTAATGTTCGTTTCGCTGTACGGCGAGGTGCAAAAGGAAATCATCCAGGCCACGCTGCAAGAGGAGTACGCCATCGAGGCGGTCTTCGAGGAAAGCTCGGCGATCTGCGTTGAAACCTTGCAAGCGTCTGGTCAGGCCCAGGAATCAATCGATGAACCCGACAACCCGTTTCTCGCCACCGTCGGTATTCGTGTCAGTCCAGGGACGGCAGGATCGGGGCTCACATTCATTCGTCAAGCCCATGCCGGGCTGATGCCGACGAGCTTCTACAAAGCGATTGAAGAATCGGTCTTCGAGAGTCTCAAGGAAGGCCCGTGCGGCTGGATGGTTCACGATTGCGAGGTGATATTGACCACCGTCGACTATGCATCGCCCTCAAGCACTGCGGCTGATTTTCGACACCTCACACCGCTGGTACTGGCTGCAGCGATCAGCCGCGCCGGCACCGCGGTCTGCGAGCCGCGCAGCCAGTTCAGCATCGAAGTGCCGGCGGCCTTGAGCAGCGCGGTGCATGGTTTGCTGGCCAAGGCCGGGGCCACAATCCATGGCACCACGCTGGACGCAGAGACCGCGCGGATCGAAGGCTCGATCGTCACCACGCGAATCTACAAGTTGCAGCACCAGATACCCGATGTCACCAGCGGCCTTGGTTTTATGGAAAGCCAATTGGCCACGTATACGCCAGTCACGGGCACTGCGCCTCGCCGGGAGCGCACCTTGGCCAACCCTTACAATCGCCAGGATTACCTGCGGCAAGTCAGACTGGGCTTGCGCACCGGACGGCCGGCAAGCAGTGCTTGATGGCTATTGAACCGGCGGTTGGCTGATCTGATTGAGATGACTGACATCGGCGGCCGGCAGGTGCAGTTGTGGCGCCGCCATGATCTCGCGCAATTGCTCGACAGTACTGGCCCCCACCACGGGTGCCACCACCGCAGGTTGCGCCAGCAACCAGGCAAGTGCGACTTGCGTACAGGTGCTGTCGCAGTCCCGTGCAATCCGGCGCAGTGATTCAAGGATCTGCCAGTTGCGCTCGTTGAAGTAATCTCTCTGTACACCCGGCGCGCGCGGAGAATCCGGCAATCCTGCCTGCGGGTGGTACAGGCCAGACAAAAAGCCCTTGGCGAGCGGGTTATACGGCAAGAGTCCGACGCCCTCTTCCACGCACAATGGCTGCAGTTCGGATTCGACACGACACCGTTCGAGCAGGTTGTAGCGTTCTTGAACACTGACGTAGCCGACCAGTGCGTTGCGCTCGCTGATCGCCAGTGATTTCATCAGGCGCCAGGCCTTGAAGTTGGAGCAACCGACGTAACGCACCATGCCCCGCTGCACCAGATGTTCGAAGGCGCGCAGGGTTTCTTCGACCGGAATATCATCGTAGTCATCATGGGCCTGATACAAATCGATGCAGTCGACTTGCAATCGCTCCAGCGAACCCTCCACAGCCTTGACGATGTGCCGCCAGGAAAGCCCCTCGTCATTCGGCCCAGGCCCCATGCGCCCGGACACCTTCGTTGCCAGCAATACCTCATTACGCCTGGCCGTGGTTTTCAACCAGCGTCCGACGAACGCCTCGGAAGCCTTGCCACCGACACCGTCGCCCAGAACCGGGTAGACATCCGCGGTGTCGATCAGGTTACCGCCCGCTTCGACATAGGCATCGAACAAGCGGCGTGAGGTAGGCTCGTCGACCCACCAGTTACATTGTGCGGTTCCCATCGCAATCGCGGAAACCTTGAGTCCCGAGCGTCCCAGTCGTCTGTAGTTCATGATCGATATCGCCGTCCCTGTTACGAAGCTTCCATGATGTCGCGGGGCAGTATAGTGGAGTCTCGGCACCTGCCCCCTTCAAGGCTGACTGCTTTGCAGGTGTCACAAATACCACCGGTACTCCCGCGCACTGATCTCCTGCATGAATGCCAAATGATCCTGGCGTTTATTCTCGCAATATACATCCACAAACTCTGCGCCCAAGCCCTCACGCAACTGCGGCTGATGCTGCATCGCACGCACGGCTTCTAACATTTCCTTGGGAAAATCGATCCCGCTGTTGCGGTCTTCATTCAGCGGTGTGATCGGTTCTTTAGCCGATTCCAGCCCGTGTTCAAGCCCCACCAGAATCGCCGCCAGCACCAGATACGGATTGGCATCCGCCCCCGCCAAGCGATATTCAACCCGCAGGTTCTTTGCGTCCGACTCGGGAATCCGCAAACACGCATCACGATCCTCAAAACCCCAACTGGCTTTGGTCGCGGTGTTCACCGTGCCGCCCAATCGGCGCATTGAGTTCTGGTTCGGCGCGAAGATCGGCATGCTGTGCGGCAGCAATTCCAGACACCCCGCGACTGCATGGCGTAGCGGCTGCTGCTCATTGGCCGCCAACAGATTATTGCCGGCTGCGTCGTACAAACTGACATGCACATGCATGCCGCTGCCCGGATGCTGCAAGTACGGCTTGGCCATGAAACTGGCGCGATAACCATGCTTGAGCGCCACACCTCGAGTGCTGCGGCAGAATAACGCCGCCCAATCCGCCGCACGCAAACCGTCGTCGAGATGGCCGAAATTGATTTCAAACTGTCCAGGGCCGAGTTCAGCGGTAATCACCGTGGCGTCGATGCCCTGCGCCCGCGTCGCTTCGACCATTTCATCCAACACCGGCGCGAAGCGTGAGAGCCGCTCGATGTGCAGGTTCGGTTGATCATCGGCGTCGTCGGTCAGGTCGTCGCGGGGGAATTGTGGCAGACCGTCGCGCAGCTTTTTATCGAACAGGTAGAACTCCAGCTCAAAGGCCACCACCGGGTGAATGCCTTTGCGCGCCAGGCGCTTAAGCACCTGTGCGAGCACTTCACGGGGTTCGAATTCGATCGGCTTTTCAGTGCCGTCGGAAGTGATCAGCATCTGCCCCAGCGGCTGCGCTTCCCATGTCACCGGTTTCAGTGTGCCCGGCACCAGACGGCGCACGGCATCCGGATCGCCGTCGTTGAAGCAGTAATCGCCAATCGGGAACAAACCACCCTGCACGCCCAACAGTACGCAATTCTGCGGCAGCTTCAGTACGCTGCCGGCGGCGACTTTTTCGAGCATGTCGATTGGATAACGCTTGCCATAGAAGTGCCCGGGAATGTCCAGGCAAATCAGATCGACATAACGCACCTCGGGGTAGCGTTGGCGAAAGGCACGCACTTCGGCGAGCAGGTCAGCGCAGACAGCGTCCATCGTGTTCATCCTTTGTTGTGATCAGGTGTAGACCCAGAGCACGCGGGTCAGCTGCTCGGAGAGGTTGCCGTAGCGGCAGCGGGTATGGCTGTCGAACTGGAAGCTGTCGCCGGCCTTCAGCGTGATCGGTTCTTCGTCGTTGCCCAGCCATAAGGTCAGCTCGCCTTCGAGGACATAACCGCCCTGCTCCGAGCTGTCGGTCAGATGGCGATCACCGCTGCTCGCGCCGGCTTCCAGATGGCTTTCGAGCATGGAGAACGAGGCGCGGATCTGCGGCGACACCAGAATGTCGGTGATGCCATTGGCGTAATACAGCGTGCGACGCTCGTCCGGGCGCGTCACCCACGGCAATTCCTTGGGTTTGGGCAGGCTGTAGAAATACGTGGTCGGCACGCCGAAGGTTTCGCTGATTGCGGTCAGGTCCGCCACGGTGGGGCGCGACAGTCCGCGCTCGACCTGCGACAGGAAGCCGACCGAACGGCCGATCTTGTCGGCCAGCTCTTTCAGGGTCCACTTCTTGTGCTTGCGCAGGTCGTGGATGAGGATCGCCAGCGCGGCGATTTCTTCTTGCTTGTTCATGGCCGCGATTCCAAAAAAAGTCTCATCAAATGCTGTCGCGCAGTCGATACCAGGCCTTACCGATGGCTTCCAGCGGTGCCGCGAAATGCTTGCCACCGGGGAAACGGCCATTGCTCAAGCCCTGGTACAGCGCCAATTCATCACTATCGCCGAGGATCGCATTGGACACCGCACGTGCGGCAGCCAATGTCGGCAGGACGCCGTGGCCCGAGTAACCTTGCAGCCAATAACGGTTACCCTCGCCGCCAACGTCCGGCGTGCGGTTGATCGTCAGGTCGATATGCCCGCCCCAGGCAAACTCGATGCCGACACCCTGGAGCTGCGGGAACACTCGCTCAAGAAACGGCCGCGTCGCCGCCGCGATGTCCTTGGGCATGCCGCCCAGGTAAGTGCAGCCGCCGCCGAACAACAAGCGGTTATCCGGCGTGCGGCGGAAGTAATCGAGGACGAACTGGTTGTCGGTCACGCAGACATTGCGCGGCAACAGCGCCTTGGCCTGCTCAGGCGTCAGCGGTGCGGTGGCGACCTGATAAGTGCCCACCGGCAGAATGCAACTGGACAGTTGCGGGTCGAGTTCATCGAGATAAGCGTTGCACGCCAGCACCAGCACATCGGCGCGCACCGAGCCGCGCGCGGTGTTGACCCGGAAACCGTCGCCCTCCTCCTGATAACTCAACGCCTTGCTTTGCTCGTGGATACGCCCGCCGGCCCGCTCGATGGCGGCCGCCAGCCCAAGCGCCAGTTTCAGCGGATTGAGGTGCGCACCTTGCGGGTCGTACAGCGCGGCCTGATAGCGATCAGTGGCCACCCATTCGGGCAATTGATCACGAGGAATGAACTGCAAAGCATCGTGGCCCCACTTGTGACTGGCCTCGTGTTGCCATTCGCTGAGCAAGCTGACCCGCCGTGGCATCACCGACGTCCACAAATGCCCGGGGCGATAGTCGCAATCGAAACCATGGCGCCCGGGCAATTCGCGCAATTCGTCGGCAGCCCAGCGCATGCCATCCCAAAGCCGTCTGGCCCGCTCATAACCGAGCGCGGCTTCCAGCGGCGGCATATCGCACGACCAGCCAAGAATCGCCTGCCCGCCATTACGCCCCGAGGCCGCCCACGCCACGCGACTGGCCTCTAGCACGATCACGCGTTTGCCCGCCAGGGCCAGACGCAGCGCGGTGTGCAGGCCACTGAAACCGGCGCCGATGATCACCACGTCGACGTCATGTTCGCCTTCCAGCGCCGGCCGATGGCGCAGAATATCGGCGCAACTGTGGGCGTAATAGCTGTCGACGTGCTGGCTGGATTGCTGAAACATTCACGACCCCATGAAATTTGTTTCTTGTAATTTCATGAAAATCTACAGAAGAAATTTCACACAGGCAACTCGACCTTCGCGATCAACCCTCCGCTCTTGCGATTGCTCAGCGTCAATTCACCGCCCTGCTCACGGACGATGGCTCGCGCTGCGGAAAGACCCAGACCCACACCGCCGGTGTCACGATTGCGCGAAGTCTCCAGCCGAAAGAACGGATCGAAGACCTGCTCCAACGCCACCTCGGGAATGCCGGGGCCTTCGTCGCTGATCTCGATGCGAATCGAATACTCGTCACGCTTCAACGCAATGACCGGACGCTGCGCATACTTCAGCGCATTCTCCAACAGATTGACGACCACCCGTTTGATCCCCAGTGGCCGGCCTTCATACACCAGATGCGCCGGGCCGCCGAAGTCGACATTGATCTGCTGATCGCGGTAATCATCGACGATGGTTTGCAGCAGCTCCGACAGATCGAACGCCGTGGTCTGCTCGCGGTGGGTGTCTTCGCGGAAGAACGCGAGCGCGGCGTTGATCATCGACTGCATCTCTTCAACGTCGCGAATCAGTTTGCCCTGATGATCGAGATCTTCCATAAATTCGCTGCGCAAGCGCATGCGCGTCAGCGGCGCACGTAAATCATGGGAGATCGACGCCAGCATGTGCGTGCGCTCGGCGATGAAATGCTGGATCTGCGCCTGCATGGTGTTGAAGGCAATGATCGCCTGACGAATTTCGTCGGGGCCTTCGAGCTTGATCGGCGGTGCGCGCAGGTCGGTGCCAAATCTTCTGGCGGCACGCGTGAAGCGCTGCAACGGATTGGCCAGTTGCCGGGTGGCGACCCAGGCGACGAGCAATGTGGCAATCAGTCCCAACGCGATGACGATCACGATACGCACGCCAAATTCCAGACCCCAACTGCGCTCCGGCGGGATAAATGACAACCAACTGCCATCGACCAATTGCACGACGGCGGCGTAATGCGCCTGGGCACTGCCGTTCGGCCAGTCGCCTGGGCTGAACACCTCGATTTTTCGATCATTGCCCAGCAGTTGCTGCAGCACCGGCACCCTGCTCGCTGGCAGGCGAAGGCCGTCATTGGGCAGATCGAAGTCCGCGCGCTGCGCTTTCCACGACACTTGCAGCATGGCGCTGCTCGCCGCAGCGGCCAGTTGCGGGCGCAGGTTGGCCGGGGCTGCCTCGATCACCCGGGATGTCGCGGCAATTTGCTCGAGCAGGCCGGTGCGTTCAATCGGTGGCCGCGCCCAGATCCCGGCGACTTGCACGAACAGTGCATTCAACGCCAGCGACGCGACCATTGCCGCAATGATCGTCAGGGCGATGCGCCGGCGCAGGGTGTCGCCACGCCACAGTCGGCGAATCACGAGCGGCTGACCTTGGCGGTGAACAGATAACCGCCGTTGCGCACGGTACGGATCAGGTCCGGGCGCTTGCTGTCCGGCTCGATCTTGCGCCGCAGGCGGCTGACTTGCACATCGATACTGCGATCAAAAGCGTCGTGACCATGGCCGTGGGTCAGGTCGATCAACTGCTCGCGGGTGAGTATGCGCTGTGGATGATCGAGGAACACCACGAGCAAATCGAACTCGCCGCCGGACAGCGGAATCATCACGTTTTCCGGTGAGCGCAGTTCACGACAGGTGATGTCCAGATGCCAACCGGCGAAGGCGATCACCGGGCGGGAAGGCTCGACCGGGTTGCGCTGTTCAGCGGCGCGACGCTGCAAGGCACGTACGCGAGCGAGCAGTTCTTGTGGGGCGAACGGCTTGGTCAGATAGTCGTCCGCGCCCAGTTCCAGCCCGACAATGCGATCACTCAGTTCGGCCATGGCGGTGAGCATGATGATCGGAATGCCCAACTGCGCGCGCACCTTCTGGCACAGGCTCAGGCCACTTTCGCCGGGCATCATCACATCAAGAATGATCGTGTCCGGCCGGTTCAGTGCGATCGCCGCCCACATAGCCTCGCCGTGCGGCGCCACGTCGACTTCATAGGCGTGCTGCACGAAGAACTTCTTCAGCAGCGCGAGAATTTCCACGTCGTCGTCGACGAACAGCAGTCTGCTCACAGTTACAGAATCCATGCACCAAAAAAAGCCAATCTAAAGCCATTTCGGCGCCCGGGTCATTTATTTCAATCGAGCAACATTTCTACGCAGCAGACATCAAGCGGACATTCTCTGGCAAAACCTCGCGGGCATTCTGCGGCCATTCCAATCCAAGGGGGTTCGCATGAAGCTATTGAACGACAACCATTGCGCCGAGGGGCACAACAGCAATCGTCCCTTGATCCTCAGCCAGCGCACCGCCGCGCTCGGCCCCGACACGCCGATTGTGTTTCAGGAGTCGTGCCTGAGCGTTTCCAGCGATCAGAGCCGCATCGTCCTGCGCCGCTACTTCGAGCAGTTCAGCCCGACCAATGCGCACTGGGTCGAATACGTCCACAGCATTGCTGCCGCCGACCTGATCCAATGGATCATGAGCCACGGCCAGTTGCACATCGAATGTTCCGACAGCATCGCCACGCAACCTCACAAGGAAACCCGTTAATGACCCGCACGCATTCGCTGTCGCTGGCCCTCGCCACCACCCTGAGCCTGTCCGCCTGCAGCAGTAACAAGGTCGAACACAGCGGTTTTCTGCATGACTACAGCGTCTTGGCCGAGCGCCAGTCGCCGTCCGGCCAGCCTGTCCTGGCGTGGGTCAGCCCGGCACTCGCCCGGGGCCGATATACCCAGGTTTACCTGGCGCCAAGCCAGTTTTACCCAAGTGCCGAGCCGACGTCGCGGATTCCGCTGAGCACGCTGTCCGGGGTCACTGACTACTACGATGCGGCGCTGCGACTGGAATTAGGCAAGGTGATGCATCTGGTCAACCAACCGGGGCCGAACACGTTGGTGGTGCGCCCCGCCATCACCCAAGTGGCGACCAGCACTCAGGGTTTGCGCTTTTATGAGTGGCTGCCGGTCACCCTCGTCGCTGCCGGTGTGAGCACGGCGACCGGCATCCGCGATCAGGACAGCCAAGTCGCCACCGAGGTGTCGTTCGAGGACGGTTCGACCGGCGAGGTGATTGCCGAAGTGGTGCGCAAAGGCACCGGTGTGCCGCTGGAGAACGACAAGCAGGTGTTGACCGCCGATGATGTCAAGGTTGTGCTGGATGGCTGGGCCAGCGACCTGCGGCAATCGTATACGGCCATCCGCCGGTAAACACATATCCCCTGTAGGAGCTGCCGAAGGCTGCGATCTTATTGGGACGCGGAGCGTCCCCGGCTGCATTCCCACGCAGAGCGTGGGAACGATCAATCGCAGCCTTCGGCAGCTCCTACACAGGTGTGCAAGGAAAAAAAGCGCCGAGCAGTGAATTATTTCGTGTCCTCATGTATCTGAGCCAAAGAGTACGCGCCATCAAAAAGATGGCATCTACGCGGCACGATGGATCAGCAAAGAGAAGACCCGGATGAAATCACGCAAGAAAACCGTCAAGCCGATCGGCCTGAACGACATCACCATTGTCGACGACGCCAAGATGCGCAAAGCGATTACCGCAGCCGCCCTGGGCAATGCCATGGAATGGTTCGACTTTGGTGTCTACGGCTTCGTCGCCTATGTGCTCGGCAAAGTGTTCTTCCCCGGCGCCGACCCCGGCACCCAGATGATCGCCGCGCTGGCGACGTTCTCGGTGCCCTTCCTGATCCGGCCGCTGGGCGGCTTGTTCTTCGGCGCCTTGGGCGACAAGTACGGGCGACAGAAAGTCCTCGCCGCGACCATCGTGATCATGTCGCTGAGCACCTTCGCCATTGGCCTCATCCCCTCCTATGCCTCGATTGGCATCTGGGCGCCGATCCTGCTGTTGCTGGCGAAAATGGCCCAAGGCTTCTCAGTGGGCGGTGAATACACCGGTGCGTCGATCTTCGTCGCCGAATACGCGCCGGACCGCAAGCGTGGCTTCCTCGGCAGTTGGCTGGATTTCGGCTCGATTGCCGGTTTCGTCCTCGGTGCCGGCGTGGTGGTGTTGATTTCCACTACGCTCGGCGAAGCGAAGTTCGAGGAATGGGGCTGGCGTCTGCCGTTCTTCCTCGCCTTGCCGCTGGGCATGATCGGCCTCTACTTACGTCACGCCCTGGAAGAAACCCCGGCGTTCCAGCAGCACGTCGAAAAGCTTGAGCAAGGCGATCGCGAAGGCCTCGCCGGTGGCCCGAAAGTCTCGTTCAAAGAGGTCGCGACCAAACACTGGCGCAGCCTGATGACCTGCATCGGCGTGGTGGCGGTGACCAACGTCACCTACTACATGCTGCTCACCTATATGCCGAGTTACCTCTCGCACAATCTGCACTACAGCGAAAACCGTGGCGTGTTGATCATCATCGCGATCATGGTCGGCATGCTCTTCGTACAACCGGCGATTGGCTTCATCAGCGACAAGATCGGCCGCAAGCCTTTCATCGTGGTTGGCAGCATCGGTTTGTTCATTCTGGCGATTCCGGCGTTCATGCTGATCAACAGCGGCAAGATCGGTTTGATCTTCGCCGGCCTGCTGATGCTGGCCGTGCTGCTGAACTTCTTTATCGGTGTCATGGCCTCCACCCTGCCGGCAATGTTTCCCACGCACATTCGCTACAGCGCGCTGGCGGCAGCTTTCAACGTCTCGGTATTGATTGCCGGCCTGACTCCGACCGTGGTCGCGTGGCTGGTCGAGAGCACCAATAATCTGTACATGCCGGCGTATTACCTGATGGTCATCGCCGTGATCGGTCTGGCCACCGGGGTGACCATGAAGGAAACCGCGAACAAGCCATTGCGCGGTGCCGCGCCGGCAGCCTCGGACCTCGAGGAAGCCAAGGAACTGCTGCAAGAACACCACGACAACATCGAGCAGAAGATCGAAGACATCGACGCCGAAATCGCCGCGCTGGAAGCCAAGCGCAAGGAACTGGTGCAGCAGCATCCGCGAATTAACTGAGTCGTTTTATTCACTCATCCAAATCGCCCGGTCAGCCAAATCGGCTGACCGCGGCATCGATGAACTGGCGCACTTTCGCGGTCTTCTGCCGATGCGCCGTGTACAGCAGATGCATCGCTCTGCTCGGCGCCTCAAACCCCTCCAACAACCTCACCAACTCGCCTCTGCGCAATGCCGGTTCAAGAAAGTCGGCAGGCCCCAGCACAATCCCGAAACCATCCACCGCCGCTGACAACAACGCCTTGCTCTCGTTGACGTGCAAGCGACTGCTCACCGGCACGCGCTCGACCTGCGCACCGTTGAAAAACGACCACTCGTGATCGGCAGGCCGTGACCAATAGGCATAACCCAGGCACTCATGTTGTTGCAGATCGGCGGGCACTTGCGGCGTGCCGTGTTCTGCCAGATAGCGTGGCGCCGCGCAGACAATCAAGCGATACGCGGCCAAGGGCCTGGCGGTGAGGCTAGCCGTGGCCAACGGGCCGATCCGGAAAGCCACCTCAAACCCCTCCTCCACCAGATCCACCGCACGGTCTGTCAGGTGCAGATCAATTTCCACTTCAGGGAATTCGCGCAAGAACGCGGTCATGAACGGCATCAGGCTGTACGAACCGAAGGTTACCGGCGCGCTGATCCTGAGCTTACCGCGCGGCGTGTCATTCATGATTTGCGCCAGCGAATCAGCGGTCTCTGCCTCAGTGACGATGTGCTTGCAGCGCTCGTAGTAGGCCTGGCCCAGTTCGGTCAGGCTCTGCCGGCGCGTGGTGCGATTGAGCAACCGCGCACCCAGCCGCTGTTCAAGGGCGGCCACGTGTTTGGCAACCATTTGCGCCGACATGTCGAGGCGTTGCGCGGCACTGGCGTAGGAGCCCGCTTCGGCCGCCATCACGAAAGCCGCCATGCTGGTCAGCCGATCCATTCGAAACTCCTGTTAGCGAAAGTAAGTAACAGAGTGCAATTTATCTGCATCTGGTCATGAATCATCATAGTGGCTCCCCACCTGACAGAGGAACACACCATGCGAATTGGAATCGTTGGAGCCGGATTCATTGGGCGCGCCGTCGCGCAAATCGCCCTCGCCGCCGGGCACGAAGTAATGCTCAGTAACTCACGCGGCCCGAAGACCATGAGCAGCGTGCTCGCCGGCATCACCGGCTGCCAGATCGGCACGGCCGAACAGGCCACACAGTTTGCCGACGTGGTGTTGCTGGCCATCCCCTACGAACACATCCCGAGCCTGCCGCCAGCCTGGTTCGAAGGGAGAATCGTGCTCGACGCCAACAACTATTACCCCGATCGCGACGGACACATCGCCGTACTCGACACCTTCCAGACCACCACCAGCCGTTTGCTCGCCGAGCATCTGCAGGGCGCCACCGTGGTCAAGGTGTTCAATGCCATCCTCGCCGCGGACTTGCTCACCGATGCCCGCCCGCACGGCTCCAGCGAGCGGCGCGCCCTGCCCGTCGCCGCAGATGACGCTGACGCCAAGGCGTTGGTCGTGGGTTTGCTGGACGAACTCGGCTTCGATGCGGTCGACGCCGGAGGCCTCGATGAGAGCTGGCGATTCGAGCGGGCGAAACCGGCTTACTGCGCGCCGCTGGACAAGTCCGGGCTGGAGATAGCCCTGGCTGCTGCCGAGCGCGAGGTCGAGTTACCCTTGGGCAGTTGGCGGCGCTGATAAAGCCTGAACAGCGTCCAGCCAGTCGTGCTCCGGGTGCAACAGCGTCAAATGTCGAACCAGCCACACGCGTTCCTGCACCGACATCCGCGGTAAAGCCATGGCGAAATCGCTGCGGTCTTTGGCGCGCGTGTGCTTGGCTTTGAACAAGAGAACGGCAGCAGGTCGCAGATACGGAATGCCGGCCGTGCTGCGCATCACCATGTCGGCGCGTGAACAGACAATCGACGGATCGCGTTTATAAACCCAGGTGTCCGGCGTGCCTGGTTCGATCATCACATCCACGCGCCAGGCCTGTGCGGCGCGGTCGTATCCCCAGACCTGAAAAATGTCTGCGGCGGGCAAGCAAATCGCTGACAAAACCTGGAACGTACCGTCCTTCACCGCGTAGAAGTCGAGATCGCTCAGCGCCTGACGAAAACACGCAAAATCCGCCCGCAACACCGTGAACTCCAGATCATTGTGAGTCCGGGTTTGCCGCCCGTGCCACAAGTCCAGCGCCCAGCCGCCGACTACACACCACGGGTAGTTTACCGCGCTCAGACGTCGGGCCAATTCGTCAGGTGTCCAGGGTTGCCATTGCTCTTGATCGGGCACCAGCGGCCGGGCTGTCGTCATGTCTCAGGCTCGTTGTTCTATTGATGGATAACGGGAGTGCGCCATTCGAACCGCTTTCACCACCCGGCTCAAGATTTTTATCAGCTAGCCTTGAAACGGATCGCACGTCATTCAAGGAGCCGTCATGTTCAAGTTCATCAAGACCACCGTGATCGGCGGGCTGCTGTTCATCCTGCCGCTGGTGCTGATTGTCGTGCTGATCGAAAAAGCCATCCACCTGCTGCGCGGGCCGATGGAGAAGTTGTTGCCGATGTTCAAAGGCTATGACGTGGCGGGCGTGACGCTGGTGAGTGTGGCGACGTTGCTGGGCCTGATCGTCCTGTGTTTTCTCGCCGGGCTGCTGGCACGCACGTCTGCGGCGGCGCGGGCGCTGGAGGCCACGGAAAACAAGCTGCTCAGCAACCTGCCCGGTTACCAGTTGTTCAAGGACACCACGGCGCGGTTTGCCGGGCTGGAAAACGAGGACGGTTCCAAGGTCGGCCTGATTGCCGAGGGCGAAGGCTTTCGCCTGTGCCTGATCGTTGAGAGCGTGGATGACTGGCTGACGATTTTCATGCCGGACGGTGGCCCGGCGGGCAGCACTGCCGGTGAAGTGCGACTGGTGCCTGCCGCACACGTCATCGTTACTGAGCTGTCGTGGCTGACCCTGGCTACCGGGTTACGCCGAGGCGGCCGTGGCATGTTGGCGCAGATGCAAGCGTGGGTGCCGAAAGCCTGATCAAGGCGCATTGACCACCACATACGTCACATCACTGCCCTGATACTGCGGCTGGTACCAGGTCGAGCCGCATTGCATGTAGGCGACGTTGTACTGAATCACCTGCACGCAACTGCTGGGCATTTGCGCCGGGGTAAAGATTGCCCCTACCACCGCCGCAGTGGCCGCGACGGTTGCCGTTACCGCCACTGCGACCGCCACCGGATGGTAGTGATCGTCGTAGCCATAACGGCCATGGCCGTCGACATCAATATCGACATCGCGGCTGTTGTCGATGTTGACGTTTCGGTTGCCGTTGTTGACGTTCGTACGGTTACCAACGTTGTTGCCGGCATTGACCCGGTTACCCGAATTGACCCGATTGCCCGAATTGACCCGGTTACCGGCACTGACATTGTTGGTGCGCTGCGGCGCATTGATCCGCTGCGCCCGTTGCGCATTCGGCGCCGGCGCGCGGTTGACGTTGGCGCGGGCATGCCCCTGGGCGCGTTGCCCCCGGGCATCGGCTTCGACGACATAACCGGCGGTCAGCAGCGTGGCGGCGGCCAGCGACAACAACAAACTCCACGTCATCGACTTGTTCATGTCACTGCCCTCCCTGATCGCTGGCTTTTTTAAACGCAATCGCCACATCGCCTTTGCCCGGTTTGAAGGTGAACTGCGTGTCCGGAATGGTCGGCTTGAGGTTCCACTGATACACCGCGCTGTACTCGGGGAAGCTCTTATCGTCGGTGGTGGTGATCACC
Organism: Pseudomonas sp. Irchel s3a12; assembly: GCF_900187485.1. Lineage (NCBI taxonomy): Bacteria > Pseudomonadati > Pseudomonadota > Gammaproteobacteria > Pseudomonadales > Pseudomonadaceae > Pseudomonas > Pseudomonas sp. Irchel s3a12. The sequence goes on from NZ_FYDN01000012.1 coordinate 156,151, forward strand.
AGCTTGCACGGCAAGGGTTTGTCGGAGCGGGTCAGCCACAATTGCCAGTCGATGCCCTCTTGGCGAAACGCCAAATGGTCGCAGAGCTGGCCTTTGATGACCGACGGGCCCACGTACAACGCGGCTTTCAAGGCATCGATCTGCGCCTGATCACTGCCGAACAGAAACAGGTCCTCCATCGGCACCTGCACACCGTAGAAGTTTTCGACCTTGTGCAGGGTTTCCGCCACCGTGGCCGGGGCGTCGACGGTGGTGTAGTACTTCAGGTACGGCGAATACTGGGTGAGTTTTTTGCCGTTATAGAAAAACTCGCGGGTGCGCACATCGCCTTCGCTTTTCGCATACAGGCGATCATGGCCGACCACTTTCAGGGTGTTGGCGGACTCGGTCTTGATCTTCTGCCCGGACTCCAGAACCGTGTCGCGCGAGACTTGGGCGTCGACCTGGAATTTCGGCAGGCTGCGCAGGTAATCGCCCATATCGATGAGCTTGTCGACCACTTGCGGGTTGATCAACGGCGCGTCGTCGGTGGTCTCGGGAGGGGGCGCCGCCGGCGGGTCTTCGGCGCGGACTCCCGGCGCGAGAACCAGTGTGAACATCAGGCAGACAATACTGGCTGGGGCTTTCATCGGTTCCGCTCCTGTCCCTGCGTGGGCGTTGCGCCCGAAGGGCGACTGACTGACCAGCCTAGACGTCCGCTAAGGTGTACGCCAATGCGTCAGCGAGAGGGATGAGTGTCACGGTAGATTTTCTTTGCGCTGGCTCTCCAGAAGCTCGGTGATATCGGCCGGTTGATAGACCCAGCCGATGAACAATTCATAGCCAACCGCCAGAATCACCGGCCCGGTGAACAAACCAATAATGCCGCTGGTGACCATGCCCCCTAGCGCGCCGATCAGTACTACTGGCATCGGCACCGCGACGCCGCGTCCCAGCAGCATCGGTTTGAGCACGTTGTCGGCAAGCCCGGCAATCGCCATCCACACCGCAAAGATAATCGTGCCGGCGCTGACCCCGTCCACGGCGAAGACATAAATCACGATGGGCAGCGTGATCAGCAACACCGGCAATTGGGTGATGCCCAGCAGCAGCACCATCAAGGCGAGAACACCGGCCGCCGGTACGCCCATGACCACCAGTGCCACGCCGACCAGCAGCATCTGAATAAAGGCGATGCCGACCACACCCTGTGCCACGGCGCGGATGGTTGCCGTGCACAGTTGGGCAATCTGCGGGCCGCGCACCGGCCCGGAAATGCGTGTGGTGACAGCCACTGCTGTGCGGTGGCCGCGCTCGCCGTGATGCATGATCAGCCCGGCAACGATCAAGGCAATCACAAACACCACGATGCCTGCGCCGACGCCGGCGGCTTGATGCAACACCACTTTGCTCCAGTCCTTGAGGTGTGGCGCCAGTTCCTGAAACACCCAGCTCAGATCCTGTGACGCATGCATCCAGATGCCGTAAAGCGGCGCGCCAATCAACGGCCAGCCTTCAACACTGGCCGGTGGCGGCGGTATCTCGAACTGCCCCGCTTCGAACGTGTGCATGCTGCCCTTGATCGAATCGGCGATCGAAGCACCCAGCAGGCTCAACGGCAGCATCAGAATCACCAGGCCCAGCAGCACCAGAATGATTGCCGCCCAACCGTAGCGATTACCGAGTTTAGCGCCCAGAGCCTGATTCAGCGGATACAGCGTGACGGCCAGGATCAGCGCCCAAAGCATGACATTGAGAAACGGATGGAAAATGTCGTAGCAGAACAGCACCAGAACGGTGATCAGGCCGGCTCGAATGAGCACGTCGAGCAATGCTCTGGAACTCTGAAACGTTATCAGCGGTTTGTCTTCCATGTCGGCTCTCCTGATTGGGCCAGCGTTGAACCGCTGTGAGCCTAGTCCACTTCCAGCTCATCGTCTTTTAGCCTTAGCGCTCCAGCATGCCGTGACACAACAGATTCAGAACCCCGCGCATGTGCAAGGCGTGCGCAGGGCGATCCGGCACCTCCTGCGTGGCGAGGCGAATGAACGCCATGTTTGCGTATTGGTTGAACAGCGTCGCCACCACGTCGAGATCGATCAATTCGCGCACTTTGCCGGCCTGCTGAAAATGCAGAAGCAGCGCTTTGGTCTCTTCGATCACGGCGGCATTCCACGGGCTCATCGCCTCAGCCAACTCACCGGTCAGCAGGAACGGCGCCAATTCTCGCCATAACGAAGCCGGCATCGCTTGTAGCTGGTAATCGGTCATCAGCCCTTCGAACTCGCACAGCGCTTCCAGCGGATCACTGGCATCGTCGAGATTCGCCCGCGCCTCGCGCATGGCTTGCTCGTCGGGTTGCTTGAGCAAGGCCAGCAGAATCTCCTGCTTGCCGCCGAAATAGTTGACCACGGTGGGGGCGGAAACCCCCGCCTGCACGGCGATCTGGTCCAGCGTGGTAGCCGCAAAACCGTTGCGCTTGAACAACTCGAGCGCCGCCTCGGCAATCACCTGCCGGCGCTGTTCCTTCTGCCGTTCTCTGAGTCCGCTCATGTTGCCTCTGATGATCCTTGCCAATGGCCCTCAGCCTACGGAGATCTTTTTTCACCGACAAATATTTTCTTTACAAAAATATTTTTAGATGACAAAACTTTCTCCGTGCAGCGCTGCAACGAGCTCACTCACTTGCCCTTTGCTCTGGAGATCCGCCATGTCCGCCGAACTCGATTCGACCCGCAGTACCCGCGATTACCAAGCCTCTGACGCCGCTCACCACATCCACGCGTTCGTTGATCAGAAGGCGCTCAACGAGGAAGGTCCGCGGGTGATGGTCAGCGGTGATCGGCTGGCGTTGAGGGATAACGACGGCAATCGTTACCTGGACGGCATGTCCGGCCTGTGGTGCACCAACCTTGGTTACGGGCGCAAGGATCTCGCCGCTGCTGCGACCGCACAGCTGGAACAACTGCCCTACTACAACATGTTCTTCCACACCACTCACCCCGCGGTGATCGAGCTGTCCGAACTGCTCTTCAGTCTGTTGCCCAAGCACTACAGCCACGCGATCTATACCAACTCCGGCTCCGAAGCCAACGAAGTGCTGATCCGCACCGTGCGCAAGTTCTGGCAGGTGATGGGCCAGCCCGAGAAGAAAATCATGATCGGCCGCTGGAACGGCTACCACGGCTCGACCCTGGCCGCGACGGCGTTGGGCGGGATGAAATTCATGCATGAGATGGGCGGGACCATTCCCGATGTCGCGCACATTGATGAGCCGTACTGGTTCGCTCACGAAGGCAACCTCAGCCCGGAAGCATTCGGCCTGCAAGCGGCGCGGCAACTGGAAGACAAGATTCTAGAGCTAGGCGCCGACAAGGTCGCCGCGTTCGTCGCAGAACCGTTTCAGGGTGCGGGTGGGATGATCATTCCGCCGGCGACGTACTGGCCGGAAATCCAGCGTATTTGCCGTAAATACGATGTGTTGTTGTGTGCGGATGAAGTGATTGGTGGTTTTGGTCGCACCGGTGAATGGTTCGCCCATCAGACGTTCGGTTTTGAGCCGGACACGCTGTCGATCGCCAAAGGCCTGACCTCGGGTTACATCCCTATGGGTGGCTTGATTCTGTCGCGGCGCATGGCAGAAGCACTGGTCGAGAAAGGTGGCGTGTTTGCCCACGGCCTGACCTATTCCGGGCACCCGGTCGCGGCCGCGGTGGCGATTGCCAACCTCAAGGCGTTGCGTGATGAAGGTGTGGTCACCCAGGTGAAAACCGACACCGGGCCGTATCTGCAGAATTGCCTGCGCGAAGTGTTTGGCAATCACCCTTTGGTGGGTGAAATTCAGGGCGTCGGGCTGGTGGCGGCGTTGCAGTTTGCTGAGGACAAAGCGACGCGCAAGCGTTTTGCCAATGAAAACGATATCGCCTGGCGTTGCCGCACGATTGGCTTTGAGGAGGGATTGATCATTCGCTCGACATTGGGACGGATGATCATGGCCCCGGCGCTGGTCGCCACGCGCACGGAGCTGGATGAGTTGATCGACAAGACGCGGATTGCGGTGGATCGGACGGCGCGGGAGTACGGGGTGCTGTGATCGACTGCGGTCATACCTGCCGTCTGTGAACACCATAAAATCCCTGTGGGAGCTGGCTTGCCAGCGATGGCGATAGTTCAGACACATCATTATCGAATGGGCTGGCCCCATCGCTGGCAAGCCAGCTCCCACAGGGAATGGTGTAAGCCTGAAAGGGAAAATCGGTTGGAGATCAATCCCGCCGATTACTCCGCGCGCCGCTTGGTGTTAAATAGGCGCCAGTCTTAACCTTGTCGCTTATAGCTGTGCAACGAGAACCGATATGAACACCCACTCCAGGAAAAACACCCAAATTCAAACAGCGGTGAGCGCATGATCGAAGTCACCGAAGTTTCCATTGCCCAACTGCGCGCCGCGCTCGAGTCCGGCCAGACCACCGCTGTCGAACTGGTACAGGCATATCTCGCACGCATCGATGCCTACGATGGCGCCGACACCCCAACGGCGCTGAATGCCGTGGTCGTGCGCAACCCTGAAGCGTTGAACGAAGCTCGGGCGTCCGATGCCCGTCGTGCCGAAGGCAAAACCCTCGGCCCGCTCGACGGCATTCCCTACACCGCCAAAGACAGCTATCTGGTCAAAGGCCTCACTGCAGCGTCCGGCAGCCCGGCCTTCGCCGATCTGGTCGCTTATCGCGACGCCTTCACCATTGAACGTCTGCGCGCGGCCGGGGCGATTTGCCTGGGCAAAACCAACATGCCGCCGATGGCCAATGGCGGCATGCAACGTGGCGTCTACGGTCGCGCCGAAAGTCCTTACAACGCCAATTACCTCACCGCGCCGTTTGCCTCCGGTTCGTCGAACGGTGCCGGTACCGCCACTGCCGCGAGTTTTGCCGCGTTTGGTCTGGCTGAAGAAACCTGGTCGAGCGGGCGTGGCCCAGCGTCGAACAACGGCTTGTGCGCCTACACCCCGTCGCGCGGGGTGATTTCGGTGCGCGGCAACTGGCCGTTGACGCCGACCATGGACGTCGTCGTGCCTTACGCACGCACCATGGCCGACCTGCTCGAAGTCCTCGACATCGTCGTCGCCGAAGACCCGGACACCCGTGGCGACCTCTGGCGTCTGCAACCGTGGGTGCCGATCCCGAGCGTCAGCGAAGTGCGCCCCGCCGCCTACGCCGATCTGGCCGCCGACGCTAAAGCGCTGGCCGGCAAGCGTTTCGCCGTGCCGCGCATGTTTATCAATGCCGACCCTGAGGCTGGCACCAGCGAAGCCCCGGGCATCGGAGGCCCGACCGGCCAGCGCATCAACACCCGCGCCTCGGTGATCGACTTGTGGAAGCAAGCGCGCCAAGCCCTCGAAGCAGCCGGTGCCGAAGTCATCGAAACCGATTTCCCGCTGGTCTCCAACTGCGAAGGCGATCGCCCCGGCGCGCCAACCGTGTTCACTCGGGGGCTGGTCTCCAAAGAGTTCCTTCACCATGAGCTGTGGGACCTGACCGCGTGGGCGTTCGACGACTTCCTGCAAGCCAACGGCGATCCGAAACTCAATCGTCTGGTCGACGTCGACGGGCCGAAAATCTTCCCGCACGACCCGGGCACCCTGCCCAACCGTGAAGGCGATCTGGCTGCCGGCATGGATGAGTACGTGCGCATGGCCGAGCGCGGCATCATCCCGTGGAATGAAATCAGCACCGTGCCTGACGGCCTGCGCGGCCTGGAGCAAACCCGACGCATCGACCTCGAAGACTGGATGGACACGCTTGGCCTCGACGCCGTGCTGTTCCCGACTGTTGCCGACGTCGGCCCGGCGGACGCGGACGTCAACCCGGAGTCGGCTGACATCGCCTGGAGCAATGGCATTTGGGTGGCCAACGGCAACCTGGCGATCCGTCATCTCGGCGTGCCGACCGTCACCGTGCCGATGGGCGTGATGGCCGACATCGGCATGCCGGTGGGCTTAACCTTCGCCGGCCGCGCCTACGACGACTCGAACCTGCTGCGTTTCGCCGCCGCGTTTGAATCAACCGGCAGCAAACGCCAGATCCCGCCACGCACGCCGCCGCTGGCGTAAACGCGGTTAAAACTGTAGGAGTGAGCCTGCTCGCGATAGCGGTCTGTCAGTTAAATTTATCGAGACTGACACACCGCTATCGCGAGCAGGCTCACTCCTACAGGGGGTTGTGTGATGCCGTTCATTGAGCACATCCGCTCAATCCCCTGCCCTACATTCCCGCGATCATCCCAGCCATCTTAATTGCCGCTGGCCACCGACCATGATCGACCGCGCCTCTTCACGCCTCACCCTCCTCGCGCTGCTCTGCGGTCTGACCACCAGCGCCCACGCCAGCGGTTTCTTCGACGATGCCAAAAGCGAAATCCTCAGCCGCAACTTCTACCTGAGCAACGACTACCGCTCGCCCTCACCCTCCGGCAAAAACTACAAACAAGAATGGGCTCAGGGCCTTATCGGCACTTTCTCATCCGGTTTCACCGCCGGAACGGTCGGTTTCGGCATCGATGCCCACGCCTTCGCCGGGCTGAAACTCGACGGTGGCAGAGGCCATTCCGGGACCGGTCTGCTGCCGGTCGACAGCGATGGCCGCAGCGAAAACGATTACTCCAGCGCAGGCGGTGCGCTCAAGCTGAAAGCCTCGCGCACCACCCTCGCCTTCGGTGAAATGACCGTCGAAACCCCGGTGTTCGACACCTCCGACAAACGCTTGCAACCGGAGTACGCCACAGGCTTCCTGCTCAACAGCGCCGAGTTCAACCACATCAACCTGATGGCCGGGCATTTCACCGCTTTCAAGAACCAGGACAGCTCCTCCGGCAGAGGCGACTTCTACGGCTACGGCGCCAATACCGAGGCCGGCGCGATCAGTTTTCTCGGCGCCGATCTGTTCACCGACAGCCCAGTGGGCGGCGCGCTGTATGCCTCCGACCTGAGCGACACCTGGCATCAGTACTACGGCAATCTGCACCTCAAGCAGTCCGGGGTGCTGCTCGACGCCAACCTCTACCACACCCGCGACACCGGCCGAGCGCTGGCCGGCGCCATCGACAACACCGCGTTCAGCCTCTCCGGCAAATACGCCTTCGGCCCGCACGCGGTGATGCTCGGCTGGCAAAAGATCAATGGCGACACACCGTTCGATTTCGTCGGCGGCGACTCGATCTACCTCGCCAACTCGATCAAATACGCCGATTTCAACGGCGCCAACGAACGCTCCTGGCAAGCGCGCTACGACCTCGACCTCGGCGCCTTCGGCATCCCCGGCCTGAAGTTCATGACCCGCTACGTCAGCGGTAGCCACATCGACGGCACCCACGCGCCCAAGGGTGGCGCCTACAACCCGTTCGATCCTGACAGCGGCAGTTATCAACCGCAGCAAGGCGATGGTGGCAAGCACTGGGAGCGCGATATCGATTTGAAGTACGTCGTGCAATCGGGCGCGGCGAAGGATCTGTCGGTGCAGGTGTCGCATGTTTCACACCGGGCCAACGAGGCGCAGGCCGGTGATGACATTGACCGTATCTACGTGGTGATCCAGTACCCACTGGGTTTCTAACCCACCGCCCATCCCGAATTGAAACACTTTCCCCTGTAGGAGTGAGCCTGCTCGCGATAGCGTCTTTTCAGCAACATTCATGCTGACTGATACACCGTTATCGCGAGCAGGCTCACTCCTACAGGTTTCTGCGGCGATCACCAGGCTGTGTTTACACCGCCGAACCTGTGGGAGCGAGCCCGCTCGCGAAGGGGCCAGTGAAATCAGCGCAAATCGCCTTTTAAACTCAGGCGTTTAAAAGACACCTTCAGACACGCCTTTCAGGCTACAAATTCTTGCGCCATTACCTACAGCTACGCCAGAATCCGCCGGCTTGTGCGCCTTGGGGTCGGGTTCTATTGTGGTGCGGTCGCTGACAAATCAGCGATCGGGTTTCGCAGCCCGGATCAATCAAGGCGCACAGCGCACCCAATCGTTGCTATCAAGATTTATGCAACGGTGCTTCATGGCGGCTGTGCGCGGGATACCTTCGGGTATGCCGGGTACCTTGATTCCCGGTCTGCGAACCTGCGTACAGCTGCCACCTCTCTTCGTTTCGCAGCGAAATGTGGCAGCTCCGACAATCAAGGAGCTTTACCCATGATCAAACCAACACCCAACCCACCCGAAACAGACCTCGCGTCCCCCTACCAATCCCTCGATTCAAAAAAACTCAACGACGCCGCCGAACGCGCCCTCGATCACTATCTCTGCCCACCTGGCTCCACCCCACCACCACGTAAAACCCGCCGGATGTACGCCGTTAACGCAGATTTCAAAAACGAGGAGTTGCTGGCCGACGCCAGCGAAACACTCGCCTCCGCCAGAACCATCGCTCATGACTTCGCCCATCTCATCCCCGCGTCGCAGCGCAGGACGCTGCTGGGGATCGCGCAATTGATCATGCTCGGCGAACTCGCGGTGAATCGGGTGATGGATAATCTGGAATTGCCGAATTAGTTCGGGTACAGATCGTTCCCACGCTCTGGGTGGGAATGCCTCAACGGACGCTCCGCGTTCGGCTCTGGATGGGACGCAGAGCGTTCCGGGCTACATTCCCACGCAGAGCGTGGGAACGATCAACACCGGCAAGATCAAAAGATCGCAGCCTTCGGCAGCTGCTACATAGATCGGTGTCGGAGCTGCCGAAGGCTGCGATCTTTTGCTTTTGGCAAACTGGCGGAACGCGTTATCAGGTATCAGGGACAAACCCCGTTTGCCCCCAGACCTTTGCCCGACTTTTCGTCTTTTAAACTTCAGTGTTTAAAAGACACCTCCAGACACGCCTTCAAGGCTACAAATTCTTGCGCCATTGCCTACAGCTACGCCAGAATCCGCCGGCTTGTGCGCCTTGGGGGCGGGTTCTATTGTGGTGCCGTCGCTGACGAATCAGCGATCGGGTTTAGCAGCTCGGCAAATTTCAAGGCACGCGAGTATCGCCATTACGTTATGGCGGCTTTGCGTGGGGCACTTCGGTGCGCCGGGATCCTTGAGCCTGGTCTGCTAACCCGCGTACAGCCGCCACCCTATCCGTTTAGCAGCGATGGAATGACGGCTCCACATCTCAAGGAGCTTCACCATGATAAAACCAACACCCAACCCGCCCGAAACTGACCTCGCTTCCCCCTACGAATCCCTCGATTCAAGAAAGCTCAACGACGCCGCCGAACGCGCGCTCGATCACTACCTCTGCCCACCCGGTTCCACCCCGCCGCCACGGAAAACCCGCCGGATGTACGCCGTGACCGCCGACTTCAAAAACGAAGAACTGCTGGCCGATGCCAGCGAAACACTCGCCTCAGCCAGAACCATCGCCCATGACTTCGCCCGCCTCATACCCGCGTCGCAACGACGGACGCTGTTGGGGATTGCGCAATTGATCATGCTCGGTGAGCTGGCGGTGAATCGGGTGATGGATAATCTGGAGTTGCCGTAGTAGCGGGGATACAGATCGTTCCCACGCTCTGCGTGGGAATGCCTCAACGGACGCTCCGCGTTCGGGTCTGGATGGGACGCAGAGCGTCCCGGGCTGCATTCCCACGCGGAGCGTGGGAGCGATCAATCTACGGCAGCCGTTCTTTGGCTTGTTGGAAACTGGCGGAAGGCAGCCGGAGTCGAACCTGCCCGGGAACGGATGCCGTCCCCAACCGGGTTTGAAGCCCGGCCGCGCCACCGGGCGCGATTGCCTTCCTTGAACTCATTGTGCGCAGGCGTTGGCCAGCGCGTTGTCGGGGCGGATCTGGCGGGATTCGCCGAGGCGTCGGGTCAGGCCGACGCGGTCGAAATATTCGAGGTACTGAATACAGCGTTTGCGTCCCAAGCCTAGCGCATCGCGGAAGGTTGTCACCTGGATCTGCGGATTTTCCTTGGCCAGTTTTAACAACACGTCAGCCATTTGGCGCAGTTGCGCGTCACTCAAAAACAGATCGCGTACGACTTGATGCATCAGACCCAAGCGCGCCAGTTTGCGCAGCAGCAGGCGCACGACGGCGTCGTCCTGGCCGAGCATTTTCGCGATGTCGCGCACCCACGGCGGGTCGAATTTGGCGTTTTCAAACAGCGGTTGCAGTTGTTGCCAGAGGGTTTCGTCTTCGGCGTTCAGGCGCACCTGATGCTCAGGCAGGTGCAGCCATGGGCCGCTCGTTTGGATCGATCCGGCCGCCAGCAATTCATCCAGCAAACTTACAAACGTCGAACGCTCCAGCGCCAGACCGCTGAAGCGGCGCAGGCGATCGCGGTCGGGGCCCATCTGGTCGGGCTCCTGTTCATGAAACTGTGTGAGTTGTTCCAGCAGGGTGAATTTCAACTGCGCCCAGCGCTGCACGTTGAACAGTACCGGGCCCTGGCGGGTGTCGATCAGGCGGACGTTTTCCGCTAACGACCACGACGCGCGCGGGCGATTGAACTGGCGCTCCAGCCTTTGCGGATCGAGGCCGCCGGCGCTGTAGTTGAGCAGCACGGGCAAGACATGTTCGAGTTCGCCGCCGGAGGCCAAGGTGCGTAGTTGCTCCAGACGTTCAGGGCTGCGCCGTTGTCGCGCCGGGGCGAACGGGTCGAGGACCTGACCGCCACCCAAGGTGCGTTGCGCGCTCTGGTCGCGCAGGATCAGGCGATCGCCCTTCACCGCATGCACCGGCGCATTGATCAGCAGTTGCGCGAACATGCGCTCGCCGGGACTCAGCCGCGGGCCTTCAAGTAAAGCCACCCTAGCGATGACGTCCTGCGTACCGAGGTGCACATGTACCGGGTGAAAGTGTTCGAACGTGCGATCGCTGGGCAGCAGTTTAAAGTCGAAGTCGACCCGTTGTGTTGGCGCGTGCAGCCATTCGCTGAGCAGCCACTGGCCGCGATGGATCTGCGCAAGTTCGAGGCGTTCGCCGGTCAGGTTCAACGCCACCCGCTGGCCGGCAACAGCAAGTTCGGCGGGTTGATTCTGTGCATGCAAGCCGCGAACCCTGACCGATTTTCCGGATGGCCCGAGGGTGAGCTTGTCGCCGACGGCAACTGTGCCCGACAACGCCGTCCCGGTAACCACAATCCCCGCACCGGCGACGCTGAACGCGCGGTCGATGGCCAGGCGAAAACCACCTTCGCGGCTGCGCTCCAGTACTTCACGTTGCGTCTGCAATAACGTCTCGCGCAGTTCATCAACGCCCTGCCCGGTCACGCTCGACACAAGCACGATCGGCGCTTCAGCAAATGGCCCGGCCTCAAGCAAATCCAGCACCTGCCGCTGAACCTCCTCCACCCTGCCCGCCTCGACCCGGTCGCATTTGCTGATCGCCACCACGGCGCGCGGGATGCCGAGCAATTCGACAATTGCCAGATGCTCGCGGGTCTGCGGCATCACGCCATCGTCTGCGGCGATCACCAGCAAGACCAGATCGATGCCCTGCGCACCGGCGAGCATGTTGTGGGTGAATTTCTCGTGGCCGGGCACGTCGATAAACCCGGTCAGCCCCGCGCCGGGTTCCAGTTCAGCGTAGAGATAACCGAGGTCGATGGTCATGCCGCGCGCGCGTTCCTGCGGGCGGCGGTCACCGGTTTGCCCGGTCAGCGCTTGTAGCAGCGACGTCTTGCCGTGGTCGATGTGCCCCGCCGTGCCGACGATCACGACTCGACCTGCAACTGCGGCAATTGCGCGAGCCACGCTGGTTCATCGTCGAGCTGACGCAGATCCAGCCACAGGGCATCGTCGTCAATCCGCCCAAGCACGGGGATCGGCAAGGCGCGCAACGCCGCTTCCAGATTCAGCAGGCAACGCCCGCGCAAACGCTTGGAGACTTGCGGGCGCATACACAATGCCGCACTCGGTAAACGCGCCACCGGTTGGCTACCGCTGCCGATCATGCCCAAGGCCTCGACTGCGCTAACCTGCCAAACCGACCCCAAGATTTCAGCCATCAAGGGCTGCAAGCGTGAGGCCTGCGCAAAGATATCTGCCTGCGGCCGGGTGAGCAGACGCAAGCTCGGCAGACGCTCAGCGAGGCGATCGGGATCGCGATACAAACCCAGCACCGCCTCCAGCGCCGCCAAGGTCAACTTGTCCACGCGCAAAGCGCGTTTCAACGGGTTCTTCTTGATCTTCGCAATCAGTTCTTTGCGCCCAACGATCAACCCTGCCTGCGGGCCGCCAAGCAACTTGTCACCGCTGAAGGTGACGATGTCCGCGCCATCCAGCAGCGCCTGCCGCACAGTCGGTTCCGCCGGCAATCCCCAACGGGTCAAATCCAACAGGCTGCCGCTGCCCAGATCTTCCAGCAACGGCAAACCATGCCGATGGGCCAACTCGGCCAATTCCGCAGTCGGCACGCGAGCGGTAAACCCTTCGATGCTGTAATTGCTCGCGTGCACACGCATGATCAAACCGCTGCGCGGGTTGATCGCCGCTTCATAGTCGCGGGCATGGGTGCGATTGGTCGTGCCGACCTCATGCAGGCGCACGCCGGCGCGGGCCATGATGTCGGGGATGCGGAAGGCGCCGCCGATCTCGATCAGCTCGCCACGGGAAATAATGCCTTCCTTACGCGCGCCTAGACTGTTGAGTGTCAGCAGCACGGCGGCGGCGTTGTTATTTGCCACGGTGACGGCCTCGGCACCGGTCAGTTCGCGGATCAGGCCTTCAATCAAATCATCACGATCACCGCGCTTACCGCTGGCCAGATCGAATTCCAGATTGAGCGGATAACGCGCGGCCATTTGCACCGCGTCGATGGCTTCTTCGGGCAACAAGGCGCGACCAAGGTTGGTGTGCAGCACCGTGCCGGTGAGGTTGAAGACCCGGCGCACGTGGCTGCGTTGTTGCTGGAGCAGGCGTTCACTGACGCGGCCAGCGAGCACTTCAGGGCTGATTTCGACGGCTGACAATTGCCCGTTCAACACACCGGGGCGCAGTTCATCGAGCAACTGGCGCAAACCCGCCAGCAGTGATTCACGCCCATGACGCTCAAGCAAAGGCACACAGGCCGGATGACGCAACACACCATCAATGGAAGGTAACCGCAGGGACATCAGTCACTCCTGGAGACAGTTCACTGCGCCCCGCAGTGAAAAACAAGAGTGTAGACCTTGAGGTCATTCGTCTCCCGGTGCGAGCAACAGATTCGGTGCCAGCCGCTGAAAACCATCCTGAGCCAGACGCATATCGAGCAGCAAACTGCCGAGATCCGCCGACAACGCCTCGGCATCGGCATCGTTCTCCAGATACACCAGTTTCAGATAGCTGTTGCAGCCCGGACAGACTTCCGCCCTAAGCGGCGCCTGATTGGCAGCATGGCGATCGTCCTCAAGGCTCAGATAATCCAGACCCTTGCTCGACTCGCAATACACGCACTTGACCCGCACCACATGCCATTCGCAGGCGCACAGCGAGCAGACCAGATAACGCAAACCGTTGTGTTTGCCGCGATGGCGGATCACCCCGGCCATCGCCGGTGAACCGCACGCCGGGCATTGGCTGAGGCTGTCGCCGGGTTTCAGTTGCAGATTCGCCGCGCTGAGCAGCCAGTGACTCCAGGCCACTTGCAGCGCTGCGCCAAGAAACGGCACCAGTTGCGCCGGCACCATTGAGTATTGGCCACTGACCAACGCCACGGCCCATGCACGCAACTGACCGGGACTGGCGACCCGCAACGTTGTCACCGCCTCAATGACGGCGGGCTGTTCATCAGGTTCATAACGCTGCAGCAAAGCTTCGAGATAAGCCTGCCAGCCCTCTTCGCGCACCAAGCTATCAGCCGCGAACGGCGGCAAACCATGCTGCTGACAAGCCTCGATCCGCTGCTGATCAAACGGCGCCGTCAGCGGCGGATCATCAAACACCTGCTGCTGAACCCGGCACAACCCGGCAATCAGTCGCAGGTACTCTGCCAGCGCATGCCCCTCGGCCAGTTGTTCCAGTCGATCAGCCCGCAGCGCAAACAGGTTCGAAGGCGGCAGATGCAGAAACGGCGGCGAACTCGCCGCCGCTTCGATTTCCCCAGGTTCAAGAATGGTTGGCAAAAGTCAGCCCTTTTTGGTGATCGGTCGCTCCGGCACGTCCGGTTGGCGTTCATCGCGGGTCACCTCGCGATACCAGAGTTCATGGTGTTTCTTCGCCCAAGCGCGGCTTACCCAGCCATGCATCATCGCGTCCACCGAACCCTTGATCCACAGCCCGGCGTAGATGTGAATGATGATGCTCAGCACAAGAATGAACCCGGCCAGCGCATGCAGCAGCATTGCCCAGCGAATCACGGTGATGCCGAAATACGCACTGAACCAGGCGCGCCAGATCACCAGCCCGGTGAACAGCAAACCCAGCATGCACAGGAGTAAAGTCCAGAACAGCAGCTTTTGCCCGGCGTTGTATTTGCCTACCGGTGGCACGCTTTCTTCGTCATTGACCAGCACGCGATCAATGCGGCGCATCCACTTGCCGTCGTTGCTGATAAAGAAGTTCGCGCGCCAGAAACTCAGCACCAGACCGAGGAAAAACACGAACATGGCTATGCCCATGTACGGATGCAGAATCCGCGTCCACGGCCCGCCGCCAAACAGGTTGCTCAGCCAGAACAGCGAAGGGTGAAACAAAGCCAGCCCGGACAACCCGGCCATGAAAAACAGGATCGCCACCAGCCAGTGATTGGTGCGCTGGTTGGCGGTGTAACGCAGGATCGTCTTGTTGCTCATGGCCGGTCCTCCCCGCGTGGATCGAAGGTGTGCACCGCCGGATCGACGACATGCACCGAGGTGTCGGGCGGCGTCGGATGTTCATCTTCTTCGACGCGATTCGGGCCGATGCGCACGTAATGGAAGAACCCGGCCAGCACCGCCGCACCCATGGCCAGCAGGCCCAGCGGTTTACTGATGCCTTTCCACAGGCCCACCAACGGACTGATTGCCGGATCTTGCGGTAAACCAGCATAGATTTTCGGCGTGTCTGCGTGGTGCAGCACGTACATCACGTGCGTGCCGCCAACACCTGCCGGGTCATACAGACCGGCGTTTTCAAAGCCACGGCTTTTCAGGTCGACGATGCGCTCGGCGGCGTGTTCCTTCATGTCTTCCTTAGTGCCGAAGACGATGGCGCCGGTCGGGCAGGTTTTCACACAGGCCGGTTCCAGCCCTACCGCCACGCGATCCGAACACAAGGTGCACTTGTAGGCCTTGTGATCCTTCTGCGAAATGCGCG
This sequence comes from Pseudomonas sp. Irchel s3a12, assembly GCF_900187485.1. Taxonomy (NCBI): domain Bacteria; kingdom Pseudomonadati; phylum Pseudomonadota; class Gammaproteobacteria; order Pseudomonadales; family Pseudomonadaceae; genus Pseudomonas; species Pseudomonas sp. Irchel s3a12. The sequence continues at coordinate 171,388 of NZ_FYDN01000012.1, forward strand.
GAATGTTGAACGGGCAACCGGTGATGCAATAGCCACAACCGATGCAGTGATCCTGATCGAAATCGACGATGCCGTTGGCGTGCTTGATGATCGCACCGGGACTCGGGCACGCCGCCAGACAACCCGGCTCGGCGCAGTGCATGCAGCCGTCCTTGCGGATCAGCCATTCGAGGTTGCCGGCGTCGGTTTCGTGCTCGGTAAAGCGCATCAACGTCCAGGTTTCCGCGCTCAGGTCTTGCGGGTTGTCGTAGGTGCCGTGGTTGTGGCCGACCTCGTCGCGCAGTTCGTTCCATTCCGAGCAGGCGACCTGGCAGGCTTTGCAGCCGATGCATTTGGTGGTGTCGATCAGCTTCGCCACCGCTTCCTGATTCCTCACCGATGGCGGCACCGTGGTGGTGGCCGAGCGGGCAATAATGTCTTGGCTGGCCATTTACAGTTTCTCCACGTTGACCAGGAATGACTTGGATTCCGGGGTCTGGGTATTGCCATCGCCGAGGAACGGCACCAGGGTGTTGGTCAGGTAACCGTGACGCGTCAGGCCGGTGAACCCCCAATGCAGCGGGATGCCGATCTGATGCACGACTTGGCCGTTGACCTGCAGCGGCCGAATCCTTTTCGTCACCACCGCCACCGCTTCGATAAACCCGCGCTTGCAACTGACGCGCACACGATCACCGGCAGCGATTCCCTTCTCTTTCGCCAGCACTTCACCGATTTCGACGAACTGCTCAGGCTGGGCAATCGCGTTCAACTTGCAATGCTTGCTCCAGAAGTGGAAATGCTCGGTGAGCCGGTAACTGGTGCCGGCGTACGGGAAGTCCTTGGCCTCGCCGAGGGTTTCCCAGACCGAATCGAAGATCCGCGCCGCCGGGTTGCTGGTGGCTTTCTTGTTTTGCGGGTGCAGCGGGTTGATGCCGATCGGCGTTTCGAACGGCTCGTAGTGCTCGGGAAATGGCCCTTCGTTCATCTTGTCGACGGCGAAGAACCGCGCCACGCCCTCGGGGTTCATGATGAACGGGTTCATCCCGGCTTCCGGCGGCACATCAGCCTTGTAGTCCGGCACGTCGGTGCCGCCCCAGGCCTTGCCGTTCCACCACACCAGACGTTTTTTCGGGTCCCACGGTTTGCCGGCGACGTCCGCCGAAGCGCGGTTGTAGAGAATCCGCCGGTTGGCCGGCCAGGCCCAGGCCCAGCCTTGATGCTGATGCATGCCGTACGGATCGGCGTTGTCGCGGCGGGCCATCTGGTTGCCGGCCTCGGTCCAGCTGCCGGCGAAGATCCAGCAACCGGACGCAGTGCTGCCGTCATCCTTGAGCAAGCCGAAACCTGCCAGTTGTGAGCCGGCCTTGACCGCGACGCCGGTGGCATCGGTGAAATCGGCCACGGCACTGCCGTTGATTTCCTTGGCCAACTCTTCCGGCGAAGGCTCGTCGGGGATCTTGTACGGCCACGTCAGTTTCAGCAGCGGATCAGGGAATTTGCCGCCCTCGGCCTGATAGCGCTTGCGCAGGCGCAGGAACAGCTCGCTCATGATGCGAATGTCGGTCTGCGCTTCGCCCGGGCCATCGGCGCCTTTCCAGTGCCATTGCAGCCAGCGACTGCTGTTGACCAGTGAGCCGTCCTCTTCGGCAAAACAGGTGGTGGGCAGGCGAATGACTTCGGTCTGGATCTCCGCGCTTTTCACATCGTTGTACGGCCCGACGTTGTGCCAGAACTCCGAGGTTTCGGTAGCGAGCGGATCCATCACCACCAGCCATTTCAGCTTGGCCAAGGCGCCCATCACGCGGTTCTTGTCCGGCAGCGCGGCGATCGGGTTGAAGCCCTGGCAGAAGTAGCCGTTGACCTTGCCCTGGCTCATCAGGTCGAACATCTTCAGGACGTCGTAGTTGGGGATGTCGAGCTTCGGCAAATGGTCGTAGCACCAATTGTTCTCGGCAGTGGCGTTTGCGCCGTACCACGACTTCATCAGGCTGACGTGGAATTTGCTGTAGTTCTGCCAATAGGACAATTGCCCCGGCCGCAGCGGGACTTGCGTGCGTTTGTGGATGAACTGGGCGTAATCCTGCTCGGTGTCGCTGCCAAGGGTCAGGTAGCCCGGTAGCGCATTGGAGAGCAAGCCAAGGTCGGTCAAGCCCTGAATGTTCGAGTGACCGCGCAAGGCGTTCACACCGCCGCCGGGCATGCCGACGTTGCCCAGCAGCAATTGCACCATCGCCGCGCTGCGAATGATCTGCGCGCCGATCGAGTGCTGCGTCCAGCCGAGGGCGTAGAGAATCGTCATGGTCTTGCCCGGTGTCGAGCAGGTGGCGATCTCTTCCCAGATTTTCTGCATGGCATCGACCGGCATGCCGCAGATCTGGCTGGCGAGGTCGATGGTGTAGCGGCTGTAATGCTGCTTCATCAGTTGATAGACGCAGCGCGGGTCTTGCAGGGTCGGGTCGACTCTGACGAAACCGTCGTCGCCCATCTCGTAACCCCAGCCGGATTTGTCGGTGTAGCTGCGTTTCTCCGCGTCGTAGCCGCTGAAGATCCCGTCTTCGAAGCCGTAGCCTGCTCTGACGATGAACGACATGTCGGTGTAGTTGCGCACGTATTCGTGCTGGATCTTGTCCTCGGTCAGCAGGTAATTGATCAACCCGCCCATGAAGGCGATGTCGGTGCCGGTGCGGATCGGCGCGTAATAGTCGGCCACGGACGCGGTCCGGGTAAAACGCGGATCAACCACGATCAGCCGCGCAGCGTTGTGCGCCTTGGCCTCGGTCACCCATTTGAAGCCGCACGGATGCGCTTCTGCTGCGTTCCCGCCCATCACCAGGATCAGATTCGCGTTGGCGATATCGGTCCAAGTATTGGTCATGGCACCACGGCCGTACGTCGGGGCAAGACTTGCCACCGTCGGGCCGTGTCAGACACGCGCCTGGTTATCGAACCCCAGCATGCCAAGACTGCGAATCACCTTCTGGGTGATGTAGCCGGCTTCGTTGGACGCCGCCGATGCGGCGAGAAACCCTGTGCTCAGCCAGCGATTCACCGTTTGCCCGTTGGCATTCTTCTCGATGAAATTGGCATCGCGGTCGGCTTTCATCAGGTCGACGATGCGATCAAGCGCTTCGTCCCAACTGATTCGTGTCCATTCGCTGCTGCCGGGCTTGCGTGTTTGCGGGTAGAGCAAACGGCCGGGGCTGTGAATGAAATCGAGAAGGCCTGCGCCTTTCGGGCAGAGGGTGCCGCGGTTGACCGGGTGGTCGGCGTCGCCCTCAATGTGAATGATGCTTTGCGCGACATTCTTCGCGGCATCGCCCTGGCTGTACATGATCAACCCGCAACCGACCGAGCAATACGGGCAGGTGTTGCGGGTTTCATGGGTGTGGGCAAGCTTGAAGTGGCGCACCTGCTCGGCGAAGGCTGGCGTCGGGGCCATGCCCAACGCGCCCAGGCTAGAGCCTGCAAGGCCGATACCGGCGACCTTGAAGAACTGACGACGGCTGAGATCCATCGTGCACTCCTGATCAGGTGGAACCCGGTACTGGTGCCGGGTTTTATCTGGACAATCACGGTTGCGGCAAACGTCTGCCGACTTTTTCACTGTAGACAATGACCACACGATCTGTGTGAAAACCGACCGTCGGCCGTTTGTCGGCACTCCTACTAACAACCGCAAACCCTGTGGGAGCTGGCTTGCCAGCGATGACGTCGGCTCCTCCAACAATGATGGTGACTGACCCACCGCTATCGCTGGCAAGCCAGCTCCCACAGGGTTTGAGTGTGTTTCCAAAGGGACAAGGGTTTATCATGCCCCGCAGGACCATTCCGCCTTCACGAGACCGCGCATGACTTTCGATTTTGATCAGGTATTCGACCGCCACAACACCGGCAGCACCAAGTGGAGCCGCTATTCGGCCGACGTGTTGCCGATGTGGGTCGCTGATATGGATTTCGCCGCGCCGCCGGTGGTGATCGAGGCGCTGCAACAACGCTTGCTGCATCCGCTGGTGGGTTACAGCGTGGCGCAGGACAACCTGCGTGAAGCCATCGTCGCCGACCTCTGGAACAAGTTTTCCTGGAAGGTCAAACCGCAGGAGCTGATTTTCCTGCCGGGCGTCGAGTCGGGCTTCAACATGGCTTTGAAAGCGCTGGTGCAGCCACAGCAGAACGTCGTGGTGCAAGTGCCCAACTACCCGCCACTGCGCCATGCGCCGGGGAATTGGGGGTTGAACAAGGTTGAACTGGAGTTCGTCGCGCAGGCTGACGGCACTTACTTGACACCCTTGGACGTATTGCGTGAATCGCTGAACGGCGGTGGCGCGCTGTTGCTCAGCAACCCGCACAACCCGATTGGCAAGGTGTTTGGCCGTGAAGAGCTGCAAGCGGTGGCGGACATTTGTACAGCGCAGGACGCGTGGATCATCTCCGACGAAATCCACGCCGAGCTGTGCTTCGACGGTCGCGTGCACATTCCGACCGCGTCGCTGAGCGCGGAGATCGCCGAGCGCACCATCACTCTGATGTCGGCGAGCAAGGCGTACAACATCGCCGGCCTCAAGACCTCGTTCATGATCATTCAGAACGCTGCCCTGCGCGAACGCGTCAATCACGCCCGTTGCGGCATGGTCGACAGCGTCAACCCGCTGGGCATGGAAGCCACCCGCGTGGCTTACAGCGAAGGCGGGCCGTGGCTGGCCGAGCTGAAAACCTACCTGCAAGCCAATCGCGACTGGCTGGTAGAAGCGGTGCGCAAGCGCTTGCCGGGCGTGACCATCAATGTGCCGCAGGGCACCTATCTGGCGTGGCTGGATTGCTCGGCGCTGGACCTGGACAACCCGCAGCAGTTCTTCCTTGAGCAGGGCAAGGTGGGCCTCAGCGCCGGTCTGGACTTCGGCGATCAACACCAGCAGTTCGTCCGTCTGAACTTTGGCTGCCCGCGTTCATTGCTGGAAGAAGGTATCGCCCGCATGGAGCGCGCCCTGACACAACGCCACACCTGAAACCACCACTAAACCCTGTGGGAGCTGGCTTGCCAGCGATAGCGGTCTGACATTCAACATTAATGTCGACTGATACATAGCTATCGCTGGCAAGCCAGCTCCCACAGGTTCTGTATCGAGTCTGAAGACCGGCGTAAATCCGATCGAACTCACGGCAAACACCCCGGGTCAACCGCCCATACCAGCCATGAGACCTCGGAGACCCGCGATGACCGACTATCCAAAACCACCCTTCCCCGCACAAGCCCAGACCGTTCCCGGTTCGCAACGCAAGATGGAACCCTATCCCGATTGCGGCGAGCAAAGCTATGTCGGTTCCGGGCGACTGGCCGGCAAGATTGCCCTGATCACCGGCGCTGACAGCGGTATCGGCCGCGCCGTGGCCATTGCTTTCGCCCGTGAAGGCGCTGACGTGGCGGTCGCCTATCTGAATGAACACGAGGACGCCAAGGAAACCGCGCGCTGGGTCGAGCAGGCCGGGCGCCAGTGCCTGCTGTTGCCGGGCGATATCGCGCAAAAGGCCCATTGCCAGGCCTTGGTCGACAAGACCGTGGAACGCTTCGGCCGAATCGATGTGCTGGTCAACAACGCCGCGTTCCAGATGACCCACGAAACCTTCGAAGAAATCCCCGACGAGGAATGGGTGATGACCTTCGACGTCAACATCACTGCGATCTTCCGCTTGTGTCAGGCCGCGATAAAACACATGCGCGCCGGTTCGTCGATCATCAACACCAGCTCGATCAACTCGGACATGCCCAAACCCACCCTGCTCGCCTACGCCACCACCAAAGGCGCGATCGCCAATTTCACCGGCGGTCTGGCGCAGATGCTCGGGCCAAAGGAAATCCGCGTGAACTGCGTGGCACCGGGGCCAATCTGGACGCCGCTGATCGTCTCGACCATGCCCGATGAAGAAGTGCAGAACTTCGGCGGCAACACCCCGCTCGGCCGCCCCGGCCAACCGGTGGAAGTGGCGCCGATCTACGTGTTGCTGGCCTCGGACGAAGCCAGTTATATCACCGGCCAGCGCTATGGCGTGACCGGTGGTAAACCGATGTTGTGATGACGCCTTCGCCAACGCCTACAGTAAAACTGAAGGCCCATTGAACACGGTGCGATTGCCGTCACATCAAACATTTGAGGGCGGCAGATCATGAGTTTTATCGTGTGGGTCGCCGTACTCGGCGCCGTGCTGCTGACCCTGGCACTGACGTCGTCATACCTGCGCTGGATGCCGGTGACCACCTCGGCGGTTTGTTTGCTGTTGGGAATTGGCATTGGCCCCAGTGGCCTTGATCTGCTGAAACTATCCCTGGAAGACGCCTCGCTGTGGATGGAGCACCTGACAGAAGTCGCGGTGCTGTTTTCTCTGTTCGTCTGCGGCCTGAAATTGCGCCTGCCGCTGCGCGACAAGCGTTGGCGAATCGCCTTCGGCCTCGCCGGCCCCGTAATGGTGCTGACCATCGCCGGGGTGTGCCTGCTGCTGCATTTTGCTTTGCGCTTGCCGTGGGGGCCGTCGTTGTTGATCGGCGCGATGCTGGCGCCCACCGACCCGGTGCTGGCGGCGTTGGTGCAGGTCAATGATGCGCGGGATGTCGACAGCGTGCGTTTCGGCCTGTCGGGTGAGGCCGGGTTGAATGACGGGGTAGCCTTTCCGTTTGTGATTCTCGGCTTGTTGTTGATTCACGGTGATGGCTCTGCCGCCGAGTGGCAGGGCTGGGTCTTGCGCAGTTTGTTGTGGGCGGTGCCCGCAGGTCTGCTCACCGGTTACTGGATGGGCCGAGGTATCGGCCGCGTGACCCTGTCGCTGCGTATTCACAATGACGACAGCACGCTCAGCCCGAACGACTATCTAGCGTTGTCGTTGATTGCCTTGGCGTATGTCGTTGCCGAAGCGATTGGCGGCTATGGTTTTCTGTCGGTGTTCGCTGCCGGGTTGGGCCTGCGTCAGGTCGAAGTCAAATCCACCGGCGCCGGGCAACCGCCCGCCGAGCACTTGGTGCAGCCGGTGGTCGGTCATCAGAACGTCGAACCGCAGCACGCGGTGCACGGCGACACCGAACGGCTGGAAAGCAGCCAGGTCGCCGCCGGGATCATGATGGGCGACATGCTGTCGTTCGGCAGTCTGGTCGAGCGCGCCATGGAAGTATTTCTGGTGACCCTGCTCGGCGTGGTGCTGGTGGCGCACTGGGACTGGCGGGCGTTGCTGGTGGGCGGCTTGCTGTTCTGCCTGATCCGCCCGGCCTGCGTCGCGCTGATGCCTTGGGGCGCACTGCTCAAAGGAAGGCAACGGCTGTTGATCGGCTGGTTTGGCATTCGCGGTATCGGCAGCCTGTTCTATCTGTTTTATGCCTTGAACCACGGGCTGACCGACACGGTGGCCAGCCTGTGTACCGATCTGACCTTGTCGGTGGTGGCGCTGAGCATCTTGCTCCATGGCATCAGCACGCAACCGATCCTCGCCCGTTACGAACAGCGCAAAAAACAAAAAAACTGATTTTTGATTTGCGAATTTATTCGGCGAATTGATCGAATTTTTTTCTGTAAAAAAATGGATCCCTGATTAATGGCCGGCAGTCACAAGCATAACCCCTCGCCGGATATGTCCGGCGGGGCCCGGCAGGTTCGGTTCCCCTGCGGCGCTACGCCTATGAAACGGAATCCTTGAAGATTAAGGTCACGGTCATGAAAGAATGCTCGACTCCTGCGCAAATCAAGGCTTGCAGAGCACTGGCTCTGGAACGCAATCGTCAATTGTTTGATAACGCCCACACCCTCAACCGCGCAGCCAATGCGCTGCTCGACGTGGCCGATCTGGACATTGAACAGTTTGAGCGATACCGCGCGCTGCGCAAGAAAGCCGATTCGATGTTTGAAGATGCCATCGACCATTTGTGCGTCTTGAACGAAGACTTCCCGCCGATCCCGATGTCCTCGCAGAACTCGTCGGCATTGCGTCGAGAGCTTGAAACTGTGGAATGAGCCAGAACAGCCCCTCACCCTAACCCTCTCCCAAAGGGAGAGGGAACTGACCGAGGTGAATGGTCGAGGTACGCCGACCTGAGATACCGAGTCGAACGCAGATTCTGACCACGACATTGAGATACCGAGTCGAACGCAGATTTTGAGTACAACGAAGATCTGCTCCCTTCCCCCTCGCCCCCATTGGGGGCGGTCCGACGTTTCGGGAGGGTTGGGGTGAGGGGGATCGGTCTGAATAGCACCACAAAATCCACGCGAATAAAAAAGCCCGGCTACATAAGCCGGGCTTTTCCCTACCTGCCAATCACCCGCCCGGATTGGTCACCTGAATAAACACCGCATAACTCCCCAGCAACACCCAGAACGTCGCAAAGATCCACGGCGTACGCACCGAAAACAGCAGCGACTTGCGATAGCCCTTGTGGCTCGACTCCATCTCGCTGAACAGCGGCGATTCGTCATACGCCAGGCCCATCAGCGGCTCGCTGTGCAGCAAGTGGCTCTGCTTGAAATGCCAGTGATCGATGATGTCGTACGCCGCGCGAATCCCCGGCCAGGCATTCAGCGAGCTGAGCAGCCCGAGCAGTGCCAGAAAGGGTGGCACCACCAGCGTGAACAACTTGCCCCACTCCGGGTTGAGGTTGGCCATGCACGAGGCAAAGGCAATCACCAGAAACGACTGCGCCGCCAGATAAGCGTCGGTACGGTTGGCGAGGATGCTGGTTTCGTACTGGATCTCCCGCCGATAGAAATCCAGCCGTTCCTTGGGTGAGCCAAACATCTTGGCGTCATGTTCGGTCAGGGTTTCTTCAGCGGTGGGCTCAGTCAGTATGCGAGACAAAAGATGCACGCTCCGGGGTGGGGAAAACGTTTAGAAGTCCCCGTTGGCGCCCAAGTTCAGACGGATTGACCGACGCCTTGTTTCATCGATTGGGCAATGATTGCCACCAGATTCATCTGCGTAAACGGCTTGGGCAATCGTGGCAGTTGCGCGGCAAAGCCTTCCAGGCGTTCGGCGTAGCCGGTGGCCAGGATGATCGGCAGATCCGGTTTGAGCACGCGCACGGCATGGGCCAGTTGCGCGCCGCTCATTTTCGGCATGGCCATGTCGGTGATCATCAGGTCGATGACCTCGCCCTGATCGAACAACGCCAGCGCTTGCGCACCGGACGTCGCACTGACCACCCGATGGCCGAGGTCTTCGAGCAGTAGACTGGTGCTGTTCAATACCAGTGAGTCGTCATCCACCACCAGCACGCTGAGTCTTGGTACCACCACGGGCTCGGCGTGTGGCTGCAGCGAATTGCTGACGGTACCCTCGCCGGCCACCGGAATCCACAGTTCTGCCGTGGTGCCCTGGGCCTTTGCACTCTTGAGAATGAAACGGCCACCGAGTTGTTCCATGAAGCCGTGGACCATCGACAAGCCCAGCCCGGTGCCCTTGCCCAAGCCTTTAGTGGTGAAGAACGGATCTCTGGCCGACGCCAGCGTGTGATCATCCATGCCCTCCCCGGTATCGATTACGCTAAGGCAGACGTAACGCCCCGCAGGCAGGTCCGAATGCCCCAGTTCTAGCACCACTTGCGGTTCAGCGCTGATGCTCACCGTACCTCCATCGGGCATGGCGTCGCGGGCGTTGGTCGCCAGATTGAGCAAGGCCAATTCCAACTGATTGGTGTCCGCCAGCACCAGCTCGAGATCGTCGGGAAACCGCGTGTCGACAAGGATACCCGGCCCGAGGGAGCTACGCAGCAAACCGCTGATGCCCTGAACCAATTGCGCGATATCGACCGACTCGGTCTTCAATTCCTGACGGCGGGCAAATGCCAGCATGCGCTGGGTCAGCGAGACGCCACGCAAGGCGCCTTGGGTGGCGTTTTCCAGCAGGCGGCTGATTTTCGCATCGTCGCCCACGCGCTTTTGCACGATCTCGAGGTTACCGAGAATCACCGTCAGCAGATTATTGAAGTCATGGGCGATGCCACCGCTGAGCTGACCGATGGCCTGCATCTTCTGCGCCTGGAACAGCGCTTCACGGGTTTTCTCCAGCGCCTGTTGCGCCTGGTGGGCTTCGGTGATGTCGCGGGTGATCTTGGCAAAACCGAGCAATGTGCCGGTGTCACCACGAATCGCATCGACCACCACATGAGCGAGAAACCGCGTGCCGTCCTTGCGCATGCGCCAGCTCTTGTTCTCGAAGCGGCCCTCGCGGGTGGCGATTTCCAGCGCCCGTTGCGGCTCGCCGAGTTCGCGGTCTTCGGGGGTATAGAACAGCGAAAAATGCTGACCGATGATTTCTTCCGGCAGATAGCCTTTGATCCGCTGTGCGCCCTGGTTCCAGTTGCTGACCCGGCCTTCGGGGCTGAGCATGTAGATCGCGTAGTCGGTGACGCCCTGCACCAGCAAGCGGAACTGCTGCTCGCTTTGCTTGAGGGTTTCTTCAGCCATTTTCCGGTCGGTCAGGTCGCGGGTGATCTTGGCGAAACCGAGCAATTTGCCGTCGGGATCAATGATCGGATCGATGACCACATGCGACCAGAAATTGGTGCCGTCCTTGCGCACCCGCCAGCCCTCGCCTTCGAAACGTCCCTCACGGATCGCCGTATCGAGCGCACGTTGCGGCAGACCGGCGGCGCGATCCTCAGCGGTATAGAAGCGGGAGAAATGTTCGCCGAGAATTTCCGCTTCTTCGTAGCCCTTGAAGCGTTTGGCGCCGGAGTTCCAACTGGTGATGATGCCGTCGGGATCGATCATGTAGATCGCATAGTCGACCACCGCATCGATCAGCAGACGAAAACGCATCTCTTCGATCGCCGCGGTCTTGTTTTTCTCGCTCATCACACTCACCAGCCATTGTCATGAGCAGAAGTATGCGGTAATCCGGCAAATTGGGAAGCGTCCGTCTCGTGATTGATTGCCCACCAGCGCGGCAGCAGCTGTTTGATCCGGCTCTCGGCAAAGCGATCGTCAATCAGCATCACCACGCCGCTATCCTCACGGGTGCGGATGACTCGCCCGGCGGCCTGTACCACTTTCTGCACGCCGGGGTACAGGTAGGTGTAGTCGTAACCGGCGCCGAAGATGGCGGCCATGCGGTGTTTAAGTTGTTCGTTGACCGGATTGAACTGCGCCAGCCCCAACGTGGCAATGAACGCCCCGATCAGCCGCGCACCGGGTAAATCGATGCCTTCGCCGAACGCACCGCCCAACACGGCAAAGCCGACGCCTTGGCTGTGCGCGGTGAACTGATCGAGAAAGGCCTGCCGCGCCCCTTCGAGCATGCCCCGCGATTGCTGCCACAGGGTGATGTGCGGGTAACGCTCAGCGAGTAACGACGCCACTTGTTGCAGATAATCGAAGCTGCTGAAAAACGCCAGATAGTTGCCCGGACGCTCGCTGAACTGCTGCGCGATCAATTCGACGATCGGCTCCAGCGAGGCCTGACGATGATTGAAGCGTGTCGAAATGCGGCTGACGATCTGCACCTGCAACTGCTCGGCGCAAAACGGCGATTCGACGTCGATCCACACGGTGTCGGCGGGCGTGCCAAGCAAATCGGCGTAATAGTGACGCGGGCTGAGGGTCGCGGAAAACAGCACGCTGCTGCGCGCCGCTTTCAGGCGCGGACCAATGAACGCGGCCGGCACCACGTTGCGCAGGCATAACTGCGACAGCGGCTTTTTGCGGTCGAGGTCGCGCTTGCTGATGTCGAACAGGTAATGCTCGTCGTACAGTTCTGCCACCCGGGCGAATTGCAGCAGGTCGAAATAGAAGTTCTGCACGGCGCTGTCGAGACCCTGCGGATGGTCATTGAGGTAATCGCCAATGGCCGCGCAACACAACGAGATCGCTTGCAGGAGTTTTTCCGGGGCCTTGTCGTAAGCCTGATACGCCGCCAGTTGCGGCGCATGCAGCGCGTTCCACTCACGGTTGATCCGTTGCAAGGAGTTTTTCAGCGGTGCCGGCGCGGTTTTGCGCACGCTGCCGAGGGTGAACTGATCAAGACTGGCGCTGTACATTTGCCGGCCGCGTTCGACCAGGTTGTGCGCCTCGTCCGCCAGCACCGCGACTTTCCATTGATTAAGCTGGGCCAGACCGAACAGCATGGCGCTGAAGTCGAAGTAATAGTTGTAGTCGGCGATCACCACGTCTACCCAACGGGCCATCTCCTGACTCAGGTAATACGGGCACACCGCGTGTTGCGCAGCGACCTCGCGCATGGCGGCTTGATCGAGCAGGCGGATTCGGCTGGCCGCTTCCCGCGCGGCCGGCAGGCGATCATAAAAGCCCTGGGCCAACGGGCAGGATTCGCCGTGACAGGCTTTGTCCGGATGTTCGCAGGCCTTGTCCCGGGCGACCATTTCCAGCACCCGCAAGGGCAAGGCTGGTGACTGATCGAACAACACCTGACTGGCATCCAGCGCCAGTTTGCGCCCCGGTGTCTTCGCGGTCAGGAAGAACACCTTGTCCAGTTGCTGCGGCGCCAGGGCCTTGAGCATCGGGAACAGCGTGCCGAGGGTTTTGCCGATGCCGGTCGGTGCCTGGGCCATCAGGCAACGGCCGGTGCTGACGGCTTTGAACACTGATTCCGCCAAGTGCCGCTGACCGGGACGAAAATCGGCATGGGGAAACGCCAGTTGCTGCGCGGCCAGATTGCGCGCCTCGCGATGGGCCATTTCCTGTTCGGCCCATTGCAGGAACAGCGTGCATTGCTGCTCGAAAAAGGCCTTGAGGGTTTCGGCGCTGAAGGCCTCGACCAGGCAGGTTTCCTTCTCGCTGACGATATCGAAATACACCAGCGCCAGATTGATTTGCTCAAGTTCGAGTTTGCGGCACATCAACCAGCCGTAGATCTTCGCCTGTGCCCAGTGCAACTGGCGGTGATTGGCCGGTTGCTTACTCAGGTCGCCACGGTAGGTTTTGACTTCTTCCAGGCAGGTTTGCGCCGGGTCGTAGCCGTCCGCCCTGCCCTTGACCTTCAACTGCAGAAACTCGCCTTCGAGCGCCACTTCGCTTTGATACTTTTCGCTGCGCCGCGAGGCCACAGTGCGGTGGCCGGCGATGCCTTCCAGCGCCGTGGGCGATGGGGTGAAGCGCAGGTCGAGGTCGCCGGTCTTGGCGGTGAACTCGCACAGTGCGCGCACGGCAATGCTGTAGCTCAAGCGCTCTGCTCCGCCCATTGCACGTAACACACCGCTACTGGCATCTGGTGTTGATGACAGAACTCCAGCCAGCGCAACTGGTTGTCCTGCAGGCGATCGCCGGGGCCTTTCACTTCAATCATTCGGTAGGTTTTGTGCTGCGGCCAGAACTGGATCAGGTCGGGCATGCCGGCGCGGTTGGCCTTGATGTCGAGCAGCAAACGGTTGAACCAGTGCTTGAGATGTTCGGCGGGCAGACAGGCCAATGCCTGCTCAAGCAATAGTTCATTCACCGCGCCCCAGAATACGAATGGCGACTGGACACCCCATTTGTCGACAAAGCGCTGGCGAATGGTCGCGGCATAGCGGCCGTCGTCGAGTTCGCTCAGGCACGCCTGGAACAGCTCGGCGCGGCGTTGCTGGAAATCTTCGTTGAGCAGGTCCACCGGGCCGCGCTGGAACGGGTGAAAGAATGCCCCGGGCAATGGCGCGAAGATCGCCGGCCAGCACAACAAACCGAACAGCGAGTTGATCAGGCTGTTTTCCACGTAATGCACGGGGCCATCGTCATCGTGCAGATGCGCCTGCACGTAAAACTCCACGGACAAGGCTGGGTCGGTGCGCGGCAATTGCAGATCCAGCCGCTCGACCGGTCTGGCCGTTGTGCGCTTGAGTGGCGGGCCGCCGAGTTTGCGCCGCAGCCTTGGCAATATCCGTTGCAGGCCTTGCTGCTCGGCAGCGCTTTCCGGCGCCTGTTCGGCCAGCGTGGCGAGCTCCAGCGCCAACGAGTATTCGCCGCTGCGCTCCAGCACGCGGATCATGCGTAAACGGGCGCCGGGATAGGCGCAGTCGCGGTAAATGCTCAGGGCCAGGGCAAACTCGCTGATGCGCTCGCAATACTGGCCGATCTGGAACAGCACCTTGCCACGCCGGCGTTGCAGCCACGGGTTGTCGAAGTGCAAGGCGCTGACCTGCGCAACAATGGTGTCCAGTGGCTCACCGGCCTCGAAACGCAATTGACAGTTGTGCAGGAACAGGCACGCATCGACGTCGTCGCGACTGCGCAGGCCCCGCGAGTCGGCGCAGAATTCGACTTTTTCATAAGTGAAGATGCCAAGGTCGGCGAGGACGAATTCCGACCAGTCCTGATACAGGTTGCCGAAGAACATCAGCCGCAAGCGATCGCACAGGTCCATGATGGTCAGGCTGAACAAGCGATCATCGAGCAGCGGAGCCCAGTCGCGCAGGCTGCGAGCGTCTGCAAACTGCTCGGCGAGGAGCGGCAGCCAATCGTCCTTGCGGCCCTTGGGTTGCTCGATAAAGGCTGCGAACGCTTGCAGGATCTCGGCCTTGAGCAACACATCGAACAACTCGGCGAGGACCAGCGGCGCGTGTTCGTCGATCCAGCCGTGCTCCAACAAGGGCTGCGCGGCCTCGGCGATGTCACCGATTTCCACGTAATTGAGTTTGCCGGCACGAAAATGCACACCCTTGCGCATCACCATCCGCACCAGCAGCCCCTGACTCGGGCGGGGCAACGCGTTGAAGTCGCGGATGAATGCGTGTTCCGGTTCGCTCATTACATCGGCATAACGAAGCTCAAGCCAATCAAGCACTTGCCGGAAGTTGTTAAGGTAATAGAACGGGTCGTCGAGGGGATTGGCAGTCACGGGAATTCTGGGCCATGGCAAGCGAGTACTGGTTATGCGTACAGATACCAGCTGTGCCCCACCCGGTGCAAACGGAAAATGATCAATGGCATTTTTTCGCCAGGCTATCGAACTTTTCCCCCGGGGATGGCACCAACCGCGTTAGAGGGCCGACAATGCTCGGCATCACATCGAATGAGGATTTAGAGGTGGGTATGAAAATCAAAGCACTGGGCATCCCTTTCGCCATCGCCGCCGCGCTGGCACTGGCCGGTTGCTCGACCCCGACGGTGGTCACCCTGCAGAACGGCACCCAGTACCTGACCAAGGACATGCCGAAGACCAAAACCAAGGACGGCTTCTATGAGTTCGAGGATATTTCCGGGGCCAAGGTGAAGGTTCGCGCTGATGAAGTGGCCACAGTGCGCGAGGAAGACTGACTCACGGCGATCGATCGTTCCCACGCTCTGCGTGGGAATGCAGCCCGGGACGCTCCGCGTCCCATCCAGAGCCGAACGCGGAGCGTCCGTTGAGGCATTCCCACGCGGAGCGTGGGAACGATCATCAAAGCTGCTTTTTTATTCGAAGGTAGGCATGCCCGGAATGCTGCCGTCGCAAGGCATGTACGTGCCACCCCGCTTGACCACTTCCCCCTGCAAGCGCCGGCAGCGTTCCAGATCCTGCTGCGCCATGCGATCAATGCTCAGATTGCCGGTGGTTTGCGGCTGCTTGCCGTCACCCAGGCGCAGGGTCACGAACGGTTGTTCGGGCTGAATCTGAAAGCGGCTCTTCTCTTCGACCGGTTCGACCTCCGCGGTTTTCGGCGGGCTCGGCAGTTGGTCGGTGGTGACGCCGTAACGGCTCAGAATCGAGCTTTGAGGCAGATCGGCGCAGGCATTGGCCGAACACAGCGCCAGTGCGACGAACCCGACATACCCCTTGAAACCTTTCACGTTTGAATCTCCTGTACTCAATGGCGGCTAGCTATAGAACGTGTGCTCACGTGCTGGCTTTAGGCCGCATTTCCTGTTTTCGCAGGGGTTTGAGTCAGGGAGTGGCTGTCGAGTCACTTTTGAAACCGAGTTATCGTTCTTCGCGAGCAGGCTCGCCCCCACAGGGGATTTATAAACGACACAGATCCAGTGTGGGAGCCAGCCTGCTGGCGAAGAGGCCCTTACCGGCGCCCCATCAACCTCAGGCGATCACAACGCCGTCAGCACTCAAGCTGTTGAGCGACACCCCGACCAACGTCACCGAATCATTGCCAAACGTCAGCACCGTGTCCTGCCCGACGGTCGCAGCATGAGCCCGGAAATCCTCCGCCAGCAACACCCCCTGCACACCAAGAAACACCAGTTTGTCATTGGACGTGAAACCGACCACCCGGTCCTGACCGAACGCACCGTTGAACAGGAACGTATCCGCCCCGCCCCCCGACTCCATCAGGTCATTGCCTGCGCCGCCAACAAACACGTCATTGCCCGCGCCACCCATCAGGTGATCGTTGCCGTCCAGCCCGAACAACCAGTCGCCACCGGCATGCGCCTTCAACGTATCGGCGCCGCTGGTGCCTTTGACGCTGGACTCGTACGCGGTGACGTTGTTGCCGACCTTCAAGCCGCTGGCCGTGACGCTGTGGGTCACATCGTCCTTGAACAGCCCCCAGAGAAAGCCCGGTTCCTTGGTGACAATGCTGCCTATGTCGCGGGTGATGCTGATCCCGCCGTTGGCGTCGCGAATGTACAGATTGCCGGCGCCGTCGTTGGCGAAGTCGAAGTTCTTCACCGCGCTTTGCAGATCGAGGGTGTTGTTGCCCTGCCCGCCAAGGATGACGTTGTAGCCACCGCCATCGCGGAAGGTGTCATTGCCGGCGCGACCTTCCAGGTAATCGTTGCCGCTGCCGCCCTGGATCAGATCGTTGGCGTCACTGCCAATGATGAACGTGCTGCCCTTATGGGTTTCGGCGTTGCGGTTGAGATCCTGTACCCAGGTGTTGGCCCGCGCCGGGTCCGAGAGGTTGGCGACAATGATCGTCGAGTCGCGGCTGGTCAGGTCGTAGAATTTTGAGTCGATCACCCGATTCATACCGTCGCCATACGCGGTCGGCAAGTGCGAGATCCAGGTGGGAATGTTGAGGATCGAGTACGGCAGCAGATTCCACGCGGTCGAGGCGTAGTGATCGTTGAAGCTGACGATGTTGTCGGTGGCCGAGACCTTGGGCGCATCGTGCACGCCGATCGAAGCTCCGGTGAAGGTCGAGCCGTCGAGGGCGCGGAACACCGGGTCGTTTTCGTAGCCGACGTTGAGCACTTTGTCGGTGCTGCTTTGCGTTGGCGAGGCGTAGGCGATGTAGTTGGAGTCGGCAAAGAAACCACCCCACTTGCCACCGCTCAGGTCGGCCATGCTGTTGACCGCCAGGCCACCGAGGCTGTGGCCACTGACGAGAACGTCCTTGCCGCTGAGGCCGTTGGCCTTGGCAAACGCCACCACGTCATTGAGCAGATTGCCGAAGGCTTCACCGACGTAATTCTTCGCATAATCCTTGGGGCCGAAGGCGGCGAGCAGGTCGTTGATCACGTCACCGATGGAGTCGAGGATCAGGTTCTCACGCGGGCCGCTGGTGCCGCGAAAGGCAACGCCGAGTTCGGTGAGATGGCCCTGGGCGTCGTACTTGCCGAGGATTTCCACTTGGGCGGTGGTGTAACCGGCCTTCTCGCCGAAGAAGGTACCCCGCGCATCGGTTTTGCCGTCGTAGCCCAGTTGCGAGGCGGTGATGGGCGTCCAGCCGGCCTTTTTCACCGCGTCGAGGGCGAGTTTTTCCGAGTCGGGATTCCACGGAATGCCGGGGATCACCCCCTGGGAATCGGTGCCGCCGAGCAGTGCCGTGACCAGCGTGGCGGGCAGGCCGAGGCCGAAGCCGTTGTGCTGATAACCGGCGGCAAAGCCGTTATCGAGGTTGTGGTAGGAATACAGCGTGATCGCCATGGCATCGCTGAACAACGCCTTGGAATCGGCTGTGCCGAAGTTCTTGTAGTCATACACACCCATTGCTATTGCCTCTCTCTTGTTGGAATTGTTAGAGATAGCTCACAGCCAGGGCGCCCCACGGGGACGCCCCGGAGCATTTCGATACAACACTTCTTTAACGCTGCCTCTGTAGGAGCTGCCGAAGGCTGCGATCTTTTGACTTGGCTCTTAAAAGCAAGATCAAAAGATCGCAGCCTCGTTTCACTCGACAGCTCCTACAGGATTACTGTTTAGGCGAACACGAACGCCGAGTCCGACAGGTTAGCCACTCCCACCCCGACCAGGGTCACGGCATAGTCGCCAATCTTCAGCACGGTGTCGTTGCCGGTCTGCGCCGCGTGCTGTTTGTAGTCATAGCCCTGCCCCGCGCCCTCGACGCCCATGAACACCAGTTTGTCGCTGCCCTGATAACCGTTGATGGCATCAAAACCGAACGCGCCGCTGAACAGAAAGGTGTTGTTGCCACCCACCGCCGTCATCACGTCGTTGCCAGCACCGCCAACGAAGGTCACATGGCCCTTGTCGCTGATCAACTTGTCATCGCCACCGAGGCCGAACAGCCAGTCACCGTCAGCCGTGGCGTGCAGCGCATTGCCGTAGCCATCGCCGCTGAGCGAGTGGTTGTACTGGGTCAGTTCGTTGCCATTGGTCAAACCTTTGGCCGTAACGCCCCAGGTGATTTCCTTGCTGCCCCACCACGAACCCGACTCCTTGCTCACCAGCGCGCCGATGTCGCGGGTCATGCTGATGCCGCCATAGGCATCGCGTACGTACAGCGTGCCGTCACCGTCGTTGGCGAAGCTGAAGTTCTGCAACGGTTTCTGCAGTTCGAAGGTGTTGTGGCCCTGGCCACCGAGCAGGATGTTGTAACCGCCGTCATCACGGAACCGGTCATCACCGCCCAGGCCTTCGAGGAAGTCGTTGCCCGCGCCGCCCTTGAGCCAGTCGCTGCTCTGGGTGCCGATGATGAACGTGCTGCCGGTGTGCGGCTCGCCACTGCGGCCGAGATCTTCGACCCAGGTCTTGCCGCGAGAAGCTTCTTCCAGATTGGAGACGATGATCGTCGAGTCTTTATGCGTAAGGTTGTAAAACTTGGAATCGATGACCCGATTCAAGCCATCGGCATAGCCCAACGAGCTGTGGGCCGACCAGTTCAGCGGATTGATGATGCTGAACGGCACCAGGTTCTGCGCGGTGGACGCGTAGTTGTCGTTGAAGTTGACGATGTTGTCGGTGGTCGAATCGTGCGGCTTGTCGTGCTTGCCCATCGAGGCGCTGCTGAACGTGGTGCCGTCGAGTACACGGAACACCGGGTCGTTTTCGAACCCGATGTTCAGCACGTTATTGCCGGTGCTGCTCTGAGTCGGCGAGGCGAAGGTGATGTAGTTGGCATCCCTGAAGAAGCCGCCCCAGTTGCTCGCGCTCAGTTCGGCCACGCTGTTGACCCCGAGCCCACCGAGGCTGTGACCGCTGAGCAGCACGTCCTTGGCGGCAATGCCGTTGGCAATGGCGAATGTGGCGACCGCCTTGAGCAAATTGTCGAAAGCGTTTTTAGCGTAATTGCTCGCGTAATCCGACGGCCCGATGGCGGCCAGCAGGTTGTTTTTCAGGTCGCCGAAGGTGTCGCTGTAACCCAGCCCGCCGGTGCCACGAAAGGCCACGCCGATGCCGATCAGTTTGCCGGCAGCGTCGTATTTGCCGAGCACTTCGGCCTCGGCACTGGTGAAGCCGTCCTTCTCGCCGAAGAACGTGCCCTGCGGCCCGACCTTGCCCTGATAGCCCAGCGCGGTTGCCGTGAGCGGTGCCCAGGCGGTGGCCGGCAGAGGCTTGCCGGTCGGCGTGTAGGCGTACAGCGTCAGTGCGATGGCGTCGCTGTACAACGCTTTGCCATCGGCATTTTTATAATCGAACAGTCCCATGTTGTGCTCTCTCTTCCTTCAAAAACCGGCAGCTCCGCAGAACTGCCGGTACGCCTTAGAACTGCCAGTCGAGGGTCAGACCCACACCGTGGTCCTTCTCGTTCGAGCCGATCAGTCCGTTGTAATCGAGGTTCACCCGCACATCGCGATTGAGCGCCAGACCCGCACGCACACCGACCACCGCCGCATCGCGATCCATCGACACGCTCTGCACGGTGAACGCGCTGTTGCCATTGGCAAACGCCAGATGGCTGTCGGCATCAACGTTGCTCAGGTTGTGCTGCCAGCCGAGGCTCGCGCCGAGTTCCAACTGATGCTGATTCGACAGCGCGAAGCTGCGCTTGGCGCGCACGCCGAGGGTCGACAGCACCACATCGCGGTTGTCCTCACCGCCCTTCAGCGCGGCGGCGTCACCTTTTTCGGTGAAGCTTTCGGTGTTCAGGTGCACATAGGACAGATTGGCGAACGGCTCCAGGTTCATCGGTTGCAGGCCCAGATCATAGGCGGCCTCGGTGAACACTTGAGTGGTTGCGGCATCGTGCTTGGTCTTTTGTTTTCCGCTGACGTCCCCGAACTGCAGGTCACGTTTGACGTCGACACGGTGCCAGCTATAGGCGCCACCGACGGTCAGACGCAGCGCGTCGATCTGATGGCCCAGGTACGCACCCAAGTGGTAGCTGTCGACTGATGCCGACGAATGCGTGCCGCTGCCCATGCTCAATGAGCTGTCGCTATAACCGGTAACGAAACCGAGACGGGTATCTTCAGCGATCAAGCCATCGACACCGGCGAGCAAGCCACCGATAGAGCTGTTGGAGTCGGCATTGTCATGCCCGCCATCGCTTTTGCCCCACGAACCCAGGACCTTGACCCAGGCGTTGCTGCGGTCATCAGTCGGTGCATCGGCGTTAAACAAATCACGCTCGCGCAGACGTTCGCCAACGGCTTCACGCAGGTAACGGCTGTCGTTGATCAGCATCGTGCCAATGGCCGGATGGATTTCGCCGGACAACTGCTGGAAGGCTTGCTGCGCCGACGCCGCATTCGGCGACAGCAACAGGGTTTCAAACAGCGCGTTACCAGCGCCCAGACGCTCAGCCGCCGCACCGACCGCACGTTGGTTCGGCGTCAAACCGACGCTGGCGAACGAAGCGTCGTTACGCCCGACCGCCAACTGGATGCCATCGGCCGAGTACGCCAGCGTGCCGCCGAGAAAGGCGTAATCCGGCAACACCTGACCAAAGCGCCCTTCAATACCGCCCGCCGCTTGCAGGATGTTGTAGCGCGTGCCGAGCAGGCTTTGCACTTCATTGGTGGTCAGCAGCGTCGGGCTGTTTTCCAGCGACAGGCTCACCGTCGCGCCTTCGATGACCGCTTTGCCAGTGGCGATGATCTGATCGCTGCTGGTGGGCGACAGCTCTACGGCGTAAGTCGAACCCGGTGCAAAGGTCACGTCACCGGCCACATTCATTGTGCCGATGGAGTTACCCGGCGCCACCGTACCGCCGCTGTTCACCGACAGCGCGCCGATGTGGCCGTTGCCGCCGAGGATACCGCCGTCATTCACCGTCACCGCCGATTGCAGCGAACCGTTGATGGCCAGGCGCCCCTGATTGACCAGGGTCGGGCCGCTGTAAGTGTTGTTGCCGGTCAGTACCAGTGTGCCGATACCTTGCTTGGTCAGACCGCCGTGGCCGGAAATGTCGTTGCGCCAGGTGTCGAGGCCGCAGGTGATGTCGGTGCACACGCGCTCGGTCGGTTTGCCTTGATCGATGATCGCGCCGATACCCGGCAGATCCGCGACAAACTGGCCGGAGCCGTAAGCGCCGTCGATACGGAATTCCGCTGGGATGTCCTGCTCGGTGACGAACATCGACGGGCCGTCGATGCCTTTGCGCAGGTTGATCATGCCCCAGCCGTACAAGGCGTCGATGCCCGGCGCGCCAAGGTCTGTGGCGGTGGTACGCAAGACCGTGGCGACCTGATCACCGCTCATGTACGGGAAGCGTTCCATCAGCACCGCCATGGAACCGGCGACATGCGGCGCGGCCATCGAGGTGCCGTTGTAGTTTTTGTAGCCGGTGGTCAGGTTGTCGGCGTTGGTGCCTTCGATGATCGCGCTGAAGATCTTCGTGCCCGGCGCCGAGACGCAGAAACTCGCGGTGTAGCCGCAACGCGAAGAAAACGTACTCATGATGTACGGATTGGCGCTGGCCAGATCCGGGTTCTTCTGCAGCGCGGCGACGGTGATCCAGTTCGGCGCGATGTCCGGGACGAAATAGCCGAGGCCGGCGATGGCGTCCGGGTTGTTGAGGTTGTAGTCATTGCCGGCGGCGAAGATCGTCACGATGCCACTGCGCGCGGCGGCAATCGCACCGTCGTAGGCGCCGCCGGGCTTGGTGCCGAGCAGCGTGCGGATCTCGTTGAACTGCACTTGCGCGTCATTGACGGTGAAGTGCGGGTACGCCGGATCGCGGCCGCCGAGGTCGAAACGGTCAGTGATGCCGATGCCCCAGCTGTTGTTGATGATCCGCGCGCCGCTGGCGATCAGTGCGTCCCAACCGGCCTTGTACACCGCGCCGTCGTTGCCACGAACGATGCCGTCCTCCGGGCCCGGGTCACCGTTGTCGGCGCTGATGATCTGCGCACCGAATGCCACGCCGTGCATCGGCCCGCCGTCGCGACTGCCGGCGGCGATACCGCCGACGTGGGTGCCGTGGGCGCCGAGTTTGCCGTCGGAACCGACCGAGGGCGAACCGTCATAGCGGAACGCATCGCCGGCTTTGACCGGGATGTACGGGTCGGTGTATTCGCGAATCCCGCTGGTGACCAGGGTGACGACTTTATTGCTGCCGGAGAACTCCGGGTGCGCGGCATACACCGGCTGATCAAAGATCCCCAGTTTCACGCCTTTGCCGGTATAGCCGGCGGCATAAGCGTGATCGGCACCGATCGCGCCCAGGCCCCAATCGGCCTGAAATTCGGCACTGCGCCAACTCGACGGATCGCCCGTACGACCGCTCTCCACGTAGGGCGCGGCGTGGGCTGTGCCAATGGCACAGAGCACGGCGAGCGTGAGGGTTTTCAGGGCAAAGCGGCCTCCCGTTTGCGCGGGGGTATTGTTGTTATTCATCCAGCGACCTTCCTTAGTGATGTTGCGAAAAATCCTGATCGTTGCCAGTGAGGGCGATGATCGTCGTTGATCGTTCCCACGCTCCGCGTGGGAATGCAGCCCGTGACGCTCCGCGTCACTGGACGCAGAGCGTCCCTAGAGGCATTCCCACGCGGAGCGTGGGAACGATCACCAGAAGCCGGGTTATCTTGCTTAGAACTGCCAGTTCAGGCTCAAGCCAACGCCATGCAGCTTTTCGCGACTGGCCAGTTGTCCGTTGTAATCAAGGTTGACCCGTACATCGCGGCTCAGCGCCAGGCTGGCCTGCACGCCGACCAGTGCGGCGTCGCGCACCAGCGCAGAGCTTTCCACCGCGTACGGCGTGCCACCGCTGGCAAAGCGCAGATGCTGCTCGGAATCGATGTCGCTGAGGCTGTGCTGCCAGCCGAGATGGCCACTCACGTCGAGTGATTGCGCGGGCGAAAGATTGAACGTCTTGATCGCCCGCACACCGAGGGTGCTCAGCACCGCGTCACGTTGATCGCCGGAGCTTTTCAACGCCGCAGCGTCGCCCTTCTCGGTCAAACCTTCAGTGTCCAGATGCACGTAGGCCAGATTGGCGAACGGCTCCAGCGCCAGCGGTTGCAGGTGCAGGCGATAAGCCGCTTCGCCGAACACTTGCGTGGTCGCCGCGTCGACTTTGGCTTTCTGTTTGCCACTGACATCGCCGTATTGCAGATCGCGTTTCACATCGGCGCGATGCCAGCTGTAAGCCGCGCCCGTGCTCAAGCGCCAGGCGCCGAGTTCACGGCCGGCGTACGCGCCGAGGTGATAGCTGTCGACCTTGGCCGAGGAATGCGTGCCCGAACCCATGCTCAGCGAACTGTCGCTGTAACCGCTGACCAGACCGATGCGCGTTTGCTCGTCCAGCGCGCCATCGACACCGGCCAGCAGCCCGCCAATCGAGGTGTTGTAGCCCGCCGTGTCGTGGCTCGAATCGGTCGTGCCCCAGGCGCCGAGCGCCTTGACCCAGCCATTGCTTTGCGCAGCATTGGTATCGTGCAGACGCTCGCCTACTGCGTCACGCAACTGGCGGCTGTCGTTGATCAGCATTGAACTCAACGCCGGGTAGATCTCGCCGCTCAACTGCTGAAACGCCTGTTGTGCGGAACTCGCATCGGGTGAACGCAACAGGCTTTCGTAGACCGAATTGCCCGCGCCCAGGCCTTCGACGGCAGCGGCCACCGAGCGCTGATTCGGCGTTTGCCCGACACTGGCGAAGGTGGTCGAGTTACGTTCGATATCGAGTTGAATGCCATTGGCGGCGTAGTCGAGGCTGCCGCCGATAAACAGGTAATTCGGCAGCACCGCACCGAACTGGCCCTGAATGCCGCCAGCCGCTTGCAGAATGTCGTACTGGCGACCGAGCAGGCTTTGCGCCTCGGTGGTGCTAAGCAGCGTCGGGCTGTTTTCCAGCGACAGGCTGACCGTGGCGCCGCTGATAGTGGCTGTGCCCCCGGCAACGATGCGGTCGCTGCTGGTCGGCGACAATTCAACGGCGTAAGTCGAACCGGGCGCGAAGATCACGTCACCGGCCACGTTCAAGGTGCCGATGGAGTTGCCCGGCGCCACGCGAGCGCCGCTATTGGCGGTCAACGCGCCAATCCGGCCGGAACCGCCGAGGCTGCCGCTGTCATTCACCGTTACAGCGGAAGTCAGCGAGCCGTTGACCGTGAGCAAGCCGCCATTGACCGTGGTCGCACCGCGATAGGTATTGTCGCCGGTGAGGATCAACTGGCCGCCGCCGGACTTGATCAGGCTGCCTTGATAAATCCTGCTCGCCGCTGCCGCATCACGGGCAGTGCCGACCGCGTAATCGGTCTGATCCTGCTGACTGGCACCGGCAGCAACGCCGTTCTGCCAGCCCTTGTCTTGCAGGGTTTGCTGCCAGGCACTGTGCTCAGCAAGGTCTTCAGCCTGCCGCTGAATCAGCGCCTTGTCGGAGATGTCATTGCTCCAGACATCGCGCTGCCCTGCCCCCAAGTTGGCATCAAACGCACCGAGCAATTGCCCTGGCCCGCGCATCGCCCGGTTCAGGTTGGCCACGCCCCAGCCGACCCGCTCGGTCGGCGCAGCGGTGACTGAGCCATCCAGTTGCGTCGCTGTAGTCAGCAGCACTTCGAGCGCCTGCTGATTGGTCATGTACGGGTAGCGTTCCATCACCAGCGCCAGTGCCCCGGTCGCATGCGGCGCCGACATTGAGGTGCCGGACTTGATCGCGTAATCACCACCGGGAATGGTGCTGTCGATCTTCGCCCCCGGCGTGGTGATGCACCAGTATTTGGCGAGGCCGCACTGGTTGTACTTTTGCTGATTGCTTTGATCGAGGCCCGACACGGCCAGCCAGTGGCCCTCCAGATCCGGCTGAAAGTACGGCAGCGCGGAACGCACGCTGGCGTTCGGATAGCCGCTGTTGCCGGCGCTGAATACGTTGATCACGCCGCGCCGGGAAACATCCGCTGCCGCGTCGAGCCAGGTGCCTTTATTCCAGTGCTGAGCGTACGCGGCGTGCAGATCAGCCAGTGTCCGGTAGCTGACATCCGGCGGCTGGCTGCCCCAACTGTTGTTGATCGCGCGCACCCCAGCATCGGCGAGGGCGTCGTATACCGCTTTGAAATAGCGCGGATCGGGGTTGGGGCCGAAGAGAAAACTGTCGTTTTTGTTGGTGTTGCCGACGTAGATTTGTGCGTTGTACGCCACGCCGTGCATGCCGGTACCGTCGCGTGAGGCGCCCATGGTGCCGACGACATGCGTGCCGTGGGAGTCGTTGTTGGGGTTGAGGGTGCCATTGACGTTGAACAGTGAACCGTCAATGTAGCTGCCGCTGGCCGGTACCGGGTGATAGCGGTCGCTGGCGAATTCCGGGTGGGCGGCATCGAAACCGGAGTCGAGGGCGCCGATTTTCACGCCTTTACCGGTGATGCCGGCGGCGTAGGCTTGCTCTGCCTGCATCCGGCTCAGGCCCCAGTCGCGGAGGAATTCGGCGCTGCGCCAACTGCCGGGATCGCCGGGTTGGCCGGTTTCGAGATATTGCGCCTGAACCTGTGTTGCGGAAATCACAAGCAGCAGGGTACCGACCGAAATTGGCTTGATGCGTACGTCCATGTTCACCACTCACTTTTATTGTTTTATGCAGGTTCTTTTGCGGTGTCGCCTGTTCCCCTCACCCCAGCCCTCTCCCCCAGGAGAGGGAGCTGACCGCGGTGTCTTGCGTCATGCATCGAGCTGAAATACCGCGTCGCTCATCCCCTCACCCCAGCCCTCTCCCCTAGGAGAGGGAGCTGACCGAGGTGTCTTACGTCATGCATCGAGCTGAAATACCGCGTCGCTCATCCCCTCACCCCAGCCCTCTCCCCTAGGAGAGGGAGCTGACCGAGGTACCTTGCGTCATTCATCGAGCTGAAAAACCGCGTCGATTGTGGATTCAGCTGGTCTCGCATCGACCTGAAAAACCGGCTCGATGTTGGATTCGGTGCCGCTCGTTCAAGTCGGTGTACTTCTGCAATATCCCCGGATCAGTCCCCTCTCCCTCTGGGAGAGGGTTAGGGTGAGGGCTGTTGAGCGACCACAAATGCCTCATCCACCCGCGCCAGATCCTGCTCGTTCAAGGTCCCGGCGTAGTAATGCAACTTGGTCCAGGCCATCAAATAGTCGTACCGCGCCTGCGCCAGATCACGGCGCGTGGTGAACAACTGCTGCTCGGCGTTCAACGCGTCGAGGTTGGTCCGCTCACCACCGAGAATGCTCTGCTTGGTCGACACCACCAGCGCTTCCGCCGAGCTCAATGCCTTCTGATAAGCGCGCAATTTGCTCACCCCGGACAAACAGGCACTGAACTGCCGCCGCAGTTCGATCAGCGTCTCACGCGTTTTGCCGTCCAGTTCGTATTCGGCCTGCTCCATAGTGCGGCTGGCCTGACGCGTCGACGCCGACACCCCGCCACCGGCATACAGCGGCACACTGACTTCAAAACCGATGGTGTTGGTTTCGTAGCGCTGGTT
This sequence comes from Pseudomonas sp. Irchel s3a12, assembly GCF_900187485.1. NCBI lineage: Bacteria > Pseudomonadati > Pseudomonadota > Gammaproteobacteria > Pseudomonadales > Pseudomonadaceae > Pseudomonas > Pseudomonas sp. Irchel s3a12. The sequence goes on from NZ_FYDN01000012.1 coordinate 198,267, forward strand.
GTAGGTGTTGCCGCTTTCCGATTCGTTCTGGCGCATCGAGGCGTAGGCATTGATTTTCGGCAGATGCCCGGCGCGATTGCGCTCCACTTCATACCGCGCGACTTCCACGGCCTGGCGTTGCGAAGCCAGATTCGGGTTATTGCTCACCGCCATTTCATGCCAGGTGTCGTAATTGGCAGGCATCAGCGCGAAGGTCTGGAAGTTCTGATCGAGCGGCGCCAAATCACCGATGTCCACCGCCGGCGTACCCACCAGCGCACCCAGCTCCCGCAGCGCGGCGTCCTGTTCGTTGCGCGCCTCGATCTCCTCGGCAGTCGCCAGTTCATAACGCGACTCAGCCTCGAGAATATCGGTACGCGTGCCCTCGCCTTGCTTGAACATGTGTTCGTTCTGCTGGAACTGCTGCTCGTACGCCTTTTTCTTCGCCTGAGCGATGTCGATCTGGTCCTGCGCGAACAGTGCCTTGGTGTAGTTGTCCAGTACGCGAACCAGCAACTCCTGGCTCTTACCGCGAAAGTTCTCGTCGGCAAACAACGATTGCGCGACACCTTTGCGATACGCGGCATAAGCCTCGTAGTCGAGTAGCGGTTGTTGCAGGGTCAGCGCCGAGCCGTAACTGCTGTAGTTACGATCGTCGGTACGGTTACGCGCGCGCTCGTCGAGAGACGTAGCTTTCGACGAGTTGCGACCCTTGTTGTAGGTGTAACCGATGCGCGGCAACAGGCCGGCGCGGCCAATGGCGCGGTTTTCCAGGCCGGCATCGCGTTCCTTTATCGCGCCGAGGAACACCGGGTCATTGCGCAACGCCTGTTCGTAGATCTCGAACGGCCCCATGGCCGCCACTGCCGAGTGACTCGCGAGCAGCAAGAATGCTGCTGCGAGCGTGGAAAGCTTATTCATACAGCCGAACATCCTTATTCTTCGGTCAGCGCAGAGCCGGCCCGGTCAAGCAGCGGTTTGAACAGATAGTTGAGCAGTGAACGCTCACCCGTACGCACGAACATTTCTGCCGGCATGCCGGGCTTGATCACCAGACCGTTGAGTTTTTCCATGGCCTGATCGCTGACACTGCTGCGCAACACGTAGTACGGCACGCCGGTTTTCTCATCGACCATTTGGTCGGCGGAAATCAGGCTGACTTCCCCCGGTACACGCGGGGTTTTGCTCTGGTTGAACGCGGTAAACAGGATGTCCACCGGCAAATGCGCGCCGACCTTGTCGATCAGGTTGATCGGCAAGTGCCCTTCCACTTCCAGCGTGGTGCCTTGCGGGACAATCTCCAACAGCGTTTCGCCCTGACGCACGACCGCGCCTTCGGTATGCACGCCGAGATTGACCGCCACGCCATCGGCAGTGGCGATGATTTCGCTGTGTTGCAGATCGAAACCGGCGGAAGTCAGTTGCTCCGACAGAGTCACGCTTTTCAGCTGCGCGTCGGCCAGTTGCGTACGGACCTCCTTCTGATACTCCTCGGCGTGCTGTTGCAGTTTCAGCCGCGACTCGAGGATGCCCTGCTCGACCCGGCCGCTTTCGCCGGTGTTTTCCGCCAGTTGCTGCTGCACTTGCGACAGTTGCCGCTGGTACTCCATCAAGCGGTTACGCGGGATGTAACCGTTGTCGGCCAGCGGTTGCAAGTTGCTCAACTGCTGTTGCAGCGAGTCGGCCTGGGCATTGAGATCGGTACGGGCGCGGCGCATGCCGGCCAGTTGTGCGGTGGCGCCTTCGATGCTCGCACGCAGTCCGGCCTGCTCGCGGTAGTAAGCCTCGCGACGGCTGCTGAACAGTTGCCGCTGACCTTCAAGCACCAGCGCCAGGCGCGGATCCGGGTCATTGCTCAGCTCGGCGGGAAAGGTCACTTGCTTGAGGTTGTCGCGCTCGGCCTGCCAGCGCGCGAGGCTGGCCCAAGCCATGCGGTACTGTGCTTGCAGCGACTGCACGTCAGCGGCGACTTGCGTCTGGTCGAGGCGGAACAGCGGCTGGCCCTGCTTGACGATTTCGCCTTCGCGCACCAGGATCCGGCTGACCACGCCGCTGCTCATCGACTGCACGGCTTTGCGCTTGCCCGACACGACGACCGTGCCTTGCACCGGAATGCCTTGATCGAGCGGCGCCAGGGCCGCCCAAGTGAAGAAACTGCCGGCGCCAACGATCGCCAGAATCCAGCCCATGCGCGCGAAAAACTTCGCATCGCGTTCTGGGCGTTCGGTGATGTAGGCGTGTTCCATGCTCGCTTCGTTTTCAGTGTTCATGCTTGCGCTGCTCATACACCCGAATTCCTTGTCGAGGGCTGATACTGTCGGCTCATGCTGAGCCCGCCCGGTGCCGGTGCAGCTTTTTCCCGTTGTTGTTCTTGCTGGCCGGAAAGTGCCTTGAGCACGTCCTGACTCGGGCCGAAGGCTTGCAGACGCCCGTCATTGAGGACCAGCAGCTTGTCAGCCTGGGCCAGCACCGAAGAACGGTGCGTCACCAGCACCACCGTGGTGCCTTGGGCTTTGAGCGCGGCGATGGCGCTGGCTAGAGCGGCTTCACCGACGGTGTCGAGGTTGGAATTCGGTTCGTCCAGCACCACCAGACTCGGCGTGCCATACATTGAACGCGCCAGGGCCACACGCTGTTTCTGGCCGCCGGACAAACCGCTGCCGTCCTCGCCCAGTTGCGTGTCGTAGCCTTGCGGCAGACGCAGGATCATTTCGTGCACACCGGCCTGTTGCGCGGCGGCGACGACTTTCTGCGGATCGGCCTCACTGAAACGCGCAATGTTCTCGGCGATGCTGCCGCTGAACAGCTCGATGTCTTGCGGCAGATAACCGATGTACGGGCCGAGCTGGTCGCGGTTCCAGCGATGAATATCCGCGCCATCAAGACGCACGGTGCCGCCAAGGGTCGGCCAGACACCGACCAGTACCCGGGCCAGGGTCGATTTGCCGGAACCGGAAGCACCGAGCACGCCGAGCACTTCGCCGGCATTCAGATTGAAATTGACCATTTGCAGGGTCGCCGCACGTTGCCCCGGTGGGCCGGCACTGACCTGTTCGAAGGTGATCTGGCCTTTCGGCGTCGGCAGCGCCATGGCGTCGTCGCTGGGAGGGAACGCTTGCAGCAGCGCATCGAGACGGCGGTAAGCCAGTTTCGCCCCGCTCCACTGCTTCCACACGGCAATCAACTGATCGATCGGGCTCAGTACACGCCCCATCAGAATCGAACCGGCGATCATCATCCCGGCGGTCATATCACCCTTGATCACCAGCAACGCACCCAGCCCCAACACCAACGATTGCAGGCACAGGCGCAGGGTTTTACTCACAGAGCTGATCACCGCACCGGTGTCACTCGCCTGGTTTTGCAGGCCGAGGAAGCGCGAGTGCACCTGGAACCAGCGCTTGCGCAGGGAACCGAGCATGCCCATCGCCTGAATGGTTTCGGCGTTGTGCAAATGGCTGGTGGCCAACTGGCTGGACTGTTGCGAATAACCGGCGGCTTCGCCCAGCGGCTTTTTGGTCATGTATTCGTTCAGGCAGGCCAGGCCGATCAGCAGCAATGCGCCCGCCGTGGCGAGTACACCGAGCCAGACGTTGAACAGGTAGATCACGAACAGATAGACCGGGAACCACGGCGCATCGAAGAATGCAAACAGCGCCGGGCCGGTGACGAATTGGCGAATGTGCGTCAGATCGCCCAGTGACTGCCCGGCGTTGCCCTCGCCCTTGAACAGGTTGCGCTCGAACGCCGCTTGGTAAACCCGCAGGTTGAAGCGGCGCTCCAACTGGCTGCCGATGCGGATCACGATAAAGCTGCGCACCACTTCCAGCAGGCCAATAAAGGCGAAGAAGCCGACCACCATCAGCGAGAGCATCGCCAGGGTCGTTTCGTTCTGCGACGACAGCACCCGGTCATAGACCTGGAGCATGTAGATGGAGGGCACCAGCATCAGCACGTTAATCAGTGCGGTAAAGCAGCCGACGCTGATCAGAATACTTTTATAGTCAGCCAATGCCTTGAATAAGGGAGCGGTGGCTGGGGCCTTCGCCATCTTCATCGATTCTTCCTGAAATGATGGGTCCCGCCGCACTTGGGCGAGGCTTCAATTAATGTTCCGCTTACCTGCGAAAGATGACTTGCAAGTACCCGCTTACACTTTCATAACAACTTGCGTAATTAATTGCGGTGCAGTTGTCAGTCCGCGCTGCTTATAACCATAGCGTGGCGCTTTATATTAAAACTTTGTCGCGTTCTGGATAATCAAGGTTGTTGCGCCACGCGCTCAAGGGTAATCACCAAGCCAGACTTCAAAGTAGTCTGATAAAACCCGTCACGTTGTCGACTGAAAAACTGGATTCTTGAACCTTCCTCGCCGGTGATCGACAGGCCGTCCGGATCGGGAAACCAGCCGATCGGGGTTGCTTCAAGCCATGCTCCGAGGCAGTCAGCACCTTTGCTCAAGGTTTTGTTTGCCTGCAATTCGACGATGCACGTGTTCGAAGGCTTGTCCTGGTGCTTTTGCGCTTTTGCATCATCAGAACGCTCTGACAATGTCGCTTGCCACTGCCCCGCAAACACCGAGGGTTCTTCAAGTCTGAGGCTGCTTGCCATACTGGTTTCTCCTGAAATCATGATGAGCGTCGCCGAGAGCCACGCCATTGCCTTGTAGGTAAAAGCTTTACAGATCATAGGAATATTCGCTCCGGCGTGTAGCCTTGCTTACAGAGCAACACGATGCAAGTGGAGAAAGCGGCGCATCACACGCCGCTTTCCACTGCTACATCACGCCACGATGTCGCTGGTCGCTGCCTGGCCAACGGTGCTGACCTGGAAGTCCGCCACGCCGTGCCCGGAGAAGTCCACCGACAGCAGGCTATTGCCACCCGACGAAGTCAGGATGGCGTCGCCGGCAGAACCGGTGAAGCTGCTGACGAAGTGCAGGCCGGCACCGTTGGTGATACCGGTCAGGTCGATTTTGTCCAGACCGCTGACGAAATCGAGGATCTGATCGATCGCACCTGGCTTGGAGTCAGAGCTGGCAGCGAACACAAACGTGTCCGAACCGGCACCGCCCCACAGCTTGTCAGCACCACCGCCACCCCAGAGGATGTCGTTGCCGGCACCGCCCTTGAGTTCGTTGGCCACGCTGTTGCCGATTAACAGATCGTTGCCGGAACCACCGATAGCGTTCTCGATGATCGCGCCTTTGGCGATGGATACGTTACCCACCATGCCGCCAACGTCGGAGAACGAGGCGTCTTTGAGGTTGATCTTCTGGTTCTGGGTGAAGCCCGAGAAGTCCAGAGTGTCCTTGCCGCCCGCGTCCCACACCGAGAACACCACTTTGTCACTCGACGACGAAGCGCTGAGGAAATCACGGCCAGTGTTGGAGTTGAAGCCGTAGGTGGTGTCACCGGTACGGGTGGTGGTGTTGGCACCGTAGAGCTTCTGGATGGCAGCGATATCGTCCATCAGCGGGCCGGACGAATACGCTTCGACACCACCCTTGCTGAAGTTCTGACTGGTGTTGCTTTCGCTCCAGTAGCTCATGACGCTGTAGCCGCGAGTGTCTTGGCCGTAGGACGCGTCGTTGTAGGTCGGATTGCCATTCCCGGCGTTGTAGTCACCAGGGTGAGCGAGGCCCAGGCTGTGGCCGATTTCGTGAGTCAGGGTCTGACGACCGTAGTTGTTCAGATCCGGATTCTTGTTCTGCGTGTAGCCACTGTTAATCAGGTACCACGAGGTGCCGTCATAACCGGCGCCGGTGCCTGGCAGATAAGCGAACGCTGCAGCGCCATCCTGGCCACCGCTGTAGTTACCGAAGGTCATGTGGCCGTCACCGCCCGAGGCTTTCTCGGTGAAGGTCACGTTGGCCACGTCAGCCCAGGATTGCATGGCGAGCTTGGCCTGGGCTTGTTGTTGTGCACTGAACTGACTGAACCCAGTGATCCCGTGCTTGTTCATCGTGCTGGACGATGCCGAGGTCAGGAACGTATAGGTGAGTTCGATCTTGCCGCTGCCATCCTTGTCCTGGTAGGCAGCGCCGTCGCGCAGCAACTGGGTTGCGGCCTGGTCGACGGAAAAGGAGGGTTTGCCATTGACCGTGAGGTTGCCGCCACGATCGTATTGATGGCTGAAGCTATTGATCTGGTTGTACGCCGAGCTGAAGGCTGACAGCTGGAAAGCCTGTTCGGCGGTATCAATAGCATTCGTTTTAACTTTCGACATAAACACACTTCCTTGTTTAGCAATGGAACAGTTTTTGTCCGATAGGACTCTCTCTGGCGAGATCGTCCTATCACTCGCCCAATGAAGGCGTAAGAAACCTGACACAATTTGAAATCTGCCGTAAAGGATTTTTTTGAGATCAAATCGGGCTGTTTCGTAAAACTGCCGTAAACAAAGCGTGCGGAGGTGGAAGAATGTTTTAGTTGCGAAGCTTTTGCCTAATTGTCTGACGATTTTCTATTTAAATATTAAATATGGGTAAGTTGTTTTTTGTTAGGCGCGTCTCACTTTTCTGCACTTTATTAGTGCGATGCCAGTGTATTGATATCAACCAGATTGCTCGCCCAAACTGTAGGAGCTGACGAGTGAAACGAGGCTGCGATCTTTTGACTTTGCCTTTCAAAAGCAAGATCAAAAGATCGCAGCCTGCGGCAGCTCCTACAGGGGAAAAGCGGGTCAGCTACCCGTGCGGATCTTGTTCCACACCCGCGTGCGGATCCGGTCAATGTTCAACGGCATCGCCTCCAGCGCAAACAGTTTGCCCATCATCTCCGGACTCGGGTAAACCTTGGTGTCGTTCTTGATCGCCGGGTCGATCAGGCTGTCCGCCTGCTCATTGCCATTGGCGTAGTGCACATAGTTGCTGATGCCGGCCATTACGTCCGGGCGCAGCAGGTAGTTCATGAACGCATAACCGGCCTTCTCGTCCGGCGCATCGACAGGCATGGCGACCATGTCAAACCAGATCGCCGCGCCTTCCTTGGGAATTGCGTAGCCGATGTCGACGCCATTTTTCGCTTCTTTGGCGCGGTTCTCGGCCTGCAGGATGTCGCCAGAGAAACCGACCGCCACGCAGATATCGCCATTGGCCAGGTCGCTGGTGTATTTCGAGGAATGGAAGTAGCTGACGTACGGCCGCACTTTCATCAGCAGTGCTTCAGCTTTTTTATAGTCTTCGGGATTTTTGCTGTGGTGTGGCAGACCCAGGTAGTTGAGCGCCGCCGGCAGCAATTCCGGGCCGTTGTCGAGGATCGCCACACCGCACTTCTGCAGTTTTTTCATGTACTCGGGCTTGAAGATCAGGTCCCAGGAGTCCACGGGTGCGTTCTCGCCCAGCACCGCTTTGACCTTGGCGATGTTGTAGCCGATGCCGGTGCTGCCCCACAGATAGGGGAAGCCGTGTTCGTTGTTCGGATCATTGGTCTGCAGCGCTTTGAGCAGCACCGGATTGAGGTTTTTCCAGTTCGGCAACTGACTCTTGTCGAGCTTCTTCAGCGCCCCGCCCTGAATCTGCCGGGCCATAAAGTGGTTGGACGGAAACACCACGTCGTAACCGGATTTACCGGTCATCAACTTGCCGTCGAGGGTTTCGTTGCTGTCGTAGACGTCATAGGTGACCCCCATGCCCGTCTCTTTTTCGAAGTTCTTGGTGGTGTCCGGCGCAATGTAGTCGGACCAGTTGTAAACCTTGACCGTTTCAGCTGCCTGAGCAAGGGAAACAGCAAGCATCAGCGGTGCCAGAGCGAGGGTCTTGCGGATCATGGATCGATTCCTGTGTGGGTTTTCTTTTTTGTTGGCAGGCAATCAAAGGATCAAACAATCAGAAAATCAGCACGTAGCTCTTGCGCACGGTTTCCTGGATATCCCAGACACCGAGCGTGTTGGCCGGCAACATCAGTGCGTCGCCACCTTGTATGTGCAGGGTTTCGCCGCCACCGTCGGGGGTGAACGTGCAGCGCCCGGAAATGAAATGGCAGAACTCTTGCGCGGTGATTTGCCGACGCCAGCGCCCGGGCGTGCATTCCCAGACGCCGGTTTCGACGCCGTCATCGCGCTCGACGCTGGTGGTCGAAGCAATCGCCACCGGCTCGCCGAGGGGCACGGCCACCGGGTTGGACTCGTCAAGTTGCAATGTCGCGGTGTTTTTGAACTGGGTAATGCTCATGGTCTGACCTGTCTTTTGGGCTTTCTTAAAGTAAATCGACGTTCAATGCATGAAGCCTTCCATGAAACCCGCCACTTGGCTGGCGAGTTTGCGCCGCCATGGCGCGGTCGCCGGGTTGGCCAGGGTCTGGTCTTCGTGGACGAAACTTTTGATGATCGCGTTGTAGCCCAACCAGCGGCATGGCTCCGGCTCCCACGCGCGCAGCGCATGAATGCCACCATCCGGCAGCACCCACGGTTGCTGGGTCAGTTCGCTGTCGCGCTCAAGAATCAAGTCCGCCAGGGTGCGCCCGCCGAGATTGCTCGCGCCGACGCCCTCCCCGCCATAACCGCCGGACAGCGCGATGCCATTGGCGCGATCGCAAAGCATGTGCGGTTTGAAGTGCCGGGACATCCCGAGGTTGCCGCCCCAGGCGTGGGTGATCTGCACGTTTTTCAGCTGCGGGAACAGTTCGCCGAACAGATAACGGCGCAACTCGACTTCATCACGAGTCAGATCAAAGTTATGGCGCAGCTTGCCAGCGAACTGGTAACCGCCACGGGCGCCGAAGATCAGCCGATTGTCGGCGCTGCGCTGGCCATAAGTGACCTGACGGCTGAATTCGCTGAACGCCTGACCCCGGCTGAGGCCAATTTCGTCCCAAGTCGCGGCAGACAATGGCTCGGTGGCGACAATCAGGCTTTGCACCGGTAGCTGGTAGCGGCCCAGCGGTGGCAAGGTCACCGAATAACCTTCGACGGCTGGCACGATCCAGCGACTGCGCACGCAGGCTTTCGCCGTGCGTAGACTGCCCGACTGCCAATGGGTAACCGGGCTGTTTTCGTAGATCTTCACGCCCATGCTCTGCACGGTGCGCGCCAGGCCGCGTACCAGTTTCGCCGGGTGGATGGTCGCCACGTGCGGCGCGTAAATCCCGCCATAAGGCTTGGCGACGCGGATCTGCTGCGCCAGTTGCTCGGGGCTGAGCCAACGATAATCGTCGTCGGTCAGGCCTTGGGCGTGCAGTTTGCCCAAGTACTCGCGCAGAGAGGCTTCTTGTTCCGGATAACGCGCCGCGCAGTACAACACGCCGCCCTTGCGGTAATCGCAATCGATGCCTTCGCGTTCGAGGACGACTTCCACTTCATCGGGAATGCTGTGCAGCAGATCAAAGGAAGCGCGGCGCTGTTCCGGCGAGAGGCCGGCCAACAACCGATCTTCGCCGAGCAGGTTGCCCATCAACCAGCCGCCATTGCGACCGGAAGCGCCGAAACCGGCGGTCTGTGCTTCGACAATCGCGATGTCGAGTCCCGGCGCGAGTTTCTTCAGGTAGTACGCGGTCCACAGGCCCGTGTAACCGGCGCCGATGATCGCCACGTCGACGTCCAGATCACGCTCAAGCTCGGGCCGCGCGGTCAGCGGCTCATCGAGTTGGTCCATCCACAAACTGATAGTGCGCCACGCCGGCATGCAAGACTCCGCCACTGAAAACCTTCGATGGCGTCGATCCTAGTGGCTGTGCTCAGTGGATGTCTTGCGCGCGTGCCCGCAAAGAAATTTGTTTCGCGTAAGCCTTGGGCGACTGACCGGTGTGCTGACGGAAACAGCTGTAGAACGCCGATAACGAATTGAAACCCGCAGCGAAAGCCAGTTCATCGATGCGCACCGGCGGCGCGGCGTTATCGAGCGAGCGCAGCAGATGTTGCAGGCGCGCCTGATTGACGTAGCGATAGAAACTTTGCCCGAGCACCTGGTTGAGCAGATAGGAAATCTGATTGCGGCTGTACCCGCACTCCTTCGCCACCCGCTGCAAATCGAGTTCGGGATCAAGATACGGCTGTTGCTTTTCGAAATACTGCTGCAGGTCTTCGGCCATAAAGCTCAACTGACGCGGCGACAAGCCCAGGCGACTGACTGCCGGGCGCTGACTTGACGAGGCCTTGCCAGCAGTTTGCGTGCGCACCAGCGAAGCGTATTCGTTGACGCGCCAGATCAGCCCGTCCCTGACCGTGAGCGCCTCGCTGGAGCGAAACGACACCAGACCGTCGCCGCCGCGCAAGGTCACTTCGTATTGGATGAATGCGGTGTTGCCGTCGACGCGAATGCGGTCGCAATGCTCAAGCAGTTCGTCGGATTCTCGCGGCATGCTGACGCGCACGTACTCGCGTAACTCGTTGAGGCCGAGCACGCGGTTCTGGAAGAAATCGTTGTACTGAATGTCCGGATGATACAGCGCCATGACGCTGTCGAGGTCGCGGTGTTTCCAGCTCAGGTGATAGCGCATGACCGTTGCAGCCGTGGCTTGGGTCTGTTCAGGGCCGTCGTCGTCGGCGTGCATAAAGGGCTCGGCGCAAAAACCCCGAGCTTGCCCAAGTTCGCCACAGGCTTCAATGACTAATCCATAGTGGCGTTCTGGCGATGATTGCGTAGGCCGTGACTTACATCAAAAAATGCGAAGCAATCGCAAAATGAACTGAAAAATCTCACAGGAATTTCACATGTGGATGCTACTTTTAATGTCAGTCACCGGTTGAGCCAATGAAGGCTCTTCCCACCTAACATGAGCAAACGGAAGCGCTCGATGAAGAAGGCGGGCAACATATGAATAAAGGGTCAAGCAAAGTCACGTTTCCCAACGCATGCCAGTTGATGCGCTGGCATTTCCATCCGATGGGTTTCGAGGCAACGATGGACGCACCGGGCAGTATGATCGCCCGACTGTTCGATCGTGCCAGCGGCGAAACCATGATCGCTATCGCCGGGATCCCGTGCGCGACGGTGATGAATGCAGCGGATGTCGAGCGAATCATCGAGGCTGTGGAGGACGAGCTGGAAGCATTCATTCCTCCGGAGTCTCTCAAGAGTTACGCATAAGTTTATGATTTAAAACGAAAAGCCCGCAGCGATGCGGGCTTTTTTGTGCTTACGCGGTTTGCTTGGCGGCGCGGTGATCAACGAAGAACGGTTTGCCTTTGGCCACCCGGTCGGACGCCCGGGGCATGTTCACCGCTTGCGCTTCCTGCGGTTCGACATACCAGTAGCAATGGCTGACCGCCCGCGTGATGCCGACATACGCCAAGCGCAGGATTTCGTCTTTTTGCGCCGTGTCGTAGGGCTCGCTGTCGCCCGACTTGCCTAGGCCCGCCATGCGATAGACCTGATTCTTGTAGGGCGAACTGGTCAGATGCTGGCAATCGCCGAGCAGAAACACCGCGTCAGCCTGCAAGCCTTTGGCGCTGTGGTAGGTCAGTTGCTTCAGGCGTCGCGCTTCGTACGGTAAGCTCGAATCAACATTAACTACAGACTGAATATGCTCTTCAATCAATAACTTATCGCTGCTTTTTCGATAAAGCATCAAGATTGAGTGACCTTGACGATAATGTTCGGCAAGGCGCTGGCCCAAGCCCTGATCGTCGCGCTCCAGCACATTGACCGGTTGCAACGGCTTGGGTGCGCCGCTGGCCTTGGCTTTTTTGCCCGGGATCGCCGGTGCCGCGCGAACGATATGTTCAGCGGCATCAATGATGTGCTGGTGACTGCGGTAGTTATCACTGAGCATTACCCGCGTAGTGCTCGGCGACGGGAACTCCTTGTCGAACGCCATGAAATAACTCGGCGAACTGCCGCGCCAACCGTAAATCGACTGCCAGTCATCACCGACGCACAGCAACGACGAACGCTGCGCGCCCCGCCCGACGTGCATGGCCGGGCCACGACTGCGGATTTCCGTCAGACTTGCGCGAATCCACGAGACGATCTGTGGCGAAACGTCCTGAAATTCGTCGATCATCAAGTGCGACAACGGCCTGAGTAACTCGTCGCTCAACAGCTTGAGGTTCTCCGGCGAATGCTCGCTGAACAGCGCGAACATGCGGTTGTAGGTCATGATCGGCGGTTTCTGATCGAGCAAATGATCTTCAAAGGCGCGCCAGAACAGACTCAAGGCTTCAAAGAAGAAACGATCCGGGTCGTCCTTGGCGAAACTCATGCGACCGACCGCGTCAGGCACATCCAGGCCGAGGTTCTCGATGAAGCCTGCCGCCGCCACAAAACAGTCGAGCAATGGCGCGGAAGCCAGCTCACCCTTGACCTTGTAATCGAAGCCCGGCCCGGCACTGGCATCGCCTGCCAAAGTAGCCAGAACACGTTTTGATGACTCATAACTATCAAGCCAAATCAAAGGCTTACGACAGAAAGCTTGAAACAGGGTGCGCTTGACTGCCCACTCTGCGCGCACGCTGAGCTTGGCGTTTGGCCGACTGACCTGCGGGTTTTCCCGCGGATCGAAACCGAGCACCACCCACGCATCCAGGCTCGGAATGTAACCATGACAATGAAATTTCGCGCCGTTGATATCGAAACTCTGCCGATTCGGCTCAATGCCCTTGATCGGCCAAGCACCCGCGCGGAACCACAGATCTTCGATGGCGTCGCACAGCTCTTCGTCGCGCCGGGATGCCAGCTCCGTTACCGCGACGCGCTTCTGCACATCCGGGTGATCACGCTCCAGCTCCTTGAGCTGCAAACCCGCGCGCGACAGTGGCTGAATCAGATGTCGAAAACGCTCGTCCTCGTTGAACAAGCGGTGATAGCAGGCGTTGAGTTGCTGACGTTGCGCATCGTTGATGCGCAGGTCGAACGGATTACTGTCGACCTCCTCCTCAGCACCCTGAACTCGATGACTGAGGTTTTCAAAGGCCTGCAAGCGCTCGAAACCCGGCAAGCTGCGCACCATCGGCAGAATGCGCGAGTGGAAGGTACGCACCAGTTCGCGTGCCTGGCGCAGGTTCAGCGCGTGCCCCCAGAGCGCGAACAGCTCGATCAGTTTGTTGATGAAATCCTTGCGCGACTCGCGGGTGAAGGTCACTACGGTCATCGAATCCAGCTCAAAACCCAGATAGTGGTTGAGCAACAGAATACGCAGAACCAGCGTGGTGGACTTACCCGCGCCCGCGCCGGCAACCACTGAGGTTGACGGGGTTTCGCTGAAAATCATCTTCCATTGCGCGGTACTTGGCTGAGCATGCTCAGGCAACAAACGGGCAACATCGGCCTTCATGCGTTTTTTCAGCTCGGCCGTCAACGGCAGGCGCCAATCATCGAACAGATGATTGTCGACGCTGGGCGGGCGATGCTCGGTGTTGCGACTGTCACGGATCAGCAGCACCTGCCGGCCCTCTTCCAGCCCCTCAAGCTTGCCTTCCTTAAAGCCATATTCGACGCCAGCGGTATGGCCACTGCGGAAACCATCGGCCTGACCGTGCAACCACGACGCACGGTGCTGCGCGCGCAGTCGGGTCAAACCGTGGCCGAAGAAGCGTGCAGCCAGGCGTTTGAACCATGGCATCTCGGCCAAGGGGCGAAGTTCGGGAGGAAGATCGGGGGTGTGTTGCGCCACGCTGACGGGCTCCAGTGTGTGAGGCTGTTGCGGCTATGGTGTCTGTATTTGCCGCTCAGTTCTAGCGAAATGCTTTCAGGTCATTGGTTTAGGCGATGAACTGAAGGTGGGATGAGATGCTTCACAACTATTTTCTTATCGAGTATTTCGATTATAACGCCGCACTTTTTACGCTTTTTATCGATTATTGACTGATAGATGATGGCCGTCATAAACCACCGGTCCCGCGTCGGGTGCGCCCTTCACACCTCGCGTCGAACCTTTTGAGGAGACGATCATGCTTGAACTCAGACCCTTCAGCTCGCTGGGCGGCGCCCATCACGGCTGGCTGGATGCCCATCACCACTTTTCGTTCGCCGAGTACTACGACCCGCAGCGCATGAGCTGGGGCAACCTGCGGGTGTGGAACGATGACGTGATCGCAGCCGGCACTGGCTTTCCCCAGCATCCGCATCGCGACATGGAAATCATCACGTATGTTCGTGAAGGTGCTATCACTCACCAGGACAACCTGGGCAACAAGGGCCGCACCGAAGCTGGCGACGTGCAGGTAATGAGCGCGGGTACCGGCATCGCTCACAGCGAATACAACCTGGAAGCCAAGGACACCAAGATCTTTCAGATCTGGATCCTGCCAACGGAAACCGGCGCACCGCCCTCCTGGGGTGCCAAACCGTTCCCGAAAGGCCAGCGCGAAGGTTTTGTCACCTTGGCCAGCGGCAAGGACGGCGATGACCAGAGCCTGCGGATTCGCGCTGATGCGCGATTGGTCGCAGCCAACCTCAAGGCGGGCGAAACTGCCGAATATCATCTGGATGAAGGCCGTCGCGCCTACCTGGTGCCGGCCACTGGCCTGATTGAAGTCAACGGCTTGCGCGCACAAGCTCGAGACGGCGTGGCGGTAGCGCAGGAACGGGTGCTGAGCGTTACGGCCCTTGAGGACAGCGAAATCGTCCTGGTGGATCTGGCCTGATGGCTTGAATGGCAGGCAAAAAAAGGGGCAACCATCACGGTTGCCCCTTTTTTCATGCGCTCGCCAACATCATCAGCCTGCGATTGCGCCATCCACCAGCGCCTGCGCTTCGACGACCAATTGCTTGAGGTGGTCGTCACCGATGAAGCTTTCGGCGTAGATCTTGTAGATGTCTTCAGTGCCCGACGGACGCGCGGCGAACCAGCCATTTTCCGTCATCACTTTCAGACCGCCAATCGCCTGATCGTTGCCCGGTGCATGGCTGAGAATGCTCTGGATCTTCTCGCCAGCCAGTTCGGTCGAGGTGACCTGTGCAGGCGACAACTTGCTCAGCAACGCTTTCTGCTCCGGATTGGCCTTGGCGTCGACACGTACCGAGAACGGCTCGCCCAGCTCATCGGTCAAAGCCTTGTAGGCCTGGCTCGGATCGCGACCGGTGCGTGCGGTCATTTCAGCGGCGAGCAACGCAGGGATCAGACCGTCCTTGTCGGTGCTCCACACGCCACCGTCCTTGCGCAGGAACGATGCGCCCGCGCTCTCTTCGCCACCGAAGCCGAGCGAGCCATCGAACAGTCCGTCGGCGAACCATTTGAAACCGACCGGAACTTCGTACAGACGACGCCCCAAGCGCTTGGCCACGCGATCGATCAGACCGCTGCTGACCACGGTTTTACCCACGCCGGCATCCGCACGCCATTGCGGGCGGTTCTGGAACAGGTAATCGATCGATACGGCCAGATAGTTGTTCGGCGCAAGCAGCCCACCGGACGGCGTGACGATACCGTGGCGATCGTGATCCGGGTCGCAAGCGAAGGCCACGTCGAAACGTTCTTTGAGACCGATCAGGCCTTGCATCGCGTGGCTGGACGACGGGTCCATGCGAATCTGGCCATCCCAGTCGACAGTCATGAAACGGAACGTCGCGTCGACTTCCTTGTTCACCACTTGCAGATCGAGGCGGTAATGCTCGGCAATCGCCGACCAGTAGCGCACCCCTGCTCCACCCAGCGGATCAACGCCCAGACGCAGCTTGGCGTCACGGATGGCGTCGAAGTCGATCACGTTGATCAGGTCGGCGACGTAGGTGTTCACGTAGTCATGACGATGCGTGGTGCTGGCCTTGAGCGCCTGTTCGTAGCTGATGCGCTTCACACCGGCCAGCTTGTTGGCCAGCAATTCATTGGCTTTGGCTTCGATCCACTTGGTGATGTGGGTATCGGCCGGCCCGCCGTTGGTTGGGTTGTACTTGTACCCACCGCTTTGTGGCGGATTGTGCGACGGCGTGATGACGATGCCGTCAGCCAGGCCCGAAGTACGGCCACGGTTGTAGCACAGAATGGCGTGGGAAATGGCGGGTGTCGGCGTGTACTCATCACCTTCGGCAATCATCACGGTCACACCGTTGGCGGCCAGGACTTCCAGCGCGCTGGCGCCGGCCGGAGTCGACAATGCGTGGGTGTCGATGCCGACAAACAGCGGCCCGGTGATCCCTTGGGCTTCGCGGTACAGACAGATCGCCTGGCTGATGGCCAGAACGTGCCACTCGTTGAAACTCAAGTCGAACGAGCTGCCCCGGTGCCCGGACGTACCGAACGCCACACGCTGAGTGGAAATCGAGGCGTCGGGCTGTCCAGTGTAGTAAGCCGTTACCAGTCGCGGGATATCGACCAACAATTCTGCCGGTGCCGGTTTGCCCGCAAAAGGACTGAGTGTCATGCAAAACCTCTGAAATAGAGTGGTTCAGGAATAGAGCGCAGTTTACTGGCAGTTTGACCGCAGTGCGATGCGATCTATCCGGGACTCTCCCGATGTTTTTTAACGTTAGTCAGCAGGTGCAAGGCGCAAGGCGTCACCGATTAGCCCGACCACACTGGCCAGGTCATGGTCACCATGGCTCAGCGGGCTCAACCGCAGATGATGCGCATGCAGGCTTTGCAGGCTGAATAGCTCGCCAGGTGCAATAACGATCTGCTGCCTGAGCAATCGCTGGAAGACCTGCGCCATGTTCACTGGTCGCAGAGAATGTACCCACACGGTCGCGCCACCCTCGGGCTCGACAACCTGCATCGCATCGCCAAGACGTTCGCGCAACAATTCGATCAATTGCGTACGACGCTCCTTGAGCATTCGCCGCAATACCAATAAATGCTGATCCAGTCGGCCGCCCCCCAACAACCTGGCAATGGCTTTCTGGCGAATCGGCGACAACCGAAACGCGCGCAACAGGAAATGCCGCTGCAACTCACTGCGCCAATGACGCGACAGCACATAACCGAAAGGCGCCTCGGCCCCGACGAACTTTTCGAACGTGGAAAACACCACTAAACGATCGGGGTCCAGCCAGTCGCGCATCCGTTGCGCGTCATTGCCTTCATGGAGTTCGCTGTAACAATCGTTTTCCAGCACCCAGGTACCATGACGTCCAAGCAAATGCGCGACTGCCTGCTGGTTGCTCAGCGGTAGAAGACTGCCCCGGGGCATGCTCAGCACTGACGACAAAAGCATCAAACGTACCGTCTCGCTCTTGAGCACCGACTCCAGCCGCTGAAGATCAATCATGCCCCCGGGAAGCAGCGGCAACTCGATGACCCGTACTTCGGCGGCCTCAAGCAGACGCAGGATCACCCAGTCACAGGGCGATTCGACGACCACGGTGGCCCGACGCAACTCAAGCACGGAAATCAGAATTTCCAATACACCGCGCAGGTCTGCGCCGATATAGACGTCATCCGCACGCCAGTAATTGGCCGTGGATGAGGTGTAGCGGGCGGCCAGCACCGTGCGCAACTCCAGCTCTCCACAAGGTTGCACCAACGCATGTGGCTGACGCGGATATTGACGCAGCAATTCCCGCTCCAACATCAATAACGGGCTGTCCAGTGGCTGTAGCGAGGCCGGCTCATCGGCGCTCAGCACGCACATGCCCGGGCGCCTGGCATTGACGTAAACGGTTTCCAGCAGATCACTGCCGCTATCCGGCGAATCCATCATGTGCAGCGCTTGCGCGTAGTACCCGGACTTGGCAATTGAATAAACTCGACCTTCCTTTTCCAGCAGCGAGTAGGCGTACTGGACGGTCGAGATCGACACATTGAGCCGGTCAGACAATTGCCGGAGTGAGGGCAGGCGCACCGCCCCGCTGTTCCCCGCCTCATCTATCAGCAGCGTCAGGTATCGATAAACCGCCTGATAAACGAAGTCATTCTCCCTCGACCCCTTCACAACCCCGTATCCGTGGGCATGGGTTCATCTCCAGGCAAGCGGCTCACGATCAACCTTCCGCCGATCGATCAACGGTCGGCTCGGCCGCCGCGTCAACCGCATCGAGGCTTTGCGCGGCCGATTCTCCAGGCGCAGACATACGAACCGGCCCCATTGCATACAAACGCACAATCAACCTGACCGGCAGCCCACTGACATCCGTCATCCATTTCATGACCTGTTCCGGCGCATGCAGGCCCTGCATCGCCCGGTGCAGATCCGGCAATGCCACCAACATGCCGGGGTGACAATTGCGCAAGAATCGCTCAAGTCCGGCCCCCGCATTAATGAACGGTGAAAACAACAGGCACGTCAGCTGGATTTCATTCAGTTCAAAACTGGCCAGCAGAGAGCTTTCCGCCTGGGCGCGCAGATTCCCGGGCTCCTGCAGATTGTCGAAGCTGACCAGCAACTGTTCGCATACCGGTTCAGGGACCTGTTTTTGCCGCATCGTTATCAGGCTGCTTTTGAGGTAATCACCGACGCCGTCCTCATAGTTTCGCTCCTCGATGATTTGCGCCTGCAAACCTCGTAAATGCGCAGCCACCTTAGGCTCTACGTGTTCGTCATCACCTTGATAAAGCGTCAGATCGTCAACCTGAAACCCCAGAAAATCACTCAACAAAGGCCAGCGCTCTTCGAGTTTGCCGACAATCATGTCGTTGATACTGATAAAGCTGGTACGCCGACAGGCCTCGAATTGCCCCTCCGGACGCCACGCCACCCGCTCCTCTTCGGGATAAAACTCACGGTAATAATCACCACCCAGCCCGTCGAGCAGCGTAAACAGCATTTCAAAGCCGCAAGAACTCACCGGTGGGGCGGCAATCTCAGCCTTCTGCGCGGCACGCCCCAGCCCTTCGAGGAAGATGCTCTGTCGACGCGGGGACTCACTGCCGACCATGGCATCGACGCCATTGTTCCAGCGGGCCACCTGACCATAGAACTCGGCAGTTGCCAGATAAGCGTCATCCCATAGCTCAAGCGGTTCATTCCAGGTTCTGCGATGCCCGATCAGCAGCAGGTTGATACGGTTGGCCTCGCGACCGGCTTCGCTTATGGGTAGCTGGTGATCAAACGGCAATACCTCGCGGTGGTCGACCATCACCAGTTCTACCCGGGGATCGTCATACAGAAACAGTGCGCTGTAGCTGCGATGCATGTTTTGCAGGGACACCTGGCTGCTGCCGTTCCAGCGCAGATTGGCCACCCGCAACTGAAAGGTCGCGGGTGAACGGCCAGCGATGGTCAACTGCGCCGCCCGCAGTAACGCCAGCGTGTAACAACTGTCGCGCGACCCTGACTGGTTCACCAGCACCTTGAAATGACCGATGTTCTCCATGCCGCCGGCGGCCACTGCCAGTCGCTGGATCAGCAACTGCAGCGCCGTGCGTTCTGCGCGCGAGAAGAAACTCAGCAAACGTTGCAATACTTGCTGGTAGACATAGTTCATTGCCTGATCATGGATCGTGCTCATCGGTATTTACCCGGTATAAAAAGTTTCATGCCGCGCAGACTGACACATCAGCCAAGCGACAATTGATCAATAAGTAATAGACGTTCAGATGCTAACACTTACAAGTTTGAAGTTATTTGAAACACTTGAACTGACAAAGCGCCTTCAGTCGTCCAAAAACAGCCTCAAACCACTGTAATTGTTGGAATATTTTTTTCGGAACGCAGTCCTAGGAAATTTCCCACAGGGTCCCACGCCAAGTGAGCACAAGAAAAAGAGAAGCAGTTTCCGAATAGCCCTACAACAATTAAACAGAAGTTGCCGCGATCAACGGTTTTCGACGCGTTATATCGAACAGGACAAATTGAATGCACAGACATGGCTCATTCCTTGAGATGAAAGTAATCATTCAATTATCAGGGCTTATATTGTGATTAGAAGATACAGATAGAGAGCAAAAACCAGTTCAGTTGCTGAACGGGCCCGGGCATAGCGCCAGGGAGCTCGGTTTTTCAGGGGGAAGGTAAACGCACAAGAGTCCGTGGGGCCACGGACTCTGATTAAAGGGGCTTACGCCGGTTCGACCTGCAGAGCGACCCGTTCGCGGCATGGGCATTCGTCCATGTAACGATGCGCTTCGACGAACTCGTTGAACGGAAATACACGCGTCTTGAGCGGCAGCAGCACGCGGTCAGCGGTCAACTGGTTGATGTCACGCAAGGCACGTTGCAAAGCGACGTGATCCTGAGTGATGCCCAATTCCGGTTTGCCGGTGAAGTTGCCGATGCAGTGCACAAAGAACTGGATGTTCTTCTGGAACGCTGCGCAGGCCGGGAACGGCGTCTGGTTGCCGCCTTGCAAGCCGTATAACACCAGGCTGCCACGTGGCGCCAGCACATCGCCCAACAGCGACATCTGCGGGCCGCCGAGACCGTCGAACACCACGTCGACACCACGGTTGTCGGTGATCTTGTTGATTCGCATCAACAGATCTTCCTCTTCGGTGACGATGACCTTTTCCGCACCAAGGGACAGCAGGTACTCGCGTTCCTCGGCTTCCTTGGTCGCGGCAATCACCCGTACGCCCATCGCCTTGCCCAACTGGACAAACGAAGGACCGGCGCAATGGCTGGCGTCAGTAACCAGTGCGAACTGCCCCGGCTTGACCCGTGCCAGATCGGCGTAGGCAAAGTAGGCGATCAGCAGCGGCGTGTAGTGCACGCTGGCTTCGATCGGGCTGAGCACATCCGGATAACGGGTCAGCGCGGTACGCGGCAGTACGATCGACTCGCCGTAAACCGGGTAGTCGTTCGGGCTTTCAGCCGGGAAACTGGCAACCTTGTCACCAACGGACAGGTCCTCGACATCGGCACCGACAGCAGTGACGACACCGGCCATTTCATGGCCGAGGCCCGATGGCAGACGTGCCTGGGACGAAGCCAGGTTCTGACGCCAGAGGGTGTCGTACCAACTGATGCCGATCGCCTCGACACGCACCTGCACTTCGCCAGGACCTGGCTGAGCGGCCGCATGCTCTTCGCATTTGAGCACCTCGGCCGGACCAAACTTGTGAAAACGGATCGTGCGGGACATCGCAAACCTCGTCAAAGTAACCTCTAATGCCCTGAACTCTATCTGGGCTTTTGACCCAAGACTATCAGTGGCTATTAATAGTCGACATGCCTGTCATTGATTCCGCACCAGGGGCGGCATTGGCAAAATCCATGAAAAAACTGCTGCCAACGTCTCACTCAAGCTGAATTTTCCGGTGCAGAGTACCAGCCTTTCCCCGTAAGATTCATGCCGGCCATTGTTCTCATATGGCCGCTCTCGTCAAGCTTGATGACTCTGCCAGGACTCCAGATGAATCGTAATGACCTGCGTCGTGTCGACCTGAACCTGTTGATCGTATTCGAAACATTGATGCACGAACGCAGTGTGACCCGGGCGGCAGAAAAGCTCTTTCTCGGTCAGCCAGCAATCAGTGCGGCCCTTTCGCGCCTGCGCAGCCTGTTCGATGACCCGCTATTTGTGCGCACCGGGCGCAGCATGGAACCGTCCGCCCGCGCGGTGGAAATCTTCGCCCTGCTCTCGCCGGCCCTCGATTCGATTTCGACCGCCGTCAGCCGTGCGGCCGAATTCGACCCGGCGACCAGCACCTCGGTATTTCGCATTGGCCTATCCGACGACGTCGAATTCGCCCTGCTGCCGATGCTGCTCAAGCGCCTGCGCGCGGAAGCACCGGGAATCGTGCTGGTGATCCGTCGCGTCAATTACATATTGATGCCGGGCCTGCTGGCTTCCGGCGAGATATCCATTGGCGTCAGCTACACCACAGACCTGCCGGCCAACGCCAAGCGCAAGGTCCTGCGCCGCAGCGCGCCAAAATTGCTGCGCGCCGATACCGTGCCGGGGCCGTTGAGCCTTGATGACTACTGCGCGCGTCCGCATGCGCTGGTGTCGTTTGCTGGCGATCTCAGTGGCTTTATTGATGAAGAGCTGGAGAAACTGGGGCGCAAACGCCATGTAGTGCTGGCCGTGCCGCAGTTCAACGGATTGAGTACGTTGCTGGCGGGCACTGACATCGTTGCGACCGTGCCGGATTACACGGCGGACGCGTTGACGGCGGCTGGTGGGGTTCGGGCGGAAGATCCGCCGTTGCCGACGCGCACATTTGAACTGCACATGGCGTGGCGTGGGTCGCAGGATAATGATCCGGGTGAGCGGTGGTTGCGGTCGCGGATTCAGATGTTTTTTGGCGATCCAGATAGCCTGTGAATCCGCGCTGGCAGTTCTGAATATTATTGAACGCAAGCGTAGCTTGCGGCATTCTTCGCAACGAAATTTCCAGGGACGGTAAAATTTGATGCGTACTTCACGTATGCAAGCGCTTGTGCCCCTCGCCTCTTCAAACACCACCGGTGTGATTGAAGGCGAACACTCGCATCCGTCCGGATGCACATGGGGTCAATGTCTCGCAGAGCTGACACCACATCCTCACCATTCCCGATTACTACGACCACCAAGGCTGTCGATCCAGCGAACAGCCCTGGCTGTTCTACGATACGGCTATTCATCACGGCTGCCCGATCTGACCTCTTGAAACGGAACTTCGCATGAGCGGAAAACCTGCTGCACGCCTCACGGACCCCACTAGCTGCCCTCTTCCGGGACATGGCACGAATCCCATTGCCAGTGGCTCGCCCAATGTGAACTTTGACGGGCTTGCTGCCGCCCGGATGACCGACAAATCCGCTTGTGGCAGTCCGATCATGGGAGGCGTCAGCTCGACCGTTTTCATCAATGGTTTGAATGCTGCGACGATCGACAGCACGGGCGGACACGGCAACATCGTTGTGGGCGGTTCCGGAACAGTCATCATCGGCGACACCTTCGTCTCGGCACCTTTCAGCGGTCTGCTGCCGATGCCGGTGCACTTCAGCGACAAGATCAAATTGATCGACGAAAGCACCGGTGAGCCCATGCCTAATCATGCCTACGCGATTCAGCGCGCGGACGGCAGTTTCGAGTACGGCACCAGTGATTCGCTGGGGTTCACTCACGTCGTGAGTTCACACGTGGCAGAAACCTTCAAACTATTTCTGGAAGATTGAAAACATGCCGGCAGAGCAAATCCAGCTTCCCAATGGAAATACCGCGAGTCTGGCCGTCACGCCGACGTTAACACTCGTGAAGGACCAGTCGGTAAAGACGGCTCCCGTTCCCGTAAAGAAGGCGATCGTTTTTTTCATTGGTGGGGCTGCCGACCAAGAGAAATACTATTTTCAAGGCGCGTTCCACAATATCGACGACGCAAAAAAACAGCTCGACGGCAAAATTGCGGGCAGCGCCAAGCTGCCGGCGAAATACACGGGGTTCCCTAAAAGTTATAAGGATGCAAGGGGTTCCGGCGATATCCAGACTCACTTCATCGACAACATTCCCAGCAAATCCTGCCCGGTTTACATCGTCGGCCACAGCCTCGGCGGATGGAACGGCGCACATCTGTCACAGATACTTTCCGAAGCCGGTTACACCATCAAATATCTGGTGACACTCGATCCAGTGGGTGAAGGATTCCTGGTATGGCTGGGTTCCGACATCTATTTTTCGGAGCCAACGCCTGTCGCTGAAACATGGATCAACATCCGGGCCAACGCCAGTACACCTGACCAATCTGACGGTGTCGCAGAATTCGGGGAGCGTTGGATGATCGAGTCTGGTCCGACCATCAACAAGACCATTGATAGGCACCATGCATCTGCTGACTGGATGTTTATAGAACCTGTGCAAGGGACGAAGTCCGCCTGCGATCTGATTTTTGACTCAATCAACGGTATTTTCGGCCAATGAACAGCTTCCGCGCGGTCATATACCTGGGCGTTCTACTCTGCACCGGCTGCGTAAAAACGGCCAGCATTCCGCCCGCCGACCTCACGCTATCGTCGTTTGAGCTCGGCCCCGCCAATCTGTTCACGGCACACTTCAACTCCACTGTGGATTTGCAGAACGCATTCAATGATTACGAAAACTCCAACCAGCTCAACCCTACCCTGATCTGCTCTCTCAATCGCGACATGGAGTTCTCATCCGAGCATTCAATCGCGGTAAAAGCTGAAGGGCGAGTGAACGCAAGCGGTCAAGCCAGGCCCAATTACAAGTTTTCCTCCGACCTGATCTTCTACTACACCAATCTGGATGGTACGCAACGCGACTTGAATGACTACGACGCCATCAAACCGTTGCTGACGTCGCAAACTTCGATCCCGTGCAAAGTTCGCATAACCGCCTATGGGTATGAGGCCTATTACACGAATACGTTATTCATCCCCTCCAGGATCATGATTGAACAGATCTTCAGATAGCCGCGCTTTGCTGAACCTGGCGCAAGGATTTGGAGAAGCGCTGGTCGTCAGGTGAGCCCCCATAAAAAAGCCCGGAAACCTTCCCCGGGCTTTTTCATTTGTGCGCCTCTTTTGCATTTTTGTGCGACACATCCCCTTTCAGGACTCCCGCAAGGCTCTGGCACGGTGTTAGCTTGTAAGCGTATGTGTCTCAACCTTGAGGCACGCCTAACTCACTGCCCTGCAAAGGAATGCCCTTCGTAATGAATGTCCCTTTCAAAAAACTGGCTACCACCACGTTGATGCTGGCCGGTCTTGCCGTGTTCACGGCGCCCGCGCAAGCGAATATCACCCCGCAGCAGAGCGCTGAAATTCTCAAGACTTACAGTGCAGACAAAGCCACAGACTTCCGCCAGTTCCTCGGCAACTTGGGCAAGAGCGATCTGGCGAAAACCGCTGACATTGGTCCGGCGATTGGCGCCTATCTCGATAACAAGACTTTAAACGCCGAGCAGCAGAACGAAATCTATCGTCTGCTGGGTATCTACACGCGAGCGAAATACAGCGCTGCCGCCACTGAAACCCTGCGCGAACTGGTGGAAATCCCGACCTTTCGCAAGGACGGCGTTGAGCAGCACGACAATCCGGAATTCATCAAGATAGCGGCGAAGATCAAAAGTCTCGCCGAGTCGTTCAATCTGAAATTCCGCAACATCGACAACCGCGTCTACGAGATTTCCCTTGATGGCAGTGGCGATGAAGTGGTTGGTATTCACGCGCATGCCGACGTGGTGCCGGTGACGCCGGAAAACTGGGTGCTCAAGGATGGCACCCGCCTCGACCCGTTCAAGATCACCCTGATCGGCGATCGCATGTACGGTCGCGGCACCGAGGATGACAAGAACGGTATCGTCGTCACGCTGTATGCCATGAAAGTCATCAAGGAAGAAAAACTGCCGCTGGTGCGCAACTTCAAGTTGCTGGTCGACACCACCGAAGAAACCACGGGCGACGCGATCCCTTACTACTTCGAACGCAACCCGACGCCAAACTACAACCTGGCGCTGGACGGCGGCTACCCGGTGGTGATTGCCGAGAAAGGCTACGGCACCGTCATGGCCAACTTTGCCAAGCGCAAAGGTGAAGGCAAAGGCGCGGAAATCATCTCGATGACCGGTGGCTTGGCAACCAACCAGATTCCGTCGGCGTCGGTCGCCACGCTGGTAACCGACAAGCCTGCGGAACTGGCCGCCAGCCTGCAAAAGGCCGGCGACGAGTTTGCCAAGCGCAATGGCGGCGATTTCCAGGTGAGCGCCAAGGTCGACGGCAAAGACGTCAAACTCACCGTGACTGGCGTATCTGCGCACTCCTCCGAGCCCGAATCCGGGGTCAACCCGGTCGCGCGGATGCTGGTCTTTATCAATAGCCTTGATGGCAAAGTCGCGTTCAAGCACAACCACATCACCGATGCCGCGCGTTACGCTGCCGACAATTGGGGTCTGGATTACCTGGGCAACAAGTTGAATGTCGGTTTCTCCGATGCCTTCATGGGGCCGCTGACGACCTCGCTGACCTACGTCGGCATGGACGAAAAAGCTTTCAAACTCGCAGTCAACCTGCGCGTTCCGAAAGGTAAGTCGCCGGAGAAGCTCAAAGCTGAAATCGCTGAGAAACTGGCGGCGTGGAGCAAAAAGAGCCATGTAGCCGTTGCCTTCGACTATTCGATCGCCGAGCCGATGTACCGCAACCCTGAAGGTGAGTGGGTCAAGGCGCTGCTGGCGGTATCGACTGAAAATCTGGGCATGAAACACGAGTTCGGCACCTCCGCTGGCGCCACCTCGGTGCATGAATTGCCGAACGGTGTGCAGTTTGGTCTGGCCATGCCGAACGTGAAATACACCGGTCACACCGATGGCGAGTTCAAGACTGTGGAGCAATTCCAGCTGGATCTGCAGATCGTGACTGAAATGATCGGACGCATCGGCCAGTTGCCGAAACTCTGACCGCATTGTCGAACCCGCCGCCGTGGCGGGTTCGGCATTTTTAATCCCCGCGTAATCCCCGCAGTGCAGCTTCTCTCCTGACTTTTGCACACCGGGCAACACAGAATTGCCCTCAGAGAGATTGATAGCCACCTAACGAAAGGTGCATGCTAGAGGGCTCGTTCGGGCCTTATATCATTCCGAATGATAGTTACCTTTGCTTCATTCGATTCGTGCCATCACACCCCGCCGAGCATCATCCGCCCATCTTCAATACATTGGCGGATGCATCCATGGAACAGTCACTCAAACATTTGCGCTTCCCGTTGGCCATGTTGGCCGTACTGGTGATGAGCGCCTGCGGCAAGACTCCGGAGACTGCCGCCACTATGCCCGCTGCGAAAGTCAGCGTGGCCAAGGTGCTGGAACAACCGGTCAACGAGTGGGACGAATTCACCGGGCGCCTAGAAGCGCCGGAAACCGTTGAAATCCGTCCACGGGTCTCCGGCCAGATTGATGACGTCGCTTTCACTGAAGGCGCACTGGTCAAGAAAGGCGACCTGCTGTTCCAGATCGATCCGCGTCCATTCCAGGCTGAGGTACGCCGCCTCGAAGCCCTGGTTGCTCAATCCCGCGCCAACGCCACCCGCAGTGAAAACGAAGCCGGTCGTGGTGAACGCCTGCGTGCCAGCAACGCCATTTCCGCCGAACTGGCCGACTCGCGCACCAGCGCCGCTCAAGAAGCCCGCGCCGCCGTCGGTGCCCTGCAAGCGCAACTGGATCTGGCCAAACTGAACCTCAGCTTCACCCGTGTCACCGCGCCGATCAGTGGCCGCGTCAGCCGTGCCGAGATCACCGCCGGTAACCTGGTGACCGCCGACACCACGCCGCTGACCAGTGTGGTTTCCACCGACCGTGTTTATGCCTACTTCGACGCCGACGAGCGTGTGTTCCTCAAATACACCCAACTCGCCCGTAACGGTCAGCGCGGCGCGACCACCCCGGTGTACATGGGCCTGTCCAACGAAGACGGCAACCCGCACCTCGGTCAGATGAACTTCGTCGATAACCAGGTCAACCCGAAAACCGGCACCATCCGTGGTCGCGCGGTGTTCGACAACAGCGATGGCACCTACACCCCGGGCCTGTACGCACGCCTGAAACTGGTCGGCAGCGGCACCTACAACGCCATGCTGATCAACGATGAAGCGGTCGGCACTGACCTGGGCAAGAAGTTCGTACTGGTGATGGATGCGGACAACAAAACCGCATACCGCGCCGTTGAACTGGGTCCGAAGATCGAAGGCCTGCGCATCGTCCGTAACGGCCTGAACAAGGACGACACGATCATCGTCAAGGGTCTGCAACGGGTTCGTCCTGGCTCCCCGGTTACCCCTGAAGTGGTGCCGATGGCCAGCGAACAGACCATCGCGGCACTCGCTCAACAACGTCAAGCGCTGGAAGCCAGCAACCTGCCCAAAGTCGCCCCTGCCAAAGGCGCGTCCGGTTCGGTTGTGAAGCTGGCTGCTACGACCCCACGCGGTTAAGGGACGACAACTCCGATGAATTTTTCCCAATTCTTCATTTCACGGCCGATCTTCGCAGCGGTGCTGTCGCTGTTGATCCTGATCGCCGGTGCGATCTCGCTGTTCCAGCTACCGATCAGCGAATACCCGGAAGTCGTGCCACCGACCGTGGTGGTGCGTGCCAACTTCCCGGGCGCCAACCCTAAAGTCATCGGTGAAACCGTGGCCGCTCCGCTGGAGCAAGCCATCACCGGCGTCGAGAACATGCTGTACATGTCCTCGCAGTCGACCGCCGACGGCAAGATCACCCTGACCATTACCTTCGCTCTGGGCACTGACCTGGACAATGCGCAGGTGCAGGTGCAAAACCGGGTGACCCGCACCGAGCCGAAGCTTCCCGAGGAAGTGACGCGCATCGGTATCACCGTCGACAAAGCGTCGCCCGACCTGACCATGGTTGTGCACTTGACCTCCCCGGACAAGCGCTACGACATGCTCTACCTGTCCAACTACGCAATCCTCAACATCAAGGATGAGCTCGCTCGTCTGAACGGTGTCGGCGACGTACAGCTGTTCGGTATGGGCGACTACTCGCTGCGTGTCTGGCTTGACCCGAACAAGACCGCTTCGCGCAATCTGACGGCGACTGATGTGGTCACGGCAATTCGTGAACAGAACCGTCAAGTCGCGGCCGGTCAACTCGGTGCGCCCCCTGCCCCGAATGCCCAGAGCTTCCAACTGTCGGTCAACACTCAGGGCCGACTGGTCAGCGAGGAAGAGTTCGAGAACATCATTATTCGCGCAGGCGACAACGGTGAAATCACTCGCCTCAAAGACATCGCTCGCGTTGAGCTGGGCTCCAGCCAATACGCGCTGCGTTCGTTGCTGGACAACCAGCCGGCAGTGGCCATTCCGATCTTCCAGCGCCCAGGCTCCAATGCCATCGACATCTCGAACGAAGTTCGCGGCAAGATGGACGAGCTGAAGAAAAACTTCCCGCAAGGCATGGACTACAGCATCGTCTATGACCCGACGATCTTCGTGCGCGGTTCGATCGAGGCGGTGGTTCACACCCTCTTCGAAGCACTGATTCTCGTGGTACTGGTGGTGATCCTGTTCCTGCAAACCTGGCGCGCCTCGATCATTCCGTTGGTGGCGGTACCGGTATCGTTGATCGGTACGTTTGCGGTGATGCACCTGTTCGGCTTCTCACTCAACGCTTTGTCGCTGTTCGGCCTGGTACTGGCGATCGGTATCGTAGTGGACGACGCCATCGTGGTGGTGGAGAACGTCGAACGGAACATCGAACTCGGACTGACACCGGTCGAAGCAACCAAACGGGCGATGCGTGAAGTGACCGGCCCGATCATCGCGACGGCGCTCGTGCTGTGTGCGGTGTTTGTTCCGGCAGCGTTTATCTCCGGCCTCACCGGGCAGTTCTACAAGCAGTTCGCACTGACCATTGCAATCTCGACCGTGATTTCGGCGTTCAACTCGCTGACCCTGTCGCCAGCACTGGCCGCCGTGTTGCTGAAAAGCCATGACGCACCGAAAGACCGCTTCTCCAAAGTGCTCGACAAGATCTTCGGTGGCTGGTTGTTCCGTCCGTTCAACCGTTTCTTCGACCGTGCCAGCCATGGCTATGTCGGCACCGTGCGCCGGGTTATCCGTGGCAGCGGCATCGCCCTGCTGCTGTACGCAGGCCTGATGGTGCTGACCTTCTTCGGTTTCTCCAGCACCCCGACCGGTTTCGTACCCGGCCAGGACAAGCAATACCTGGTGGCTTTCGCGCAATTGCCAGACGCTTCTAGCCTGGATCGCACCGAAGACGTGATCAAGCGCATGTCTGACATGGCGCTGAAACAGCCAGGCGTGGAAAGCGCCGTAGCGTTCCCGGGCCTTTCGATCAACGGCTTCACCAACAGCCCGAACGCCGGCATCGTCTTCGTGACGCTGAAACCGTTCGACGAGCGTAAAGACCCGAGCATGTCCGCCGGTGCGATTGCCGGGGCCTTGAACGGCCAGTACGCGAACATTCAAGAGGCGTACATGGCGATCTTCCCGCCACCGCCGGTACAAGGTCTGGGCACCATTGGTGGTTTCCGCCTGCAAATCGAAGACCGGGGCAACCTGGGCTACGACGAGCTGTACAAAGAAACCATGAACATCATCAACAAGAGCCACAGCGTGCCGGAACTGGCCGGGCTGTTCACCAGCTACACCGTGAACGTGCCTCAGGTCGATGCCGCCATCGACCGTGAAAAAGCCAAGACTCACGGCGTGGCTGTCAGCGACATCTTCGACACCCTGCAGATCTACCTGGGTTCGCTGTATGCCAACGACTTCAACCGCTTCGGGCGCACCTATCAGGTCAACGTTCAGGCCGAGCAACAGTTCCGCCTCGAATCCGATCAGATCGGTCAGCTGAAAGTACGCAACAACAAAGGCGAAATGATCCCGCTGGCGACCTTCATCAAGGTCAGCGACACCTCGGGCCCGGATCGCGTGATGCACTACAACGGCTTCATCACTGCAGAAATCAACGGCGCGGCTGCCCCGGGCTACAGCTCCGGCCAGGCCGAGAAAGCCATCGAGAAACTGCTGAAGGATGAACTGCCAAACGGCATGACCTACGAGTGGACCGACCTGACCTACCAGCAGATCCTGTCCGGCAACACCGCGCTGTTCGTGTTCCCGCTCTGCGTACTGCTGGCGTTCCTGGTGCTCGCCGCTCAATACGAAAGCTGGAGCCTGCCACTGGCGGTGATCCTGATCGTACCGATGACCCTACTGTCGGCCATCACCGGTGTGATCATCTCGGGCGGTGACAACAACATCTTCACCCAGATCGGCTTGATCGTACTGGTGGGACTTGCCTGTAAGAACGCGATTCTGATCGTCGAGTTCGCCAAGGACAAACAGGAAGAAGGTCTCGATCCGCTCGCGGCGGTACTCGAAGCCTGCCGTCTGCGTCTGCGGCCGATCCTGATGACTTCCTTCGCGTTCATCATGGGTGTGGTGCCACTGGTGTTCTCCAGCGGTGCCGGTGCCGAGATGCGTCACGCCATGGGTGTGGCGGTGTTCTCCGGCATGCTCGGGGTGACCTTCTTCGGTCTGTTGCTGACGCCAGTGTTCTACGTACTGATCCGTAACTTCGTTGAACGCAGTGAGGCCCGCAAAGCGGCCAAGGCCATGAAACTGGAGGCGCAACAATGAGTCTGAAAGTCTTCCTGCCGAGTTTGCTGGTGCTGGCCCTCAGTGCCTGCGCCGTCGGCCCCGACTACAAGACCCCAGCCACGGAGGCGGCCAATATCACGGCCGCCACCGACGGCGCCGCCGGGCAAAAGAACTTCGACCGTTCTAAATTCGAAGGCATCTGGTGGCAGCAATTCGACGATCCGACCCTCAACCAGTTGGTGACCCAATCACTGCAAGGCAACCGTGAACTGCGCGTGGCGTTCGCGCGCTGGAAAGCCGCCCGGGCGATCCGCGACGACGCCAGCAACGATGCGATGCCGACCATCACCAGCCGCGCCAGCAGTGATCTGGCCAAGGGGCAAATCCCTGGCCAGACCACCGACCGGGTCAATAGCGAACGCTATGACCTCGGTCTGGACATGGCCTGGGAGCTGGACCTGTTTGGCCGCATCCAGCGCAATCTGGAAGCCAGCGACGCCGACCAGCAAGCGGCCGAGGCCGATCTGTACCAACTGCAAGTCACCATGATTGCCGAACTGGTGGACGCTTATGGTCAACTGCGTGGTGCGCAACTGCGCGAAAAGATCGCCGTGGCCAACCTGAAAAACCAAGAAGAGTCGCGCAAGATCACCATCAGCCTGAGAGACGCCGGTGTCGGTGATCAGCTCGATGTCGAGCGCGCCGATGCGCGTCTGGCCAACGTTGAAGCCACCGTGCCGCAGTTGCAGGCGGAACAGGTTCGGCAGAAAAACCGCATCGCCACCCTGCTCGGTGAGCGTCCGGACAAGCTGACCGTTGATCTGAGTCCAAAAGACTTGCCAGCGATTGCCAAAGCCTTGCCGATCGGTGACCCGGGCGAACTGCTGCAACGTCGTCCGGACATCCTCAGCGCGGAACGCAACCTGGCTTCGGCCACAGCGCGCATCGGCGTCGCGAAAGCCGATCTGTTCCCACGGGTCAGCCTTAGCGGCTTCCTAGGCTGGACAGCCGGGCGTGGTTCGCAAATCGGTTCCTCGGCGGCCAACGCCTGGGCACTTGGCCCGAGCATCACATGGGCCGCGTTCGACCTTGGCAGCGTACGCGCGCGTTTGCGTGGCGCCGATGCTGAAGCCGAAGGCGCATTGGCGACTTACGAGCAACAAGTGCTGCTGGCACTGGAAGAATCGGAAAACGCCTTCAGCGATTACGGCAAGCGTCAGCAACGCCTGATCTCGTTGATCCGTCAGAGTGAATCAAGCCGCAAGGCGGCTGACCTGGCTGAAATCCGCTATCGCGAAGGCACCACGGACTTCCTAGTGCTGCTCGACGCTCAGCGTGAACGTCTGAACGCCGAAGACAGTCAGGCCCAGGCCGAAGTTGACCTGTATCGCGGCATTGTCGCGATCTACAAGGCCCTTGGCGGCGGCTGGCAACCGGAGACTGTCGCCAGCAAGTAATCGATTGTTAAAGAGCTCCTTTGGTTGGCCGCAACCAACCAAATTTTTTGCCCCGCGTATCATTCGGTCGCGGGGCTTTTTTATGCCTCGCCACATCACCCGAACGCCACTGTTCCTAAAGGGATCAGTTCTCCAGCACAGTGACGGTCGCTGTGGTGCCCGCACGCAGGCGGTTCTTGCCGGCATAGTCGCCATCAATGTCGATCCGCACCGGCACCCGTTGCGCCAGTTTCACCCAGGTGTAACTCGGGTTGATGTTGGCCAGCAGCCGACTGCCCGGCGCGTTTTCGCGGTCGGCAATGGCGAAGGCAATGCTCTGCACCGTGCCGCCGAAAGTCTCCCCGCTCATCAATTGCACGCGGACCCGATCGCCCTCGCCGATTCGTGGCAGTTTGGTTTCTTCGAAATAACCACTGATGTAGAACGAGTCACTGTCGACCAGCGCCAACAAAGCACCGCCGCTCACCGCGTAGTCACCTTCACGGGTCAGGAGGTTGGTCACGTAACCGCTGACTGGCGACTCGACGCGGGTGCGCTGTAAATCCAGTTCGGCCTGGGTCAGTGCGGCAATCGCCAACTGCACGTTGGCCTCAGCGAGGCCGAGATTGGCTTGATTGCGCAGCAGATCCGCCTGGGCCACCGCCACATCGGTACTGGACTTCTCCCACTCCTCCCCGGAAATCGCAAAACCCTGCTTGAGCGTACGCCGTCGACGTTCTTCGCTTTGCCGCTGCTTGAGTAAGGCTTCGCTGGCAACAATGGCCGCTTGCGACTGCCCCAGCGTTGCCTTCGCCACTTCCACCGAACGCCGCGAGTGCTCCACCGCGAGGCGATAGCGCGCCGGGTCGATCTCCATCAACAGTTGCCCCTTCTGCACATGCTGGTTGTCCTGCACCGCCAGACTGACAATATGCCCCGACACATCCGCCGACAGCGTCACCACGTCTGCCCTGACCCGGGCATCGCGAGTCCATGGCGCGCGCGTGTAATGTTCCCAGGCAAACCAGCCGAGGACGATCGCCAGCAGCACCACCGCCAACGTGATCAATCGCGTGAATAGCACTTTCAAGGCATCAGGCTCCCATCAGCAAAATCAGCGTGGCACACACACAGGCATACAAGGCGCCCTCGAACAGCGCCTCATGCCAGACCAGACGCAACACGCCCAAACGCCGCAATCCCCAGTCCAGCAGCATGAATATCGGAATGGCCAACAATAACGCCTGAGCAATGGGCGGCAGATAGACACCGCCAATCTCGAAATCAATGGGCAAGGGCTGCTTCTCCTTCCGGAACAGAATGCTGGATGGCGTCACCGTGGCGCTGCAGGAATGACACCACGATCAGCAGGGCCACACGCATACGAAACAGCGACCACACATGCTCATGGCTGGCGACGTGCAGTTCATCCAGCTCGTCGCCCAATGTGTGCAGGGTGGCCAGCAATGGCGCCAATTGAACGTCCTGCCGCCCGGCGACAAAGCGCCCGGTCTTGCGCACGGCCGAAGCCAGACGCTGATTGAAAGCGTCCGTCAGCAATGCATTGTTGTGTGCCTGCTGCCTCAATTGATGCATCGCTACACCCAGAGCTACGCAAGCCAGGCTGATTTCATACAGTTGCTGCATGGGCCGGCTGTTCACCGCCGGCAGCAGGCCGAGCATGCTGGTCAGGCGATCGACCATGCGGCTTTCAAAGGCAAACTGTTGCTCATCGGTCGCGGGCGTTTTGGTCAGCGCATACACCTGCTCGCGCGCTTCGTTATACAAACGGCGAAGGCGCCACGCCGGGCGAAACGGGAAAATCCACGCATAAACGATCAGGGCAAGCATGGCCGCACTGACATAGGCGCCGGCAAATTCGAACCATTGAATCGCCGTGTTCTGCCCGGTACCGACATTCTGCGGGCCGAGCATCAGGAAACTCGACAACCCCAGCCCCATGCCGATGCCTGCCGTCGCCGGGCTGGCCAGACCGATTGCGATCACATACAGCAGCGGCGCCAGCAGCATTGCCAGCAGCTCGAAATCACTGATCGCCGGCACCAGCATGAATTGGTAGAACGCCGAGACCACCAGCGCCAGCCCCAGGCCACGGGCGTAACTCTGCGCGGCCATCAGCGGACGCGGGAACGTCGCCATCAGCGAGCAGAGGATTCCCACCAGAATCATCCCGCCCCGCGCGCCGTCCCACGCGGTTTCGATCCAGATCAATCCGGCGACCAGCAGCGCGGTGAACGCACGGATCGCATTCATCGACGCCAGGGTGAAATCCAGATGCAGAGGGCTGACCTGACCGCGATAAAGACAACTGGCCTCACGCCCTTCCTGAATCGCATCGCTCAGCTCAAGGATTTGCTCCAGTTGCTGCAATAGCCGCGCCTGCTCCCAGCGCAGCGCCCAGGCCAGCGAGCGCAAGGTGGCGCTCATGTTTTCAGTCAACTGCTCGGCCTGATACGCCAACGCCTCGAACTGTTGTTGCAGCTTAACGAAGTGCTGGCGTGCGGGTTCGGGTAGCGCTCGCCCCTGCTCTGCCAACTGATCGAGCAGCGCCAGCTCTTCGGCGCGCAAGCGCTGGATATCCAGCGGCAGATCGCCTTCCCAGCGTTCGGTAAGCAGTTCGCGCTGATGACGTAATGCGGTCAACCGAGAGGTCAGCAGCATCAGTTGGTTGCCCAACAGCAGCACCAGATGGCTGGCACTGCGTAAGCGCGGCGCATCGAAATACAAGTGCCGCCGCAGGCCTTCAAGGGCGCTGATCTCGCCGAGCAGTTGCATTTGCCGGCGCTGGAACTCCGCTTCGCTTTCTTCCGTACGAAGCACGGCGGCGGCATGGCTGGCGGCCAGTTTGATCACCTGATCGACTTTGGCGAAATACCCCTTGGCCACCGCTTGCGGCCTCGCCGTCAGCAGACTGACCACACATACACACGCCACGGCCAGCAAGGTTTCCGTGACGCGGGTTACCGCCAACAGAAACGTGCCGTCCTGGTCGGGAATTGCCAATAGCGCCACGACCACAGCGGTGTAACCACTCAGCACAAACGCTTGCGAGCTGGTGTAGCGCAGCAACGTGCCGCCGGCCGTGCACAGCGCCAGCCACAGGGCCAGAGTGGTAATGAATGGCAGCGGGGCCTGGGGAAAGATCGCCATGATCACTACTGCCACCGCTGCCCCAAGCGTCGTGCCGATCACCTGGCCGAAACTGCGTGCCAGCGCCATTCCGGCCAACGGCTGGCTGACAATGACCACCGCCATGATCGACCACTTGGGCTGATCGAGATCGAACAGAAACGCCAGATACAGCGTCAGCAACCCCGCCGCAATGGTCCGCAGGGCAAACAGCAGGACGGCCTGACCGGGGTGGATCACGGCCTTGAAGTAATTGAACAGGGCTTGCATGGGTAGACTCATCGAAGCAACTTCTGCAAGCGTAGACACTGCAACGAAAGCCTGACGGGTAACTGAGTCGACGCAGTTTGTAGGGCGATTCGCATGCAAGAGTTTGACTCATGGCCGAAGCTGACCGAAGCTTGCCGCTCTGCTCAAGAACGCCTGTTTCGGAAACCTGCATGCCTCAGTCTCGCCGCTACTTGCTTATCAGCCTGGGCCTTGTGCTTATCGTCATTGTCGCGTGGTTGTCCGTGCGCAGCACCGTGCCGGTCATACCCGATGCGATCAAACACGGCTATAGCGAGGCGTTGGATGCCGCGCGCAAGGGGCAACCGGGCGCGGCGCGTCAGTTGTATCAACAACTGGGCCGTCCGGACATTTCGGTCAAGCGCCGCGTGTGGCTGCATGGCGAGCTGCCTAACTATCCGAGTCCACAGGCGTTGAAGCTGGCCGACACAGACCTGCAAAACGAATCCCCCGCCGTGCGCCTGGCGGCGATCAAAAGCGTGGTCGGACTGGTGCCAGGCGGGCAACGAAGCCTGTTGCTCGGGCCAATGCTCGAGGATGAGGATCAAACTGTTCGCTTCGCCGCGATCAACGCCCTGCTTGGCTTGACCCCGGATGAGCTGGGGCTGTATTTCGCGCCGCTGCAACAAGCGATCGACGGTTGGGAGCAAACGCTCAAGGCCCTGCCGGAAAGCGCTGCCAACTACGCGCAACTGGCCCGACTGCATCTACACAACGCCGAACTCAAGGAGGCACAGGTCGCGCTTGAGAATACCCTGCGCATGGATCCCGGCAATCTGCAGGCGCTGGTGATGCAGATCGATGTCCTCGATCGCCAGGGCCAAACCGATGCCGCCCGCCAATTGCTGGGCCAGCAACTCAAGGCACAACCTGACTCGGCTTATCTGCAACATGCCTTGGGCCTTTGGCTGTTGCACCACGATCAGCGCGAATACGCCCTGCTCGGTTTGTCCAAAGCGGTGGAGCTTGAGCCGGACAACAAGGATTATCGCTACGACCTCGCCACCACCCTGCACAGCGCCGAAGAACTGGAAGCGGCGCAGAAGCAGTTGCAGGAAATCGTCCAGCGCCACCCCGCCGACCGCAAGGCGCGGGTCTTGCTGATCAATTACTGGAAGGAAAGCGGACAACTGCAGAATGTGCAGATCCTGCTGGCGCAACTGGAACAGCTGAACCCCGATGATCCTGCGTTACAGCAAGGCCTCTGAAGTACTTTTGACCGCTCGTTGGACACATCCGGCAAGGAATTTCGGAACTGCCATCACGCCATAGGGTCAAGTTAATCAGGCCGCTCAATTAGTTGGCGGCCTCGCTTCCCTTAGTCATGAGAGGGCATTTTTTGTCTACTTCTAACGAGTTGATCAGTGCGAAAGCCGCTACCGGCATTGTGGGTCTGGATGACATCCTGGCCGGTGGTTTGTCTCGCGGTCATGTTTTTTTGCTGGAGGGTGAGCCCGGAACCGGCAAAACCACGGTCGCTTTGCATTTTCTCCTGGCCGGCGCGAAAGCCGGCGAACGCTCGTTGTACATCACGCTCTCGGAAACCGAGCGCGAACTGAGGCAAGGGGCGTCGTCCCACGGCTGGACGCTGGATGACAACATCAAGATCTTCGAGCTGACGCCCCCGGAAAGCCTGCTCAATGCTGAGCACCAGCAGAGCCTGCTGTATTCCTCCGACCTGGAACTGGGCGAAGCCACCAAGCAGATTTTCGAAGCGGTCGAACGTTTCAAGCCCACGCGTGTGGTGCTCGACAGCCTGTCGGAGATCCGCTTGCTGGCACAAAGCTCTTTGCGTTATCGCCGGCAGATTCTGGCCATCAAGCATTACTTCGTGCGCTACAACGCCACGGTACTGCTGCTTGACGACTTGACCACCGAATCCCTCGACAAAACCGTGCACAGTGTGGCCCACGGGGTGATCCGCCTCGAAGAGCTGACGCCTAACTACGGCGCCGAGCGGCGACGCGTGCGAGTGGTCAAGTACCGGGGCCAGAAATATCGCGGCGGTTTCCACGACTTCACCATCATGGGCGACGGCGTGCACGTATTCCCGCGTCTGGTGGCGGCTGAACACCGTGGCGACTATGCGCGTTTGCAACTGTCCAGTGGCATCCCGGAAATGGACGCCCTGCTCGGCGGCGGCATCGAGACCGGCTCCAGCACGCTGATTCTCGGCCCTGCCGGTACCGGTAAATCGCTGATCTCGATGATCTTCGCCGCCGCTGCGGTGCTCCGTGGCGAGAAAGCCGCACTGTTTATCTTCGATGAAGAACTCGGCCTGCTGTTCGAGCGCATGAAAAACATCGGCATCGACCTCAAGGCCCTGCAGGCGACCGGCAATCTGTTGATCGAACAGGTCGACGCCGCCGAACTGTCACCGGGCGAGTTCTCCCACCGCGTGCGGCGCTGCGTCGATGAAGGTCAAATCAAAACCGTGGTTATCGACAGCATCAACGGCTATCAGGCAGCAATGCCGGAAGAGAACGCGCTGGTGTTGCACATGCACGAACTGTTGCTGTACCTGAACCGCAAAGGCGCGGCGACGTTCATGACGGTTGCCCAGCATGGTCTGGTCGGCGACATGCAAGCGCCGGTCGACATTACTTATCTGGCTGACACGGTGATTCTGTTGCGCTACTTCGAAGCACTAGGCAAAGTCCGCCGCGCGATCTCGATCATCAAGAAACGCACCGGCAGCCACGAATCGACCATTCGTGAATACCGCATTTCCACGCAAGGCATGACCATCGGCGAACCGCTGGAAGCCTTTCAGGGCGTACTGCGCGGTGTCCCGACATACCTCGGCGCGAGTAATCCGTTACTGCAGGAAGAGCGCTTGTGACGGTTCAAGTGCCGCTGGCCGAACGGGCGCTGATTCTGGCGCCCGTGGGTCGCGACAGCCAGATTGCGCTGATGATCCTCAACGAGGCGGGTTACGGCGGAGTCGTCACGCCAAGTCTGGGTGCGCTGTGCAAGGAAATCGAAATCGGTGCCGGCCTGGTGCTGGTCGCCGCCGAAGCCTTGCGCGGGCCGGAACTGGAAGCGCTGTTCCTGTATCTGGAAGAGCAACCTGCCTGGTCGGATCTGCCGATTGTGCTGTTGACCCATCACGGCGGTCAGGAACAGGGCCCCTCCTCACGCCTCAGCGATCTGCTGGGCAACGTGACGTTCCTTGAGCGACCGTTTCATCCGGCGACGCTGGTCAGTATGGTTTCCGCCGCATTGCGCGGCCGCCGACGACAATACGAAGCCCGCGACCGGCTGATCGATCTGAGTGAGAGCGAACGGCGCCTGCAGTCGACCCTGGAAACCCTTGAGCAACAGGTCGAAGAGCGCACCGCACAACTGCGCCACAACGAAGAAGCGCTGCGCCAATCGCAGAAAATGGAAGCGGTCGGCCAGCTCACCGGTGGTATCGCCCACGACTTCAACAACATGCTCACTGGCATCATCGGCAGTCTTGAGTTGTTGCGTCGACGTCTGGCCCGTGGTCGCACCGATGACCTCGACAGCCTGATTGATCTGGGCGTGACTTCGGCCAATCGTGCCGCCGGCCTGACCCACCGCTTGCTGGCGTTTTCGCGTCGGCAGTCGCTCGATTCAAAAGCCGTGCAGATGAACACCCTGGTGCAGTCCATGGGCGAGTTGCTGCAACGCAGCCTCAACGAAAGCATTCAGCTGGACATGCGCCTCAACGACAATCTGTGGGTTGCGGAGGCGGATCCCAATCAACTGGAAAGCGCCCTGCTCAACCTGGTGATCAATGCCCGCGACGCGATGCCCGACGGCGGCAAACTGGTGGTCGAGACCAGCAACCAGGTGCTCAAGCGCGAATTCACCGAGGCTTACAACAACCTCGAACCCGGTGATTACGTGATGCTCAGCGTCACCGACAACGGCAGTGGCATGCCACAAAGTGTCATCAACCGTGCGTTCGATCCGTTTTTCACCACCAAACCGATCGGCCAGGGCACGGGACTGGGCCTGTCGATGATCTACGGTTTCAGCAAGCAGTCACGCGGCCATGTCTCGATCGACAGCGAGATCGATGAAGGCACCACAGTGAGACTGTACTTGCCGCGCTTTCGCGGCGAAGAACTGGCCAGCCCCGTCGCCGATATTCCGCAATTGCCGGATGCGCTTGACGGCGAAACCGTGCTGATCGTCGAAGACGACCCGGCCGTGCGCGTGCTGGTTTGCGCGGTACTCGGTGAGTTGGGTTATGCCTTCGTCGAGGCCTGGGATGCGGACAGCGCGGTGCCGATTCTGAATTCGACGCAGCGCATCGATCTGCTGATCAGTGATGTCGGTCTGCCGGGCATGAACGGCCGGCAACTGGCGGAGGTTGGTCGACAATATCGGCCAGGTCTGAAGGTCCTGTTTATCACCGGATACGCCGAGCACGCGGGAGTGCGTGGCGGGTTCCTCGATTCGGGGATGCAGATGATCACCAAGCCGTTCACTTTCGATCTGTTGACCGCCAAGGTGCGGGAGATGATCAAAAGCTGATATTACTGAAACTGTAGGAGCTGCCGCAGGCTGCGATCTTTTGATCTTGCTTTTAACGATCAACATCAAAAGATCGCAGCCTGTGGCAGCTCCTACACAGATATCAGGCGAGCAATTCCTGAATCTTTTCCTGCAACACATCCAGGTCAAACGGCTTTTCCAGGATCGGCGCCTTGCGCGTGATCGGGCTGCCGGTTTCGCGGATTTCCTGCGGATAACCGCTGATGAAAATCACTTTAAGGTCCGGGCGCAGCTTAACGGCCGGCTCGGCGATCTGCACACCGGAGATCCCGCCGGGCAAGCGGAAATCGGTGATCAACATGTCCAGATGTGGCTTGCTCGCAAGAATTTCGAACGCCTGCTCGCCGTTTTCGGCCTGCAACACGCGATACCCCTGCCCTGACAGGTAATCCGTCAGGACCATCAAGATAACCGGTTCGTCCTCGACGACGAGTACTACATCTTGTGCATCTACGCTCATGGGAAGCCTTTGTTCGGTCAATAGCTGCTGATACGACCGTGTGGTCACTCAGAGGTTGCGTCGGATTTGCCGTTTTCCTGGATTGGCAGACAAACGCGAAACAGGGCGCCTTCGTTGATTTCACTCTCGACGACGATGGAGCCGCCATGGGCGGCGACGATCTGCTCGGAAATGAACAGACCCAGCCCGAGCCCGGCCACTACCGTCTTGGCGGAAACCCGTTCGAACTGTTGAAAAATACGCTTCTGGTTGTCCTGGCTGATGCCGATGCCACGGTCCTGCACCTCGATCCGCGCTTCATCACCTTCACAGTAAACCCGCACCTGGATCGGACTGCGACCGCCGTAACGCAGAGCGTTAGTCAGCAGATTGGTGACTACCTGCTCGATGCGGAACTCGTCCCAATGGCCTTCCACCGGTACTGGCGCGGTAAACGACACTTCGGTTTCAGCGGCTTCGATCTGTTGCGCAAAGTTTTGCAGCAGGTTGCTGACCAGTTGCACCAGATCGAAACGACTCGGTCGGATCGACAATTTGCCGGTGCGAATGCGCGACACGTCGAGCATGTCTTCGATCAGGCGGATCAGGCTTTTGATCTGCCGCTCATCGCGGTCGACCATGGCGTGCATCTTGTCGAGGGTAAACGCCGCAGCGTTGTCCCGAGCCAAGTGCATCTTGCGCAACTGGGTTTCGAGGATCAGGCCGTTGAGCGGCGTCCGCACTTCGTGGGCAACGATGGACATGAAGTCATCACGCATGCGCACGGCCTGCTCCAGCTCCAGCTGGGTGTTCTGCAGTTGTTGCAGCAGCGCTTCCTGCTCGCGACGGGCCTGCTCCAGGGCTTCGAGCTGTTGCTTGAGCGCTTTGCTCTGGCGGTACAGATCGACGAAGACATTGACCTTGCTTTTGACCGCATGGATATCCAGCGGCTTGTGCAGAAAGTCCACCGCCCCGCTCTCGTAACCCTTGAACGCATAATTCAGTTCACGGCCGGCGGCGCTGACGAAAATGATCGGGATATTCTTGGTTTTCTCGGTACCACGCATCAACTCGGCGAGTTCGAAGCCATTCATGCCCGGCATCTGCACGTCGAGGATGGCCATGGCGAACTCATGTTGCAGCAACAACGACAGCGCTTCATCCGCCGATAGAGCTTTATAGACGGTACGGTCTTCGCGCTTGATCAGCGCTTCGAGCGCCAGCAGGTTCTCCGGCAGATCATCGACGATCAGCAGTTTGGCTTGGATATTACTCAGCATGCGATTCGTTCCAGCTCGACAAGCAGACGGCCGATGCCGTGAATGGGTAGGACATGATCCGGCTGCTGAATCTTCAGTGCAGCCAAGGGCATGGTGGCGACTTGCGCGTCTTCGGGGTCCTGGACGATGGTCAAACCGCCGCAGCGCTTGACCTCGGCCAACCCGCGCGCGCCATCGTGATTGGCGCCGGTCAGCAGTACAGCGGCCAAGGAAGAACCGTAGGCGTCGGCGGCCGACTCAAACAGATAGTCGATCGATGGCCGTGAATAATGCACGCGCTCCTCGAGGCTCAACGAGAGGCTGCGATCCTGCTCCACCGACAGGTGATAACCCGGCGTGGCGAAATACACGTTGCCGGCAACGATGTCCTGTTTGTCGGCAGCCTCGTGCACCGGCATCTCCACACGCCGGGAGAAGACCTCGGCCAATTGGCTGCGGCGCTCTTCGGGCAGGTGCAGGACCACAATGATCGGCAACCTGTAGCCTCGGCGTAGCGGTCCGAGCAGGCTCAACAGCGCCTCGACGCCACCGGCGGAAGCTCCGACCACTATTGCGTCGACGCGAGGTAAATCCACGGCCTCGTTCATGTTTTGCGGTAGATCCGTTCTTGTTTGACCAGCGCTTCGAACTGATTCGCGTAACCGGAGAAATCCAGCGTTTCCTTGCTGCCCAGTACTAGAAAGCCGCGGTGGCACAGCGATTCATGAAACAGACCAAAGGCGCGGTCCTGAAGTTTCTTGTTGAAGTAAATCAGTACGTTGCGACAGGAAATCAATTGAGTTTCGGAGAACACGCTGTCCGTCGCCAGACTGTGGTCGGCGAAGGTCACGTTCTCACACAGGCTCTTGTCGAAAATCGCGTAACCGTACGCTGCAGTGTAGTAGTCGGCAAACGATCGCTGGCCACCAGCTTGCTGATAGTTGGCGGTGTACGCACGAACATTCTCCATCGAGAAAATCCCCTGCTTGGCCTTGTCCAGCGAGCGTGGGTTGATATCGGTGGCATAGATGATCGTGCGATCGAGCAGGCCTTCCTCGCGCAACAGAATCGCCATCGAATAGACCTCCTCGCCCGTGCTGCACCCGGCGATCCAGATCTTGATCGACGGATAAGTGCGCAGCAGCGGCACCACTTCCCGGCGGATCGCGAGGAAGTGCGACGGGTCACGAAACATCTCGCTGACCGGAATCGTCAGCAATTGCAGCAACTGCATGAACGCTGTCGGGTCATGCAGAACCTTTTCCTGCAATGCCGAAATGGTCGCGCACTCGAACTGGCTCAGCGCGTGCTGCACCCGGCGCTTGATCGAAGCGCCGGAGTAATCGCGAAAATCGTAGCTGTACTTGAGGTAGATCGCCTCAATCAACAAGCGCAGTTCGATTTCACTGTTTCGTTCGGCTGGCGTACTGCGTTCCACTAAATGCGTTCCATTTTTGGTAACCACACGCGAATCAGCGAGAACAGGCGATCCAGGTCGATAGGCTTGGCCAGGTAATCATTGGCCCCCGCCTGCAGGCAGCGCTCCTGATCGTCTTTCATGGCCTTGGCCGTCACCGCGATGATCGGCAACTT
Source organism: Pseudomonas sp. Irchel s3a12 (assembly GCF_900187485.1). Taxonomy (NCBI): domain Bacteria; kingdom Pseudomonadati; phylum Pseudomonadota; class Gammaproteobacteria; order Pseudomonadales; family Pseudomonadaceae; genus Pseudomonas; species Pseudomonas sp. Irchel s3a12. Next base: position 241,710 of record NZ_FYDN01000012.1, read on the forward strand.
GCGCCAGCGCGGATCCTTGCGGATTTCAATGGTGGCTTCAAAACCATCCATTTCCGGCATCATCACGTCCATCAACACCAGATCGATGTCCTCGACCTCATTGAGTCTTTCAATCGCCTCACGCCCGTTACGGCCGATGACCACGACTGCGCCTTTGGTCTCCAGGGCGCTGGTGAGGGCGAAAATGTTACGCACATCGTCGTCCACCAACAGCACTTTGCGACCCTCGAAGACCTTGTCGCGGCTGCGCGCGGTCTTGAGCATCTTCTGCCGTTCATGGGACAACTGCGATTCGACTTTGTGCAGAAAGAGTGTGACCTCGTCCAGCAAGCGCTCTGGCGAACGTGCGCCCTTGATGATGATCGAGCGCGAGTACTTGCGCAGTTCGGCCTCTTCATCGCGGGTCAGGTTGCGCCCGGTGTAGACGATAACCGGCGGGAACGAGCAGATGTCTTCGGTGGACATGCGCTTGAGCAGGTCATTGCCGAGCATGTCCGGCAACTTCAGGTCGATCACCATGCAGTCGTAGATCGTCGTGCGCAGCAGCTCCAGAGCATCCTGCGCGAGGCCGACGGCGGTGATTTCGATGTCTTCGTCACCGATCAGACGGGCAATGCTTTCGCGCTGCAAATCGTCGTCCTCGACCAACAGCACGCGTTTGACCTTTTGGGTCAGCTTGGCTTCGAGACGGGCGAACACGTCCTTGAGCTCTTCGCGGGTGGTCGGTTTGACCGCATAGCCGATCGCGCCCATGTGCATTGCCGCTTCGACACGGTCCTCGACGGAAATCACATGCACCGGGATGTGCCGGGTTCCAGCGTGTTCCTTCAGGCGTTGCAGCACGGTGAGGCCGGAGTGATCCGGCAGGCGCATGTCGAGCAGGATCGCGTCCGGCACAAACTCTTTGGCGAGGTCGTAACCTTCGTCCGCGCCATGGGCCACCAGGCACTGATAGCCCAGTTCATGCGCCAGATCGTAGAGGATGTGCGCAAAGTTCGGCTCGTCTTCCACCACCAGAATGCAGCGCGTGGCGAATGGAGCCTTGTTGCGGTCATCGGCGAAGCGCGGAATATGCACCGGCGCCAACGGCGAAACAACCGGCGCCAGTGGCGCGCTGGCCACCGCCGCTGGCGGGGTAAAGGTCAACGGTGCGAACGCAACTTCATTGGACTCGTTGAACTGCTGCGGCAACAGCAATGTGAACACACTGCCCTGCCCCGGTGTGCTGCTGACGCTGATCGAACCGCCAAGCAAGGTCGCCAGATCCCGCGAAATCGACAGGCCCAGACCGGTGCCGCCGTACTTGCGGTTGGTGGTGCCGTCGGCCTGGCGGAAGGCTTCGAAAATGCTTTCCTGCTGGTCGGCGGCGATGCCGATACCCGAATCGCGCACGATGAACGCGACCCGATCATCCGGCTGGCCAGCGACGGTCAGGCTGACCGCGCCCTTCTCGGTGAACTTCACGGCGTTGGACAGCAGGTTCTTGATCACCTGCTCCAGCCGCTGACGGTCGGTGTAGAGCATGCCCGGTGCGCCAGGTTGCACATCGACGCTGAAGGTCAGCTGTTTGTCTGCCGCCAAAGGTTCGAACACGCTGCGCAGGCCATCGGCCAGACGCGCCACGCTGGTGTTCTCCGGAATCACTTCGAGCTTGCCCGCCTCGACCTTGGAGATGTCCAGAATGTCGTTGATCAGGTTGAGCAGATCGTTGCCGGCGGAGTAAATCGACTCGGCAAACTTGACCTGTTCGGCGCTGAGGTTGTCCTGTGGGTTCTCCGCGAGCAACTTGGCCAGAATCAGCGAACTGTTCAGCGGCGTGCGCAGTTCGTGGGACATGTTGGCGAGGAATTCGGACTTGTACTTGCTCGAGCGTTGAAGCTCTTCGGCGCGCTCTTCGAGTTGTACCTGAGCCTGATTGAGTTCGGTGTTTTTCAGATCCATGGCGTCGCGTTGTTCGGCCAGCGTCTGCGCCTGTTCGGCAAGTTGCTCGTTGGTCTGTTCCAGTTCGACTTGCTGGGTTTCCAGATGCGCCTGGGATTCCTTGAGAATCCGCGACTGCTCTTCCAGTTCTTCGTTGGCGGTTTTCAACTCTTCCTGCTGCACCTGCAACTCTTCGTTGAGTTGCTGGGTTTCCGCCAGCACTTCCTGCAAACGCTGACGGTAGCGCGCAGCTTCGATGGACGTACCGATGTTGGCGGCAATCAGCTCCAGCAGTTCGATATCGCGATCATTGAGCGGGCGCAGGAAACCCAGCTCGATCACACCATTGACGCGGTCGTCATCGCTGGTCGGCACCACCAGCACACTGTGCGGCAAGCCTTCGCCCAGCCCCGAGCTGACTTTGAAGTAGTCCGACGGCACCGAATCCAGACGGATCAACCGCGCCTGCTGCGCCACTTGGCCAACAATGCCTTCGCCGCTGTAGATCGACTGATCTTGTTCTTCCTGCTCGCGGGAGAAACCGTAAGTAGCCACCCGCTTGAGGCCGCCGTGTTCTTCACGCACATACAGTGCGGCCACGGCGGTGCCCAGATATTGCGCGCAGAACTGCAGAATATTGCGCCCCAGCAGATTCAGCGTCAGTTGCCCCAGCACCTGCTCGGCCAGCTCGGTCTGACCATTGCGCAACCAGGCCTGCTGCTCCAGACGTTCGGCACTGGCTTGTTGGGCGGCAAGGTTGGCGCTGTAGTTGGTCGACAGGTTGACCAGATCACGCCGGCCGATATAGGCCAGCAAGCCACTGATACCGGCAATGAACACCAGATAGAGGCTGATGCTCCAGATCGTGGTGCGGCGCACGTCTTCATTGCGCGTGGTGCGCAGGACCTGTTCGGTCTCGATGACGTCTTCGAATTGCTTGCGGATCTCGTCCGTCAGGCGTTTGCCGCGTCCGGCCTTGACCGCGCCCCGGTAGTCGCCACTGGAGCGCTGCAGATCGATCATCGACTGGGCATAATTGGACCACTCAACCTGCAAGGCTTGCAGACGGCGCAGACGATCGGTTTGTACAGGGTTGTCGGCGGTCAGTTCGAGCAAGGTACTGAGGGCCACCGCGATGCGCGGCTTGGCCGTTTCGTACGGGTCGAGGAAATGCTCGTCGCCGCTGAGCAGGAAACCACGCATGCCGGTTTCAAGGTCCACGGTCAGCTTCACCGCTTCGTTGGCGTTATTGATCACCCGGTCGGTGTGCTCCACCCACTGGATTACCGACAGCAGATAAGTGATCAGCGACACGAAGAACACGGCACTGAGCACACCGACGCCCAAAGGCAGACTGATGTTGCGACTCAGGAGTTTGCGAAACCGTTGCTCATCAACCGTAGACGGAGAGGACATGGGGCAGCCTTGTCGAACTGTTGAAAAACCGGCAGTTTGCCCCAAAACGACGGCGTGGATCCATTTTTCTCACATCTTTCGCCGCAAATTCCTACATGCACCAGCACCTTTACAGCCTTGAACAGTTATCCTTGCGGTCCCGTCTGCGGCTATGCTTTTTTTGTCCCAGGCAGGGAACTTGTGGCACTGCGCCACTTACTGATGAAAGAGCCCGGCACTTTTGATCGACCGGCGACCCTGAACTGACTTTCGAGAGCCTTAATATGTCTACCCCCGCCCCCACCATCCTTGTCGTAGAAGACGACGACATCGTGCGCATGCTGATCGTCGATGTGCTGGAGGAGCTGGAGTTCAAGGTGCTCGAAGCAGATGGGAGCGAACAGGCTCTGGAGGTTCTCAAGGACGCCACCAAAGAGGTTGACCTGATGATGACCGATGTCGGCTTGCCTGGCATGGATGGCCGCGAACTGGCAGGCGAAGCACGAAAACTGCGCCCCGCCCTGCCGATTCTGTTTGCCAGTGGTTATGCCGAAAACATTGACGCCCCTGCTGACATGCAAGTAATCGGCAAGCCATTTTCCATCGATCAATTACGCGACAAAGTCAAAAGCATTCTTCAATAGGTACATCAAGCGTATCGCTCACGGAATAGCTTTGTGCGACTTCTGCATATTGATATTTGCTTACCTCAGCCGTTGCCAGTGCCCCCGCAACACTCGTTTTTGTCGAGCCCATGGATGCCAGTCCGGCGCACGATTGCCATTTTTTCATCGGCAAAATGCTTTACCGCGAACTGGCAGAGGTTTCCTGAGGTGTCAGTTTCTCGCGTTCAAGCGATCTCGTTTAGCGTTCTGCCGCTCCCGGAAGGCACTGATATCACTGCTATCAACCTTCCCTGTCGCAGGTCGCATGCCCTCCGACGCAGACTGAGCCGCCATCACAAGCGCTTCCTGCGCGTTCAGCGCTTCGTTGCCGAAATCGACGGGTGACAACAACTCTCCGTCAGCAAATGGCTGACGTAATTTGTTGCCCACATCCCGGCCCGCTCCCGCCAGCGGGTTGATTTCACTCGCCGCAATGGCCCGATTGATCGCTTTGGGATTGGCGATGAAGTTGCCGGCCGGGTCATAGGCGCCCAGAATCAGACCCGGTGGTAGGTCAACGCCATAATTGATCTCCAGCGGTGGCAGGGTTTTCAAGCCTGAGTTGGGGCGAAAAGCCAGTTCGGTGTTGGCGTATAAATGAAAGCCTTCCACTTGGCGTGCGTCGATGAAATAGGTAAATCCACCCTTCTGTCCCCCATAGACAAAGGCTCCCGCCCCGTCCTTTTTATAGAATGCCGAGGTGGAAATACCCGCGCCATCAGGACTGAGTGCGTCATGAGCGCCGCCATATCCCCCCTTCAAACCGTTGATCTGATCGAGGTGCTTGATCGGTGCGCGCTGGGTAAATCCCTTCTGAAAGATGAGTGAAGGGTCTCGCATGTCTCCCCGAAAGACGAACCCCTGATAAACAAAGCCCTTTTCGGGACCAGACAAGCGGATGACCCGCGTCTCCGTTGCCAGCTTTTGCGCTACGTTCGGGCCGCCTGACAACTCGGCGAGATAACCGGCAACTAGCAAGCCTTTGGCCGCGTCTGGAATCTCTTTTCCTGTCGTGCTCGCCAACTGTTGACGCAGCCGTGTCGCCGAGCGGCGAAAGACCGAAGGCCGATTGCTGTTTTTGAGCGCCTGGAGCACCCGGCGCCCCACGTCTCTCTTGAGCGCAAGCGACAATGTCTTGCCGATCAGCCTTTCGGCTATCGGGCCTGCAAGTTCGGCCAGCAAACCGATCGCGGCGTTGATCCGCAACCGCTCGGTCTCGGAAGGATCATCCGATATCTCTGCACGAATCAAATCGGTCGCGGAAGCCCCGAGTCCCAGGAGAAAAGGAATCAGCATGCGAATCGGAGCAGACGCGAATGCCGCCGTTCCGCCGTAAGGCAACGAGGCGGCAAACGCAACACATTGCAGGAGATAACCGGCCGCCTCCAATGCAAAATCGGTCCAGCGTTCGGCTTGCGTTGAAACGAGCGTATCGATGTCGGCAAGTGCCCGCGCGATTTGACGATCGAACAAATCCTGACCGATATCCGAACTGGATCGAAATACCAATTCCCGGTAGTTGGCACGGGTGACGAACACGGGAAATTCTGCGCCGCGATATTTGAAATCACGAACATACGGTTTCTGTTGATCGCGTAACGGCACGCGCTTGAGCAGGCGCTTCTGGAAGTCTTGGTTATTTTCAACAAAACGCCCACGGGCATCATGTCCGGCGGGAAACTCGAAGGCCGCACTGTCTTCCCCTAGGAAAAACACCAGGCCACGGTCCAGATTGCTTCGTCCGATAAAAACAGCGTTATCTACATTCAAATCAGGATCGCTGTGCAAGTTAAGCAAGCGTGGTGGAATCATGCCTTTGAGATACTCGAAAGCGATGACTTGATCATCCAGGGAGCGATCACCACTCTTGATGAATTCCACGACCAACTTGTTCAGCTCTGTTTTTTTCAATAAGCGGCCAAATGCGCTAACCGCAGGCGATCGCAAGTTATCTTTTACATACTGTTTAAAGTCCTCTTGATAATCCGCATCATTGAACACCTCCCTGAGTTTCTGCGGATAATAGGAAGGCCACTGTATGGTCACTCCATAGAGTCCTTTGAGAACACGCACGTGATAGTCAGTGCAGATTTCTGCGAGAGTGAATGCTTTTTCTTTCCAGACAACCGCTTTTTTCTCTCCTTGGAGCGAGTCGCTGCGCTTGGGCGCTTCCAACTCGTAATACTTAACGCTGACAGCGGAATCATGCTGAATACGCTTGCGAACATCGTCTTCAATGACAATTTCCAATACAGTTTCATCAATACGCTCGCGAATGAAATGAGCAGGATCAAAACTCACCTCATCCATAACTGCGGCACACCCTTGCAGTATCTCCTGAGCCAGCTCTTTTACATTGACGCCTTCCACGACATCCCCTGACGACAAGACCGAACTGGCGTTTCTCGCCCTCGACAATACTGGCGTCTCATCGGCATCTGCCAAAGGGTCCAGCAACCACAGTAACGATTCTTCGGAGCCGGCATAAAGCCCGGATAGTTGATTGTTCATATAGTCTCCTGCGCACAGTACTAAAACGCGGACCGCATCTTTCAACGACTGTGGCGCAAGCGAAACTATCAATACTGCCGCACACTTATAAAGCTAATAACCATTAGCAAATCTTGCACAACAATTACATTAATCAATAGCAGAACAACCCTCTCACCTGCATTTTTACCGTAAAGCCCAAGCATATTGATAACAGTGTTAAATACCGCCCCTGCCATGGTTTAATTGCGCCTTCATCGCATCCCTCGTTTGCTGCACAGGAAAAACTCGCATGATTCAGCCTCCCGCCACCAAAGTCCTGGTCATCGGATACGTCTGGCCAGAACCGCGCTCCTCAGCGGCGAGCGGGCACGTCATGCAGATCCTCGAAACCCTCCTGCAACAAGGCTGGGACATTACCTTCAGCAGCCCGGCCGGCCCCGGCGAGCACAAAGCAGATCTTGCTGCACTCGGCATCTGCGAAGTGGCCATCGAACTCAACAACAGCAGCTTTGACCACTTCATCAGTGAACTGGCGCCGGACATTGTGTTGTTTGACCAGTTCATGATGGAAGAACAGTTCGGCTGGCGGGTTGAAAAACAATGCCCTCAGGCACTGCGCGTGCTGGAAACTTCCGACCTGCAAAGTCTGCGGCATGCGCGCCACCAACGGCTCAAGTCTCGCCTCAAGGTCAATCCGGACCAGAATGATTTCAGTGATGTATTTGCCCCGGCCCTGCGCGACGAGTTCGAACTGATGGCCGAGAGCGATCTGGCCAGACGCGAAATTGCCGCGTTGTATCGTTGCGATCTGAACCTGATGATCTCCGAAGTGGAAATCGAACTGCTGATCGAGCAGTTCGGCTTGCCTCGGCAATTGCTGCACTGGTGCCCGCTGATGATCGACCCGCCGACGGCTGAGCCGGTAGCATTTGCAGAACGGGCGAACTTCTTGAGCATCGGCAACTTCCGCCATGCGCCCAACTGGGATGCCGTGCTGTGGATGAAGAGCACCATCTGGCCGCTGATTCGCCAACAGTTGCCCCAGGCCCAATTGCACATCTACGGCGCCTACACGCCGCCCAAAGCCACGGCGCTGCATAACGCCAGCGAAGGCTTCCACATCATGAACTGGGCCGAAGATGCGTTGCAGGTGATGTCTGCTGCGCGGGTGTGCCTGGCGCCTTTGCGCTTTGGTGCCGGGATCAAGGGCAAACTGGTCGACGCCATGCTGTGCGGTACACCCAGCGTCACGACGCCGGTTGGTGCTGAGGCAATGCAGGGTGATCACACTTGGCCCGGCTCCATTTCAAACAGCGCAATCGAGCTCGCCAACACTGCCGTGGCGCTTTACAAGGACGAGGCGCGTTGGCAAGAAGCTTGTCTGGCGGGAACCCAGCTACTCACCGAGCGCTACCAACAAGCGATACACGGACCGGCACTTATTGAGAAACTTCGTCACTGCCAACAGCACTTGCAAACACTCAGAAACAACAACTTCACCGGCAGCATGCTGCGCCATCACGCGCACAAAAGCACTCAATATATGGCGCAATGGATTGAAGCAAAAAACCGCAACACCACAGCAAACCAAGACTTAAACCGGGCCTCTACATAACTTGCATTCAAACAGCGATTGGCCAAATACGAACTTGACTCTATAAACATCCTGCGCGCGCACTCATATAACTTTAAATCACTATCCACGCAGGATATACACCATGAACTTTCATGATTTCCAACCCCATCAATGGATGGTCAACACACCACAGATTGATAACTTGTCTCTCAATGAGTTGACCTTACCGGGCACACACAATGCAGGCTGCGACCTGGAAGCCTCCTACGCTCAGCTTCCCGGGAGCCTCTGGCTGGCATGCCAGGACATCCCCTTTTATGCGCAACTCAATCGCGGCTCCCGGGCACTTGATGTACGCCTGCTGTACGACGCTCAGGCACAAGGGCTTGAGAGATTTCGCTTCCAGCACAACGGCTTTACATCTTCGCGCCATCTCGGCGATCTGATCCGCGACGTCAAGGCATTTCTTGAGCGCAGCTTCGATGAGTTCATCATTCTTGACTTCCACGAATTGACAAATGGCAACGCGCAATTCAACCACGCTGAATTCAAACAGTTGATGCTCGAGCATTTTGGCCAACACATGATTCCTGCCGAAAACCGCCACCTGACACTAGGCCAACTTAAAAAAGTCAGCCGACTACAGCGAGTCCTGGTTGCCGCGCCGATGACATGGGAAACCCGAGACAGCCGGTTCCAGGCACAAATCAATCATAAATGGATCAACCAGACCTTGGTGACCACCCACCAGTTGCACGGCTATATAAAAGAAGTCATGGGCACTTCCATCAGCCACTTGCGTCCTTGGTCTCTGAGCGCAACTTGTTATATCGCCAGCGGCCCTTTGCGCATTCTCAACAATCTGGACAACTGGTTTGATCCCGTAAAATCAGACTGGGCAAAAAAGTGCAATATCATTAACTTCGACTTCATTAAAAACTCGAAAGTGGTGTTTTTTTGCCAACAGGCCAATGTGGAGAAAGCCATCGAGAAGTCCAGAATGCCCCTCCACCAACAGCCGGCTTGAACGAGGCTGGCGCACCACACGGCAAACGAGGCATGATCACCTGGCGATCATGAAAAAGTACTCAGGCCATGACCCGAACCGCCCGCGTGACCGACCCCTCGTACGAGTTGATGGATGACCATAACGGGTTGTCCATCATCTACCGCCAGCACGGTTTTCCGTGCCCACTGGTGCGCTGGCATTTCCACAAGGAATACGAACTGCACTTGATCGTGGCCAGCTCAGGCAAGGTCTTCATCGGCGACTACATCGGCAACTTTTACCCCGAAACCCTGTTTCTCACCGGCCCCAACCTGCCGCATAACTGGATCAGTCAGGTGGCCGAAGACGAGGTCGTGGAGAAGCGTGACATGCTGGTGAACTTCACTGACGAGTTGTTCGAGAGTGGCCACCAGGTGTTCGCCGAACTGAAAACCCTGGCGCCCTTGCTGGAGCGCGCGCAGTACGGCATCGAATTTCGCTGCAAGCGCACGATCCGCCAGGCCATGACGCTGATGCAGCGCATTGCCGACAGTAAGGGCATCACCCGCCTCGGGCACTTTTTTATCCTGATGGAGCTGCTGGCCGCCAGTGATGATTTCCAGCTGTTGTCCGGCGCCACCACCCCGCAACTGGCCGACGAACACAATATCGATCGCACCAACCGGGCCGTCGATTACATCTTCAGTCATTACGCCCGCGACATTTCGCTGGAAGAAGTCGCCGAGCACCTGGGCATGACGCCGACCTATTTCAGTCGCGTATTCAAACAGGCCACCGGGCGCAATTTCATCGAGTTCGTCAATCGGCTGCGTATCAGCAAGTCTTGCGAATTGCTGGCTGATGGCGACAAACCGGTGACCGACGTGTGTTTCGAGTCCGGATTCAACAATATTTCCAACTTCAATCGGCGCTTTCAGCAGCTCAAGGGTATGACGCCCTCGCATTACCGACGGCTCGCCGTGCAGCGCCTGACTGAACAAAACCACCATTGACAACGCAATTCCCCCCCCTGTGGGAGCGAGCCTGCTCGCGAAGGCGGAGGATCAGTTGGCAAATCTGTCGCTGACACACCGCTTTCGCGAGCAGGCTCGCTCCCACAATGGACCTCGCAATGCTGTGAAACCTGTACGCATTCGATAGCGCCCCCTCGCTGAAAAGCCCTGCCCTGCGTTCGCCCCACAAATGCCCAGTGCAAAAAAGTATCGATAAAAGTGCTAGGGATGATTTGTCAGTCCTGCGATTGAAGGCTGTAATCAGCGCACATTCTTCCTGCACAGGAAGACACAAAAACAATAACTGTCCTTCTGTAACCCTCCGGGTGCAGAAAAGGAGTGCACGATGCAACCGACTGCAAAAGCTCTGCTTGCCCTCACCTGCATGACCCTCAGCAGCGTCAGCCTTGGCGCCCAGACCCTGACCATCGCCACCGTCAACAACAGCGACATGATCCGCATGCAAAAGCTCTCGAAAACCTTCGAGACCGAGCATCCGGACATCAAGCTCAACTGGGTGGTGCTCGAAGAAAACGTCCTGCGCCAACGCCTGACCACCGACATCGCCACTCAGGGCGGTCAGTTCGACGTGTTGACCATCGGCATGTACGAAGCGGCACTGTGGGGCGCCAAAGGCTGGCTCGAACCGATGAAGGATCTGCCGGCCAGTTACGCCCTCGACGATGTGTTCCCGTCGGTGCGTGAAGGCCTGTCGGTCAAGGGTTCGCTGTACGCCCTGCCGTTCTACGCGGAAAGCTCGATCACCTATTACCGCACCGACCTGTTCAAGGATGCCGGCCTGACCATGCCCGAGCGTCCGACCTGGGAAGAGATTGCCGGTTTCGCCGAAAAGCTCACGAAAAAGGACAAGGAACAGTACGGCATCTGCCTGCGCGGCAAGGCCGGCTGGGGCGAGAACATGGCGCTGATCACCACCGTCGCCAACGCCTATGGCGCGCGCTGGTTCGATGAGCAGTGGAAACCGGAATTCAGCGGCCCTGAGTGGAAAAACGCGCTGAACTTCTATGTCGACACCATGAAGAAATCCGGCCCGCCGGGCGCTTCCAGCAACGGTTTCAACGAAAACCTCGCACTGTTCAACAGCGGCAAATGCGCGATGTGGGTCGATGCCAGCGTCGCCGGCTCGTTCGTCACCGACAAGACCCAGAGCAAGGTTGCCGATCACGTCGGCTTCACCTTCGCCCCGCATCAAGTGACTGACAAAGGCTCGGCCTGGCTGTACTCGTGGGCGCTGGCGATTCCGACCAGTTCCAAAGCCAAAGACGCCGCGAAGCAATTCAGCGCCTGGGCAACCTCCAAAGAATATGGCGAGTTGGTGGCCAAAACTGACGGCATCGCCAACGTACCGCCAGGCACCCGCGCCTCGACCTACAGCGATGCCTACATGAGCGCCGCGCCGTTTGCCAAGGTCACGCTCGAATCGCTGAAAGCGGCTGACCCGAGCAAGCCAACGCTAAAACCGGTGCCGTACATCGGCATTCAACTGGTGACCATTCCTGAGTTCCAGGCAGTGGGGACGCAGGTCGGCAAGCTGTTCTCGGCGGCGCTGATCGGCCAGACCACGGTGGATCAAGCCTTGGCTGCTGCACAGCAAACCACTGAACGCGAGATGAAGCGCGCCGGTTATCCCAAGTAACCCGCAAAGCTCGCTCCTGCCTTTTGTAGGAGTGAGCCTGCTCGCGATGGCGGTTTTCAATCTGAAACAGACGGTGACTGACACACCGCCATCGCGAGCAGGCTCACTCCTACATTAGATCTCCATAGGTCTGTATGACTCGGTTGTGATCGCCATGAATACTTCAACTGCCAAAGCCCACATCGACCTGTCGCAGCCTGCGCGCAAAGTCCGCGTACGCAATCCCGGCTGGTTTCTGGTCAGCCCTTCGGTGGCCCTGTTGCTGCTGTGGATGATCGTGCCGCTGGGCATGACCATTTACTTCTCGATGATCCGCTACAACCTGCTCTACCCCGGTGAAAACCAGTTCGTGGGGTTGGAGAACTTCACATACTTCCTGACAGATTCGGGTTTCATGCCCGGTGCGACCAACACCTTGCTGCTGGTCGGCAGCGTGTTGTTGATCAGCGTGGTGCTCGGCGTACTCATCAGTGCGTTGCTTGAAGCGAGCGAATTCCTCGGTCGCGGCATCGTCCGGGTCATGCTGATTTCGCCGTTCTTCATCATGCCCACGGTCGGTGCGTTGATCTGGAAGAACCTGATTTTCCATCCGGTCTCGGGGATCCTCGCCTACATCTGGAAACTCTTCGGCGCGCAACCGGTGGATTGGCTCGCTCACTACCCGCTGCTGTCGATCATCATCATTGTCTCGTGGCAATGGCTGCCCTTCGCGATCCTGATTCTGATGACGGCCATGCAGTCCCTCGACCAGGAACAGAAGGAAGCCGCACGCCTTGACGGCGCCGGGCCGGTCGCGATCTTCTGGCACCTGACCCTGCCGCATCTGGCGCGACCAATTGCCGTGGTGGTGATGATCGAAACGATCTTCCTGCTGTCGGTGTTCGCCGAGATTTTCACCACCACCAACGGCGGCCCCGGCTACGCCTCGACCAACCTCGCCTACCTGATCTACAACCAGGCGCTGGTGCAGTTCGACGTCGGCATGGCCTCGGCGGGCGGCTTGATTGCCGTGGTCATCGCCAACATCGCCGCGATCATTCTGGTGCGGATGATCGGCAAAAACCTGACTGACAAAGCCTGAGGCCTGCCATGACTCTTCAACAATCCCGCCGGCTGCAAAGCCTGCTGCTCGGCACCCTGGCCTGGGCCATCGCGATCGTGATTTTCTTCCCGATCTTCTGGATGCTGATGACCAGTTTCAAAACCGAAATCGACGCGTTCGCCACGCCGCCGCAATTCATCTTCACGCCGACGCTGGAGAACTACCTGCACATCAATGAGCGCAGCGATTACTTCAGTTTCGCCTGGAACTCGGTGGTGATTTCTTTCAGTGCTACGGCCCTTTGTCTGCTGATCGCGGTGCCGGCGGCGTACTCGATGGCGTTCTACGAAACCCAGCGCACCAAAGGCACGCTGCTGTGGATGCTCTCGACCAAGATGCTGCCGCCGGTGGGCGTGCTGATGCCAATCTACTTGCTGGCGAAAAGCTTCGGCCTGCTCGACACGCGCATCGCACTGATCGTGATCTACACGCTGATCAACCTGCCGATCGTGGTGTGGATGGTTTACACCTACTTCAAGGACATCCCCAAAGACATCCTCGAAGCCGCCCGCCTCGACGGCGCCACGCTGTGGCAGGAAATGGTTCGCGTGCTGCTGCCGATCGCCAAGGGTGGCCTCGCCTCGACCGTGCTGCTGTCGCTGATTCTGTGCTGGAACGAGGCCTTCTGGTCACTGAACCTGACCTCGTCGAAGGCCGCGCCGTTGACTGCGCTGATCGCCTCGTATTCAAGCCCGGAAGGTTTGTTCTGGGCCAAGTTGTCGGCGGTCTCGACCCTGGCGTGTGCGCCGATCCTGATCTTCGGCTGGATCAGCCAGAAACAACTGGTACGCGGCCTCTCGTTCGGCGCCGTGAAATGAACATCCCGAACCCTACACATTCCCCTGTAGGAGTGAGCCTGCTCGCGATGAGGCCGTGTCAGTCGCCATCATTGTTGAATGGCACACCGCATTCGCGAGCAGGTCGAATCGTCGCACCGTCGCTCCCACAGAAAAGCCGATCTGGTTTAACCCAATAATAAATTGCGGAGGCCCATCATCATGGCCAACCTGAAAATCAAGAATCTGCAAAAAGGCTTCGAAGGTTTCTCCATCATCAAAGGCATCGACCTTGAAGTGAACGACAAGGAATTCGTGGTCTTCGTCGGCCCGTCGGGTTGCGGCAAATCCACCCTGCTGCGCCTGATCGCCGGTCTGGAAGAAGTCAGCGACGGCACCATCGAACTGGATGGCCGTGACATCACCGAAGTCAGCCCGGCCAAGCGCGATCTGGCGATGGTGTTCCAGACCTACGCGCTGTACCCGCACATGACCGTGAAAAAGAACATGTCGTTCGCCCTCGATCTGGCCGGCGTGCCGAAAGCCGAAGTCGAGAAGAAAGTCGGCGAAGCGGCGCGGATTCTCGAACTCGGGCCGATGCTTGAACGCAAGCCGAAGCAGCTCTCCGGTGGCCAGCGTCAGCGCGTTGCGATCGGTCGCGCCATCGTGCGTAATCCAAAAATCTTCCTCTTCGACGAACCGCTGTCCAACCTCGACGCCGCGCTGCGCGTGCAGATGCGCCTGGAACTGCTGCGCCTGCACAAAGACCTGCAAGCGACGATGATCTACGTGACCCACGATCAGGTCGAAGCGATGACCATGGCCGACAAAGTCGTGGTACTCAATGGCGGCAAGATCGAACAGGTCGGCTCGCCACTGGACCTGTATCACAACCCGGCGAACCTGTTCGTCGCGGGGTTCCTCGGCACGCCGAAAATGGGTTTCCTCAAAGGCAAGATTGCCCGCATCGATGGCCAGAGCTGCGAAGTCTCGCTGGATGCCGGCACGCGCATCACCCTGCCGTTCAACGCCGGCAATCTGAGTGTCGGCAGCGCCGTGACCCTCGGTATTCGCCCGGAGCATCTGGAGCTGGCGCAACCCGGCGATTGCAGCCTGCAAGTCACCGCCGACGTTAGCGAACGCTTGGGCAGCGACACCTTCTGCCACGTCACCACCAACGCTGGCGAAGCCCTGACCATGCGCGTGCGCGGGGATCTGGCCAGCCGTTACGGCGAACAACTGAGCCTGCACCTCGACGCGGCCCAGTGCCATTTATTCGATGCCGAAGGTGTCGCATTGACCCGTCCGCTGCGCGCTGCGGCCTGACTTCGAGAATTCCCGATGAAACTCAACCAACAGAATCTCCATCGTCTGGCCGCCGAAGTACAACTACCGGCCTACAGCCTCAGCGACACTCGCCAGGGCATCGCCCACATCGGCGTCGGCGGCTTCCATCGCGCACATCAGGCGTATTACACCGATGCCTTGATGAATACCGGCGAAGCGCTCGACTGGGCGATTTGCGGCGTCGGCCTGCGCGCCGAAGACCGCCGCGCCCGCGACGATCTCAAGGAGCAGGATTACCTGTTCACGCTGTTCGAACTCGGCGACAGCGACGACACCGAAGTCCGCGTGATCGGCGCGATTCGCGACATGCTGCTGGCCGAGGACGGCGCTCAGGCATTGATCGACAAACTCGCCGATCCGCAAATCCGCATCGTCTCGCTGACCATCACCGAGGGCGGTTATTGCATCGACGACAGCAACGGCGAGTTCATGGCGCACTTGCCGCAAATTCAGCATGACCTTACCCATCCGAACGCACCGAAAACCGTATTCGGTTTCCTGTGTGCGGCCCTGGAAAAGCGCCGGGCGGCGGGCATTCCGGCATTTACCGTGATGTCCTGCGATAACCTGCCGCACAACGGCGCCGTGACCCGCAAGGCGCTGCTGGCCTTTGCCACTCTGCGTAACAGCAATCTGTGCAGCTGGATCGACGCCAACGTCAGTTTCCCCAACGCCATGGTCGACCGCATCACCCCCATGACCAGCACCGCGCATCGCCTGCAACTGGCCGATAAACACGGCGTCGACGATGCTTGGCCGGTGGTCTGCGAGCCGTTTGTGCAATGGGTGCTGGAGGATAAATTCGTCAATGGCCGCCCGGCGTGGGAAAAGGTCGGTGTGCAGTTCACCGACGATGTTTCGCCCTACGAAGAGATGAAAATCAAACTGCTCAACGGCAGCCACCTGGCGCTGACCTATCTGGGCTTTTTGAAGGGTTACCGGTTTGTTCACGAGACCATGAACGACCCGCTGTTCGTGCGCTACATGCGCGCTTATATGGATCTGGACGTGACCCCGCAACTGGCGCCGGTGCCCGGTATTGATCTGACGGATTACAAAAACACGCTGGTGGCGCGGTTTTCCAATCAGGCGATTGCCGATCAGTTGGAGCGAGTGTGTTCGGACGGCTCGTCGAAGTTTCCCAAGTTCACTATTCCTACCATCAACCGCTTGATTGCTGATGGGCAGGAGACTAAACGTGCGGCGTTGGTGGTGGCGGCGTGGGCGTTGTATTTGACGGGGGTGGATGAGAATGGTGACACCTATTCGATTCCTGATCCGCGCGCGGCGTTTTGTCAGGCGTTGGTGGCGGACGATGCTTTAATCACTCAGCGGTTGTTGGCGGTCGAAGAGATTTTCGGCACGGCGATACCGCGTTCGGCGGAGTTTGTCGCGGCGTTTGAGTGGTGCTGCGACAGCTTGCGCGAAGAAGGTGTGACGCGGACGCTGGAAAAGATTCTCGCAGCCTGATCGTTCCCACGCTCTGCGTGGGAATGCAGCCCGGGACGCTCCGCGTCCCATCCAACAGCAGACGCAGAGCGTCCAATGAGGCATTCCCACGCAGAGCGTGGGAACGAGCGGTCCTGGAGTGCTAATGACAAAACAACAACTCTTCCTAGGCATCGACTGCGGCACCCAAGGCACCAAAGCCATCATCCTCGACGCCGCCAGCGGCCAAGTGCTCGGCCAGGGCGCCGCCGCCCACACGATGATCAGCGGCGCCAACGGTCGCCGCGAACAAGACCCCCAGCAATGGCTGGACGCCTTCGCCATCGCTACCCGCCAGGCATTGCTGGCGGCGAATGTCGACGGTCAGGCGATCCTCGGCATCGGCGTCTCCGGCCAGCAGCACGGTCTGGTCCTGCTCGATGATCAAGGTGAAGTGCTGCGCCCGGCCAAGCTCTGGTGCGACACCGAAACCAGCGCCGAAAACGAGCGTCTGCTCACTCATCTGGGCGGTGAAAAAGGCTCGCTGGAACGCCTCGGCGTGGTCATCGCGCCGGGCTACACGGTGTCGAAACTGCTCTGGACCAAAGAACAGCACCCCGTGGTGTTCTCACGCATCGCACGCACTCTGCTGCCCCACGACTACCTGAACTTCTGGCTCACCGGCCGCGCCTGCAGCGAATACGGCGACGCCTCCGGCACCGGCTATTTCAACGTGCGCACCCGCCAATGGGACTTGCAACTGCTGCGCGACATCGACGCCAGCGGACGCCTGCAAGCGGCGCTGCCTGAGCTGATCGATGCACATCAATCGGTCGGCACCCTCCTCCCGGCCATCGCCGAACACCTCGGCATCAACCCCAATGCGCTGGTCTCCAGCGGTGGCGGCGACAACATGATGGGCGCCATCGGCACCGGCAACATTCAGCCCGGCGCGATCACCATGAGCCTCGGCTCTTCCGGCACGGTCTACGCCTATTCCGAGGTACCAAAAGTCAGCCCGGACGCCTCGGTCGCGACGTTCTGCTCGTCCAGCGGCGGATGGTTGCCGCTGATCTGCACCATGAACCTGACCAACGCCACCGGCGCGATCCGCGAGCTGTTCGACCTCGACCTGCAACAGTTCAACGACCTCGTCGCGCAAGCCCCCATCGGTGCCGACGGCGTGAGCATGCTGCCGTTTCTCAACGGCGAACGCGTCCCCGCCTTGCCCCACGCCACCGGCAGCCTGCACGGCTTGACGCTGGACAACCTGACCCAGGCCAATCTGTGCCGCGCCGCCGTCGAAGGCACCACCTTCGGTTTGCGCTACGGGCTGGATTTGCTCCGCCAGAATGGTTTACAAAGCCGCAGCATTTGCCTGATCGGCGGCGGTTCGAAAAGTGCGGTGTGGCGGCAGATCGTCGCCGACATCATGAACACCCCGGTGATCTGTACCGAACAAAGTGAAGCCGCAGCCTTGGGCGCAGCGATTCAAGCGGCGTGGTGCAAATCCTGGTCGAACGGCCACGAAGACACCCTCGCCGATCTGTGCCAGCGCTGCGTGAAACTCGACTCAAGCAGTGAAACCCTGCCGATTGCCGCCAACGTCGCGGCGTTCCAGCAGGCCTATGAACGCTATCAACAGCATGTCGCAACCCTATAAAGAGCAAACAATTATGTATTTGGTGTGTGGCGAAGCCCTGTTCGATTTTTTCAGCGAAGACGACGCCAGCGGTCTGGCCTCGAAAGTGACTTTCAAAGCGATTGCTGGCGGCTCGCCGTTCAACGTCGCCGTCGGTTTGCGCCGCTTGGGCGTGGACTCAGCCTTGTTTGGCGGGCTGTCCACCGACTACCTCGGCCGCCGCTTGCAGCAAGTGCTGCAGGATGAAGGTGTGCGCCCGGACTATCTGGTGGATTTCGCCGCACCGACCACGCTGGCCATGGTCGCCGTCGGTGCCAATGGCTCGCCGCATTACAGCTTTCGCGGTGAGGGCTGTGCCGATCGGCAACTGAGTCTTGCGCATCTGCCGGTGTTGGGCCCTGAGGTGCGCGGCTTGCACATTGGCTCATTCTCGCTGGTGGTGCAGCCGATCGGCGACACCTTGCTGACCTTGGTGCAGCGCGAGAGCGGCAAACGCCTGATCACCCTCGACCCCAACGTGCGGCTCAATCCCGAGCCGAACATCGACCTGTGGCGCGAGCGCATCGCCACGCTGGTGCCACTGGCCGACCTGATCAAGGTCAGCGACGAAGACCTGAGCCTGCTCTACCCCGAACAGGACCCGCAACGGGTGATCGAAGGCTGGCTCGAACACCGCTGCCAGGTCGTCTTCCTCACCCGTGGCGGCGACGGCGCCAGTGTGTTCAGCCGCCAGCATGGCAACTGGTCGGTGCCGGCGGCCTCAGTGAAGATCGCCGACACCGTTGGCGCCGGTGACACCTTCCAGGCTGCTTTGATCACTTGGCTGACCGAGCACGGTCTGGACTCGGTCGAAGGCGTGCAGCAACTCGCTCGCGAGCAGGTCGACGCCATGCTCAGGTTCGCCGTTCAAGCCGCCGCGCTGACCTGCAGCAAGACCGGCCCGGATCTGCCCTATCGTCATCAATTGAGCTGAGCGCGTAAACTGTCGGCCTTTTTGCGCACGACGGGATAACGGCTTTTGAATTACAGGCAGACGCTTGGACTACTGACACTGGCAACGCTACTGAGCGGGTGCGGCACCTCGCCGCCCCGTTCGCCGGAAGACATCTGTGAAATCTTCCGCGAAAAAAGCGACTGGTACGACGCTGCGCAAGTCACGCAAAAACGCTGGGGCGTACCGATTCAGGTGCCCTTCGCGATCATGTATCAGGAATCCGGCTACCGCTACGACGCCAAGACTCCGCGCAAATACTTGCTCTGGGTAATCCCGTGGGGCCGCGTCTCAACCGCCTCGGGTTATGCGCAAGCCAAAGATGAAGTGTGGGCCGATTACCAGAAAAGCACCGGCCGCAGCGGCGCCGACCGCGAAGACTTCGACGACGCCATCGACTTTGTCGGCTGGTACATGGACAAGACCTATTCGATCAATGGCGTCTACAAGTACGACGCCTACAACCAATACCTCAACTACCACGAAGGCTGGGGCGGGTTCCGCAACAAGACTTACGCGAGCAAAGCCTGGCTGATGCCGACGGCGCGCAAAGTGCAGAACCGTTCGGACGTGTATGCGCGGCAATATGCCGGGTGCAAAGAGGATTTGAATCGGGGGTTCTGGAGCCGGTTCTGGCATTGGTTGTAAGGACGCCTTCGCGAGCAGGCTCGTTTCCACGATCTTCAGTGAACACAGATGCTGTGTCCGGCATTGATCCCATGTGGGAGCGAGCCTGCTCGCGAAAGCAGTCGATCAGACGCTACAAATCAATGCCTTACAACACCGAAAAGCTATAACTCACAATCAACCGTGTCTCATCCACATCCCGGGCAAACTTCTCGTAGTTGGTGCGATACGTAGCATTCCTCAAACGCAAACTCACATCCTTGAACGTGCCCGTCTGAATCACATACTTCAACTCGCTGTCGCGTTCCCACTCTTTGCCTTCCTGATCACTGCCCAACACCTTGATGTGGTCACCGTTCACATAACGAGTCAGGAAACTCAAACCATTAATGCCAATCGCCTTGAAGTCATAGTCGTAACGAAGTTGCCAGGAACGTTCCTGCGCAGCGGCGAAGTCGTTGACCTGCACGTAGTTGACCAGATACGGATTGCTGCCATCGAGGTACGGCATCGAGTTGTCGCCGTTCATGCGCTGCCAACCGGCGCTGAACGTGTGGCCGCTGTGCGCATAGGACAGCATGCCGCTCAACGCCCGGTTATCGATGGAACCGGCCTTGGCATCGCCGCTGTCGGCACTTTTCAGCACGCGCAGATCCGCTTTAAGTACACCGCCAGCTAACGGTTGATTACCCAACAGCCCGACAAAGTGTTGACGATAAATGTCTTCCAGTTCGGCGTAGTGATACTGCGCAGTCAGACGATCGTTGATCTTGTAGTCGAAGCCGTACATGTCGAAATGGTCGGCGGTGGTGTTGCAGGCGTAGCGCTTGTTCTTGCAGTGCACGCGGATGTCTTGCGAATCGGTGGAATCGCGCGCGGTGTACTTGTCCAGGCGCGCGGCCATGAAGGTCAGGTCTTTCAGCTCTTTAGAGGTGAGCATGGCGCCATTGAACATGGTCGGCAGCAAACGTCCGTCGTTGTATTTCAGCAACGGCAGATCCGGCAGCAGCGCGCCGTACTTCAGCACCGTGTCCGAGACCTTGACCTTGGCGGTTAGACCCATTTTTGCGTATTGGCCTTTCGAGCCGCGCGGGTCGTTGCCGCTGGAGGGCAGCAAGCCGCTGTTGCTGCGGTCCGGGCTGGAATCGAGTTGAAAGCCGAGCATGCCCAGCGCATCGATACCAAAACCCACCGTGCCCTCGGTGTAGCCCGATTGCAGGTTGAGAATAAAGCCCTGTGCCGACTCTTCACGCTTGGAGGCGCCCTGATCGTTCGTGGTGTGCCCATCACGGAAATCGCG
Source organism: Pseudomonas sp. Irchel s3a12 (assembly GCF_900187485.1). Lineage (NCBI taxonomy): Bacteria > Pseudomonadati > Pseudomonadota > Gammaproteobacteria > Pseudomonadales > Pseudomonadaceae > Pseudomonas > Pseudomonas sp. Irchel s3a12. Next base: position 262,630 of record NZ_FYDN01000012.1, read on the forward strand.
GTTGAAGTACACCGTGCGCGATTCGATCTTCGCCGTGGTGTCTTCAAAAAATCCGCTGGCCTGAACCTGTGCGGTAAAACCTGCGCACAGCACAAAGGCTCCGAAGCCAAACGACTGGCGCGGGGTGATGAGGGGAAATGGGGGACGCATGAAAAACTCCAACAATGCAGCGTTTGCGCAAGCGCGCAACAAGCCAGAAAAATAGCTCCCGTCCCGGGTCAGATTGAACCAGGAGAAAGTGAACACGCAGGGGTGAACGGCAATGATGGCAGATGGCTTTGACGTTCTACAGGCGACTTTAGTCTGAATCTGACTGAGGATTCTTCAACCCCGGGTCGTGGGAAAAGTTGCCGGCAATCAACGCCAATTCGCAGCAAATGCCCGGTTTCATTGGGCCAAACACCTCATCTAAGGGTTTTCCCTATACCGCAAACCTGCCAGACCTACGGCTTTTGTGCCTTGAACGAGGCGGCTGAATCCTCCATCATCCGTCACCTGCTTATTCAATGGACGGAATTCAAGGCATGCTGGACGCCAACGCAACCCACATTACCCTCACGCTTGAAGGCGCCAACGCCGACCTGCAAGTCCTCAGCTTCACCGGTCGCGAAGCCCTCAACCAACCGTTCCGTTTCGACCTCGAACTCGTCAGCGCCCGCCCCGACCTCAAACTCGAAGAGCTGTTGCACAAACCCGGCGTCCTGACCTTCGGCCCGACCGGCGAAGGCAAGATCCACGGTCTGGTCTATCGCATCGAGCAAGGCGACTCCGGCAAGACCCTGACCCGTTACAGCCTCAGCCTGGTGCCACAACTGGCCTACCTGCGGCACAACCACGATCAGCAGATTTTCCAGCAATTGACCGTGCCGAAGATCATCGCTCAGGTCCTGGAAGATCGCGGCATTCTTGCCGACGCCTACAGCTTCCAGCTCAACGCCGAATACCCGGAACGCGAGTACTGCGTGCAGTACGACGAATCCGACCTGCATTTCATCCAGCGCCTGTGCGAGGAAGAAGGCATTCACTTCCACTTCCAGCACAGCAGCAGCGGCCACAAACTGGTGTTCGGCGACGACCAGACCGTGTTCCGTAAGCTGAAACCGGTGAGCTACCAGCAAGACTCCGGCATGGCCGCCGACAAACCGGTGATCAAGCGTTTCAACCTGCGTCTGGAAACCCGCACCACCCGCGTCAGCCGCCGCGACTACGACTTCGAAAAACCGCAGATCCTCCCCGAAGGCACGGCGAAAAGCACCTTTGCCCCGGACCTCGAAGACTACGACT